>CAWAIY010000041.1:0-38521 GCA_963782205.1 uncultured Verrucomicrobiae bacterium | reverse complement strand
CGGATCGGGAAAAACTCCCCGCAGCCTACGATTCCAAGATCGAAGGGAATGTCATCTTTACCAGGCTCGATGCGGCCATGAATTGGATGCGCAAGAATTCGCTCTGGCCAATGCCAATGGGCCTGGCCTGCTGCGCGATCGAGCTCATGGCTACGGCTTCCGCCCGTTTCGACATTGCCCGCTTCGGTGCGGAAGTGATGCGTTTCTCGCCGCGGCAATGCGACGTCATGATCGTGGCTGGCACCGTGACCTACAAGATGGCGCTCGCTGTAAAGCGCATTTACGAGCAAATGCCGGAACCCAAATGGGTCATCGCAATGGGCGCCTGCGCCTCGAGCGGCGGGATGTACCGTTCCTATGCCGTGCTCCAGGGCATCGATCGATTGCTCCCGGTCGACGTTTATGTCTCTGGCTGCCCGCCGCGTCCGGAAGCACTCCTCGAGGGCCTGATGAAATTGCAGGAAAAGATCAGCGGTGAACGCTCTTTCACCTCGCAAAGACCCCGTCTCGTCGAAGAGATCGAAGCATTAGCCTAGTGTTTTCCTTTTCATACCTTTGCCATGACTGGCCCGGAACTTCTTACCTCGCTGAGAAAGCATTTTGAATCAAAGCTCCGCGAGCAGATCGAGTTTCGCGGTGAGACGACATTTGTCATCGACGCCGGCGACATCCGGGAGGTGGCGCAGTTCTGCCGTGACGAGCTTTCTTTCGATTATCTGCTCGACATTACAAGCATCGATAACTTTGGAGACGAGCCGCGTTTTGAAATCGTTTACGAGCTTTACTCGATGTCCGCGGCGACCCATCTGCGTCTGAAGCTGAAGGTCTCGGAAGATGACCCAACGGTCGATACCGTCTCCGACATCTGGCCGACAGCGAACTGGCACGAGCGCGAGATCTGGGACATGATGGGCCTGCGTTTCAGGGATCATCCCGACCTGCGTCGCATCCTGATGTGGGACGGTTATCCCTACTTCCCGTTGCGGAAGGAATTCCCGCTCGAAGGCAAACCGAGCGACATGCCCGAAGTCGGGTTCACTTCCATCGCTCCAATGGAAGGCGGCCCGTTTGTCACTCAGCCCAGCACCGCGACGACGAAGGATCGCGAACCGCGCGCCCATCCGCCGATTGATTAAGCGGGGCTATCCATTCCTGGAAGCACCGGCTGCTGGCGGGAGCGCCGCGCCAGGCAGGCTGATGAACTCCGCCGCGATCGTCTCTCCGGCCGCCAGTACTTCCGCATGCGAGAGTGGCGTCCGATTTAAACCTGCCGCCCAATTTGTGACACGAAACCTCGCCACCTCCAGTCCAAGCGCGCAGTCCCGGATGGTTTCGCAGACGGTCGACATCCCGACGCCATCCGCGCCTAACGACCGCAGCATTTGGACTCCACCGGCATTTCGTACTGCGGACCGACTACGGCAGCGTAAATCCCTTCGTGCAGCGTTAGGTGGTTCGCCCGCGCCTTGTGAGATCAGCGGACTTCGGTGCTCCGTCGTCGAAGGACACGCCGGCTGGTGATGGCCGCCACTTTTCCGCCGCAGAGCTTGTCCACTCTTCAAGCGGCGGAGACCGGGGGCGCGGAGGCTGGTTGTTTCGTCAAGGCCATGACGTCGGGCCGTGCTCCGTCGTCACGCACGGCGGTTGCCTTGCCTTCCTTCGGATACGCGATGCGAGTATGCAGCATGTTCATGAGCGTAAAACGGAAACGCTCGGCAATTTTGTTTAGGTCGCGCAGGGTCAGGTCGCACTCATCGAGCTGATGATCAGCCAGCCGTTGATCGATCAGGTCGGCCACCAGCTGCTCGATCTTTTGCGGAGTCGGTTTCTCGAGCGAGCGCGAGGCGCTTTCCACCATGTCGGCCAGGCTGATGATGGCGCTCTCGCGCGTCTGCGGTTTTGGCCCGCTGTAGCGGAAGCTTTCCTCCGAGACTTCGGGGATGTCTTCCTCGCGCATCTTCATGATCTTCCCGCCCGCCCGCGCATCCTCCAGTTGTTGCAGCGCGCGTTTGTAAAAATAGAAGACCAACGACGTGCCGTGGTGCTGCTGGATAACGTCGATGACCTGCTGGTTGAGTCCGTACTTGAGTGCGAGATCCACGCCTTCCTTAACGTGTGCGATGATGATGAGCGCACTCATCGTCGGGGCGAGATCGTCGTGCGGGTTGCGCTCGAAGTTCATGTTCTCGGTGAAATACTCGGGCTTCACCAGTTTGCCGATGTCGTGGAAATAGGAGCAGACGCGGCAAAGGGTGGCGTTCGCGCCGATCGCTTCGGCGGCTGATTCCGCAAGGTTCGCGACCACCAGGCTGTGATGATAAGTGCCGGGCGCTTCGATTGTCATCCGGCGCAGGAGCGGGTGATTCAGGTCCGACGCTTCGAGCCAGGAAATATCGGTCGTGATCTGGAAAAGCTGCTCCAGAATTGGCAGCGCTCCGCCGACGACCATCGCGGTCACGAGGCCGTTGCCGATCGCGAACATGCTCTGGATTCCAATCATCGACCAGTCGGTCGCGCCCGGATTGAAAAGATTGATCGGACCAATGAGACCAAAGGTGAGGGAGAGCAGCCAGATGGCGAGGCCAACGTACAGCCCAGCCCGAATCAGGCGTCCGCGACGGCGCACCTGCTGGGTGAGATAGACCGCGGTGAAGCCGCTGATGAGCCCGGTGAAGAGCATCGGCGCATCGATTCTTGCCACCAGGATGCTGCTCCAAAGACTAACAAAGACCGCACCGTAGAGGCCGTGATTTTTCCCAAGCAGCACGCAGAGGATGAGCGGCGCGAAAGCATAGGGCGCGATCAGCCAGGCCGTCTCCGGCTTGAGCCAGGCAAAGACGCCGCTTTCGCAAAGGACGATGAGCAGTTTCGTGATCGCCAGTTGCAGATAGATGATGCCGAAAACCAGAAATACGCGCGAGTTGCGCAGGAACGTATTCGGCTGGTTCATCCAGAGCTGGGCTATGGCCGTGGCGAGGATGAGAAGCGAGAAAACAAAGATCCGCGTTGGCTCCTGTTGCTGACCGCTGAAAATCAAGACCGCCAGCCCGACGACAAACGCGGCGAATATTGCCACCTTCATCCAGGTTGCGTGTTCGAGATTGCGCAGCATCTCATTCGAGGCGCGACGGCGCCGGATCTTGCTCGAGGCAAGACCTCGCTTCACGAGGCGGGTGCGGCGCAGAAACTTAAACATGACTATTTACGGGACACGCCGCCGGTATTGGCCGGCGAACGATGCTGCTGGTAGGCATTGATGATGGCTCGGACAAGATCGTGCCTAACGACGTCCTTGTCATTGAAATAAACGAACCCGATCCCGGGCACATTCTTCAATGCCTGGAGCGCCTCGAGCAATCCGGAGCGTTTGTTAGGCGGGAGGTCGATCTGCGTGCCGTCGCCCGTCACGACACATTTCGAGCGCGGCCCAATCCGGGTCAGGAGCATGAACATCTGTTCGGTAGTGGTGTTTTGCGCTTCATCAAGAATGACGAAAGCGTTGCTCAAGGTGCGGCCACGCATATAGGCGAGGGGCGCGATCTCGATCGTCTCCCGAGCAACATAGCGCTCCAGTTCGTCCGGCTCCAGCATGTCGTGCAGCGCATCGTAGAGCGGACGCAGGTATGGGGTGATTTTCTGTTGCAAATCACCCGGCAAAAAACCGAGCGCCTCGCCGGCTTCGACCGCCGGTCGGGTCAGGATGATGCGATCGACCTGCTCCTTCTTCAAAGCAGCGACAGCCATTGCGACCGCGAGATAAGTCTTGCCGGTCCCGGCCGGGCCGATCCCGAAAACGACATCATGTTTCTGGATCGCCTCGACGTAGTTCCGCTGACCCAGACTGCGCGCGACGATTGCTGGTTTACGCGCCGAGGTCAGGATCTTGGTCGCGACCAGATCGCCCAGGCTGTCATTGCGTGCTTCGTTCACAGAGTTAAGGGCGTAGTTGAATTCATGCCGCTGAATGTCGACTCCGCGTTGTCTCGCGCTTTCCAGTTGGGTAAAGACCTGCTCGGCTTTGGCGACCTGAGTCGGTTCGCCTTCTACCTTGATCCAGCCTTCGCGCGTCGTGACTTTCACTCCGAGCGATTCCTCCAGGTTCTTAATTAACTTTAGATCGTGGGCATAGAGCGACTGCACGGCCCGTGCATTCTCAAATTGCAGGGTTCGCGTTTCAGTCATCTCGCGGTCGGGAAACCATCAGCCGCGAGGATACGGCTTTGCCGGGAAGAGTGTCAAACGGTGCGCCTTTGCTCCTTGGGGGGACTGTGGCCCCAGGGACGGCACGCGGATGGGACGCCCCCCTCGAGGAGCGTGTCCCTCTCTCGCCCTTCGCAGAACGAAGCGTCTGGAAGGAGATCAAACGCTCTACCTAAAACCGTAAACCAACGCCCAGTGTGTCCGCTCTTCCGGCGAACTTTCCACCGCGACGATAATGAAGTAGCTGCCCGTCGTCTTCGGGATCAAATGGGCCGCGGCGAAGTGCCCTTTTTGCCAGCTATCGGGTTCTTCGCAAAGCTTCCCATCGCTATCGTAAATGTGGACCGAAATTTTCGCCTGTTCGACCTCGGTCCCCATCCAGAACCAGTACTCGTTGCCTTTGAAAAGCTGCTGGCGGACCGCTTTTTTCTCCCCCACCCCAAGATCGCCGCCCCAGTAGTCTTCCCGGACCTGGAACCCTTGCTTGACGTAGGGCTCGGCCGTTTGCAGCGCGAAGGAGTGCGCATCGTCGACCGAAGCGCGCGATGCGGCAACCTGCAGGGCAATCAGTACCCCAAGAAAGGCGGCAGCGCGGCGACTGGTGGAGGAGGACGAACGCATCGGCCGCTATTGGTTGCGCGTCACGATCGCGCCATCGAGGCGCGCCGTGATCTGGTTAATCTTTTTCACCGACCCGGCCGTGATCGGTTGTTCGGTCTCGATCAGCGGCTTTACTTCCACCAACGAACTCTTGATTTGCGCGATGACCGGCAAATCAAATTCCGGCATGGTCGCCAGTTTGCGCTGGAAATACTCAAGCAGGTCGGGCTGGTGAAGAAGCTCCGCGCCGTCGGTCGAAAAATGGCGGTCCACCACCGCGGTCAGCACCTGGGTGCCGCGCAACCAGCCGCCGAGGCTCACGAGTTGCGAAAGCTTTTCGTCGTGCACTTCGTTCATCGCCTGCTGCACGCTATTTTGGGTCCGGTCCAGTTCCTGGCGCACCGCTGGCCAATTTCGCCGGTCGGCCGCTTCGGTGATTGCCTTGGCGTGAGGCACGATCGAATTGCCGACTCCGATTCCCTTGGCCAGGTTCACAACGCGCTGGCCGATTTCCTTCACGCTCGGCGCGTCCTCCGCCTGGACGGCGATAAAGCCATCGGCGATTACCGTGCCGAGAAGGAGCGCGATGCGCGGGCGCTCGGTGAAATTGGTGCCCTTGTCATTGCGCACGTATTCCTTCCAGTTCACGCTGTCGAGCTTGTTCAGGGCGCTGAAGATTTCGTTGGGCAACGGCACCACCACGTCGTCAATGTTTTTGGAAAGGCGCTTGACGTCGATCTTGCGCGGGGGCTCTACGGCTGGCGCCGTCAGCGGCAGCACGGCCAGGAGGCTAAGTAAGGTTAGGTTGGCAAATACTCTCATCCGCAGCTTCGACTATTGATTTCGAGAAGGTATTCAGGATTAGTTGGGCACTCTATGCAGAACCGCGACCATGCACAAATCGCGATACCGTGCCGTTTTCCCTGCGCCCGGCAACCTCTTTCGGCGTTGGCGGAGCGGTCACTTTAACCAGTTCCTCCGCGCATGAAACTGGAACGGTTGCAGGAAATTCTGGCAAGAGCCGCTGGCAAACGCATCGCGGTAGCGGGCGATCTCATGTTGGATGAGTTCGTTTGGGGAAGGGTTGGCCGCATTTCGCCCGAAGCGCCCGTCCCCGTGGTCGAGGTGACGGGCGAATCATTTTACCCGGGTGGCGCGGCCAACGTCGCGCGCAACCTGCGCGAATTTACCAACGGCGTTTCGGTCATTGGCACGGTCGGGACCGATGCCAGTGGCCGGCAGTTGCTCGATTTGCTGCGGGCGCAGAATATCGAGACCGGTCTGGTCCTGGAGGATCCCGATTTCCGCACGATCGTGAAAACGCGCATCATCGCCCGGCACCAACAGGTAGTGCGAGTCGATCGCGAAGAGATCCGCGCTCCGGCGGAAAAGCAGATTGCGCAAATCTCCGACGGTCTTCGCAAAGTCCTGCCGACGCTCGACGGCTTCATCTTCGAGGACTATGGCAAGGGCTTTCTCGACTCCGGGCTCGTTAGGCAAATTTCTACCGACCTGAGCGCGGCGGGCAAAATCGCGACCGCCGATCCGAATCCACAACATGAAGTGAACTGGGGCAAGGTGACGGCGGTTAAACCGAATCGCAGCGAAGCGCTCCAGGCGGCGGGCTTTCCGGTGACCGATCCGGTCGATCCGCCGCTGCAGGACAAGGCGCTCCTGACCGCGGGCGTGCGACTTCTCTCCGCCTGGGACACACAGATGCTGCTCATCACCCTGGGCGAGCAAGGCATGATGCTGCTCGTGCGCAACCAAGCGCCGCATCACATCCCGACCAAGGCGCGCCAGGTCTTCGACGTGTCGGGCGCGGGCGACACTGCGATCGCACTCTTTACCCTCGCTCTTTGTTGCGGCGCGTCGCCGATTGAGGCGGCGGAAATTGCCAACCACGCGAGCGCGGTGGTGGTGGCGAAACTTGGCACGGCCACTGTCACCCCAGCTGAATTGATCGCCAGTCTCGAGAATGACGGCGGCGCCTGACGACTCGGCGGCCGCGATCTTTCTCGATCGCGACGGAACGCTGATGCGCGAGGTCAACTACTGCGCCGATCCGAATCAGGTCCAAATTTTTTCCGGCGTTCCGGAGGCCCTCGTGCGTCTGAAAGAAGCTGGCTTCAAGCTGATTGTCATTTCAAATCAGGCCGGGATTGGGCGCGGCTATTTCACCGAAAGGCAATATCGCCTCGTCGAAGCGGAGGTAGCGCGGGCGGTTCTACCCGCGACTTTCGACGCGGTCTATTTTTGTCCCGATCGGCCCGACCTCGCGACGAATCGGCGCAAGCCCGCCCCCGGCATGGTCTTCGAAGCGCAACGGGACCACAACATCGATCTCGCGCGATCGTTTTTCATCGGCGACAAGGCGATCGACATCGAATGCGGACGCAACGCCGGCCTGCGCACGGTCCTGGTCAAGACCGGTTACGGCGCGAATGAAACGCAGGCCGAGCCCGATTGGGTCGCGGAGAATTTATCTGCCGCGGCCGACATCATCCTTGGCCTTGGCGAGTCATCCTAGTCGTCGCACGAGCGATTTCTCGATCAGTCCACCCTGGCCCGGACATGCCGAAGCATGTCCCTCCGGAGAGAAGCGCTGGAAAGCCCGGCCGTTGCTTCGCATCCGTTACGGCTGCGCGTCCAGTTGAAAAAAACCGCGTCACGCTGTTAGTCTGCGATCATCCGTGACAAAAATCGTCGGCATCATTCCCGCCCGTTGGGGCTCGACTCGGTTCCCGGGGAAGCCGCTCCACCTGATCGCCGGCAAGCCGTTGCTCCAGCACGTCTGGGAACGCTGCCGCCGCGCGGCAATGCTCGATTCGGTCATCATCGCGACCGACGACATGCGCATCGCGAAAGCGGCCTTCACCTGGGGCGTGGAAATCAGCCTAACGAGTCCGGATCACACCAGCGGCACGGACCGCATCGCCGAAGTCGCGGCGAAACTGCGTGGCATCTCCCACATCATCAATATCCAGGGCGATGAGCCGCTGGTCGATCCAAAGCTGATCAACCAGCTGGCGAGAAAAATGCAGCGCGACCCGAAGATCGAAATGATCACTGCCGTGCATCCATTCTCCGATCCGACCGAGGCGCAATCCCCGCATCAGGTAAAGGCCGTCCTCGATGGCAAGAATCGCGCGCTATACTTTTCGCGCCATGCGATTCCGTATGTCCGCGACACGACTGCGCCGGTGCGATATTTCCGGCACCAGGGCATCTACGGTTATCGGCGCGATCTGCTTTTGCGTTTCGTGCGCTGGCGACCGACGCCGCTGGAAAAAGCGGAAGAGCTCGAGCAATTGCGCGCGCTGGAGAATGGCGTAAGCATTCACGTGGTCGTCACCAAAAGCGGCTCGCCCGGAGTAGATACGCCGGACGACGCCCGGGCGATCGAGCGCCAGCTGCTCGCGCCCGCGCGCCGACCGCGCCAGTCTCGTTCTCGATGAAATATATTTTTGTAACCGGCGGGGTGGTGAGTTCGTTAGGCAAAGGCCTCGCCGCCGCGTCCCTCGGCACCCTGCTCGAGTTGCGCGGGCAGCGGGTTCTCCTGCAAAAGTTCGACCCTTATCTGAACGTAGATCCCGGGACGATGAACCCGTTTCAGCATGGCGAAGTTTACGTCCTGAACGATGGCGCGGAGACTGATCTCGATCTCGGCCATTACGAACGCTTCACCAACTGCGTCCTCTCGCGGAACAACAACCTGACGAGCGGCCAGATCTACGAGACCGTTATTCTGAAGGAACGGCGCGGCGATTACCTCGGCAAGACGGTGCAGGTGATCCCGCATGTGACCGACGAAATCAAGGCACGCATCCGCCTGGTGGCCGACCCGGAAAAAGTGGACGTTGTCATCACAGAAATCGGCGGCACGGTCGGCGACATCGAAGGTCTGCCGTTTCTCGAAGCGATCCGGCAATTCATTCTCGAAGTCGGCGCGGAGAACGTCGTCGATATGCACGTCACACTCGTCCCTTACATCCGGGCGGCAGGCGAATTGAAGACCAAGCCGACCCAGCAAAGCATTGCCAAGCTGCGCGAGATTGGTCTCCAGCCGCAGGTCCTGATCTGTCGCACGGAACGCCCGCTCGACGCCGACGTTAGGCAAAAGCTTTCCATGTTCGGCAACGTCCGTCCGAACGCGGTGATCGAAGCGCGCGACGTGCCGCACACCATTTACGAGATGCCCCTCATGTTGCACGAGGAAGGGCTCGATGAACTCGTCTGCCAGTTGCTCCACATTGACGCGCCCGAGCCGGACCTGAGCGACTGGCGCAAGTTCGTTAGTCGCGTCATCAACCCGAAGAAGCAGGTCAAGATCGCCGTCGTCGGGAAATACATCGACCTGCAGGACGCTTACAAAAGCATTTACGAGTCGCTCACCCACGCCGCCGCCAGCCACGATTGCGGGATCGACCTGCGCCTGATCGACGCCGAGACGCTCGAGAACGGGGTCGACAGCCAGCTCGCCGATGTCGCCGGTGTGCTCATCCCCGGCGGGTTTGGCGAGCGCGGAGTGGAAGGAAAGATTCGCGCCGCGCAATTCGCGCGCGAACACAACCTCCCGTACCTCGGTCTTTGCCTCGGCATGCAGGTCGCGACGATCGAGTTTGCGCGCAACGTCTGCGGCATCGCTGCCGCCAACAGCAGCGAGTTCGACCAAAACTCGGCCGAGCCCGTCATCTGCCTGCTCGATGAACAACGCAACATTCAAAAGAAAGGCGGCAGCATGCGCCTCGGCACGTGGCCGACCAAGATTGTTCCCGGGACGCTCGCAGAAAAAATTTACAGGCACGACGAGGTGCTCGAACGGCATCGGCACCGCTACGAGTTCAACATGAAATACCGGCAGCAGATGGAGGAAAAAGGATTCCTTATCAGCGGCACCTCGCCCGACGGCTTGCTCGCGGAGTTGATCGAGTTGAAGGGGCATCCGTTCTTTCTCGCCTGCCAGTATCACCCGGAATTCCAGAGCAAGCCGAACAACCCGCATCCGCTCTTCAGCGGCTTCATCCGCGCCTGCCTGGCGCATCAAGGCTAGGAACGCGACTCGCTTTGGAGGGAAATGCGCCGTGGTTTCTCCGGACGTCGACCAGGGCACCCGCTGCCTAACGACGCTCCAGCAAGGCGCCAACAACGCGGCGCCCTCCCAGGTTATCGCACCTCCCCGGCGTGCGCAGCGCGGCGCAGGCGATCCATCATCGCCACGCCCAAGCCTTCCTCGGGCAACGCCTCGGCCACGATGCAATCCAGGCGCGCCCGATCGAGCTCGCGTAGTTGACGGAAAAGATTTGCAGCCGCTTCGCACAGATCCCCTTTCGTGCTTAGCCGGCGTGATTCGACGAACGTCTCCGAGAAGGGTGCATCGCCCCAGAGCAACGCGCCGTAACGCTTCCCCCGCGGGACCGCGATCGCCGTGATGTCCTCCGTGATCACAAGCGGAGTTTGCGGGCGATAATGCGACGGCAATTGCCCCGGCGATTCCGTAGCGCCCAATAGGCGGCGGCGGACTTCGCCAAACTTCGCCAACTCTTCGCGCGTGATCGGTCCCGAGCGCAGCACTTCGATTCTGCCGCCGTGCGGTGAGATTACCGTCGATTCGATGCCATGTTGGGTCGCGCCGCCATCCACAATCAGCGGAATCCGCCCGAACAATTCTTCCGCCACGTCGGCCGCGGAGGTTGGACTGATACGTCCGAAACGATTCGCGCTCGGCGCGGCCAATGGCCGGCCAAAGGCCTGCACCACTTCCGAAAACAGTGGATGCGCGCTCATCCGCACTGCCACGGTCGTTAGGCCAGCGGTCACGATCGAGGGAATGATTTCGGTCCGAGGCATGACAATCGTCAGGGGACCGGGCCAGAAAGCAGCGATCAACTTCTCGATCAGAGCGCGCGATCCCTCCTCGATCACGGCGACGCGCTCCAGCCAGTCCGGTTTCGGCAGGTGAACAATCAGCGGGTCGAAACGCGGACGCTCCTTCGTCTCGAAAATCTTCACCACCGCCTTGGCGGAGAGTGCGTCAGCCGCCAGGCCGTAAACGGTCTCGGTCGGCAGCGCGACGACTTCGCCGGCGCGCAGGAGCGCGACCGCACGGGCCACGGCGTCAGCCTTCTCGTTAGGCGTGTCCGTCTGCGCGATTTCGGTTTTCACTTTAATCAGTGAGCAGCCGTTCGCGGGCGCGCAGTGCGCTCGCCGCAGCTGCATCGGGCGTTTCGGCCACGGCGGTCAGGTGCCCCATCTTGCGTCCGGGGCGCGGCTGTCGCTTGCCGTAAAGATGCAGATGCACGTTCGGCACCGCCAGCGCACCGGGCCAGTGCGGTTCGCCGCGACTCCAGACGTCCCCGAGCAGATTGACCATCGCGGTCGGCCGCAAGAGTCCGGTTGCGCCTAACGACAGCCCGCAGACCACCCGGACCTGCTGCTCGAACTGACTTGTGATACAGCCTTCGATCGTCCAATGCCCGGAGTTATGCGGTCGGGGCGCGAGCTCGTTGATGATCAACCCGCCGTCGCGTTTCAAAAACATTTCGACCGCCAGCAACCCCACGAGATCGAGACTGGCCGCAACCTCGCAGGCCAGCTCGCACGCGGTGCGCGCGACTCGCTCTTCGATTCGCGCCGGCGCGAGTGTAAGATCGAGGATGTGGTTGCGATGAATGTTTTCGCAAACCGGGAAGACGGCCGTCGCGCCATCGGAGCCGCGCGCGACGATGACCGAAATTTCCTTCTCGAAATCAATCACACTCTCCAGCACGCAAACTTCGTCCTCGCGTCCCGCCCAGGCCGTCGCGAGATCGGTCGCCGGATCGATTCGTTGCTGACCTTTGCCGTCGTAACCGAAGGCCGCGCCTTTCAAAATGGCCGGCCGCCCGATTGTTTCCACCGCGCTCGTCAGGTCAGTCGCGTTCGCAACGCGACGAAACGGTGCGATCGGAAATCCCGCGCCGGAAAGAAACTCTTTTTCACGCAGCCGGTTTTGCGCGATGAGGAGGATCTCGCCGCGCGGCCTGACAATTCGCCCGCGCGACGCCCACTCGATCGTTGCCGCTGGAATGTTTTCGAACTCAAAGGTAAGGACGTCGATCGCGCACGCAAAATTCGTTACAGCTTCTTCATCGTCGTAACCGGCGGCCGTCGCCTGATCGGAGAGTTGTGCGGCCGGCCCGTCCTTCTCGGGAGAAAATGTGTGGACGCGATAACCCATCCGGCGGGCCGCGATGGCGAACATGCGACCGAGCTGCCCACCGCCCATGACACCAATCGTCGCCCCGGGAAGAAGCGGCTGGTCGCGCCTCATGGCAGCTTTTGAGCGAGGACCGATTTCGTCTGGCGCGCGCGAAATTGCTGTACCGCGGCCTTCACCTTGGCGTCGTGCAACCCAACGATGCTGGCGGCGAGCAAGGCGGCATTCTTCGCTCCGGCCTTGCCGATCGCAAGCGTGCCGACCGCGACTCCGGCCGGCATTTGCGCGATCGAGAGGAGCGAATCGAGTCCCTTCAGCGCGCGCGACTCCACTGGCACACCGAGCACCGGCAGCCAGGTCTGCGCCGCGATCATCCCCGGGAGGTGCGCCGCGCCGCCTGCCCCCGCGATAATCACCTGCACACCCCGCTCCACCGCTTCACGGGCAAATCTTGCCATCAAATCCGGCGTGCGATGCGCCGAGACGATCCGATGTTCGTTAGGTACGCCGAGTCCGTCGAGCAGTGCCACGCAATGCTGCATCGTCTCCCAATCGGACGCACTCCCCATTACAACGCTAACGAGAGCAGGAGATGTCTTCGTTTTCGGCATAGAGCAATCTGTGCCCTTTTCTCTGCAGCGCAGCAAATTGCAAAGACGTTTTTCTGCGAATGCCCATGGCCCGGCGTTTCTGCCCTCCAAACCTGCTTTGCACGATGACATCGTTAAAACCCCACGCCAGGATCGCGTAATTTCCGGCCGTGGTGGCGTCATCGCCATAATCGGACCACAAGACAGGCCGTTGAATTGCGTGCCCGAGATCTGATAAGAGTTGCCGTGAGTCAAGCTGCCCGGACGTTGCTTGGCCGGCAACAGGCGCTTTGTCGAGGATCGTTGCGAATACTAGCGGCAATCAGGTAACGAAGGCAGGGATACCAGTGATCTCCTGACCAAGCACCAGCAGATGAATGTCATGGGTGCCCTCATAGGTCTTGACACTCTCCAGATTGCACATTTGCCGAAAGCATTGGTAATCATCGAGGATTCCGACGCCGCCAAGGATATCGCGCGCGGCGCGGGCAATATCGAGCGCCATCTCGACATTATTCATCTTCGCCATTGAGACATGAAAGTGCTTTGCGCTGTCGGCGTCTTTCAATTGCGCCAGCCGATGCGCCAGCAGCTGAGCCTTCGTGATCTCGGTAAGCATGCGCGCCAGTTTTTCCTGGACGAGCTGAAAGCTCGCAATGGGACGGCCGAATTGAACCCGCCGCATCGCGTATTGCCGTGCCTCATCATAGCATGCCATGGCGGCGCCGATCGCGCCCCAGGCGATGCCGTAGCGCGCATGGTTAAGACAAGACAGGGGCGAGCGCAGTCCTTCGCTTCCGGGTAGCAGAGCGCTCTCTGGCACAAGACAGTCGTTGCATTCGAGTTGTGCGGTCAGCGCCGCGCGGAGCGAGAGCTTGCCTTCAATAAGTGTAGCCGTGAAGCCCGGAGTCCCCTTTTCGACGAGGAAGCCGCGAATAGCTTTCGCGCTTTCCGCTTCCTTCCTGGCTCCGTTGTCAACCTTGGCCCAAATCACCGCGACATCCGCAATCGTGCCGTTTCCAATCCATTTCTTCACTCCATTCAGGCGATAACCATTACTGCTCCTTTCCGCCCGACAGCACAGGCCCGCCGGGTTAGAACCGAAGTCGGGCTCGGTGAGAGCAAAGCAACCGAGTTTGCTCCCCCGTGCCATTGCGGGCAGCCAGCGCGCCTTTTGTTCTTCCGATCCGAAGAGGTCGATCGCCGTCATGGCCAGCGAGCCCTGGACGGAGGCGAAGGTGCGCAGGCCGCTATCGCCGCGTTCGAGTTCCTGCATGATGAGTCCGGCAGCGACGCTCCCCAGCCCGGCGCAACCATGGCCCTTGATCGCCGGACCAAAGACGCCGAGCTCGGCGAGCTCCGGCACGAGTCCCAGCGGAAAAGTACCGTCCCGATAGTGCTGCACGATCATCGGTAGGAAGCGCTCGCTCACCCACCCGCGCACGCGGTCCCGAATGAGGCGCTCCTCCGCCGTCAGCAATTCATCGAGATGGTAAAAGTCGGTTGCTTCGAATGTTGACATTATTTTCAATATGAACCAATGGGTGCCAGCCGGTCGACTTCAAAGGAATTGACAATTCGAAGGGCATTCCAGCAAGATCGCCCATGTGGCAACGGCCGGCGTGTTCTCAGTCGCTTTTGAAGCGCAGAGCCGATGACGTACGCTAGTCACGCCCGGCGTCGGAATGCCCACCATGAAGGCTTCCTTCTTTCGAAGACGATTCCATCGGTTGGAGTGCCCCGCACCGGTTTGAAAATTATTCAGGTCAAAGTAAAGCCGCATGCCCGAGTCAGTCGTTTGGAAAAAGCGGCGGATGGCTCGTGGCGCGCCCTGCTGAAATCGCCTCCAGTAGACGGCAGGGCGAACAAGGAATTATTAGGGTTGATCGCGCGACACTATTCCTGTCCCCAGTCTTCCATAACAATCAAGAGTGGCGCAGCCGGTCGTTTGAAGTTGGTGCGAATCGATATTTGATCCCGCGCCAGTTCGCCGAGAACGAGCGTGGTGGCTAGAGCCCCGCGGCGCCAAACTCCAGGCGATGTGATCGACTTTCCAGGCATCGGCGATTCCCGATGCCCACTCCCATGGCGCCGCACGCGAGGAGGACTACCTCCCCGAGGAAGATGAAGAACCTGATGAATCGGATCGCGTCTCGCCCCCCAACGCCATGGTTCCCGATCGGGGATCGATTCGAGCCAGAGCGGCTCGGGTTCACCCGGAGTCATAACGATGGCGCCGGACGCGGTGAGGGTTTGTCCTGTCATCCAAAGGAGAAAAGGTCGATCTGCCAGAGACCATTCCGGCGCGCGATGTCGAGGTAGAAATGCGCATCCGCGGGATAGACGACATGAGAAGTAAAGTGCGCCTTCGGATCCTGGGCACCCGCATCGGAACCACATGAGACCGAGCCAGCCAGCTTAACCTGCGCGGTCGGGACGCCAGTTTCGTTAGGCTGGCGATTACGTATTTCTGGTGGTTGGGTGGATAACCGGGCAAACCCTTTGGGCTGAGACTCGTGGCGAAATATTTGGTGTCGTGCTCGTAGAGCAGCCTCTGCATCTTGCGCTCGGCATTAGAACGGGCAACCTCCTGAGTCGATTCGGTGTAGCGCCAGGCCAGCCAGGCGCAAACAAGCACGATCGCTCTGGCAATGACGAGCAGCAGTATTCCCTCCTACTTCGGCGCCGTTTCCGCGACTTCCCTGCACCGAAGGCTATGCTCCTCTTTTCCATGCACGAATAGAAACACCGGCTCGCGACTCATTTTCGAGAGCTTAGGAAACATCGCATGATTGCGGGGCTGATCGCAGCCTTATAGTCTGCTCTATGCGCATCGATAAGTTTACGCAAAAAATGCAGGAGGCGGTCCAGACATCGCAGGATGTCGCCTCGGAGTTCCATCAGCAGGAGATTACAAACGAGCATTTCCTCCTCGCGTTGCTCGATCAAGCCGAAGGAATCACCCGCCCGTTGCTCGAAAAGATGGGCCTGCCGGCGGAGGCGCTGCGCGAGCGACTGCGCGCCGCACTCCAGAAATTGCCCCGCATTACCGGCGGCAATATCGATCATCGCCTCGGCAATGATCTGCGCAGTGTGCTCGACGGCGCGGAGAAGGAAATGGCGAAACTGAAGGACGAGTTCGTCAGCGCGGAACATTATCTTCTCGCCCTAACGAATGCGAAAGTTCCGGCCGCCCGCGCCTTGCAGGAGATGGGTGTGACGCGCGACAAGCTGATGCAGGCGCTCCAGCAGGTGCGCGGTTCGCAGCGCGTGACCGATCAAAATCCCGAGGGCAAATATCAGACGCTGGAAAAGTACGGACGCGACCTGACAGAGATGGCGCGCCGGGGAAAGATCGATCCGGTCATTGGGCGGGATAACGAAATCCGTCGCGTCATGCAGGTCCTCTCGCGCCGGACGAAAAACAATCCGGTGTTAATCGGCGAGCCGGGAGTGGGCAAAACGGCGATCGTCGAAGGATTGGCCCGCCGGATTATTTCCGGCGACGTCCCGGAGTCGCTCAAGAACAAGAAGCTGATCGCGATGGACATTGGCGCGATGGTCGCAGGCGCAAAGTTTCGTGGCGAATTTGAGGACCGGCTCAAAGCGTTCCTCAAAGAAGTGACTGACTCGGAAGGGCAGGTCATTTTGTTCATCGACGAGCTGCACACGATCGTCGGAGCGGGCGCGGCGGAGGGCTCGGTTGATGCCTCGAATTTGCTCAAACCGCAACTGGCCCGCGGCGAGTTGCGCACGATCGGCGCGACGACGCTGAACGAATACCGCAAATACATCGAGAAAGATGCGGCGTTGGAACGGCGCTTCCAGCCAGTGATGGTGGATGAGCCGAGCGTGGAGGACACGATTGCGATTCTGCGCGGATTGAAGGAACGCTACGAAGTGCATCACGGCGTGCGCATTCGCGACGCGGCACTGGTCGCGGCTGCGATCCTCTCGCATCGCTACATCAGCGATCGCTTTCTTCCGGATAAAGCGGTCGACCTCGTCGATGAGGCAGCCTCGCGCCTGAAAATCGAGCTCGATTCCATGCCGACGGAGATCGACGTGATCGAGCGCGAGATCATGCAGCTCGAAATGGAAAGGCAGGCGTTAAGAAAGGAAAAAGACCGGGCGAGCAAAGAGCGCCTGACGAAGCTGGAAAAGGACTTGGCGAGCCTGAAAGAAAAGTCGGGCGGGATGAAGGCCGAGTGGCAAAAAGAGAAATCGGAGATCGACGCTCAGGCGAAAGTAAAGGAAGAACTCGACACCGCTCGCACCGAACTCGAACGCGCGCAACGCCGCGGAGAATTGGGCAAAGCGAGTGAAATCCAATACGGCCGCATTCCCGAGCTGGAAAAGAAACTGCGCGAGATTGCAGAGAAAGAAGCGACCGACAAAAAGCCGCGCCTCCTCCGCGAGGAAGTGACCGAGGAAGACATCGCCGAGGTCGTTTCGAGTTGGACGCACATCCCGGTCTCGCGCCTGCAGGAAGGCGAGCGCGAGAAGCTGGTGAAAATGGAAGAGCGCCTGATGCAGCGTGTCATCGGCCAGCACGAAGCGATCGTCGCGGTTTCGAATGCCGTGAGGCGCGCGCGCGCCGGTCTGCAGGACGAGAATCGCCCGATCGGCTCTTTCATTTTTCTTGGCCCAACGGGTGTCGGCAAAACGGAGCTGTCGCGCGCTCTCGCGGAGTTTTTGTTCGACGACGAGAACGCCATGATCCGCATCGACATGAGCGAATACATGGAGAAGCACACCGTCGCGCGACTGATCGGCGCACCGCCCGGCTACGTCGGTTACGAGGAGGGCGGACAGTTGAGCGAAGCCGTCCGGCGCAAGCCGTATTCGGTCATCCTCTTCGACGAAATCGAGAAGGCTCACCACGACGTGTTTAACGTGCTGCTGCAAGTGCTCGACGATGGTCGCATCACCGATGGCCAGGGGCGCACGGTCGATTTCAAAAACACTGTTATCATCATGACCTCGAACATCGGCTCCCAGTTTATCACGGGAGAAGTCTCGCGCGAAGAACGGTCGCGGCTGGTGTTGGAGGCGTTGCGGCAGCATTTTCGACCGGAGTTTTTGAACCGAATCGATGAGATCATCATCTTCGATCGGCTGAACGACGATGACCTGAAGCAGATCGTCGAGATCCAGCTCCGCCGCCTAACGAAACGCCTGGAGAGCCAGAAGATCACCCTCGAGCTAACCGATGCGGCGAAGGAACGGATCGCACACGAAGGTTACGACCCGGTTTACGGTGCCCGGCCGCTCAAACGCGCAATTCAAAAGGAAATCCTCGATCCGCTCAGTCTTCAGATCCTCGAGGGAAAAATCCATGAGGGCCAGACGATCCGGGTCGATGTGAAAGCCGGGTCGATGACCTTCACGACCCCCTAGTGCAGCGTGTCACGTGAATCGAGACCGTCGGCGGCGGGCGCGGGGGTGGACGCGCGGAAGCGCGTCCCTTCGGAGGGACATGCTTCCGCATGTCCAGGCTCTGCTAGCCTGCTCAATTGAACACAAACCAAGCGGACCTGTCTAAAACGCACCATGATCAAACTCGCCGTCTTCTCCTTAATCGCGACCGTCACCCTGGCCACATCCTCCGTCTTTGCCGGCGACATGGCTTGTTGCGCGACCAAGGCCGGCAAAAAGCAGTGCTCGCAGATCTACGCGACGCTCGACCTGACGCCGGATCAAAAAACGAAACTGGATGCCTTCCAGGCCCGTTGCGAGAAAGACGGCTGCACGAAAGGGAGCATGGAGAAGTTTTTCCAGGAAGCGAAAGGCGTCCTCTCATCCGAGCAATACGCACAGCTAAAATCCGGGTGCGGCAAAATGCACCAGCAGGTCGAGAAGCCTGGCAGCTAAGCGACCTGACGGTTTCCCTAAAGCCACGGTGCGAGCCGTTGCTCGAGCGCCGGGGTTAGCTCGATCCGGCAGGTGTCGCCCGCCGCGATCCCCACGGTTTCGCCATCGCGGCTCGTCATCATCAGCATGACCGGTTGCGAACCCGGTGAGGAAGCGAGAATCTCCCGCACTTTGCGGAGTTCGGTGGCAGCGGCCCCGGGCGCAAAACGAAGCGTTACAGTTACGCCATTTTCTCTGCACGATGAGCTATTTCCATTGTGGTTGCCGTTGGTGGCGTTAGGCGAAGTCGCCTCAGATTTCAGTACCTTCACCTTCTGCGCCGTGGCGCGAACGTTGTCTTCGCGCTTGTCGAGCGTGCCGCGAATCGCGAGAACGACGCCGGGTTCGAGTGCGTTCGAAACCGGGACGTAGGTTTCATTCCAAAGCACGACCTCGAGTGTGCCGGTCAGATCTTCGATAAAGACGACGGCGAACGGTTTGCCTTCCTTTTTGGTGAACTTACGCTCGACCTGCACGATCGCGCCGGCAATCGTGAAGCTCGCGCGATCGTCCAGCTCGCCTAACGACGCGATGGTTTGATATTTTCCGGCGGCGAAAAGATGCGCATAGGCGTCGAGCGGATGGCCGGTGACGTAGAAACCGAGCAGCTCTTTTTCGAAGGACAATTTCTCGCGCTCGCCCCATGGCACAAAGGCCCGGTCCAGGCGCGACCCGCTCGTGCGCGGGAGATCGTCGAAGAGGGAAACCTGGCCGGCGGCGCGATCGCGATGTGAGGCGGCGGCCGAGGCGAGCGTTTCTTCGATGCAAGCGAAGAGCTCCGCACGATCGCGTCCGAGGAAATCGAAGGCGCCAGCTTTGACCAGACTTTCGATGATCTTGCGGTTCGCGAGCCGCGAATCGATTCGGCTGCAAAAATCCTCGAGCGAAACGAAGTCCCCTCCCCGCTCCCGCTCCGCGATGGCGGCCGCCATCGCGCCTTCTCCTACATTCTTGATCGCGGCCAGCCCGTAACGGATGGCTTCGGAGGGACGTGCTTCTGCACGTCCCGGTTCTTCTCCGGGCGACGCTTCCGAGAGTGGACGTGCGGAAGCACGTCCCTCCGGGACAAACTTCAGCCCGCTCCGGTTCATATCCGGCGGGAGAATCGGGATGCCCATCCGTTTACATTCGCCGACGAAGACCGAAATCTTGTCGGTGTTGTTGATTTCGTTGCTCAATAATCCGGCCATGAACTCGACCGGGTAATGCGCCTTCAAATAGGCGGTCTGATAGCTGATCACCCCGTAGGCAGCGCTGTGGCTCTTGTTGAATCCGTAGCCGGCGAATTTCTCCAGCAAATCGAAAATCGCGTTCGCCTTCTTCTCCGGAATCTTGTTCGTCTGCGCGCAACCTTCGACAAAGCTGGCGCGCTCCTTCGCCATCTTGCCCTTGTCCTTTTTTCCCATCGCGCGCCGCAGAAGATCGGACTGGCCTAACGAATAGCCGGCCAGCCGATTGGCCGCCGCCATGACCTGTTCCTGGTAGATCATGATGCCGTAGGTGTCCGCGCAGATTTCCTGGAGGAGCGGATGCTCGTACCTGATTTTCGTCAGGCCTTTTTTGCGCTTGATGTAATCGCCGATCAGGTCCATCGGGCCGGGGCGATAAAGCGCAATCAAGGCCATGATGTCGTCGAACTTCTGCACGTCGAGCTGCTTCGAGACGCTCGTCATGCCGCCCGATTCCATTTGAAAAAGGCCGATCGTTTCACCCCGGTTGTAGAGGGCGAAACTGGCGCCGTCATCCAACGGGATGTCCTTGAGCGAGAAGTCCGGTTCACGCTGGTGGATGAGCGCAATCGTGTCCTCGATCACGGTCAGCGTCTTCAACCCGAGGAAATCCATCTTGAGTAGACCAAGATCGTTCAACGGTCCCATCGCGTACTGACTAACGACATCGTTTCCCTTCGAATCGCGACAGAGCGGGACGTATTCGGAAAGATCGCGATCCGCAATCACGACCCCGGCGGCATGCACTCCGGCATTGCGCGAAAGACCTTCGAGCAGACCAGCGTATTCCCAAAGCTGGCGGGTGGCCGGTTCGGTCTCGATCGCCTTCTTCAGGTCCGGCGTTTTTTCCGCGGCGGCCGCGAGAGTGATATTCAACTCGTTAGGGATCATTTTCGCGATTCGGTCGCAGTCGCCGTAGCTCAGGCCCATGACGCGGCCGACATCGCGGACCACGCTTTTCGCCTTCAGTTTTCCGAAGGTGATAATCTGCGAGACGCGGCGTTCGCCGTACTTTTGGCGGACGTATTCGAGCACTTCGCCCCGGCGCGATTCGCAAAAATCGACGTCGATATCTGGTGGCGAAACGCGCTCGGGATTGAGGAAACGCTCAAAGAGCAGGCCAAACTGAAGCGGGTCGATGTCGGTAATCTCGAGCACATAGGCAATGAGCGAACCTGCGGCCGAGCCGCGTCCCGGCCCGACCGGAATGCCACGCTGCTTGGCGAAATGAATGAAATCCCAAACAATGAGGAAGTAGCTGACGAACCCCGTCTTCTCGATGACCTCCAGTTCTTTCGTCAGGCGCGCGCGCAGATCGGGGTCGTTCGTAGCGCGCTCGCCATAGCGTTTTCGCAACCCGGTTTCGCAGAGTTCGCGCAGATATTCTCGGCGCGTCTTGCCTTTCGGCGCCTCGTATTCTGGGAACTTTGAGGTGCCAAATTCCAGCTTCAGGTTACAGCGTTCGGCGATCGAAAGGGTGTTGGAAATCGCTTCCAGATGATCCGGGAAAAGTCCGCGCATCTCCTCCGGGCTCTTGAAATAAAGTTCCGGCACATAACGCATCCGTTTTTCGTCCTGCACCATCTTGCCGGTGCCGATGCAGATCATAACGTCATGCGCTTCGTGATGGCTCCGTTCGAGAAAGTGAACGTCGTTCGCCGCCACCAACCCGAGCCCGAATTCGCGCCCGATTTGCGGCAAGACGCGATTGCATTTTCGCTGCACCTCCAGCCCATGGTCGTGCAGTTCGAGAAAGAAATTTTCCGCCCCGAGGATGTCGCGAAAGGTCGCCGCACTCGCTCGCGCTTTGTCGAGCTGATCGGCCTGGATCGCCATATTGATCTCGCCCTTGAGGCAGGCGCTCATCCCGATCAACCCTTCCGAGTGTGCGGCAAGCAGTTCGCGATCGATCCGCGGCTTGTAATGCATCCCCTCGAGATGTGCCGTCGACATCAGCCTGACGAGATTCTGGTAACCGGTCTCATCGCGCGCGAGGAGCGTAAAATGATAAGCGGCATCGCGCTGCGAATTCGGCCGATCCTTGATCGAACCCGGCGCCATGTAAGCCTCCACGCCGATGATCGGCTTGATCCCCGCCTCGGTCGCAGCCTGGTAAAATTCAATCGCCCCATGCAGGTTGCCATGATCGGTAATCGCGACCGCCGGCATCTCCATTTCGGCGGCTTTTTTCATCAGCTCCTTCATCCGCACCGCTCCGTCGAGAAGCGAGTACTCGGTATGCAGATGGAGATGAACGAAGGAATCGGACGGCATGCACCGTCACTATAAACTTCGCGTCAGTCGCGGCAACAAATCAGCGCTTGCGCTCCACCCGCGATCTCTGATTCTCTACTGCGAGTCCGTTTGAAAATCCGTCGGACACCACCACTGTAAAGCCTATGAAAAAACTCGAAGCGATCATCAAGCCGTTTAAACTCGAGGAGGTGAAGGAAGCCCTGGCCGAACTCGGCATCGAGGGCATGACGGTGACGGAAGTGAAGGGCTTTGGACGCCAGAAAGGGCACACGGAAATTTATCGCGGGAGCGAATACACGGTCGATTTTTTACCGAAGGTGAAAGTGGAAGTAGTGCTGGCGGACGACATGGTGGACAAGGCGGTGAGCGTGGTCGTGAACGCGGCGAAGACCGGCAAGATCGGCGACGGAAAGGTTTTTGTGCTCCCCGTCGAGCACGCGGTACGGATCCGGACGGAGGAGATTGGGGAAAAGGCGGTGTAGTGCGTTGAAGCGATAAAGCGGTGAAGCGTTACAGCGGAGAGCGATCATGCCGCTGTAACGCTTCAACTCTTTCAACGCTTCAACGCCGACCCACCATCATCACCCATGCCTAACAACAAGAAAACTCCATCCGACGTCAGCAAAATGATCAAAGACCACGAGGTCAAACTCGTGGATTTCAAATTCACCGATCTGCCCGGTGCCTGGCAGCATTTCACCACCACCCTCACCGAGTACAACGAGGACATTTTTACCGAAGGTCTGGGCTTTGACGGCTCGAGCATCCGCGGTTGGAAGGTGATCAACGCCTCCGACATGCTCGTCATCCCCGATTCGACGACGGCCTGGATCGATATTTTCAATGCCGAGGCGACGCTCAGCCTCATCTGTACAATCGTCGAGCCGATCACGCGCGAGCCTTACAACCGTGATCCGCGCGGAGTCGCGGAAAAAGCGGAGGCGTATCTGCAGAGCACCGGCATTGCCGACACGGCGTTCTTCGGACCGGAGGCGGAATTTTTCATCTTCGACGACGTGCGTTTCGATAACGCCGGGAACAGTTGCGCCTACTCGGTGGACAGCACCGAGGGACATTGGAACAGCGGGCGGGAAGAATTTCCAAACCTCGGCTACAAAATCCGGACGAAGGAAGGTTATTTCCCGGTCGCCCCCTTGGATACGTTGCAGGATATCCGCAGCGAAATGTGCCTTGAGCTTGAGAAAGCCGGCATCCCGATCGAGCGCCAGCACCACGAAGTCGCGACTGCCGGCCAGGCCGAAATTGATATCCGGTTCGCGCCGCTCAAGACGATGGGCGATTACATGCAGTACTACAAATACATCGTCCGCAACGTCGCGCGGAAGCACAACAAGACGGTGACCTTCATGCCGAAGCCGCTCTTCGGCGACAACGGTTCGGGCATGCATACCCACATGTCGCTTTGGAAGGATGGCAAGCCGCTCTTCGCCGGGAACGGCTACGCGGGCTTGAGCGATATGGCGCTCTTTTTCATCGGCGGAGTTCTGAAACACGCCCCGGCCTTGACCTGCATAACGAACCCGACCACCAACAGCTACAAGCGGCTCGTGCCCGGATTCGAGGCACCGGTGAACCTGGCCTACTCCGCGCGCAACCGATCGGCGGCCATCCGCATCCCGACGTATTCGGCGAATCCGAAGACGAAGCGCATCGAGTTCCGTACCTCCCGACGCGGCGGCCAACCCCTATGTCGCCTTCGCCGCGCTCCTCCTCGCGGGTCTCGATGGAATCCAGAACCGGATCGATCCTGGCGATCCGCTGGACAAGAATCTCTACGAACTTCCGCCGGAAGAACTGGCGAGCGTCCCGAGTGTGCCAGATTCGTTAGGCGGAGCGATCGCGGCGCTGGAGAACGACCATGCGTTTCTCCTCCGCGGCGATGTCTTCAACGCCGACTTCATCAATAACTGGATCGAGATGAAGCAAAAGGAATACGACGCCCTGCGGCTTCGTCCGCACCCGTACGAGTTCCAGATGTATTACGACGTGTGATTTGAGGCCGCCTCGGAGGGCGATGCTTCGCGTCCCTCCGGAATGTTCGTCGGGCAGAGTCTATTTGCCTTGAGCAAGTGTGCCGACCTGCGTTGTGCCTGGCACAGGAATGAAGCGGGACGGCAACGGGCCCGAACCTAGGCCGGCGGTCGAGGCGAGCGCACCGGGAAATGTCTTGCAACCGAAACGGATCGTCCGATCTTCGAGTTTGTTATGAATCTGCTCGCCTTGTTGTCCAACTTCGGCGGACCGGACCTGATCATCATCCTGCTGATCATCCTCGTGCTCTTTGGCGCGAAGAAGTTGCCGGAACTGGCCAAAGGGATGGGACAGGCGGTGCGCGAATTCCAAAAGGCGAAAGACGAGTTCAGCGACGAGCTGCACAACGCAGGCAACGCGACTCCGCCGAAGCCGGACGTTCGTCAGGCGGATGCGACTGTGCCCCGGATCGACAATGCCCCGACGGCGCGGGAAGTTTCGCCGCCAAGCGCAAAGCCGGCGCCAGAGGACCCGACTTCGCGAGAAGTTTAAGCGGGCGGCATCGTCGTCTCTCGAGGGTCGAGGCTTGGTGTTTTGCCCGCAGGCAAGACCTGCCTCGAACTCGGATTTATCCGATGACATCCGCCTGCATTTCGTCTAAGCATGGGTCCTAAAATCTCGAACCAATGTCCGAAACCGATCTTCGCGCCCAAATCAAAGAGATGCTGGTCACCAACCTGATGTTGCAAACGACGTCGGATCAGATTGCGGATGACCTTCCTCTCTTTGGGCCAGACGGACTCGGGCTCGATTCGATCGACGCGCTTGAGCTGGTGGTGAGCATGGAGAAGATCTTCGGAGTCGCCGTGCCCAACTCCGAAGTCGCGGGCCAGGCATTGCAGACGGTCAACTCGATCCACGATTACATCGTCGAAAAGGCCGAGCGGCCAGCAGCATGATTGTAGCGGCGGCCGATAACCGCCGAACCGCCCGATATAGTAACGGCCTTCGGCTTTCGCAGAGCACCGCTACGCCGTCTCGGCCAGGTTGATCGCGTCGATTAGCTGACGATAACGGCCAAACTCGTGGCGATGCGGAGTGAGAATCAAACGCGGCAGATGGGCCAGCTCCGGCTGGTTTCGTTCCTGCGGCAGGGCAGCACCCTGGGCGATTTGACCCTCGCGCAGCAAGTCCGCAAAACGCTGATTTAAGTCGGCTAGTGCATTTTTTGTCAATGCTTTATGAATTCGAAAGATCAACTGCGATCCAACCCAGCGCGACGAGATGTAGTTGCGATAGAAGAGGAGAATTTCCTCGACCGCGTCCTCGACGTTGTGCACGATCTTGATGAAGTTGAAGTCGCCCTCGGAGATCAAGCCCTGCTTGAGTAGGTGTTCGGTCAGGAAGCGCATCCAGCTTTCCCAATAGCTTCCGTTGGGTCGATCGATGAGAACGATTGGGATGATGAGCGCTTTCCCTGTCTGCATGAGAGTGAGCGCTTCGAATCCCTCGTCCAGTGTTCCAAAGCCGCCGGGAAAGAGCGCCACGGCGTGCGTTTCCTTCACGAAATTTAGCTTCCGAGTGAAGAAGTAATTAAAGTTAATCAGCTTCGAATCGCCGTGGATGATCTCGTTCGGACGTTGCTCGAAGGGGAGACGAATGTTCAGCCCGAAACTGTTCTCGCGTCCCGCGCCCCGCTGCGCAGCGCCCATGATGCCGTCGCCGCCGCCGGTGATGACCATGAAATGATGGGCGACCATCTGACGGCCGAATTCCTCCGCCTGCTGCGCGGCGGGCTCCGACGGCGCGGTGCGCGCGGAGCCGAAAATTACGACTTTTTTCACAGCCCGATACTGGGCAAAAACTTTCGCGGCATAGCGCAGCTCCTTGAGCGAACGATTCATCAGCTTGAGATCGCCCGTACCCATCTTGTCGCGCCCCATTTTCAGCGCGGTGATGATGAGCTCCTCGATCAGCTCCGGCGACTTGTCGATGCCCCAGTCGGCGACCAGCTGCCGGATACGGCTCTCGAATTCCGGGCCGACACTTGAGGTCCGGCGGACGGGCTGCTCCTGGATTGCGTTCGCGATAAGATCTTCCACGCCATCAATTGAGCTACTTCTGCGCCGACGAACAGGGGAAATCGTCGGAACGTTAGGCAGATCTTAAGTCATCGAGAATCTCGCGCATGTGACGAATGGGCAACGAATAGTGCCCCTCCCCTTCGACGATCCGCATCGTGCAATGCGGGAGACGCCGGCCCAGGGATTCGGCCAGTTTCCAGTGAAAGCTGCGATCCTTTCCGCCGTGCCAGAGGCGAACCGGGACGCGGATTTCCTCGAGCTGAAAACCCCATGGTCGCGCGTAAATCTCGGCGTCGACCATCAAACCATCGGCCGAGGCGCGCCAGGCCTGGCGTTGACTCTCGAAGCAGGCTTCGAAGGCGGCGATATCGCGCATCACGTTTGCGTCGCAGGGCTGGAGAAGCTTGAGGAGCAACGGCCGGAAACGAATCGGAACCTTCACGGAAAGAATAGGCCGCGCGGCGTGAAAGGAGTAGCGAAGAAGTTCGCGATGCCGCGGGTAGAGGAAGAGCAGCCAGCGATAAAGCGCCAGCAACCCGCTGCGATCGCTCAATTCGGCCAGCGGCGGCGCGCCACTCACCACCGCGATCGCACGCACTCGTTCCCCTAACGCCCACGCCGCGGCGAACGCATAGGGAGCGCCCCCAGAGATTCCCAGGATTCGAAATTCGGGGATCTCCATTTTGTCGGCCAGTTTCTCAAGAAGCGGCGGCCAATCGAGCAGTTTTCTTTCGGGACGAAACGATGAATTTCTGATTCCCGGCCGGTCCGGGGAAATAATGCGGAGATGGAGTTCGCGCGCCGCGCTGTCGGTCAACTCCGCCATCGTGCGAGAGCTCGGCCAGCCGTGGCAGAAGAAGACCGGTGTTCCGCCCTTCGCGCCATACTCGGAGATAGCGATGGATTGGCCATCGGTCAGAGAGATTTTCACGAGTTCGTTGATCATCGGCTTCCGCTTGCCGGAGAAGTCCTGCTGTTCTTACGGTCGCGGTCGGACGATTGCACCTTCAAAAGGGACGCGAACGATCCGCGTGCTGGCGTCGGGGTTGGGAGAGTCGCGCACTTTCCTGATGCGGAATAACAGGGCACGGTTTTCGCTCTTCCCCGGAGCGCGATTGGACGTGGCAAACCCACCGCGCTAGCTTCTGCCGTTTTTATCCCATGCCGCAATTTTCCTACCGCGCGCGCAATGCTCAGGGCGATCTCGTCGAGGGCGTGCTGAATGTGACTGATCGATCCGTCGCCATTCGACAGATCGAGCAACAGAATTGCGTGCCGATTCGGGTCGAATCGATGGCGGCAAACCCGCAGGCGGTCGATGGCAAGGCCGCGCCGGCGACCACAGTGCCGACCGGAAATCTCAAAATCCCGCATGGCCAGTTGCTGATCTTCACGGAACAGCTCGGTCATCTGTTGCAGGCTGGAATGACGCTCGACGAAAGCCTCGGCGTCCTCGAAAAACGGTTGAAGCACCCGCGCGTCCAACAGATGACCAGCGCGCTGCATCAGGCACTGATCGATGGGCGCAGTTTTTCACAGGCACTGCGCGATTTCCCGCGCATCTTTCCCCCGCTCTACGTCAACATGGTGGGTGCGGGCGAAGCGAGCGGCGCGCTGCCGGACATTCTGGGCCGCGTCGTCCAGCATTTGATGCAGGAGAAAAATCTGCGCGACCGCGTGCAGCAGGCGCTGATTTACCCGGCGTTTCTCGCCGTTGCCGGCTCGGTCTTGATCATCATTTTCATCACCTTCATGGTGCCGCAGTTGACCGGTTTTATGGCGGAAACCGGGGGAACGCTGCCGCTGCCGACGCGCATTCTGATCAACGTGCACCATATCATTACCGGTTACTGGTGGGTTCTGCTTCTCATTGTTCTCGGAGGCATGGTGGGCTTTCGAGCTTTTGTCCGAAGCGAGGAAGGACGCCTGACGTGGGACCGTCTCCGGCTCTCGATTCCGGGCTACGGTGGCATTCGCCGGCACCAGTATTACGCGCAGTTCTCGCGAACGTTAGGCACTTTGATGGAGAACGGGATCCCGCTGCTTAGGGCGCTCGACCTGGTGACGGAAATTGCAGCGAACAAATACCTGGAAGCGAAATTGCGTGATGTGCGGCGGGCCGTGATCGACGGCGCGAATCTCTCGAGCGCGCTCGCGAAAGAGCAACTTTTCCCGGATCTTTTCACCGACATGATGGCGGTGGGCGAGCAAACCGGTCACTTCGCGCAAACCATGCAGATCATCGCCGACGTCTACGAACGCGAGCTGGATCGCACCGTCAATATCATCTCCGCCCTTATCCCGCCCATCATCATTGTGCTCATCGCGGTGATCGTCGGCTTTGTTGTTTACAGCATCCTCTCCGCGGTCTTCGAGATGACGCATAGTTTGCAGTTGCGACCGCATTAACCTAATCTCGCCGCCGCAATGTTTGGTCGTTTCGTTCTGCTTGCATTTTTGCTGGCCGCTATTCGGTCGACCTTTGCCCAGCAAGCTCTGCCGCCGGAAGGAACGCAGATACTCAAGCCAAGCCAATCGGCCGAGGCCGCGCCGGAGAGCGCCTGGCTCGACCTGCGGCAAAGTAATCCCTCGCATTCGAAAGTACAGGCAGCACCCTCCTGGGTGGAATCGGTTTCCTTTGCCCCGGGCAAGGTGGAATCGGGGGTGGAGACGAAAAGTGTTTTTCGGATCCGCCTGATCCGGCCTAACGACGACTGCCAGCTCCTGCTTTTCCGCCTTTATTTCGACGATCTGCCGGAGGAGCAACCGGAGCTGATCGCCTGGGATGAGTCGGGTAGCCAGGTCCTGCATTCCGGTTCGTTGGGCCAGAAGACCGGGCTCGCTACATCTTCGACCACGGTGGTGCCGATGATCGGCGTAACTGCAATCGACATCGAGGTGCCGGGCGACGGCCGCTCGGTCCGCGGCGCTTATCTCGATTGGATGAAGACCAGCCAGGTGGTGCGCCCGATGCACGCTGGGCAGGAAAAGCTGATGGCGGATCCTTTCGACGGCCCGCCCGCCTTGAAGGCGGGCGAGGACGACACGGAAATTTTTGGGACGGTGACCGCGCCGCTCACGGCGGAGACGATCCCGATCGGGCCGACTATGCAGAATGGTGGAGCCTTTGAATTTGGCCTCGAGGCGCAACCGCTCGTGGCTCTGCTGACTTTCGAAGTAGCCAGCCCGCAAATCGAGAAGCCACCGGAAATCTACGTCAATGGTGAGGATGTCGGCCCGGCTTCGCTCGTCCTGCCCGATCTGTCTGACCCGGCATATCGGGGACTTTCCCTTTCCCTGTTACAGACAATGCAATTCCAATACACGGGCTGGGTCCGGGCACAAAAGATCGTGCCCGCCTCGTTGTTGAAGGCCGGGACGAATGATGTGATCATTCTGGCAGGCGCCGGAACTTCCGCCTCGGCGATAAGGGAAACGCAGATCCAATTGAAATATCTCTGGGACAAATCGGATTACCTGCTTGAGCCGTTGAAGTAACCCCGTCGCCGATTTTTTATGCGCAAGAATCAAAAAGCTTTCACCCTGCTCGAAATCATGATCGTGGTCACGATCATCGCGTTGCTCATGGGTGCAGCGATCTACAAACTGGGCGGCAACGTCGAATACGCGCGCCACAGCCGGGTCGAGGCTGACATTCAGAGTATTTCGACCCAGTTGAAACTCTACGAGGCCATGAACGGGTTTTATCCGACGACCGAGCAGGGTCTGCAGGCGCTCGTGTCCCAGCCGAGTACCGAACCGCAACCGGAGCGCTGGTATCAACTCTTCAAGGAGTTGCCCAAGGATCCCTGGAACAACAACTACATCTATCTCAATCCGGGCCGGAAGAATCCGTCCGGCTTCGATCTTTACTCCGCTGGTCCCGATCGCAAGCCCGATACGCCGGATGACGATTGGGGTGGATCCTAGCGACTAATTATTCTCGATGCCCGAGTCGTCGTCCTCATCGGCCGACGGCGCGGGCGGATGCCGTAAATTCTGCTGCGCTGGGACCGCACGTTGCCGAATCACCGGCCGGGTATGGAGCGGCGGCTTGGGAATTTGCGGCACCGGCATCGGCCGCTGAATCGGCATCTGGGCATTGGTATTCGGTCGCGCGCGTATAGTGGTATTCGGCCGCGCAGGCACGGGCGGGCGACCGGCAATCTGCTGCGGCTGTGGAGCGGGATTCTGAATCCCCTGACTGAGGAGCGCTTCGTTGAAAGTGAGAGTCGCAAACTGTCCGTCCTTGGAAATGGTGACCTTGGTTTCGCCAACGCGATCCGACCACTGAATGTTGGAGATGGAATAACCGTCCACCGTTTCGCGGGTGTTCAGGTATTCCTTCAAATTCTTGTCCGTTGTGGAAGCGATCGTGACGAAATCGCCGTCGGTGGAATGCGCGGCGTTCGCCACGTAAAGGTCCTTCGCGAAATCCGGCTTGCTGCCCACTGGCGCACTGGCGGTCGCGACCGCAAAGGGGGAGCGTTTCACCATCGGCTCATAATGCGCGAAGGGCTGGGTCTTGGGCAGGTCGTCCTTCCCCCACGCTGACGTCGTCAGGCAAAGAATCAACCCGAAGAAAAAGCAAATCAGTTCCTTGGCTTTCATCATTTTTGAGGCCCCGGCGCGAACCATTTCGCAATCTTAAAGCGGCCTTCCATGACTGTCGGATCGGTCGCGTCCACCATCAAGTTGACGTTTTCAAAGACCGTGAACGACTCTGGTTTTTGAGAGTCGTAAAGGAAATGGACGAGCGGTTCCCAGCCACTCTTGGTCTCGAAAGTGGCGGAGACCGATTGATGCGAGGGCGTGCTCTCGACCGGACCGATCTGCGGATTCTCGACCTGCACCCTGTAGCGGTCGGCGATCTCTTTCACTCGCGTGAGAAGCGAGGATGCTTCCGCCGGGTTGTTTGACCTGGGCTGCTTTTTCTCCAGCCAGTCGGCCCGCTGCCGCCACATTTCTTCGTCCACGAGATAAAACTGTTGTTCCGCCCGCGCTGCGCGCTCCGACGCATACTCGTCACGCGCGCCCGCGCTCATCCCAAGGAGCGCATTCCAGATTGCCAGATTGATCAGGAGAAAGAGAATCCCGGCGACCGTAAGAGCGAGCATGCGTTCCCGTTGATTCATTCGGGCCAGCCAGTTCGCGATCATTTCGTTTTGCCCTCCAGGCGGAATTGCGCGTGATCGTTAGGCAGGATCCGCGGGGTTCCGAGGTTGAACGTAAACTCCTGCAGGCCCGGATTCTTCTTTACCTTCTCGGCGAATTGGTAGGCGAGCGCGGCCGAGGGCGCTTCGCCCTGCACCGAAATATTGCGCGCGGATTGCTCGTAAACGGTGATCCGCACCTCGGGATTCGGCAGGCTCTCAAAAAGATGGAGCAGCACCTCGATCGGGTAATAATTCGGATCAATTGCCGGCGAGAGCGCCTTCCAGGTTGCCTCCGTGCTCTTGATAAAATCGACCCTCGGCGCGTCGCGCTTGATCACCTTTTGCAGATGCCCGACCTGGAAGCGGATGATCGTGACATAGAGCGCGAAGAGCAAAAAGGCCGCGGCGTAAATTCCGCCCGCCCAAAGCAGACGCTTGCGCCATTCCCTTTGCCTGACGACTGCGGCGCGTTGTTTACGCCAGCTCTCCGGCGCCAGGTTCAGCTTTATTTTGGCCGGCGGCGTCTCCATTCCCATCAGGTCAGGGCGCTGCGCGAAAACCCGCTCGACCGTGTCGCGCAAGGCGAGGCAATTTTCATCGAGCAGCACTTTGGGGAAAGAAGTGTCAATCCCCTGCAGTTCCGCGCTCAATGCCATCTGCGGCAGGTCACGCTCCAACCCTTCGTCCTCGGCCGCGTCGAGCGTGCGAGTGAAACTGAGTTTGCCGTTTTCACTGATCGCCGAGACGAGCTTTTCGCCTTCACGATAGATGATGAGGGCGCGGCCGCGCGCGGCATGTGAAGCGGCGCGCTGCGCGGCATAGACCGTCACCTGACGCGGGATATGCCCGCTCTTGAGGAGCGGCCCGGCGAGTTCGTCGAGACGCGCGTTGTGGACCGCAACCGAGGAGACAACGCTCTCGTTCTCACCCCGCTCGATAACTTCGAAGTCGCTCGTCACTTCCTCCGGCGGATAGGGGAAGGACTTCTCCACCTGCAGTCGCACCATACCTTCAAAATCAGCGGCGTCGGCCGTCGGCAAACGCAAACGCTGGGCAATGATCACGTTCACCGGAAGGCCGAGGACAACTTCATCGCCGTTTTTGAGCAGGCCCGCGGCCTCGGTCAGGTCAGGCACATTTCGCACCTCCCAGGTGCCGTTGTCTGTGCGGGGGCGGACCAGATTCCAACCGCGGCCAAAAGGCGCAATAAAAACGGATTCGGATGCGGGTTCGATATTAGAGTTCCTTCCAATGAATGATCTGGGACGAGGTGCTTTTCCGAATGATCATCTCAATCGTGCGCGTGATGTCGCCGGATTTGCCAACACTGACGACTCGCACAACCGGGTCTTTAAACCCGATCAGGCCGGAAAGCTGCGCAAATTGATCCGGCGTGAATCCAAGTGCAAGCCGAACCTGATCGACCGAGCTAAAGACCGGATCGTCCGCCGTACCGTCGATCCCATCGGGACCGCGCCGGTATTGAAGAAAAGCATCAACAATCTGCTCGTTGAAACCCGGCAGGGAGAGCAGGACGTCGCGCGAAGCCGAGGTAAGATCGACCGGACCGCTGCTGTAAAGCGTGAAATCCGCGTCCCAGTTTGGCTGCGCGGTGAACTTCTCCCAGCCCTTGACCTGTTTCAACTCCTCGATGCGCTGGAGGAGCGCGTTTTTCGGCTGATAACCGGGCTCCGCTTCCGCGCCATTGAGTCGGGGAATATCATCCGGATCGACGAAATCGAGCAGGCAATCCATCATGTGATCGAGCTCATTAATATCGATGCCTTTGTTCGCGAGATACTTTCGCAGGATGGCGAGCCGCTGCGGATCTTCGCCCGATACAATCCAGTTCAAATTCAACCGCCCCCCCTCGCCCACGATCCGCACATCATAACTTTGATTCTTGCCTAACGAACCGTGGAGGGCGGTCGACCCCGCGTCCACCTGCGGATCGAGGGCCACTTCCGCCCCGGAAGAGGCCATGGCCTCGGCTTCCAGAACCCGGGTGGAATTGCCGGAAAGAGCGATTTGCGAGTCGATATCGAGAGCCCATGCGATGACCATGGCACTAAGCAGGAAAAGGGCCCAGAGCGCCAGCATCAAAGCGGCCCCCGAACGATTGGCGTGGGCGGGACGTTTCATGCTTTAGAGCGGCGTGCGGCGCAAGGCGAGCACCGCTACCCACGGCGTGGCGCTGCCTGTCCGCGTGATCGTGAGGCGCACCAGATGTGGCAGCGTTCCCCGGTCGGTCCAGCGGTCGACCCAGGCGTTCAGACGCGGATCGAAATAGCGGATTTCCAGGCTTGTCAGATTGGTCAGGAGCGGAACCCAGGCCTTGTTGTCAGCCACCGGACTGTCGTCGTCCTCCGACTCGCGCATTACCCCCAATTCCATGGCCTTACCTTTTTGCATCGGGCGCAAACGCAATGTGACGGAATAGTCCCCCGTGGCATAATGAGTCAGCAGTCCTGGCCCAGCGCCGCAAACCCAGGTCATTTCATCGCGCGAGCGGCCTTCAAATTTATACGGCTCGCCCAGGAGCGTCCCCTGGCCGGGCTGGAGATCCCGCAACTGATCGGTCAGGAGCCGCTCGAGTCCGCCGTAACCGGCATCGATCTCATTGAGTTCCGTGGAAAGCCGGACGGCGACCACGTTGGCGCTCACGAAACGAAAAATCGCCAGCGCCATCATGCCGAGAATCGCCACTGCCAGCGTAATCTCGAGGAGCGTAAAAGCGCGCCGGACGCCGCGATCAGCCCGCACGATAAACATAAAAAACGAGCTGTTTGCTCTGCTTCACCCCGTCGCGCGACCAGACGGCGTTCAACGTCACTCGCGTAATTCCGCTAATGATCGTGTTATCGGGTTCCTCGAATTCTTGAGGAACACTCTGCTGGATTAGCCTAACGATGCCATAACCGGTATTGATTTTTTCTTCCTTCTTGGCGTCGGGGTGCACCGGACTAGTTTGAATCTCCGCCATGCGATTCGCGAGCAACTGCCGCACGCGATTTTCTTCTTCGCTGAGCTGGCTGGCATTGAGGCAGTTTTCCACCGAGCGGCCGAGCACGAGCACGCCAATGACGAAGATCGCCAAGCCGAGAAGCACTTCGTAGAGTGCGAAGCCGGAGCGCGAGACTTTATTTCGTCGCATAATGAACAATCGCGGGGCGCGCGGTGAGTGGGGAGTAATTCACTTCCCAGGAACCGGCCGGCCCTTTGAATTTCACGTCGGCCGGCTCGCAGGTGCCTGACGCCCAAAACGTCCATTGCCCGAAGGGACCTTTCTCAAGCGCAGCCGGCAGCCGCAGGATGTAAGCCTGGCCTTTCGTCAGTGCGAGCGTGGCCGTAGGCGCTTCGGGGTCGCCTTCCCGCGGAGATTCCGGATGCAGAACAACCGCCCTCTTCTGCCACTCAACCACGTAGGAACGGCGCTCCCCGACGCTGCGTTCCTGTGCCATGCGCACAATCCTGTTCATCGCGTTGAGTGATTGCTTCAGCCGGCGATCGGCCATTACGCCGCTCACGCTCGGGAGCGCGAGCAGGAGGAGAAGCGCGAGGATAAAAACCGAAATCGCGATCTCAATCAGCGTAAAGCCTTGGCGGCGCTTCATGGGCAAATTTTACGACGTTGATGGAAATTCACAACCGCACGCCGCGCCGGCAGACGTTCGACTCCGATTCTGGCCTCCAGCTTTCAGACCAACAGATCCGCTTCCGCCTTCGACCGAGCACCAGCGCAATTCACCGCTAGAGAATAGCAATCCGCCGACAGCATCCCGCGCTCCGTGTGATAACATGGGTGCGTGATTTCGTCCGCTGCCCAGCCAGCCGCCGCGCCGCCGATCCATGTAGCGGCCCCCGCGTGGCGGCTCCGGCCCATTCACAAACTCCTCCTCTTTATTGCCGCGCTCGGTGTGCTCGCCGCAATGACCTGGCAGGGACTTACCACCGGTGGCTCACCCGATCCTACCCGCGCTAACACCAGCCCCACGGTCGCCGTCCTCGATATCGGTGTGCTCGTATTCCGGGAAGGACTCGAGTGCATTCTTGTTCTCGCCGCCATCACCGCGAGCATGACCGGTCCCCGGCGCGCCTGCCGACGCCCGGTCGCCTGGGGCGCAGGGCTAGCCTTCCTCGCCACGCTCGTTACCTGGATGATCGCCATCCGCATCATGAGCGCGCTCTCCGACAACGTCTCGGCGCTCAACCTGCAAGCCGCCACCGGTCTTCTCGCCGTCGTCGTTCTGCTTGTGATCATGAACTGGTTCCTCCACAAAATTTATTGGGGCGGCTGGATCCGCGCGCACAATCGCCGGCGCAAGACTCTCCTTACCAGCGGCCTGGCGCCCGAGGCTTCGCAGACTCGTCTCATCTGGGGTCTGATCCTTCTCGGGTTCACCTCGCTCTATCGCGAAGGCTTCGAAGTCGTCCTCTTCCTGCAAACTTATCGACTGCGACTCGGTGGCGGCGTCGTCTTGCAAGGCGCCCTTCTCGGCCTCGCCCTCTCCGCATTGGTGGCTATTCTTACCTTCGTCATGCAACAGCGGCTCCCCTACCGCAACATGTTGATCACTACCGGCATTTTGCTCGGCGGCGTGCTCCTCGTCATGGTCGGTGAACAGGCTCAGGAAATGCAGCTGGCCCATTGGATTTCCACCACGCCGGTGCCTTGGCTCGTTAGTCTCATACCCGACTGGGCCGGCCTCTGGTTCGCCGTCTTCCCGACCTACGAAACCCTCATCGCACAATTGATTGCTGCCATCATCGTTATCGGCTCCTACTACGCTGCCCGGCGCGTCCGCTGCACCGCCGAGTCCGCCTGAGCAATTTCAGCTGTCAGCTTCCGTTGTCAGCTTTTCGAGCGCCGGCACTAGTTGATCGAGCCGCTCGATCAGCCCTGTCGCTCCGAGCGCCTCCGCCGGTCGATCGCGAAATCCGAAAGTCACGGCCAGGCACGGCAACCCGGCCGCGTTCGCCGTCTGGACGTCGATAATCGAATCGCCCACCAACACCGCCCGGCCACCGCCCGCTCGCTTGATCGCCTCCCGCAAAGGCGCCGCATCGGGCTTGCGCACCGGCAGCGTGTCGCCCCCGATCACGCTCGCGAAACGCTTAGTCCATCCAAACGCCGCCAGCAATTTTTGCGTCAACTGTTCCGGCTTATTCGTGCAGATCGCGCTCTTCGCCCCGCGCATTCGCAGAAGATCGAGCGCCGCCTCCGCCCCTTCGTAGGGCCGGCTCGCATCCGCAATGTGCGTCTCGTAATATTCGAGAAAGATCGGCAGCGCCTGCTCGATCAGCGCCGGAGTCACGACGCCGGTCGCGCCCAGGCCGCGCTCCACCAGATTGCGCATCCCGCGGCCGACCATCTCGATCACGCGCGCTCCGGGAACCTGCTCCCGTCCGAGCTGGACGAGCATCTGATTGAGGGCATCCGTCAAGTCCGGCGCGGTATTGGCCAGGGTCCCATCGAGATCGAAAACAACTACAGCAAAGGGAAATTGGCCCATGATTGTCAGCGACTCTGTACTCCGCGTCTCAGCTTTCGCATGAAGAAAGGCCGATCGCCAACCTGCGGCTGCTGCGGCCTGCTCGGTGCGCTTGGGCTGGAAGGAGACGCGCACCTCAATCACCCGGCCCACCGCAGACGATCGACCGCGAGTGCCAACCATCGAATTGGAAAACTCCCCATGACATCGGCGTGGAGAATTCACTTCGGGAAATTGCGATAGCCCCGACTGACGTTTTCTCGCTTCTCCGGACTCGGAAAACCTGTCAAAACGAATGGCGTGACAGCACTGCTCTTATCGAGGCTGAAAAGAGCAATCGGTCAGACGGGATTTGTGACCAGGAATAGATGCGGTCGAACACGGGAAGATGCGGGCGCGTCCAAGTATTTTGATATTGTTGTGGGAGCGTCCGGCCTCTCCTTGCGACGGCGCCTCGCCTCCGTTGCCTTTGCTCTTGTGTTCTTACACGCAGCTTGTGCGAGCGCGATGCCGAGCGCGGCGGAAATCGACGCCTATTTTAGGCCCTATGTCGCGACCAACAATTTTTCCGGCTCCGTCCTCATCAAGCGTGGCCGAACGGTTCTTTTCGCGAGGAGCTATGGTTTTGCAGATCGCAGTAAACAGATACCAAACAGGCTCAACACGCGATTCCATATCGCTTCGATCTCTATATTGTTCACATCGACGGCAGTCCTGCGTCTCATAGATCAAGGCAAACTTTCCTTCGACACTCATGTTTCAGACATCGTACCCGGCGTTCCTAACGGCGAAAAAATCAACATTCGCGAACTGCTTGAACAGAATTCCGGCCTGCCCGATGCCAATGAACTTCTCAACTATGACGAGCTCCTAAGCGCTCACCAGACTCCTCAATCTCTCGTCGCTCAAATCCGGGGACTGCCGCCGTTTTCCGAACCGGGTGGCAAGAGCTTGCGAGAGGAACATTCCGGCCAGAATCTGCTGGCGCTTATCATCGAGCGGAAAACCGGCCTGCCGTTCGCGCAGGCGATGCAAAACGAGGTCTTCGACCCATTCGGTCTGTGTGACAGTGGTGTGGACGACGACAGCCCCATCGACGGCCCGGTTGCACAGGGTTATCAGCTCGCCGGCACCTTTGGCCTGAAACCCGCACCGGCTATCCATTGGTCCGCCAAAACTGGTAATGGATCGGCTTACGCAACCGTTTCCGACGAGTGGAAATGGCTTCAGGGGTTTCTGCGCGGCGATTTGCTGTCAGAGAGCAGCAGGAAAGCGATGCTCGGAACCGGCGAGGGCGAGGGCTACGGATGGGAGAGGGCGTTAAGCGCGCGGCTCGGTGAAACGGTGTATCTGGTTGGTGGCCGCTCGCCGGGTTTTTCCTGTTTCATGGAATATCTGCCCAGTGAAGATATAACCATCATCGCTTTGACGAACATTGAAAACGCAGCAAATCCGCTGATCGTGCAAAATGTTGCCGCCCTGTTGCTGGGAAAACCCTATCAGGCTTTCAGCTATCATAAGGTGCCGTTCGCGCTCGTGGGACACCCGGCGGGAGATTTTGTTTTCGGTCCAGATTTCTATAGACCTTCCGCCACGCTAAGTTTGGTATCTGACGCTAGCGGGGTAACGCTGAACTGGCCCGGTGGTCCTGCTGCGCCGCTGCTACCGATCGGGAGAGACGAATTCATAGATCGTTTTTATTGGATCAAGACAACCGTCGTTCGCGGGAAGGACGGCAATCCAGTCGAACTAGACTACGGAAAATTCCGGGGAGTGCTGCGCGCTGTTCCTACGAGGAATTGAAAGTCTGC
>CAWAIY010000040.1:0-90679 GCA_963782205.1 uncultured Verrucomicrobiae bacterium | reverse complement strand
TTCCGGGATATCGCGCGCCACCTTCAATGCGCTTTCCCCGATCGACCCGGTCGCGCCGAGCACCACTACGCGTTTGCGTTTCATCATCAGGCAGGATCAACAGGATGAGACCGGATTGCAGAAATTCCTATCCGGAAAATCCGCTAATCTGTCTCAACACTACGGCACGCGAATCACCAGTCGCAGATAGAAAAACAGGAGCGGCGCAGTAAACAACAGGCTGTCGATCAGATCGAGCGCGCCTCCGATCCCGGGCAACATGTTGCCGGAATCCTTCACCCCAGTGCTGCGCTTGACCATCGACTCCGCGAGATCGCCGATGACCGCGGCAAAGCCGAGGAGCAGCCCGAGCACGATCGAATGCGTCAAAGTCAGCACCGATAGGTGACCCGGCATGAGCTTAAAAAGGCCGACGCTGGCGAGCATCGAAAAGGCGAGCGCGCCGAAGAATCCTTCCCAGGTTTTCTTCGGGCTGATGTGCGGAACCAACAGGTGACGGCCGATCAAACTGCCGGTCAAATATGCGCCCATGTCGCTGAATTTCGTAATTGCGATGCAATAGAAAACGTAGAACTGGCCTGTCACCGCCCCATCCGGCGTGCGCGGCGTCACGTAGACGATCTTGGTGATGAAGTTGTAAAGCCAGAGCACGTAGAGCAGCCCAAAGAGCGTGTAGGCCATCGTCTGGAGCGGCTCGTCTTCCCGCAGACTGGCAAACATTTGCCGGGTGAAAACCGTGAGCAGAAAAAAGAGCAAGACCGCCAGCTCGAAATCGTAGGAACGCTCCGGTCCGTAGTGGGAGAAATAATAGAAGCTGCCGATGAGCATCGTGGCCCCGCAAATCATCCCCGTGATTTTGAAGTTCGGCAGTCCCTTGTGATCGAGCATGCCGTAGAATTCCCAAAGGGCGATGAGACCGACCACGCTGATCAACCCGTAGAACGCCAGTTCGTATCCTGAGAAAACAATCAGCAACGCGACCGTCCAGAGCACGATGGTGCTGGCGAAACGGAAGATGAAGACGGACCGGGGCGTCGACGGTTTCGCTTCAGGGCGGGTGATCGTTTCCGGCATGGGTTCGCACACTGCGGAAAGATGCGAACCAAAGCAAGCACGAGGGTTCGCGACCCGAAGAAAAATCGCGATAATCTGGAGCGAGGTCAGCCTTTGGATCGAGAACACCCGACCGGCTGCCTGACGATCTGATTTCATCCCCAACCGTCCACCCGTGTCTGCGGCACGAGGACGGTTCTAGTGTTGTGGATCGACAAGCTTGGCGCGGAGCGATTCCAGCTCTCGCCGGCGCGGCTCATATCGAACGGTGATTGCTCGTTGCCTGCCCGAAACCACGACCACGAGTGAGCCGACGATGGCTGATCCCATAAGCACGTAAGCCCAGACAGGCGTAGCCACGAGATGAAAGAGCGTCACGACCCAGATTGCACTCGCCAACCACACCGGAACCAGTCCCCACCAGACGATGTTTCGGGCCATCGCGACCTGAAACTCGGTTTGCGCGAGGGCGCGTTCGATATCGCCCCGCAGAGTGGATTCAAACGTTTCCTCCCGCCGCAGCTGGCGCCTTCTCGCCAGATACATGTAGGCCGAGTAATAGAGCCAGATGCCACTCGCCAGGAACAGGACGAGGCTCTCCCAGGACGTGACCGCCACCTTGATCCGCGAGGACGCGGCCAGCCACGCCGCGCAGACAAGCATCAGCGCGCCGGAACCCAGCCCAGCCATGATTTCCGTCAAATAACAGCGCGAGATGCAGCGGTTGATCTCCCGCGTCTTGCGCTGCACGATCCCGCGCAGCGCCGCCTCATTCAGGGCGTAGAGCGGTTCCTGGTTCTGCGCATCCCAGATCATTTTCATTTCACTAAACTCCATATGGTTATTCCCCCTTCGTCAGACCTTTGAGATAGTTTTTGATGCGATTGATTTTTACCCCGACATGGCTCTCAGAAATGCCGAGAGTCTCCGCCATCTCGCGATAGCTGAGGCCATCGAGCAGGAGCAAAGTCAGCGAGCGATCGACGTGATCCAGCCGCGCGATCTGTTCATAGAGCCAGCCAAGCCGGGGATCCTTCGTTCGCGAAGTTTCCCAAAGCGCAGGCTCGTCGCGCTCCAACGGCTCCGTCCGGTTCCGGTGCTTGCTTTCCTTGCGCGACCAGGCGAGGGCCGAGTTAAGCGCGACGCGGTAAAGCCAGGTTGTAACCGCCGATTCACCTCGGAAACGCGGAATCGAGTTCCACACTTGAGTAGCGATTTCCTGAAAAAGATCATCTCGATCGTGCGACGTGAACCCATAGGCATGAACGACCTTGAAGAGCACGCCCTTATGCTGGCTAAGCCACTCGTCGAAAATGCGGTTCTGTTCGCGTTCCTCCATCACCTATCTCGTGCTGCTCCAATTAGTGACCGGGACGCACGGATTTCTTACAACCACGCGAAAAACCCTTCCTGATTGATCTCTGCGGGCGACACGTCCAGCTCTACATTTCCTGGATTCCTGCGTTCCTGATTCATAGTTCAGCGCCCTCGGCTACAACGCATCCCATCCAGGGAAATGCTTCCGCGTGCCCAAATTCCGGCAATCCACGCCCAACTCTTTCAGTTGAATTCAGCTCGCGGCGCCCGCGGTTGCCAATGCCTCGTGGAAATCCTGGCCGAAGGCGACGATGCCATCCTTGTGTCCGGCCATCGCGAAAATCCTCCTCGTTCGCACGTCCGTTTCGCGGAACAGCCGCCCGACGTCCCGCGCCATCTCCGGCGTGCCGTAGGGCACATCCGCGTCAGTAGCAGGACCTCGATCCAGAAGACTTTGCCAAAGACTCGCGTCATGCCCATGCACAACCACCCGGACTTCCGCGGCCATCGCATACACCGCAGCATGGGTGAGCGATTCGGCGGAAGCGATCTCCCGGCCCTCGCAACACAACCAGTTGCGCTCGAAGTCCCATGCGATCACCTTCGCGTAATCGACTAAGCGTAACGACGGGAAACCGCCCGTACCCGAGCCGGTGATGTAAAAGGAATCGGTCGCGCCGTCCCGCATACTGACGTTGCCAAACCCGATCCCTCTCTCATCCACACCGAGCAGACCCAGCCGCCGCAATTCCTGGCGGGCCGCATTCAGTTCTTCTAAACCGGGAAACGGCGCCAGTTCCTTGCCGGAAGATTGGTAGTGAAACTTGACCGCGCCGGTTTCGTTCATCGCGCGTGCTCGGGGAACATCGCAAGAATGCTTTGCTCGTTAGGCTGGCAGATTCCGCGCTCCGTGATGAGTCCGGTGATCAGCCGCCGTGGCGTAACATCGAAGGCGTAGTTCGCCGCCGGGCTGCCTTCCGGTGTGAGGAGCACTTCGACCAGCCGGCCATCGGCCCAGCCATCTGCGTGCTTGACCTCTTCGGCTCCGCGCTCTTCGATCGGGATCTCGGCCAGCCCATCGCGCATCGTCCAATCGAACGACGAAGAGGGGAGCGCGACATAGAACGGCACGTCGTTATCCTTCGCCGCGAGCGCCTTTAGATAGGTGCCTATCTTATTTGCGACATCGCCGGTGTACGTGGTCCGATCCGTCCCTACGATCACGAGATCCACTTCGCCACGCTGCATTAGATGTCCGCCCGCATTATCGGCGATGACGGTGTGCGGGACGCCATGTTCGCCCAGCTCCCAGGCGGTCAGTTTCGCTCCCTGGTTACGCGGGCGCGTTTCATCCACCCACACGTGCACCGGGATCCCGCGATCGTGGGCCGCGTAAATCGGCGCCGTCGCCGTGCCGTAATCAACGCAGGCCAGCCAACCGGCATTGCAATGAGTGAGAATGTTCACCGGCCGCCTGTTTTTCCGGGCGGCAATTTCGCCAATCAATTCCAAACCGCGCAAACCGATCTGGCGGCAACGTTCTGCATCGTCATTCGCGAGCGCTTCCGCGGTTTCGCGCGCAAGCGCAATCCTTTCCGCCGGCATCGCTCGGGTCGCGATCTGCGCCAGTTGACGTTCAATCGCCCAAGCCAGATTCACCGCGGTCGGGCGGGTCGCACGCAAAATCTTTCCCGCTTCGCAAGGCTCCATCTCTGCCAGCATCGCCAGATACATTCCGTAGCCGGCCGCAGCCCCGATGAGCGGCGCGCCGCGCACGTGCATCTCGCGAATGGCAACAGCCATCTGCTCGACCGTCTTCACCTCCTCCACGACAAACCGATGCGGCAGTGCTCGCTGATCAATCAACTGCACAACCCGCCCGTCCTCCGGTTTGAGCCAGATGGTGCGATAAGGTCGGCCCGCGACGTTCACGGCTCACATCTTCGCCCGTTCTGCCACGTCGGAAAAACATAAAAGCGCAGAATTCAAGCAGAATGAGTTTGGAAGCCACGAAACCGGAATGGCGCTGGCGATGGGCCGCGATTTGAAAACGATTCTTTCCCGGGTTGATGGATCCTAGATTCGATCAGCTTCAGCCGCTTTCTGACGGATTGGCAATCGGATTCAACGCCCCTAAGTTTCAAGGCGGTTCGGAGAACGTTGACGATGCATTTCCGGCCAAAGTCTTGAAGAGATTATCCTGATGGGAAACCGGAACAGAAATCCGAGGCCGCTGACAAAGCGACTCCAACCGTCGGTCCCCCTCCTGATTCTTGCCGCCTTTGGCCTCGGTGCAGGTGCGACGTGGCTGGCCATGCGCGGGTCCACGGATACCGCACCCAGGCCGAAGATCGAAGACTTTACCGGAGCGCCACTCGGACAGTCGCCTAACGTTTTTCAGCCGACACCCGCTGCAGAGGCCGCGGGCCCACCGGACGTTTCACAGCTCGCACCCGCCGAGGCTGAGCGCACGCTGGCCAACTGGAACTATGATCGGCAGGAATGGGCCCATGCGATCGAGCATTATCAGGAAGCGATCACTCGCGGCGCCGATAATCCGGATGTCCGGACCGATCTCGGCAATTGCTTTCGTTTCCTCGAACAGCCAGACAAGGCGCTCGAACAGTACGAAATCGCACAAAAGGAAAACCCACTGCACGAAAACAGTCTCTTTAATCAGATCAGCCTCTTTGCCGACCTGCTGCACGACGACGCACGCGCCGAGGTAGTCGCGCGCGACTTCATCACGCGCTTCCCTCAAAGCCAGCGGGTCGGGTTGGTGAAAGAGCGCATGCTCCAGCTTCAGAACGCGAGCAAGAGCGGCAACTGATTCGTCGCGGAAAACTCGCCGATGGTGGATCTCCCACTTCATATCAAGGGGCATCGATGGATTGCGGCTCCGAGCGCACCATCAGGATTTCGCAGTCTGTTCCGTAATCCTTCGCCACACAGTTCGTGAAGTAGATCAGCTTGCCGTCGGGCGACCATCGGGGCGCTGTACCGCGGCCTTCGGTGTTCGCAACCAGCCGGGGACTGGTACCATCTGCGTTCATAACGAAAATCTGGTAACCGTGGCCACGGCGATTCGAGGCGAAGGCAATCTTTTTCCCGTCCGGCGACCATGCCGGCCAGCCATCGAAGAACGGGTTCTTTGTGAGGTTCCGCTGGTTGGAGCCGTCGCCGTCGGCCAGAAAGACCTCTGAATTCTCGTCCCCGATGATCTTTCGGAAAACGATCTGCTTCATGTCGGGCGACCACGAACCGTAGGTGTTAATCCCGTCCGCGATGAGGGGCGTGATCTTCTTCGTCGTCAGATCGACAGCATTGATCTGCGCGGCGTTCTTCTGCGGCGGCTTCAGGTCATCATTCGTGCAATAGATCACCCGCTTGCTGTCCGACGCCCAGTTGGGATGAATCGTATTCTGTTCCTTCGGCGTCAGCACCTCCACACCGCCGCCCTCAACCGCCATCACCGCAATGCTCTGACGCTCTTTCGTGATGAAGACGAAGGCGATCTTTGTTCCATCCGGCGACCATGCGGGATCTTCGTGATCAGCATCATCCTTCGTCAGTTGGGAAACATGAGAGCCGTCGGCATTCATCGTGCACAATTGTTCCCGGCCGGAAATGACGGTGATGAAGACGAGCCTTTTGCCGTCCGGGGAAGGTGAGGGGTCGTAGTTCTCGGCATGGGTGAGCTGGATCGGGATGGAAATGCCGGCGCCGCGAGCATGCAGCGCGAAAAACAACATCGTTAGGCCAGAAATTAGAACCGCAAACCGAGCAGTAACATTATGCATCCGAGCCTCCTTATCTGCGAACCGCGACAAACTAGCACAGGCCGAAAGGGAATTTCGCATTCATGCGGTTCGTTGGCCGTGGCCGCGCTCTGAGTTAGTCTCGGGCGATTGCTCATCGGGCAAACTCCACATGAAAACACTTGGAATCATCGGCGGAACCGGTCCGGAAACGACGATCGAGTATTACCGGAGATTGATCGCCGCCTACCGCGCGCGACATCCCGAGGATCGGGCGCCGTCGCTGGTCATCAACAGCATCGATAGCAGGAAGCTGGTCGATTTGGTCACCGCGAATGAATTGGGACAGTTGGCCGATTTTATGGCGCGCGAAGTTGATCGCCTCGTGGGCGCGGGCGCCGGGCTGGCGTTAGTCGCCGCCAACACTCCGCATCTGGTCTTCGACGAGGTGCAGAATCGGTCCGCCATTCCAATGCTGAGTATTGTCACCGCAACGCGGGACGCTGCCGCCGCCGCGGGCTTGCGCCGGCTCGCCCTTTTCGGGACACGTTTCACCATGCAGGCGGCGTTTTTTCCAGAGATCTTCAAGGAGCGGCAGATCGCGATCGTCGCGCCTAACGAATCGGAACAGGACTACATCCACGACAAATACATGAGCGAACTGTTTGCCAACATCATCCTGCCGGAGACGCGGCGGGGATTGCTCGAGATCGCGCAGGCGATGAAAGAGCGCGAGGAGGTGGACGGATTGATTCTCGGCGGGACCGAGCTCTCGCTGATCCTGCGCGAACCGACGGCCGCGGGACTGCCCGTGCTGGATACAACGCAGATCCATGTCGAAGCCGCGGTCGAATGGCTCCTGGACGATCCAGGGTAGGTGGGAGCAGGTTTCGCCCAAGGGCAAACCGAAACGACCAGCACGCGGGTCGCGTGCGCTACCGGGAAAGAGACGAGCCGAGCGGCGGCGCCTCCGGAACACTTTCCTGCTTTCCTGAGTTCCCGATTCGCCTATTCTCCTCGGCGTGCAGAAGACGATGCAGGCACTGGTCAAACGCAAAGCGGAGCCAGGTCTTTGGCTGGAGGAAGTTCCCGTCCCGGAAGTGGGCGACGACGACGTGCGCATCCACATCAAGAAGACGTCGATCTGCGGGACCGACGTCCACATTTACAACTGGGATGAGTGGTCGCAGAAAACGATCCCGGTCCCGATGGTCATCGGGCATGAATTTGTCGGTGTGGTCGAGCGCGTCGGTGGACGCGTGAAAGGCTTCGCGCCGGGCGATCTCGTGACGGGCGAAGGTCACATCGTGTGCGGTCATTGCCGCAACTGTCTGGCCGGCCGGCGCCATCTTTGCCCGAATACGGAAGGCGTAGGGGTCAATCGGCAAGGCGCGTTCGCGGAGTTCTTGTCGATCCCGATGTCGAACGTCTGGCATGCGGACCCGAACATTCCGCTCGACGTCCTTTCCTGTTTCGATCCCTTAGGCAACGCGGTCCACACTGCGCTTTCCTTCGATTTGATCGGCGAAGATGTGCTCATCACCGGGGCCGGGCCGATCGGCTGCATGGCGGTTGCGATCTGCCGCCATGCCGGCGCGCGCAACGTGGTCATCACCGACATCAATCCCTATCGCCTCCAGCTGGCGAAGAAGATGGCCCCGAATGTGTTCGCGGTCGACGTGCGCAACGCGACCCTGCGCGACGCGATGCGAGAACTCGGAATGAAGGAAGGCTTCGACGTCGCGCTCGAGATGTCGGGCAGCCCGAAGGCGTTCACCGACATGCTGCCGAACATGGTTCACGGCGGGAAAATCGCATTGTTAGGCATTATGCCGGGCAACGCCGCGATCGACTGGAACATCGTCGTCTTCAGCGCGCTCACCATCAAGGGAATCTACGGCCGCGAGATGTATGAAACGTGGTACAAGATGACGGCCATGATCCAGAGCGGACTCGATATTTCGCCCGTCATCACCCACCGCTTCCCCTACACCCAATTCAAGGAAGCGATCGAGCTGATGAAGTCCGGCAACTCGGGCAAAATCGTGCTCGATTGGAGCTAGTGCCGTGCATCACTTGAACCGAGACCGTCGGCTGCGGGCACGAGCGTGGACGCGCGGAAGCGCGTCCCTCCGGAGGGACTCGCCGCGGCGAGTCCAGACTCTGCCAACCGATCGCGCTCCGTCCATCACTGCTTCGAGATCGCCGGCCCCCCGCGAAGGAGATATTTCTGGACTTTGCCCGTGGCGGTTTTCGGGAGCTCGGCCAGGAAGGTAATTCCCTGGGGCGCCTTGAAGTGGGCAAGATGAGCGCGGGCAAAGTCGCGCAGCTCGACTTCGCTGGCGGCGGCGCCCGCTTTCAGGACAACAAAGGCGTGGGGAGCTTCGCCCCAGCGCTCGTCAGGCAATCCGACGATTGCCACCTCCTGCACGGCGGGATGCCGTAGCAACACGCCTTCCACTTCGACGGAAGAAATGTTCTCGCCGCCGCTGATGATGACGTCCTTGATGCGATCGCGGATTTCCGCGTAGCCATCGGGATGGATGACGGCCGCATCGCCGCTATGAAACCAGCCACCGCGCATCGCCTCGGCGGTCGCCTCCGGATCAGCGTAATAGCCTTTCATGACCACGTTCCCGCGCACAATGATTTCACCGATTGTCGCGCCATCGTGCGGCACATCGCGGCCTTCTTCGTCGACGACCCGCAATTCGCCCGAAGTAAGCAGCTCCACTCCCTGGCGGGCCTTGATCACCGAGCGCTCCACGCGAGAAAGCCCTTCGTGCTCGGGCCGCGGCTCGCAGAACGTGATGAGCGGCGAAGTTTCGGTCAGCCCGTAGGCCTGGGTTATCACCCACCCGAGCTCGCCCTCCACTCGCTCGATCGTGGCCGCGGCGGGAGGCGCACCGGCGGTGAGAACGCGAACGCCACGGCGCGCGGTGCGGCGGAATTCTTCGGGCGCGTGGGCGATGCTGATCAAGACGGTTGGCGCGGCGCAAAGCATCGTCACAGATTCCGTTTCGATCTTTTGGAAAACCGCCGTCGGCTCGACCTTGCGCAGGCAGATGTGCGCCGCGCCAACGGCCGTGACAATCCAGACAAAAGTCCAGCCGTTAGCGTGGAACATCGGCAGCGTCCAGAGATAACGGTCCGCCGTGGTCATTGGATGGTGGAGGAGCGTGCCGACGGCGTTGAGGTAAGCGTTGCGATGGGTGATCATTACGCCCTTCGGCCGGGACGTGGTGCCGCTGGTGTAATTGATCGTGAGCAGGTCGGTCTCGAGAATTTCAGGTCGATGAAAGTGGGACGACGCTTCGGCCACGAGAGTCTCGTAGTCCAGCCAGCCGGACTTGGTTCCGTCGAGCGCGACGAAGGCCGACACGCCAGGCAGCCGCGCGCGAATGCTCTCGACCGTATCGAGATACTCAGAGTGCACGCAGACAATCCGGGCCCCGCTGTGATTGACTAGATACGCAAAATCATCCGCGATCAGACGGTAATTCAGGGGGACGAGGACAGCGCCGATCTGCGGCACGGCATAGAATGATTCCAACTGGGCATGCGTGTTGGGCGCGATGTAAGCGACCCGGTCACCTTCCTTCGCGCCAAGCGCCTGCAACGCCGCCGACCAACGATCGCAGCGGTCGAAGAATTCCTCGTAGTTCAGCCGTCGGTCGCCATCCACCACGGCCTGACGCGTGGGATAGAGCCGGCGCGCGCGCCGCGCGAATTCGAGTGGGCTCAGCGGGATTTCCATAGCGCTCGATGGATAACGTAGCGTGGAGACCACGGCGAGACGCAAAAAAGGAACCCTTCGCGGCCTGACGGTGCGGCGGATTCTCTCGACATCGGCGAAAAAATGTCGGGTAATCGATTGCCACAGCCCCAATGCCCGATTCCGAAGCACTGCCGATCGATCGCAAGGTCATCTTCCTTTGCGGGGACCGATCGTTCACCGTGCGCGACATTATCGATGCCGCGCTCTTTCGTGGTGAACTCGAGCCGGCCTGGAACGGACTTCTTCGCCTCGAGGCGGCGGAGCACAAAGCTGACGAACAAGATCTTGAGTTTAGCGATGACGCAATCGATGCCGCCGCGGAACGCTTTCGCTATGAGCATGACCTCATCACAGCAGAAGAAACCGAACAATGGCTCGCGCAACGCGGACTGAACCTTGCCGATTTTAGTGCCTATTTCGTCCGGCAGTATTGGGGCGAGCAATTTGACGACTTGGAACCGGAGCCGCTGGATTACCTCTCCGCGTCTAACGAAATGCGCGAGCTTTTGACAACGGAGTTGATTCTTTCTGGCGAGCTGGACCGGATGGCCGGACGCCTGAGCTGGCGGGTTGCGGCGCTTTACGCGACCGAGGGCGCGCCCGTCGATCCTGAACTCATCGCCGCGGAGGAGTCGCAATTTTACGAAAGAAGCGGATTGAGTGAGGACCAACTGACTGGTTGGTTGGAAAAAGTCGGGCGCGATCAGGAGTGGTGGCGCGAGAGTCTGACGATGGAAGCGATCCAGCGCCGTGATTGCGCGGCGCTCCTTTCCCGCGAGGCCTGCGAACGGGAAATCACCGCCTTGCGTCTTCCGTTGACGCGCTTCGAGGTCGAGATGATCGAGCTGGATTCGCTCGACGCCGCTCGCGAAGCGCTCCTCTGCGCGCGCGACGATGGCATGTCGATGGAGGAAGTTGCTGCGGAAGGACGTTACCCGTACCGTCATCCGGAGGTATTGCTGGAGGAAATTCCAGAAGATTTGCAGCAGAAATTTCTCAGCGTGCATCCGGGCGAAATCCTGGAGCCGATTGCGCGGGGCGATGGCTTTCACATCTGCAGGGTGATCGGAAAGGCCGAGCCGGATCTCGAAGACCCAGTGGTAAAAGAGCGGGCCGAGGAACGCATCCTCGACCGGCATTTCGCGGACCTCACCACCCGCCACATTCAATGGCGCCTCTTCCTGACCTGATTAGCCTGACGAAATGAAAGCAACCGACGAGAGCCTCCTGCGCCGTTCGTCGCTCTTTCAATTCCTCCCAGACGAGCCCTTCGAGAAACTGCGCCAACTCCTCCAGGAGGAAAGTTACGAGTTCGGTGATCTTCTCGTCAGGCAAGGCGAACCGGCGGACTCGTTCTACGTCCTCGTCTCGGGACGCGCGCGCGTCGTCAAGGCGGATCAAGCCGGCAACGAAATCGTCCTTGCCACTCTCAAGCCGGGCGACAGTTTCGGCGAATCCGCGCTGACCGAAAGCGGAACGCGAACCGCGACGGTTCGTTGCAGCACGGCGGTCGAAGCGCTCCGTCTCGATCGCTCCGACTTCCTGGAACTGGCCGAAGAAGTACCTGAGCTGAAACATTATGTCGAGATGACCGCGCGCCACCGGTCGCTGCACGGTTTCCTGTACGAGTTCAGTAATTTTGGCCGCCTGCCCGTGCCCGCTTTGCGCAGCCTGGTGGAAAAACTGACGCCGGTCGAGGTGCCAAAAGGCGACGCCATTATCCGTGAGGGCGATCCGCCCGGCGCGATGTTCATTCTCGAGAAAGGAAGGGCGCGCGCTTTCCATTCCAACAACGGCGCGCAACAAAATCTCGCCTTCTATCGCGACGGCGATTTTTTTGGTGAACTCTCGATCCTGAACGGCTCGCCGCGCGCCGCCTCCGTCGAAGCCTTCAGCGATTGCCGCCTCCTCGCGCTCGAACCGGACGCGGTGCGCGACCTGAAACGCCGTTACCCGGAATTCGGCCGGCTAATGGAGGAACGCCTCGCGCAATACCAGGCCAAAACGGAGGCCCGCGTGCCGCTCGATTTCACGACCGAGATGCTGCCGGCTGAAGTCGCAGCGCACGACAAGATCGGCGTGGACAAGGCCGCGCCCGCGCCCGAAGCCGCCGAGGGCGAGGATCCATTCGCGGACGAGCACGGCCTCTTCCGGAAAAGAAAAAAGCGCATCCGCAAGATCGAACACATCGAGCAGATCGACGAGATGGATTGCGGCGCGGCCAGCCTTGGCATGATCTGCCGCCACTTCGGCCGCAAGGTGAGTCTGTCGCGGATTCGGCAGCTCTGTCACACCTCGACGGACGGCACGAGTTTGAAAGCGATCTGCCGCGCGGCCACCGAGCTCGGGCTCGCGGCGCGAGCGCTCAAGGTCTCGGTGCGCAATCTGCCAATGATGCCGCTCCCGGCCATCGTCCACTGGGAGGGCAACCACTGGATGGTGCTCTACGATGTCGCCGACACCTATGTGAAGGTGGCCGATCCCGCGCAGGGACTGCGTAAAATTCCGCGCAAGGAATTCGAGCAAAACTGGTCGGGTTACGCGGCGCTCTTCGATTACACGATCGCTTTTGCGAACGCGCCGGAGAGCAAGCCGGGGATGGCCTGGCTCCTGCCGTTCCTGGTCAAGTTCAAGACGCTTTTCATCCAGGTGATGCTACTCGCGGTCGCCATCACTTTCCTTGAACTGCTCTTCCCGGTCTTCACCGAGATGGTGGTCGACAAGGTGATCGTCGAGAAGAACGTCAGCCTGCTCGAAACCATCCTGCTCGGGATGGGCGTGGTGCTTTTCTTCGTCCAGATCTCGTCGCTCGCGCAGGAATATTTGCTCTCCTTCATCGCCGTCCGACTGGATACCGCCATTCTCGATTATCTGAGCCGGCAAATGTTGTCGCTGCCGATGAGCTATTTCACCAGCCGGCGCACGGGCGACATTCAGCGCCGGCTCGACGGTGCCCGGCAGGTGCGGCAATTTGTCGTGCAACACGGCATCGGCGCCATCCTCGCGCTTGTCCAGTTGGTCGGCGCGCTTTCGCTCATGGCGGTCTACAGCCCGTCGCTCATGCTCGCCTTTCTCGCCACAACACCGCTCTACGGCGGCCTGATGTATTTCTCGCAAAAAGTTCTCCGCCCGCTCTTCGCCGAAGTGGAAGAAAGTCAGGGCAAATACAGCTCGCACCAGATCGATGCGATCAAGGGCATCGAAGCGGTCAAAGCCGCCTCCGCGGAAAGCGTTTTTCGCGACATGATGCTGAACGAATTCCTCGCCGTCTCGCGCAAGATTTTCCGGAGCAGCTTCATCGTCATGACTTACGACAGCGTGCTGCAAAGCATCGGCATGGTTTCAACCGCGATCTTCCTCTGGGTCGGCGCGAATCAGGTCATGGCCGGCAACCTGAGCATCGGCGGCTTCGTCGCCTTCAGCTCCCTCACCGCAATGGCTTACGGCGGCATCCTGCGAACGCTAGGCGTGTGGGACAACCTGCAGTTCGCCAACGTGCTACTCAATCGGCTGAACGACATCTTTGAACAAGAACCGGAGCAAGGCCGCGATCGTTCGCGTCTCGCGCCCGTGCACAGCCTGGAAGGACGGATCCAGTTACGCGGTGTGAGCTTCAAGTATGGCGGACCGGAAGCGCCGAATATCCTGACGAACATCACCCTCGACATCGCGCCTGGCCGCATGATCGCATTCGTCGGCCGGAGCGGTTGCGGCAAAACGACCTTGATCAAGCTCATCGCCGGACTCCTCGAGCCGACGGAAGGGACGATTCTTTTCGACAACACCGATCTGAAAACACTCAACTACCGGGACGTGAGGCGACACATCGGGATGGTCCTGCAGGAGAACCACATCTTTAACGAATCGATCGCGCGGAATATCGCCTTCGGCGACGCTGAGCCCGATCTCGACCGCGTCCTGGCCGCCGCGCAAACGGCCGCTTCGCACGACTTCATCATGCGGCTTCCGTTAGGCTACGAGACCAAGATCGGCGAATCCGGCCTTTCGCTTTCCGGCGGCCAAAAGCAGCGCGTTGCAATCGCGCGCGCGCTTTACAACAATCCGCCGATCTTGATTTTCGACGAAGCCACCAGCGCCCTCGATACCGAGTCGGAACGCGCCATCCAGGACAACCTCGGACGTCTCACGGCCGGTCGTACGACGATCGTCATCGCGCATCGCCTGAGCACGATTCGCGAGGCCGATTCAATCGTCGTCCTCGAGAAAGGGATGGTCGCCGAGGTCGGGAACCACGACCAGTTGATGGCGCAACGCGGTTTGTATTTTTATCTTTCGAGCCAGCAACTCGGGATCTGATCTTCGCCTCACAATGCCTACCGAATTAATGCAACGCGGCTCGCTCGATGCCGAGTCCGAGATGTTGCCGCAGGATCCGCCACCGTGGTTCGTCCGTTCGATGTCGTGGCTGCTGATCGCGATGTTCGGAGTCGCGCTACTCGCTGCGATCTTTGTCAAGCTGCCCGATACGGTTGCCTGTCCTTTTCTCCTCGTCCCCGTCGGCGGCGCGGACCCGATTCAATCGCCTCGGCTCGCGATTGTTTACCGAGTCTGTGTGCGAGTCGGGGACACGGTCAAGATGCACGATCCGCTCTACATTTTGCGCTCGGACGAGGTCCGCGATTGGGGTACGGAGCTGCGCACGCTGGGGCAAGACCTGCGCACCCGAGAGCAGGGCCTGACGAAGGACGACGCGGTTTTCGATTCGCAACGGGAAATCAAGACTGCGGAAATTTCTCAGGCGGAAAGTGAAGTGAAATTTCGGGAGCAACACGCCAAGAGCAGTCGCGATTTGCTGGAGCGGATGGAGAAACTGAGCAAGACCGGCGGCATCTCCCTCGTCGAAGTGATTCAGTATCGACTCGAGGCCGCGGGATCGGAGAAAGATCTGAGTGTGGCGCAGCGCACTTTGCAGCAGGTGAAGCTTGAACGGCAGCAGATGGAGGCCGAGCATTCGCGCCAGCGCGCGGAGAACGTGGCCGAGATCGAGAAGCTCAAGATGCGGTTATCGGCGCTCCGGGATGACCTGCAAAACTCGCAGCAGAATCTGCTCACCGTGCGCGCGCCTTACGCGGGTGTGGTCATTTCGGAGACGCAGCAGAACGCCGGCAGCGTGGTCCAAAACGGCGAGGAGCTTTGCCAGCTTGCGCCTAACGACGCCAAGGCACGCGTTCGCCTGACCCCGGGTGAAGCCAGCGTGCCAAAGCTGGCCAAAGGACAGCCGGTGCGTCTCTTTTTCGACGCCTTTCCTTATCAGCGCTATGGAGTGGTCAATGCAAAGCTGGACTGGGTCAGCCCGTCCGCCGTCACTACCACGCAGGGGCAGCATTTCGTCGCGCTCGCTTCCCTCGACCAGTCGGAGCTGACCAAGCGCCACCACCTCGCGCTCCGCGTTGGGATGGGCGGCGAGGCACGGATCGTCGTGGGGCGTCTCACGATGATCGAATATGCTTTCGAACCCATCCGTCAGCTGCGCGAAAATATGCGCAACTAGTTCGTCATGCAGCGCGCTCTTTCCCGCCTCAAAGTTGAAGACCTGACGACGTCGAACGATGCGATGAAGCGTTGCCTGCGGCTCGCCGCCCTGGCCGCGAAGTCGGATGTGCCTGTGGTCCTCCTCGGAGAAACAGGAACGGGCAAAACCTTGCTCGCCCATGCCATTCACAATTCCTCGGCCCGGGCAGAGCAATCATTCGTGGCCTTCAACGCTTCGGCCATGAGCGACACCCTGATCGAGAGCCAGCTCTTCGGTCACGAGCGCGGCGCCTTCACCGGCGCGCAACAAACGGTCAAAGGCAAATTCGAGCTCGCCAACAGGGGCACACTCTTTCTCGATGAAATCGCCGACATGAGTCCGCTTGCCCAGGTAAAAATCCTGCGCGTGCTCGAGTATGGAGAATTCGAGCGCCTCGGCTCGGAACAGATGTTGCACAGCGATGCGCGGATCATTTGCGCAACCAACTGCTCGCTCCTCGAGCGCGTGCGCCAGGGAAAATTTCGGGAAGACCTTTACCATCGGCTGAATGGCCTCACCCTCCTCATCCCGCCCCTGCGCGAGCGAATGGAAGAACTGTCGGCCTTGATCGCCGCGGAGCTGAGAGCGTCAGCGGCGAGTGAAGGAAAAAACATTACCGCGATTCACAAGGACGCGATGGACAAGCTGATCGCTTATCCATGGCCCGGAAATTTGCGCGAACTCAACCATACGGTGCGAACCATGACGCTCTTCTGCGAGGGCCGCGTCATTCTGCCCGAGCATGTCGTATTCCCGCCTGATTTGAAAACCAACCCAGCCGTGGGGCCGGCGGCCGAGAACAAAGCCACTCCCTTGCCTAACGGCGCGCCGGGATCGAGCGATCTTTCGCTCGCCGGCGCCGTTGCCCGCCACGTGCAGTTTGTTTATGCGCAAGCTGGGGGGAACCAGCGTCGCACCGCCCGCCTTCTTGGCATCTCGCGCGCCACTCTCGCCAGGCATCTTCGGGCCAAGACTCAAAAATGAGCCGGACTGGGGTAGGATTGGTCCAGAAAGCCTCGCATCGGGGCCGGAGTTCGAGTCGCTCTATTCGGGGAATCACGGTTGTCAGGCTAATTTTTTGAGGAATCACAAATGATTCTTTTCAGAGGGAAGCGAAGGCAAAATTCCGTTCTAGGCAGACGCGATTTTTCACCGCAAGCTGAGTCTGGCATGGATGGTGTTAACAGGATCTGCACGTGAGCACGCCGAGAGACAAGAAGCATGCGCCTGCTGGTGAATCCCCCGTTCACAAGCGGTCACGCAAGCAGGAAAAATTGATCCGGCTCGATGACCTCATCCCGAAAGGGAACGTCTCGGGCGGTCGTCAATTGCTCTTCGGCGCGACTGACATCAACCAAACAACAAACCAAAGAAAGAGATAGAGAACATGGCTACTGATAAGAAGAAAAAAGAAGTAAAAGTGCGCGACCTGAAACCGTCGAAGGACGCCAAGGGCGGCGGCGGACGTTCCCTGGATACCGGCCGAGGACTGCATGGTCACACCACGCATGGTCCGAAGACGCATGGTCCGGGCACTCACTAAGACTGCTCCAGACACATAAGCCGCCTTCCGGTCCAATCCCGCCCGGCGGACTCACTGATCGTTAGGTTCGAATACATCCGGCCCGTTTGGGCCGGGTGTTTTGTTTCCCAGACCTACCGGCAGGGCGCCGCCGCGGTCTGAAGCCAAGCGGCTCCCGCGAAAAAAGCATAGCTGGCGACGACACTGCCAAGCCAGAAGCGTCCAGGGGACGCACGATGCGCTATCGTTATCGACGAGTCGATTTTTCCGCGCAAGACTCTCCTGTGGAGCCGATGAAGAAGGAGCAGATCGTCGAGGTCCTCGAAAGGATCGCGACCCTGCTCGAGTTGCAGGACGAGAATCCGTTCAAGATCCGCGCCTACAGCAACGCCGCGCGCTCGATCGAAACCTGGGGCGGCAACCTGCGCGAGTTGGCGGAGGAAAACCGCCTCGAGGAAATCCCGGGTGTCGGCAGGGCGATCGCCGGCAAAATCACCGAGCTGGCGCTGATCGGTTCGTCGAAGTTTTACGACGAACTGCGCGCGAAATTTCCGCCCGGGATCCTCGAACTTTTTTCATTGCCCGGGCTGGGTGCCAAGAAGATCAAGGCCCTGCACGAGAAATTGCAGGTCGGCTCGATTGCGGACCTAAGGCAGGCATGTCAGGCCGGACGGATCGCGGAGCTGCCCGGCTTTGGCAAAACGACCCAGGAAAAGATCGCTCGGACGATTGCGAATCGCGCCCAACACGCCGGCAGCTTTCAGTTGGGCGCGGTCGCCGTCGAAGCGGAACAGTTGCAGAACGATCTGCGCGCCCACCCGAATGCAGCGCGGGTCAGCATTGCCGGAAGTTACCGCCGCCGAAAGGAAATCGTGCGCGACCTTGATTTCATCGTCGCGACAAAGAATCCGGAGGCGATGACGGAATTCTTCGCCAGTCATCCGCTCGTGGAAAGTGTCATCGCACGCGGCGCGACCAAGACGAGTGTGCGGTTGCGCTCTGGCATCCAGGCTGATCTGCGCGTCGTGAGCAGCGCGGAGTATCCGTTCGCGCTCGGCTATTTCACGGGCGGCAAAGAGCACAACATCGTGCTGCGAAACCGCGCGCTCCAGCGCGGCTGGACCCTGAACGAGTATCGTCTCGCAACCGCTGAAACGACGACGCAGAAGAAAAAGCCGGCCAAAAGAATTCCGCCGATCCATGATGAAGCGAAACTCTATCGTGCGCTCGATCTTGATTTCATTCCGCCGGAGTTGCGCGAGAACTGCGGCGAAATCGAGGCGGCGGCGGAAGGGCGCCTGCCGCGCCTGCTCGAACCGGAAAACCTGCGCGGCACTTTTCACTGTCACACGAGCGCGAGCGACGGCCGCAATTCGCTCGAAGAGATGGCAACCGCAGCGCAGGAGCTGGGTTTGCAGTATCTCGGCATCGCCGATCACAGCCGCAGTTCGATTCAGGCCGGCGGACTCGATCGGGCGCGACTTCGCGTCCAGGTCGCGGCCATTCGCAAGCTCAACGAGACCTTCGACGGGTTCCGGCTTTTCGCCGGAATCGAGTGCGACATTCTGCGCGACGGTTCGCTCGATTTTGACGACGAAACGTTAGGCGAACTCGATTACGTCGTCGCTTCGGTGCATTCCGCGTTTCAGTTACCGGAAGCGGAGATGACGAAGCGGATTATTCGCGCGCTCAGCAATCCCCATGTGACTTTTCTCGCGCATCCTACGGGCCGGCTGCTTTCGCAGCGGGAGGGCTACGCGGTGAACATCCCCGCCATTCTCGAGGCGGCGGCTGAAACCGGGACCTGGATTGAAATCAACGCCGCGCCCAAGCGCCTCGACCTCGATTGGCGCTGGTGGCCGCTGGCGAAAGAAAAGGGAGTGAAATGCGTCATCAATCCCGATGCCCACGGGATCGAGAGGTTGCAGGACCTTTGGTTTGGAGTGGGCGTCGCACGGAAAGGCTGGCTGACGAAAAGCGATGTCGTGAATTGCCTGCCGCTGGGGAAAATCGAGCGCGAGCTGCAAAGGAAGCGGGGACAATTCTAAGGGTTAAGTTTTAGGTCTTAAGATGAGACCGGCCGCCGGACGGACCTAAAGCTTTACGCTTAAAGCCTACACCTTCTCCCGTTGCGGCATGAACATCGTCAGGCATTTGCAGGCGCCGCCGGCTTTGAGGAACTCGCTCATCGGCAGCGGGTGACAATGAAACCCGCGTTCGCCTAACGACTGCATCAGCTTGGGCGCGCCTTCCGGGAGCACAATCTCCTGATCGAGAACGACGGCGTTGCAGGAAAAGCGGGCCGCTTCCTCCTCCGCCACGTCGATCAGGTTCGGGACGTGACTGCGAATCGCGCGCTGGCCGTATTCGTCGAAGGCGGGCGGGAACCAGACCGCGCCACCATCACTCAGTGGACAAAAGCAGGTGTCGATATGGTAGAAGCGCGGATCAACCAACTCGACCGAGACGACGAGGCATTTCAAGATATCCGCCACGCTGCGGTGCGCACTCACGTCGGTGCGAAACTTGTAGCCGCAAAAGAGCGTGTCGCCGGCAAAGAGCGCATCGCCTTCGCCCTCGAAGAACTGGTCGGCCGGCAGCCAGATAACCTCGTAGCCCTGCTCCTCCATCCATTGCGCGAAATAGGGCGCTTCTGCGGCTCGTTCCTTGTGTCGAAAGTTACTTAGGATAAATTTCTTGCCCACCGTCAGGCCGGCATTGGCGGTGAAGACCATGTCAGGAAGTTTCGGCCGCGGCGGGACGAGATGGACGTCACAGCCAAGGCTAAGCAGTTTCTCGTAAAGCCCGCGCCATTGCTTTTGGACAAGCGCGGTGTCGGCGCCGCGAGCACGACTCATCCACGGGTTAATCTCGTATTCGATGTCGTAATAATCCGGCGGGCAGAGGAGCAATTTTCGCATACGCAATTTTCGCCTAACGACTCGCGGCGATACAATCGGTCAACTCGCGCAGAAAGGGCTCGATGTCAGTCACCAAGCCGACCGCCTGGAAAGTTCCGCGGTCAGTCAGTTTCGCGACGACCCCGGGATTGATGTCGATGCAGAGCGTCTTGACCGTGGCCGGGAGGAGATTCTCGACCGCGATAGAGTGCAGCATTGTACCCATCATGACCGCGATTGTGACGCCTTCGATCCTGGCCCGCATCGCCTTTTGCGCTTCAATCGCGTCGGTGATGACGTCGGGCAGCGGACCGTCATCACGGATGGAACCGGCAAGGACAAAATCGACGCCATGCTTCACACAGGTGAACATGATCCCGCTCTTTAAAAGCCCGCTTGCCACCGCCTGTTTGATTCCGCCAACGCCGCGCACGGCGTTGATCGCACGCATGTGATTTGGCATTCCCCGATCGGTCAGCCCCCCATGCTCGAGATTCACCCCTAGCGAAGTCCCAAAGAGCGCGTTCTCGATGTCGTGGGCGGCGAGCGCGTTGCCGGCGAAAAGCACCTGGACAAATCCCCACTGGATCAATTTCTCGAAATGTTCGGCCGCTCCGGTGTGGACAATCGCCGGTCCGCCGACTACGAGAATCCTGCCATTCTCTTCGCGGGAACGCTTGAATTCCTGCGCCATTGCGCGGATGACCGCGCTCTTCGGTTTTTCGATCGAGACGTTGCTCGACATGAATTCAAAAGCATCCGTCCGGGCGGTCGAGCGCTGCAGCGGAACGATGCGGATACCATGATGCCCGACGACCGCTTCCATCCCTTTCTTCATCTCGTAGAATTTGGTCGCGGTAGCCGTTCTTGCCTTGCGATCGACAACCACGGCGCTGTCCATCAAGGCCGGTTTGACCTCGATCTCGGCATCGTCCACGCGCACAAAAGTCTGCTGGTTGGTCGTGACGTAAAAGCCATGCGGGAAAACACCGTCGGCCGGCGCAGGAGCCAGTTGTACGCTCTGCTTCTCGCGTACTTCCGCGCCGTGCTGACGCAAACACAGGATCAGCTCATCCAGATCCTCGGCGGAAGACATCGTAACCTCAATCCGCGCAAAACTTTGATCCGCGCGCTGCTCGCCAATCTGGATCTCGCCAATCTTGAAGGTCGCATCCCAGGCGATGATTTCGTCAAGCACCTTGGGCAAAATCAGGGAATCGATGATGTGGCCGCGCAGCTCGATCGTCTCGGTAGGCATCGGCCGAACTTAGCCACGGAACGCGACCGCGCCACTGCTCTCACCGCCCGCGAAGATCTGCGCCCGATCGATTTCGGCTTGTTCCCGGGATTCGCTCAGCTATTAATGCAGCCGCATCAACCCCAACGAGATGGAAGAAGCCGATAATTTGACGACCCGTGACACTGCTCCGCGCACGGAAGGCTTCCGGATCTCGAGCCAGCCTGTGGTGGGAATCGCCCAGACTGCGGGCGAGCCCGACGAACTGCCGGCTTCCTACGGGACTGACTTGCTCTATGTCGTTGCCCGGGATCCCAATTCACTTTTCCTTTACTGGGACCTGAATTGGACCCGGCTCTTTGCCAGCGCCGGCCTTGCGCCGCGGCAAATTCACCTGCGCATTTATCGCGGGGAAGATTCGGTGGAAGCGACCCGCGAAATCAATCCATTCCGCGGTTATTGCTATGTCGATGTCGCCGCCGCGGGAACGACTTATTTCTGCGAACTGGGCTGTTTCGACGGCAACGTTTGGAAAAGCCTCGCGCGGTCCGGGACGACCTCGACGCCGGAATCGGCCGTTTCCGACGATCTCTCCGCGACTTTCGCGACGTTGCCAATTCACCTCAGTTTCCAGCGGTTGCTGGATATCTTCCGGACGACTCGGTCCGATGATCGAGCTCTCGCCAGTTCCGTGGCCGAACTGCAGGAAAATGCCCGGATGCTCAAGGAAAGGCTGACGCCAGAGGCATGGTCGCGACTTGTCGCCGCAACCGCCGCGTCCCTCGACGGGACGAATTGCCACGGAAATGGTGCGCAGAGTTCGGAACTTGCCGCGCTCCTGCAATCTGTCCGACCGGGTCCGGCCCAAGCGCCAACGGAGGAGCAACGCGCGAAATGGAGAGCACTGAGCGAAGAGGTCGGCGGCGCGAGCTGGAGCGGCGGGAGCGAAGGCGACTTCGGCGAGAGCAGCCCGAGGCAACCCGCCTGACGAGAACGCAAGTCAGATTCGCAATTGAATTGCGCCCCGCGCGAGAAATCCGGTTGCCAGCGCGACACGATTGCCGCTAAAGAGAGAGCGGATGGGGCGAGACCGCATCCTTTATCATCAGCCAGGAGCCTAACGAACCACAGCAATCCGGAATATGAGCAACGCAAAGAAACAGGTGGAGTGGGGCACGCGCGTAGGAGTGATCCTGGCCGTCTCGGGATCGGCCGTCGGCCTGGGAAATTTTCTGCGTTTCCCCGGGCAGGCCGCCGCTCACGGTGGGGGCGCGTTCATGATTCCCTACATTTGTGCGCTTCTCTTCCTCGCTTTGCCGATCGGCTGGGCGGAATGGGCGATGGCCCGGCACGGCGGAACAAAGGGATTCCATAACGGAGCGGCCATTCTCGGAATCGCGGGAGGGGGACGCGTCGCGCGTTACTTCGGCGTGCTCTCGATTCTCATCCCGATGGTCGTCTACATGTATTACGTCTACATCGAGGCGTGGTGCCTTCGTTATGCCTGGGAATATTTGACCGGCGGCGTGCAACTGAGCGGCAGCATTGGCGAACAGGTGAAAGCCGCCGCCACATTTTTCGGCAACGCGACCGGCACGAGCACAGACGGCGTGCTCAATATGAGCGCCGTTTTCTGGATGATCGTCGTCGCCTTGAACATCGTCCTCGTCTATCGCGGATTGAAAGGCGGCATTGAAAAGTTCTGTCAGTTTGCCTTGCCCGCGATGGCGGTGCTGGCCGTGATCGTTCTCGTGCGGGTACTCACGCTCGGCACGCCCGATCCGACTCACCCCGGCCAGAATGTGCTTAACGGTCTGGGCTATCTCTGGAACCCGGACTTTTCCAAGCTAACTGATTTTGAAACCTGGCTGGCAGCCGCCGGGCAGATTTTCTTCAGTTTGTCGGTCGGGTTCGGCGTGATCCTGAATTACGCCTCGTACCTGAAGAAGAAGGACGACGTCGCATTGTCTGGCTTAACCGCCAGCGCGACAAACGAACTCTTCGAAGTCGGCTTCGGCGGCTTGATCACGATCACGGCCGCGTTTGTTTTTCTCGGCGCGAGCGGAATCGTCGGGACGAGCACCTTCGGGCTTGGTTTCCAGACCCTGCCGGTCGTTTTCCATCAGATGGGCGCAGTGGGGCCGTGGATTGGATTCGCCTGGTTCTTTCTCCTCTTTCTCGCCGCCATCACCAGTTCGATCTCGATGCTGCAACCGGTCAAAACGTTTTTCGAGGAGGCGCTCGGCATTACCCATGGGAAGGCAATTGCGGTGACCTCGGTGATCTGCGGACTCGGCTCGTTCTGGGTCATTTGGTTCAGCAAAAACACGATGGCACTCGACACGATGGATTTTTGGGTCGGCACCTTCTGTATTTTCCTGCTCGCGACGGTGCAGATCATCTGCTTCGGCTGGGTCTACGGACTTGAGAGAGGCATGGCGGAGCTGGACCAGGGGGCGCTGATCAAGATCCCGCGCGTCTTTTTCTTCATCATGAAGTGGGTGGCGCCAGTGTATCTGCTCGTGGTCCTCGGCGGCTTCGGTTATTCCCAGCTTCCCGGAAAGCTGGAGGATATTGCGCGGAATCCGATCGAACTCTGGACGGTGGTGATTATCGCCGCGACGCTGCTTTTGTTGATCGTCGTGCTTGCAATCGGCGAACGGCGCTGGCGTGCTGCCGGGCTCGATATCGACGGACGAAATTCATGAGAGGAGAAACGAACTGATGAACGCATGGGGTTGGTGTTTCATGCTCATATCGCTCGCCCTGGTTTGGGTGACGACGATCTGGGCTTACTGCCGTTTACTGGGCGCGCCACGCGAGAACTCAAACGATCAGTCCTGATCTTGCACGGGCAAACCGTAGCGGCGCGCGCGACGCCTCGTCATTCCGGAACTGAAGCTCGCTTCTCGCGATGATCGCAACCGCCATGGCCGCCACGCCTGATATCCCGATGCTGTTCGGGATTCCGATCGAGTTCATCCTCTTTGCGCTGACGTTGCTCGGCGTCGCGCTTTTTCATCACCAGACCCTGCGGGTCGCGCTCACTGGTCTGGCCACGATCACGCTTTACAAAATTTTCTTTACCGGCTTCAAGACCGGCCCGGGTGTGATCGGCTTCCTTTTTCACCTCAGCCATGAGTGGGTCATTCTCATCAACCTGTTTTGCCTGCTGACCGGCTTCGCCCTGTTGTCGCGGCACTTTGAGAAAAGTCACGTGCCGGTCGTGTTGCCGAAGTTCATGCCGAGTGATTGGAAAGGCGCCTTCCTCATGTTGGTGATGGTCTTTGTCCTCTCCTCGTTCCTCGACAATATCGCTGCGGCCCTGATTGGCGGCGCGATGGCGCATCAGATTTTCCGCGCCAAGGTGCACATCGGCTATCTGGCGGCGATCGTCGCGGCCTCTAATGCCGGCGGCGCCTGGAGCGTGGTCGGCGATACCACCACCACCATGATGTGGATCGATGGCGTTTCGCCGCTCGCGGTTTTCGAGGCGATCATCGCAGCTTCCGTTGCACTCCTGATTTTTGGAATTCCAGCCGCGATGCTGCAGCAGAAATATTCTCCGATCCTGCAACACTCTCACGAACACACCCGCATTGATTGGGCGCGGGTCGCCATCGTTCTGCTGATTCTCCTTCTGGCGATCGGCACCAACGTGACGGTGAACACGAAGTTCCCCCTTTTCGCCGCTCATTTTCCTTTCATCGGCGCCGCGGTGTGGGTAGCGATCCTGATCTCGGTCGCGGCGCGCCGGCCGGATTGGGAAGTGTTGCCCGAAGCCGTCAAGGGCTCGATTTTTCTCCTCTCGCTCGTGCTCTGCGCGTCGATGATGCCGGTCGAGAAACTGCCCGCTGCCTCATGGCACAGCGCTTTCGGTCTCGGTTTCCTTTCTTCCGTTTTCGACAACATCCCCCTGACAGCCCTGGCCTTGAAGCAGGGCGGCTACGACTGGGGCTTTCTCGCTTTCACGGTCGGTTTTGGTGGTTCGATGATCTGGTTCGGCTCGTCCGCCGGAGTCGCTCTCACCAATCTGTATCCGGAGACGCGCTCGGTTGGCCGATGGATTCGGCACGGATGGTTCATCATCGTCGCTTATACCGTGGGCTTTTTCTTCATGTTGTCGGTCTGGCCCTGGCATCCCGATGCGCCGCACAGAAAGCCGCGCCTTGAAGCTGCGTCCTCGCACTAGGTTAATCTGCTGCTTTACCCGGGTGGACGTGTTACGCTCGGCCCCGTGAAGATTTTCGAGCGCGTCTTCCTTACGAAAAAGTCCGCCTCCCGACTTTGGCGGCCTTTTCACTCCGCGCTCCTGCTCGTTTCGTTCTGCGCGGCCCCGGCCTTTGCCGCTGCGAACTCGCAACCGCAGCCCGCCTTGGAGAATCCCGTCTTCCAGGTTTTGCCGCTCGAACGTTCCAGGCAAAACCATCTTCTGGTCCGGGCCGAGATTAACGGCAAGCCGGCCTTGCTCGGCGTCGACTCTGGCGCGCCGGTAAGCGCGATCTCCGCCTCACGCCGCGCCTACTTCGGGTTGTCCCCGGTGCCGAGCGATTCCAAACTTCCATCGAAGCTCCGCATCAATGGTAGTTTTGGCCGCGTCAGGATCGCGCATCGACTCCAGCTTGGCTCTCTCATTCTGCTCGACGAACCGATGGTCACGATTGATCTCAGCGCGCCGGCCCGGGCCGCGCGCGCCTTTCACGAACAGGAACTCGACGGAATCCTGGGGGCCGACATTCTTTTCCCGACCCAGGCGGTGCTCGATTGCGATGCCCAGACCTTGTTCATGAAAATCGATCCTGATGCGCCCGGGGCCATGCCGGGAATCAACCATCGCGGTTGGAAAGACATCCCCATCCGCGTGAGCAAAGGCTGGAATCTCTACGTTGACAGCAAACTAAACGGAAAAGCCGCACAACTGATGCTCGATACCGGCTCGTTCACCACCTTGATCCATCGCCCCTTCGTGCGGCAAATGCGGCTCCCGCTGCGCAATACGCCCTACGCTTCCGGGGCGGTGAATCTCAAGCAGCGCGGTTTGCAGCTGGCGACCATCCGCCGTTTCTCGGTCGGAAACTTCCTCGTCAAAGGAAAAGAGGTCGGAGTGATGGATCTGCGCGGATTGATCCACGGCGATTTGTTGGAAGGCAAGCCGCCGGTCGCGGGACTGTTGGGTTCGGAATTCTTCCGCCGTAATCACGCCATCATCGATTTCGGAACACACACGCTCTATTTGAAATTGTAATCGCGTCCCTCGTGTTCATCAATCCGGTTCGAGACAGGCGCAAGCTTGAGCGCGGCGCGAAAAATCGAATGCATCGCGACGCCATTCATGTCACTGGTCTGAGATGAAACTAACTTTGTTCTGCTGCCTGCTCGTCTGCTCCCTTGGCCTGGCGAATGTTCGCGGCCAGGACGCTAACAAACCACAAGAAAAGAAACCGATGGAGACAAATCAAAAACAAGTGGCCGTGCTCAAGACGAGCGACGGCGAAATGGTAGTGGAATTTTGGCCCGAAGTCGCGCCCAAGACTGTCGCCAATTTTGAGAAACTGGCGCGCGAAGGCTTCTACGACGGCACCGCGTTCCATCGCATCATGCGTGGTTTCATGATCCAGGGCGGCGACCCCAACACGAAGGACCCTTCCAAAGAAGCCAGCTACGGCACCGGCGGTCCCGGTTACAGCATCCCGGCCGAATTCAATGATCGCCCGCATCTCCGTGGAGTGCTCTCCATGGCACGCTCGGCCGATCCTAACTCTGCCGGTAGTCAGTTCTTCATCTGCCTCGGCACCGTCAGCCAGCTCGACCATCAATACACCGCCTTCGGCAAAGTGATCAAAGGTCTCGACGTCCTCGACAAAATCGGCGCTACGCCTGTTGGCCGCTCCCCGAGCGGCGAAATGAGCAAACCGCTGACGCGCGTCACCCTCGAGAGCGTCAAGATCGTTCCGGCCGACTCGGTGAAATAGCTGCCTACTGCAGCGACGGTCTGCGGCCGTCGCCTTTTCGCCTTAAAATCGTGGCCGAGCCGAAGGAAGAAATTCGCCAGTCGCAGAGCGCGGCGACACGAGTCGCACTCATCCAGATGCAGTGCGGCCCCGAGCCGCAAGCCAATTTCGAAAAAGCCGTCGCGCGCGTCCGCGAAGCTGCCGGGCAGGGCGGGCAGGTCATATGCCTGCCCGAGCTTTTCCGTTCGCAATACTTCTGCCAGTCGGAGGACCACGCCAACTTCGACCTCGCCGAACCCATCCCCGGTCCCTCAACCGAGGCGTTGGGCAAAATCGCGCGCGAGACCGGCGCAGTCATCATCGCCTCGCTTTTCGAGCGGCGCGCGGCCGGTCTTTATCACAACACGGCTGCGATCATCGGCGCCGACGGCAAGCTCCTCGGGAAATATCGCAAGATGCATATCCCGGATGACCCTTCCTACTACGAGAAGTTTTACTTCGCGCCCGGCGATCTTGGCTTCAAGGCCTGGAAGACTCCGCAAGGCAGGATCGGCATTTGCGTTTGCTGGGACCAATGGTATCCGGAAGCCGCCCGCCTAACGACTCTAAGGGGAGCGGAGATTCTCTTTTATCCAACCGCGATCGGCTGGCATCCGGCCGAGAAAGCGAAATACGGTTACGCTCAGCATTCTGCATGGGAAACCATGCAGCGCAGTCATGCCATCGCCAACGGCTGCTTCGTCGCGGCCGTCAACCGTGTCGGCCACGAAGCGCCTGCCGGGGGTGACGGGATCGAGTTCTGGGGCCAAAGCTTCATCGTCGCGCCCAGCGGCGAGATCCTTGCCAAGGCCAGCGTCGATCGCGAAGAAACCATCTTCGCCGATGTGGAATGGAAACGCGTCAACGAGCACCGCACCCATTGGCCCTTCCTGCGCGACCGCCGCATCGACGCCTACGCCGGCCTCGAGCAACGTCTCCTCGATTGAAGCGACGCATCCGCACTGTGGGCTGGCCTGGAGTGGTGGGCGCTGGCCCCGTCCCGCATCATATTCCGGGGCGACACCCGTCTCAGCTGGATCAACCCGTGAGCGCTCCTGAGGAGTACTTCTTAGCCCTATTTCAAGATCCAGCCGCCGTTGGACCTCCCGAATCCAGCGGACTCTTCACTCCGATGCCCGGTCTGTTCAGTACGTGTGTATAAATCATCGTTGTTGAAACATCCTTGTGTCCCAGTAATTCCTGTACTGTTCGAATGTCATAGCCATTCTCCAGCAGATGCGTCGCAAACGAGTGCCGCAGTGTGTGACAACTCGCGGACTTCGCGATGCCCGACTTTCGCACCGCAACCTTGACCGCGTTTTGGAGATTCTTCTCACCCACATGATGCCGCTGCAGCATCGGGCGATCGGCACTGGCTTCTCCCCGCGGATCGAGCGAGCGCTTCTCCGCGGGAAAGACCCATTGCCAGGCCCATTGCCGCGCCGCACCGGGATTTTTCCGCCCATAGGCTTCGGGCAACCAGACCGTGCCAAATCCCGCTGCCAGTTCTCGCTCATGGGCCGCTCGCACCCGTTCCAGATGCTCGCGCAGCGCGGGCGCCACGCTCACCGGCAGCATCGTCACCCGATCCTTGCCCCCTTTGGCATGGCGCAAAGTGATCTGCAAATAGCGGAAATCGATATCCTTCACCCGCAGTCGCAGGCACTCGAGCAGGCGCAGCCCGCTCCCGTAAAGCAGATCGGCCATCAGCCGGTATTGACCGCTCAACTCCCGCAACACCGCCCCCACTTCTTCTCTGGCCAGCACCACCGGCAGCTTCGGCGGGCGCCGTACCCGGTGCAGACCTTCCAGCATGCCCAATTTGCGTTCCAAGACCACTTCGTAGAGAAAGAGCAGCGCATTGAGAGCCTGGTTCTGAGTGGCCGCGGCCACCGCGCGTTCGCCCGCCAGGTAATTCAGGAACGCCGCCACCTCAGTTGCGCCCATCTCCTGCGGGTGGCGTTTGCCATGGAAGAGAATAAAACGGCGGATCCAGCCCAGATACGCTTCCTCCGTGCGCAGGCTGTAGTGGCGAGCGCGCAAAATCGTCCGCACTTGATCGAGAAATTTAGGCTTGGCCGTTTCGCTTTTGTCGGGCAGACTCGGTGCCATGTCTTCGTTTTATCCCCAACCCTACCTCTGGCGCAACCGAAATAGGCGAATATCCATTTCGTATACTATCTGTTAGATCGTGACGCTCTCTGACACTCAACGACGAGTAATGCGTGTCGTGACGAGCGTCGTCGCAGGAATCATCGCCATCCCGGTTGCGGTAGTCGTGGCGTGGTTCCTTTATTCGCGATACGTGATCTGGCGCTATGATCAGCCGTTTGAGTGTGTCGCGCGCGGCGACCCCGAAGAGCACGTAATCGAGCTGCTTGGGAAGCCGCATCGCATCGCGACCGAACATCAGACGCAGCTTGCCTGGAGATCGGACGAGCGCGAGGAGCGATTCGATGGCGACTGCGTGGTTCAGTTCAGGTATATTCCATGGCCACCGAGTGGTGACGAGTACGTCATCGGCTTCGACTCGAGCAAACATGCGGTCAGCAAGTATGAAATTACATCGCCCTAACGATCTAACAAAGCGATGGAGCGAACGGCGGACCGCTGTACGCTCCACTTTTGAGATGATTTCCACAGTTCTACTCCGAGCGACGGGCGGCCTCGTCCGCCGTCGCTCATCTTATTCTCGTTAGGTGCATGCGGGCGATGCGTTATGGCAGCATGTTCGTTTTCGCACTGGTGCTCGCTGGATGCACCGCAAAACGTGAGGCGGGAGATGTCACCGTCGAGCAACTCTTCGATCGGCCAAATCAGTTCGACGGCAAGCAGGTGTCAGTGGTTGGCTACTACGTTTATGAGTACGAGCACGAGAATCTATGCGCCAGTCCACAAGAGGACATTCAAGAGCACTTGCTTCCCGACGGCGTGTTCGCCCGACGCATTTGGGTTAGTCCGGGATGGCGAAGATCGGGTCGGCTGAAGGACCATTATGTGCGAGTCGTTGGCATATTTCACTATCGCCCCCAGTTTCGACGCACGATGGAGAAGAGACAGGACGGCTCAGAGTTCGAGTCGATTTTCCCGCAGGGGTACGGCCACATGGGTTTATGGCCGGCCGAGATTTCGGAAGTGTCTTCGTTTCGACCGTTGAGATGAAGCGACGCGAGCACCTAACCAGCCGGTGGAGCGAACGGCGACCCGGCTTGTCTCCACGCGCAGAGTAGTTACAATGTCTTCAGTGTTCTCCACCTTCGCTCCCGGTCGCCGTCGCTCACCTTGTTCTCGTTAGACGTATGCAAAGCGGCACCATCGGCATGATCCGCTCCAAGAAGGATCTGCACGGCCATTTGATTTCTCTTCGCGAAGCGGCCTTGTACGATATTTTTGCTCAGGTTTGCCTTCACGAGTTTATTAAGAAGTGGACCGCAGGACAGGCTGATCCGACCGCGATAGTGACGGAACTCCCAGAAGGCCTCGTCAATCTGAAGCAGTTCATGGATCGCCTAGATGGTTACGGACCCTTCGCAGCAAGAGAAACGAAACGCAATGCAAACCGAAGCACAACTCGAAATCTTTTGAAAGAGGGCTTCCGAATAACCAAGGCTCACTATCAACCTCTTAACGATTACCGCACGCTCACTCAGCAGCCTTGGTACCAGTTTTCGCGTCTTTTGGTCAATTCACTATCTCACGATTTTCGGCTTGATTTTCGCCCGGGCGATTTGAAACAACTTCCGGTGCAGTATCTAGGCCAGACTCTTGATGCATCGATGAACGGTCAGTCAGCAGAGATGCCACTGAGAGTACTTCTTTCACTATACGATGAGATTCTCGCGTTTGTCGCCAACGACCAATAATAGCGCATGCCTCCAACAATGTGTGCAAACCCCGACGGCATCCCGCGTCTAACCATGCGATGGAGCCAACGCCGCCGGACTTGATTATGACGTCGCCCGCAGTTCACCCTGTCTCTTGCAGCCGGTCTCGCCCCCAGCGGCGGGGCTCATCTTGTTCTCGTTAGACCTATGCGCGCCCAACTCGCTCTTACTTTGGCGCTGATCTGCTCGATGCCTGACATTTATGCGGAGGACGCGAATGAATCAGGCAAAGCGTATGCTGCGCAGGCTGCTGACGTTGCGAGGCAGGTTCTTCTCTCCGAGTATGTAAAGCATCCTGAGCGCGTTCATCATGTCTCCTTCACGTTCAGCTTCCGACTTGACGCGGAAGGGCGAGCCCACGACGTGAATATTATCTCCAAAACTTCTAATCCATGGGCAGTTGATGCTGCATACCACGCTCTCAGTGGTGCGCAGTTCCCGCCGATTCCGAAAGAGATGGTAGATGCATTCGGAGCACGCGGGGCTGATATTCAAGCAAACTTCGATGCCGATTCAATGGGCGAGCTAAGGTCAGCGACATCCGCTTATTCCAATCAGATCGGCGCGATCGTGCTCCAGGCTATCGCGCCAGAGTTGGCCAAGTACCGAGCCCGTTTAGACAGTGGCACAGTCGGATACACTTTCCGACTCGATCACGACGGCCGCTTGCAAAGCGTTAAGGTTGTATCGAGCACATCCAACAAGCTTGTCGAGGACACGTGCCTGAAAATGATCCGAGTCGCAAAATTTCCCCCAATTCCGAAAGAGGTCATAGCTGAGCAGGGTCACGATTGGGTCGACGTGCACAGTAATATCAGCATCAGCCCCCATGAGAGTCTAACCAATCGATGAAGCCAACCGCGAACCCGCGATATGCCCAGTTTTCTCACGCTATGAGCGCCTTCCGAAATTCGCGCCGTCGCTCATCTCGTTCTCGTTAGGCCTCATGAGCTCTGCTCACTCACGCGACACGCAGATGAATAGAATTCGCGCCCGCCTTTTCGACGAGACGCTGTATTATGAGCACTCGTGACATGACACTTTTCGGCAGAAGCGTTATTTGCCTATTCTGGATCGTGCTTGGTGGCACCTTCATTCTGAGGGGACCGCGCTATGTTGCGCCGGTGGCGGCCTACGCCGGCGGTTTCATCTGCGTCCTGCTCGCCGTCTTTCTTGTTCTCGCCGCCGTTCGTCAGAGGCGTGCGAAGTGCACCCCTGGATGGACGCGAAAGGCCTAACCAGGCGATGGAGCCAACCACTGGCCCGGGTACGCCCAAGTTTTCCATGACTCCAACCTCGTATCCCGCTGCCATGCGCGCTCTCGCCAGTGGTGGCTCATCTTGTTCTCGTTAGATGCAGACGCGCATTCCGCTGACATTATCATGGCCGCGGTTGATCGGTCTCGCTTCGGGCACTTTCGGGGCGGCTCTCGTCACCGCGTTTGGGGCCCAGCTTGCGATGGCGAATTCTGCTCGAGAACTTCAGGGTTCCGGTCAACTCATTCCGTTGATCTGTGGCTGCGTCTTCTTATTTCTGGCCTTTCCCATTTTTGCAGGGCGCGAGTGGGCGCGCAAAGCTCTTCTTGTGGCCATTTACCTTACCCTTGCCGCTGTGGCGCTTTCGTTTTCTCTCATGGTCGTCCATCGGTCGGCTACCGGGTCACATGCCGGTCTTTGGTTGCTGATCGGTGCGTGCGCGATTGTCGCTGTTCTCATACCACCTGGCTTTATTTTGGCTGTTCTACATCACGCAGACGTCAGGCGTGCCTTCCACGACCCAAAAGCATCTAACCAGTCAGTCGAGCTGACCGCCACCCGGTGTACGCCCTCGTTTTCAGATGACTAGAACCTCTTTACTTCGAGCATTGCTCGCCCTCGGTGGCGGCAGCTCACTTCCGTCTCGTTAGATGTTGATTGTTGTTCCGAGTGCTGTTTTGGTGCTGTCCGTTGTGTATCTCGTTTCCGCTCGGCATGCACGGGTTACGCTGCCAACAATCACGTCGTTATTCCTGCTCTCTAGCGGCCTTGCAGGTTCATCGACTGAAAACCCTTGGCGTTATGATCTGGGAGGTATAGTCGAGCTTCCACTCCACGGGAAGCAGGCGGTCGAAGGACCTGCAAGATTGCGAAGCTTTTTGTGGACACATTGGATAAAACACAAACGGGGTTTCATTGTTACGTTTTGTGATACGGTAGATCGCGGTTGGGCAATCGTATCATACTTCGTCGAGCCAAACGAGCCAGGAGGTGACTGGCGAATCGTGATCGAGCCTCGTCGGCAGCCACACTGGGATGGTGAACCTACCCTACAGCGATTTATTGCTTACGATGTCAAACGGATCGAGCCCGCCCACAACGGCTGGGACGAGCGTGCCGAGATACCGAGCGGCGCGACTCGGCGGCCTGAGTCGTACAGGCTCAGCCTGAAAATTGAGGGAAGCAACGAGGCAGAGGAGTTATAGCTGATGCAATTGAGCAAGGTCTCCAGTGACATCTAACCGAAAGATGGAGCTGACTGCGACCCGGCGTACGATCTCGTTTTCCATGACCTCTACGCTTTTACCCGCTGCCCTGCGCGTTCCCGGTCGCAGCAGCTCATCTTGGTCTCGTTAGGCGTAAGCGCGGCGCTCCCGCCATGGCAACGTCCTATTCATTTCTACCCAAGAGCGATTCAAAGATTGTGTTTGTCTTGGTTATGGTTTGCTTCTCCTTTACCCTGACATCCCTGTTTCATGCGATAGTTCATGCCTTCAGACTCCCGCCACCGCCGACCGGGTTGTTCGGAACTCGCAGCAGGCCTTTGATGCGTATCAGCGATCTTCTCCTTTTGTCGCCTGTGTTTGAGTCCCTTTTACTCGTTGCCGTCATCGAGTTGCTGAGATGGCTGCACTGCCCCGTTTGGGCGCAGATTTCTGGCGCGGCGCTGACACTCGCGTTAGCGCATTCCTCATCGTGGAGCCCTTGGGGACTTATCGTTTGGCCGGCGTTCGCGATCGATGCATTTTCCTACGTCTATTGGCGGTCGACCTCGCGCAAAGTGGCATACGGGATTGCAACTTGCATTCATGCACTCCACAATCTGATTGTTGCGATACCCGTGATAGTTTACACAATCCGAAACGCCTAACCAATCAGTCGAGCTGACCGCCACCCGGCGTACGACCATTTTTCAGATGACTAAAACCTCTTCACTTCGAGCACCGCTCGCACTCGGTGGCGGCAGCTCACTTCTGTCTCGTTAGGCCTTCTCGAATGCGCACATTTTTCGCACTGGCGCTGCTTTCCGCCTGTTTTTCTATCTCAGTCGCTCAGGAGGCGCCACTGGTATCACCCCAGCGAAGCTTCACCATCTCGCAGAAACACAACGACGAATGGACTACCAGGCTTCACTTCGCGCACGGACTTCGTGCGGACGTTAGCTTAGAGGGCCAGTATCCCTGGCCAGCACTTTTTTACATTTCGCCGGACGATCACTGGATACTGCAGATTCAGAAATCGGGCTCCGGGGACAACATTTCCTTCTTGTATCGCGTCGAGCAGAGCGGGCGCGTCTGGCGTATGGAGCAGGGTTTTGGCGAGCTTGCCTTCACTTTCTCAGACAGCTTGCCGGGCCTGCAACACCCAGAGCTGTATCACACCGGCATCGAATTTGGAGCTTGGAATATGCGAGACGGTTTACTACGCTTTACTATTTACGGCTCTTCGGTCGAGCGCAGCGGCGAGGGGCTCAAACGTGAGCTGATCTATGATCTCAACAAGCATCGGTTTCGCACGCCTAAGGCCTAACCATACATCTGAGGTAGTCCGTCAAGGATTTTGAGTAAAGTTATTGGGCAGTGAGTCAGGCGGCTTGCGCGAGGGTGAGTTCTAGCTTGGCCGCGAGGGGTGAGCCGCGGCGTTTGAGGCCTTCGAGATAAGTCGCCTCATCATAAGCAACACGGTCGCGCCAGCAGACGAACATGATGCGTTGCCATTTGAAGGCCAGGGCGCGCACCGCGGTGGGATGTTTTTTGCCTTTGGCGATCTGCTCCTGGAGGAAGAGTTTAGCCCAGGGGCAATGGAGAACGGACTGGTTGGCGTATTCGAAAAAGCTCTGATGCAGGAAGTGGGGCCGGCCCCAGCGGCGATGGACCCAGTGCTGGTTTTTGCCGCTGCGCTCGGTGACCGGGGCAATGCCGCTGTATTGCTGGATGGCGGCGGCGCTCTGGTAGCGGGAGCGTTCGCGGCCGAAGGCACAGCAGAGTCGGGGTGCGAGGGTGGGCCCGGCGCCGGGGAAGCTTTGCCAGATGGCGGCATCGGCGTGGGAGAGGAAGAGTTGGGCGATGCGCGTGTCGTATTCTTTGAGCGCAGCGGCGAGCTGGAGTAACTGGTGGGTCAGCATCCTGACCTGAACTTTGGCAGGCTCAATTACGGCCTGGTCGCAGGTGAGCGGGATCATGGTCGCGATCGCCTCGAGGCGCTGATTGATCAGATCCAGGCGCCGGCAATTGTGTGCGTAGTAGAACTTGCGGATCGTTTCTTTTCTCGCCTTTTGCAGTTCCTGGAGCGAGGGCCACTTGAGGAGGAACTGGCAGGCGAGCGGGGCAAAGAGATCCTGACCGGCCAGGGCGAGGGCCTGGGGATAGTAGCTCTTGAGGGTGTCGCGCAGCATGTTGGAGAGGAGGGTGCGCAGGTCGACCGTGGCGCGGCGCTGTTCCAAGAGGCGGGCGAGGGCGCGTGTCTGAGGATCCTCTGGCCGCCAAGGCGTGAGTTTGTCGCGGTGCTGGCGGAGCAACTCGAGGCAGACCTGGGCATCGGAAGGATCGCTCTTGGCCCGGCTGGTTTTAAAAGCCTGGCGGTAGCGTGCGGCGGTGGCTGGGTTGACCGGGTAGAGCACGAGGAAGGGATAAGCCATGAGGGCGGAGATGAGGGCGCCTTTGGCTTGCTCCAGGCAGAGGGCGATCTTCCCAGTGGGGAAGCGTCTGGCCAGCGCGAGCGCCCATTGCGCGATCGCTTCAGGGGTATGCTCAAGGGTCGAAGTTTCACACGCGCCGCTCGCACAATCGTAGAGACAGAGGGCGTGTTCCTGGCTCCCCCAGTCCAGTCCGATGAGCGCGGCAAAGCCGCCCTCCCCTTGCGTTCTCTTCATCCTGTCGTTGTCATTGTTGGTTGATTTCATTTGCGTGGTTTTGCTTTTGATTTTGCTCCGCGGGGCGCGAACCACACGCTGGCTTTCATTCGGCGAAGGCATTATTGTCTGGACCTCGAACGGGGCCTCATCTGAGGATTCGTTACGAATGAAAGCACGCCCGGACTCCACTCGAAGCTATGGTTAAAATCGTCGAGCGATCGGCGATGGAGATTCGTAGTGGGCCGGTGCGTGCAATCTTCCCGCACGAAGGCAATGAAAAGAGGAGATAAAAGCTGAGCAAGCATCTTGATGTGGAGTGCGCCAGAGTTATTCACAGCCTCACTGCGCCAGCCCGACAAGGGCCGTTCCGCTCGCCCATGAATAACTACTGGTTGACCAATAATGCGATGGAGCTGACTGCGAGCCGGTGTAATACCATGTTTTCCATGATTTCCTTTCATCCGCTGCGACGCGCGCCCTCGCTCGCAGCAGGTCATCTCTGTCTCGTTAGACGACAGGACCCACACGTGAGCCGCAAGCGCGTTTTTCTCCTCCTTGGTATTATACTTCTGCTTGCTGGTCTTGGCTACGCCGGGGCCCGTGTTCTGCTCGAAATCGGCGACAAGACGTTAGGAGTCAGGCGCGGCTCCGTTTCAAAGATGCAGTCCCGTGACGCGGGATTCTACGTCGGAACTTACGTGCCTGCGAAGCGCCTGGTTGCGCTGAATACCCCTTCTGCACTTCACATTCCTGATGCGTGGGTTGAACACGCTTGGAAGCGTGAGCTGTCACTCTTTCTTCGCGAGACGAAGCAAGTGACCGACGGGTACTACGTCTATATACCGATTCCCGCTGACGAGTCACCCGATGGAAGGAAGCCAATTTGGAAATTCGGGTTTACTCTTGAGTTGGAGCAGAGAGAAGGGTCGCATCTCTCGTATCACCGTACGGGGTTCGATTCAGGCCTGGGCTTCGTTGTGTTCGTAGATACACTGCCTGAAATCTTAAACCTCGCCGTTAGGCAGAAGCAGCCGAGCGCCAACGACACAAATGACGCCGTTATTACGGACACGATCGAGTTCAAGCGCGCCTTCTAGCTTGTCGTCTAACCGGGCCATCGAGCTGACTGCGACCCGGCGTACGATTTTGCTTTCCATGACTTTCGCGCTTTCACCCGCTGCCATGCGCGCCCTCGGTCGCAGCAGCTCATCTTGTTCTCGTTAGACCTCATGAAGGTATTCGCAGTTCTCGCGCTTTTGCTCTTCTGCAGCACCGCTTTCTCCAAGCCACCGACCCTCGGTGAAAAGCTCGATGCAAATGCGCAGCTGTTTACGATCCAAGGTCATCACGCGCCCGTTGTTACCGACACAGGTCAGACCTTTGAAGCATACCGCATCACCCGCGACGGCGTTCAGTACATTGTCGGCGTCGATGAGAATCGCGCCATTGCATACGTCACTTTGGATGCCGATCGCTCGTTCAGGACATCAGAAGGCATTTCTCTTGGTTCGTCGGTCCGCGCAGTCATGGCCGCTACGAAGCGTGGTCCGATCAAAGTCTCTGGTTGGGCATATTATTTCCCGCTGCCATCCGGTTGGAATGCTGCATTCATCGGTTCACCGCAAGATCCCACGCCATCCGAGTTGCCGCGTACTGCCAAAGTCGATTTCCTTTTCAAAAGTCGCTCGGTGAAGCGATGAGGTCTAACCAATCGCGCTGCAGCCAACCGCTCCACCCGGTGACTGAGTTTATGTCGATCTTAGCTAGAGCAGTCTTAACCGCAGCAGCGCGCCGCTCTCGGAGCGGTGGCTGAGCTTGTTCTCGTTAGATGGTGGGCAGCGTCCTCAGGCAAGTCTTTGGAAGCCTCGTTGCGGTGGCAACGGGCTGGCTGGCTGCGATTGTATTCATTGAGGTGAGCACGGCTGTAGAGTTGCTGCAGCAACCGCACTATATCGTCCCTGAGGCTCTGATCGTAGGCCCTATTACCGCCGCGTGGTTCATCGCATATTTCATCATTCCGGTTTGGCTACTCGTCCTTCTCCCACTGTACCTCTTTGTTCCGTCTCACTCGGCGTTGTGGCGTTGGCCAGTTTGCACTGTTTGCGGGGCGATCGCCGGCTTGCTCATCATCAGCCTTACATTTGGCGTTTCTGTAGATGCGAGCGCCATGGTTAAGGGACCTTGGGATTTCTATGTTCTCGCCGCGATTGTCGGAGGTATTACATGTTTGACGGGCGCGCTGACGAGGCGTGTATTCAAGCAAAACATCTAACCGGACGATGGAGCTGACCACGAGCCGCCGTACGACCTTGCTTTCAGGCACCACTTTCATTTCACCCGCTGCCGCGCGCGCTCCCGCTCGCGGCAGCTCATCTTGTTCTCGTTAGATGCTGCGCGTCCTCCTGATCCTGATGCTCGTCGCCTGCGTTGGACACGCGGAGCAGCTAGCCCTGCGTTCGGTCAAGAACTGGCAAGTTCGCGGCAAGCCCGGCAAGATCACGTGGGTTGAGCTTCATGGCATCGATCCCGATGATCCCTCCATCATTCACGTTGAAGTTCTGAGTCGCAAAAAGACCGACAAAACTTGGCACATCGACCACCTGCAACCACATGTCGCGATCACACTTGATGCACTTCAGCGTAGCGTCGTGCGTCCCCTTCGCGACAAGCGAGGCGTCTATCCAGAGTCATTCGACTTTGGCTACAAAGCGTGGAAAGAGTCTGCGAAGCGTGATGTATGCCGGACGAGCTTGTATGAGTGCGTCGATACTGGAGCGAAATAACGCGTGTAACCACTCAGTCGAGCTAACCGTCATCCGCTGCGCGCGCACATTTTCAGATGCCTAAATCTTTTCACTTCGTGCCTCACTCGCCCCTCGGTGGCGGTAGCTTACTTCTTTCTCGTTAGGCCCAAATGAGCGTTTTGGTCGGAGGCGGGTGTCTATGCGGGAAGATGCGCTATCACCTAAGGGGATCGCCTCGGCCTGGTAGTATTTGTTACTGCCTCGATTGTCGTCGAGCGAGCGCAGCGCCGGGCGTCGCATGGGTCTCTGTCCGTAGAGAGGATTTTCTTCTCTCGTCTGGAGAGCTCAAGCAGGTCCAGCACGCCGGCCGGCTCAGGTCATTTGCCACCTGTTGTGGAGCGCCGATTTTAATCCAAGATGCCGTAGACTCGCAATGGGTCGATGTGACGACTTGCTCGATGGACAGCCCAGAGAAGTATGCTCCAAAGGCCGCTATTTGGACTGAGGATCGATTGCCCTGGATTCCAGGCGTTAGCTTGCTTCCCGAGTTTCCGCGCGACAGACGAGAGGCCTAACCAGCGCGCTAGGTTGCCGAGGGATGAAAGCGTCTCACGGCCAGCATTCCGCCCATAGGAAGACAAACAGGACGATCACCTGCGCGATGGCGAAGGGAGGCTTGGAGCCGTGCGGCGCGAGGACGTGCAAAGCCTGGCCGCAGGGTAGGTCCGCGGGAGAATTGCTGTCGATCCCGGTTTTGTTTCGCGAGAAGAGCACGACCAGCGCAGAGTGGGGACGCCATGGAGCGCTTTGTTGCTTTTCTTCGCGGGATCAATCTGGGTAAACGGCGTCCGCCCATGAGCCAACTGAAGGAGCTTTTCGAAGAGATGAGCTTTGATGAGGTGGAGACGTTCATCGCAAGCGGGAATGTCCTTTTCTCGAGCAGGCAAAGAACGAGAAGTGAGCTGGAAGCGCGGATCGCGCAGCAGCTCGAAGATTCGTTAGGCTACGCCGTCGATACCTTCGTTCGCACGGCGGAGGAAGTGGTCGCGATCGGGAAAGTGAAGATGTTTCCCGACGATGGCGAGCCGGGTGTGACGATTCACGTTGGCTTCCTGCACGACGAGCTTGCGCCGGCGGTGGCGCGCAAGCTGAGCGCGGTGCGGACGGCCGAGGACGAGTTTCGGGCCGGCGGCCGGGAATACCATTGGTTGTGCCGGGTGCGCACTCCCGATTCCAAGGTGTGGACTCTGCCGGAGGTCAAGGCGCTCCGGTTGCCCAGCTCGTCGATGCGAAACATAACGAGCATCCGAAAACTGATCGCGAAACATCTCGCCTGACGAGCGGCTCGGAGGGACGAGCTTCTCTCGTCCATGGACGTGCGGAAGCACGCCGCTCTGCCCTAACGAGCGGGGGCGAGGGCGAGAACGACGCGGGCGCAACCCCATGAAAGAGTAAAGCCCGAGCCGCCGTGGCCGTAGTTGTGAATAACGCGGCGGCCGTCGAGCAATTGCTCCGCGCGCAGGCAAACTCCCGCGTGCCGGAATGGTCGCAGACCAACGCGCGTGCTCAGAACTTCTGGCGGCTCGATCTCCAACACACGGCTGCATTCCGCCATGATCCCGGCGGTTTGCGCCGGATCGGGGTTGCGATCCGCGCTCGCCGCATTGGTTCCGCCAAACACGCAATCGTTCGCCCGCGGGATTGTGTACATGAGGGGCGGATCGTCGCAAACCAGTGCGTAGTCGTGCGGCATTTTTGGAACAATCACGACCTGGCCGCGATGGGGCTCGACTTCGGGATCGGGCACGAGTGTCTTCGCGCCAACGCCGCTGCAATTGACCAGCAACGTGCAATCGCGCTCCACGTCCTCAATCTTTTCGAACTGAACGCCGGCGTAAATCTCACCGCCCGCCCACTGGAAACGCGCAGCGAGATAATCGAGATAGCGCGTCGTATCGGTGAGCGGAACCTCGAGCGCGAATCCGCTTGTGAAGCATTGCGGGACGGCGGAAGCGGGAAGCTTTCGCGCGCCTAACGAGATGGACCACGGCGGAATTTCAATTTCGCCGGTCCGGGAAAAAGAGCGCAGCTCGATCATCGAAACCCCGCTCTCTGGCGCGGCACTCAATTCCCGCAGGACGTCGAAGGTCTCAAGCGACCAGGCGATAACCGCCTCGAGCGGTTCCGCGTCGTAGGGAAACCAGATTGCGCCCGCGGCGGCGGAGGTGATGCGTGGTCCGGTTTCCTCGGCGAAGATGCGGGTGCGATAACCCTCTTCGGCGAAGAGCACACCGCAGGTCAGGCCCGAGACCCCGGCTCCAATGATTCCGACCGATTCTGGCATGGGATTTTCCGGCTAGCTTAGCAGAAGAATTGAACGCACTTACCTGAAACGCGTTCCCGGCATCTGGAGAGCGCACGCAACTTGCGTGTCGGTGGCGGCGACTCGCCGCCACGAAACCGGATCGAAGGGCGAGAAACTGGTCGGCCGCGAACATTGGGCCAAGTTCGCGCGCCGTGGACTCGCCAGCGCCAGCACACGGGTCGCGTGCGCTCCCGGAAATCTGAATCCGCGTTCTCTTTCCATCGGCAGGATTCCGGTCGCGCGCTCCGTTTCATGGTTTGCTTTCGGACGAGGCTGATCCGTTCCCTGATTCGTTAGGCTGAAGCCCCTCCGCCAAAAATTCTGTTTTGGGCAGGCGGCGGCCCGCGCTTAAACTCGAAGCTGATGTTTCGAGTTTTGAAAGAGCGACGCCGACGCCGGCTGCGCGAGCAGCCGGTCCCGCAGGAATGGCGTGCCATCATCGGGCGCAACCTCCCGTTCTTTGCCCGGCTCTCCGAGGCCGACCAGAAAGAGTTGCTCGGCCATACACAGGTGTTGCTGGCCGAGAAGCGATTTGAAGGCTGCGCCGGATTGGAATTGACGGACGAAATGCGGGTGACGATCGCGACTCAGGCGGGTCTGCTCCTCTTGCATCGCAAGACCGATTACTATCCGCGACTACTTACAATCCTGGTTTATCCGTCGGGTTTCATCGTTGACCAACCCCGGCCGCTCCAAGGCGAGATCTGGCAGGAGGGAAAAGAGGGACGCCTCGGCGAGACCGGAAGGCAAATGGGATCGATGGTCCTCGCGTGGGACGCCGCGAAACGTGGCGCGCTCGATCCGTCGGATGGAAAAAACCTCGTGCTGCATGAGTTTGCGCATCAGCTCGACTTCGAGGATTTCGCGGCCGACGGCGTGCCGGCGCTCGGTTCGCGGGAGGACAAGCGTTCCTGGTCCGAAGTGATGAAGATTGAATTCGCAGCGCTGCGAGCAGCCGATGCAACCGGCATCCCGACTTTGCTCGACGGCTATGGCGCGACCAACCCTGCGGAGTTCTTCGCCGTGGCAACGGAAGCGTTTTTCGAGCGACCGCTCGCTTTGCGCCAGCGGCGTCCGCGCTTGTATGGTGAGTTGCAGCGCTTTTTTCGGCAGGATCCGGCGCTTTATTCGAGCGAGCCGACCTCGGGAATCGCGTCGGCTTGAAGGGACTGCAAAGGCCAAAGCGCGCCAGGTGGTGTTCACGAATTTTGCTGTGTGCTTTTTGGAACCGAGCGAGCGTAGATAAGTTTTTCTTCGAGCGCCTGATCGTTAGGTGGAATAACCCCACTGCTCGAGTTCTGCGCCCAGTTCGTTGCTGAAGCGCGCCTGCAAAGTCACCGGGAGTTTCGCATGCCATTGGCCGCTTTTCCCGACGCGCAGAAATTTGGCCCGCCCGGTTTCGCCGCGGCGCAGAAGCGTTTCTTTCTTGCGCTCGAACGATTGGTTTTGCACCGCGCGCGCGATCTCACCCGGCGTTCGCTCGATGCCGAGATGATGCAGAATGCGCTCCGCCTCCGCCTCCGGCCTGACGAGTAAATCCTCGTAGCGAATCATCGGAACGCCTGCCTCGTAATAGGGCCGCCAATGATCCTTCCATGAAACGCGCACCCAGTTATTCACTTCGGCCGATCCGTCCAGCAGCGCTTTGGTCATGCGCTCAAGTCGGTAGTCTTGCCTAACGAGAAGCGGATAAAGGGTGTGGCGATAGAGCTTCTCGCCGCGGCGCACGCGCCGGAAGAGCGCGGCCAGCTTCGGAAAACGATCGAACTGAAAATGACTTGCGGCCGAAATCGCGATATCGCGCGGATCGCGCAGGATGTAGATGATCCAGTTCGCCGAATCGTCAGGCTGAATGCCCAGCTCGGCCATTTGATGGTGCGATTTGTAGCAGCGGTAATCAGATACCCGCTCCTCGCCTTCGACCGCGATTTCGTCCTTGTCTCTTCGCCAAAATCCGGCCACCGGACAACCAACCAGTTCCGCCACCAGTCGCGTCGCCCAGGTGCAGCCGCTCTTCGGATACCCGGCGACAATAATATTTTTCACCTGCCTAAACGACAACCTCGTCACCGGACCGAAGGTCGCGGAATGCGCCGCTCAAATGATCGAGCACGTCCCGCGGGAGGAGCGATTCTTCGCTCGTCGTGCCGTTGAAAATGGCCAGCTCCGCGGCGCGTCCGCAGAGCCAGGCTCCGAGCCGGGCGGCATCGTTAGGCAAGAGCTTTGCCCCGAGGAGGGCCGCGCACACACCGGTGAGAACATCGCCCATCCCGCCCGTTGCCATGCCGGGATTGCCCGTCGTGTTGTAGCTGAGCGGCCGGCCGGCTTCGGCCACAATCGTGCGACTGCCTTTCAGGAGCAGAGTCACACTCTGGTCTTCACAAAACCGGGTTGCGATCCCGGCCCGCGAACCCTGCTCGTTAGGGAAAAGGCGCTTCATTTCGCCCGGATGCGGCGTCAGCAGGCGCGGACCTTTCACCGCCTGCAGCGTCTCGATTTTCGATGCCAAGATGTTGAGGCCATCGGCGTCCACCACCATGGGCGTTTCAGCTTCGCGAATCAGTTTCAGAATTTCCGACGCGCGCGTCTGCCCGAGCCCGGGCCCGACAGCCCAGACATCGATCGGCTCCTTGAGCAGGCCGGCGTAGGTTTTTATCGGCTTGACCATCACCTCGGGCGCAGCGGCCGAGGCGACGATTTGGTAAATCTCTTCTGGCACGAAAAGCTCGACCAGACCCGCGCCGGCGTGGAGCGCGCCTAACGAAGACATGATCGACGCTCCCGTAAACCCGCGCGAACCAGCGACGATCCCGATACGGCCAAACTGGTTTTTGTAGGCGGAGAATTTCCGGCGTGGAAGCAGATGGCAGAGGGATTCCGGGATCGCCAGCTCCGCACCGCCCGCGTCCTTCGGCTGCAACTCGGCGAGCGGGACCACCTCGAGTCGTCCGACAAAATCGAGTGCGTCATCCGCGACCAGCCCGCTTTTCGCGCAGCCGACTGTGATCGTGAAGTCGGCTACCACGCAATCGTTGTCCGCCGCGCCCGATTCACCGTCGAGGCCCGAAGGCAGATCGACCGCGACCACATAAGCGGCTCGTTTGCCTAGCGAATTGATTTCCCGGCAGGCGCTGCGGATTGGCTCGCGCAAAGGCGGATGCGATCCAAGCCCGAGCAGCCCGTCGAGGATGATCGTCTGGAAATGTGGGAGGGGCCTTGGCGCCCCGATCCCCGGCGTGGCAACATTCGCGGCGCCAGGGCCCCTCCCACTTTGGGCAGCAGCCTGTTGCTCGCGCAGTCCGCGTAATTTCTCACTCGTCAGGGCGCTGAGCTCTTTCTCGGGAAAGACCAGCCGCGTCTCGATTTCCCAACCCGCCTGCGCCAGCCAGCGTGCCGCGACAAACGCGTCGCCCGCGTTATGCCCTTTCCCGGCAAAAACAACGCACCTCCCGACGGTCGGAAAGAATTTCGTGACGGCGCGCGCGATGCCTTCGCCCGCCTTCTCCATCAGCGCGTCCGCCGAGATGCCGCGGGCGAAGGCCGCTTCCTCGGTCGCGCGCATTTGCGCCGGAGTGATGATGGGTGAGTGCAAGTTATTGGTCGGAGTCCGTCGTTTTTTTCTTCTTCTTGGACGCGCTGGTCGAACTCTTTTTCTTTTTGCTGCTGCTCGAGCTTTTCTTCTTTGAGCTGGAAGACGATTTTTTGCTCCGTTTCCGGTTCGAGCGACCGGTGCGGTGAGTCGGCTGCCGTTCCACATCGGCGCGGACAAAATCATGATAATCAGTCGACTGCCGGATGGGCGGGTTGACATGGGTCAGACCGGCCACGACCGGGCGATAGCGCGACACCGGTTTTCCCATCACGCCGTCGGCGATGCGGTCGGCCAGTTCCTGCCGGTAACTGCTTTGCAGCGCGAGTCGCGCTTCCATCGGATTGGTGAGAAACCCGCATTCCACGAGGACGGCCGGAATCCTCGTATTCCGCAGCACGTAGTAACCGCGCCGGCGGATGCCGCGATTGTCGGTGGCCGTGCCCGAAACGACCTGGCGATGAATATTCGCCGCCAGAGCCGCGCTGTTATTGCTGTAGTAATACGTCTCGATCCCGTTCGCGCCCGCGCGGGTAGCGGAGTTGAAATGGATACAGACGAAGATTGCATTGGGATAAGAGTTCGCGATCCGCACGCGATCACCCAGGGTGACGAAGACATCGCTGTCCCGCGTCATGATCACGCGGTAGCCGGCCTTGCGCAGTCTTGCCGCGAGCCGTTGCGCGACGTCGAGCGCCATGGTCTTCTCCGCGACTCTCTGGCCGGGAATTCCGCCGCGATCAAATCCGCCATGCCCGGCGTCGATCACGACCGTAGAAGGTCTCCGGATCGCCGACCAGACCGGCAGAGGGAGAAGAGCGATGAGCGCGAGGGTGAGCGCGAAAAAATTCCGAAGTGAAGCGCGCCGCCCGGCGCGGTGGGAGATTGCCGCCATGGCTGGTTATTCTTCCGGCGGCAGGTTGACAGGCCGATCCGATAATCCAGAGGCGGAGGCGTCTGACGCGAACGGCGCGTCGAGCCTTCCACCGCTGACCGTAATGCCGCCATCCTTTGCGCGACGGAGGCCCGGCACGCCACGGGTCTGCGAATAGGTGGCGTGTTGCAACAGGTGTCCATCGGGGCTAACGACCGAGTACGACCAGACGCGGGGCGCGGAGCATTGCAAAACGTGGAGCTGATTCTTGCGATCGACCTCGGCGTGCGGCTCATCAAAGGAAATGACTCGGCCTAACGAATAGGTGGCATAAACGAGATTCTTCTCCTTGTCCTCTACCCGCACATAGAGCGAGGTGTGATCGGGGAAGCGATTCGTCATGAGCGAGAAGGTGCGCACTCCGGCGCCGCCGGGGTCGCCCACCGTCTGCTGCCAGATCGGACGCGCGTTGGTGACCTCGAAGACCTTGGCGGGCGCGTAGAAGAATTTGTTCAGGTCCGCGAAAAACACATTCGCACGGACGTGGTAAACGCCGGGGTCGCCGATTGGGAAACGAGAGGTGAGATTGACCCTCTGGGCGACGGAAGAGCCAGCGGCGATCTTGAGCGGCGACTCCAGCGCGTGCGGGAGCGGGGCGAGCGTGCGGCCTTCATGGCCGGTCACCTCAAAACCATACCACACTTGATCGTGGTCGTTGCGCAGTTCGATGGCGCGTCCGGCAAGGTTGGTAATCGTAACTGTAGCGATGACCGGCTCGTAGACGATATATTGCAGACGTTTGAATTTCAAATCGACCCGGATCTGCCCATTAGCCGAGATGGCGACGAGACAAAGCACGATAGAGGCGAGGGAGCGGATCATTGCCGCGTAAAATAACGCAACTCGCGGGAGATGAAAGGTGCCCGCGGAACCAGTCGCGTCTTCCCGAGAGCTTCACCTTGTCGAGCACGGCGGTTTTGCGAGGCGCAATGAGCGGCAGCGGCCCCGACTCGATAAGGTGTATCACTGCGGCGGAACAGTGACAGGCGGCGGGAAGAGATTGAGCAATCGAGCCGGATCGGCCCTTACCGCCTGGAGCTGATCCTGGTAATAGACTCGCACGATGTAGCCCAGAAACTGGCGCGGGCCGCTCTCGCTCGTCGGCGGAAGGGCGGCGGCCGCGGCGGGTTTGCGCGCGGCGAGGTTGGCTTTCTCGACGGAATCCGGCACTTCCATCGGCTGGCTGGCCAGCGAGGAGCCGGGCGCGGGGTCAGTGCGCTTGGGGCGGAGATAAGTCACTTCCAGCACCTCGGTGCCGGTATCGCGCCAGTCGCGTCCCGGAGTGACCCATTCGTAACTTACGTCTGCATTGGTCAGCACGACCTGGTCGTTGTTCACCGTGTCGTAAAAGAAAACCTGGATCTTGACCTTGGTATGATCAATCGGTGTGTCCGGCCGCACCTTCACTCCCACGCGCAGGAGTAGTCTGGTCTCCGCATCGGGGTCATTTTTCTGCCGCAGGTTCACCTCCGAGATCCCAAAGGTTGAGCCATCAGGAATTCCCGCGGCGTCACTCGCCGCAGCGCCGTTGTCCGGGACAGGGCTGCCGGCTGCGTTCAGGCTGCCTCGGGCTGGAACGCCGACACTCAGCTTCAATTCCGCCAGCTCATAAAGCGGACCAGCCCCCGCGCCTAACGATTGCAGGCGGCGCCAGACTTCATTCGAACGATCCAAGAGCTGCATCGATTCATAAGTCAGGGCCAGCTCCGCCAGGACCTCGGGGTTGCCCGGGTCGAGTGCCGTCGCCTGCTGGAGTTTCGCAATCGCATTCGTCGTATCGCCGCGTCCGCGAAAACCTTTCGCGGCCTGGAGAAGCGCTTCGGTGACCGACTTGGGCGGAGCTTCCTTCCGCTGAACGGTCCCTGCCGGAATACGCGCCACGGCGGCGGGAGTGCTCGCGACTTTCGCGTGCCGGGAAAGGCGCGCGCCCACCGCTTTGAATCGGAACGGCGTTTGTGACTCGGGTGACCGACGAGTGGAAAGATAAAGTGCAGCGAGAATCTGCGCCGCCGCGACCGCGCCGAGCAGGGCCATCGCGATCGCGAACGTTCTTTGCGCCCGGCTGCCATGAGGAAGGGAGAGCGCGTGCATTCTGAAATCGTTCTCTAAACGAACCCGCTGGAAAGTGTCAATTGTACCCTGACCGGCCGGGGTTCTTCCTTCGCAGAAAAGCGAGTCTCATGCCGCCGGGTCGGTGCGGTTGCGGAGGCAGGTTGAGAGAAACAACAGGAGAGGAAGCGGGAGCGCGTAATTTGATTCCTTGCACGGGTGTTGGTTCAATCTGACAGCCGCCCTGGGCTGATAAATCAGCGCGAGATGTCGGCCTGGCTCAGGATCTTGAATCCTTCGCCCTGGAGCACCGAGCAGGCGCATTCCGCGTCGTCCACGTGCAACGCGAGGGCTGCGACCCCATGCGGCCGGGTGAGCAGCGGATAGCTGAAGTGCATGTTCACTTCCGCCATCAACAGGGCGGCGAGCAGCTTCGAAAGCTCCGTCGCCACCTCCCGCAACTCGACCACCACCATCTCGCAAACCCCGAATGCGACATCGTGTTCGTGAAAAATATTTTCCACCGTCTCGGGATCGCTCACCACGATGCGGGCGATCGCCGAATCGGTTTGTTCCGCGATGCTGAGCGCGACCACATGGGTATTGCGGGTGCTGAGCAACTTCACGATGTCGAGCATTGCGCCCACCTTGTTCGGCAGGAAAACGGAGAACTGTTTCACCAGCGGTCCGCTGATCTTGGAAGTCGTTTCAGGTAAATCAAGGGCCATAAGAACGCGATCCCGCGAGTCGGACAATATGCCGGTGCCGAGCCGAGCAAGGCAAATGAATAGTGAGTGCAACGAGGAAGGCCGTATCGGCCGCGATCCGCGCCGCTATTTTCAACTCGCGTCGCATCAACCAAAATCAGCTGCCTCCAGGCGGGAAAAGCGAACCGCGCCAGGACCTGCTTTAAGGCCCGACTGCCCAGACCCGGCCAACGTTTGAATCGCCCAGGTTGTCGTTCTTCGACAAGAAAACGCTTGCTCGGCGCTCTCGGGGTTTCCCCATCTCCTGGCCGCCACGAGCCCGGGTATGCAACTCAAAAGCTTTCCGGTCCTGGTCCGGCACCACTCTCCTGATCATCGCGGTCGCGTTCGTCGCGTGCTGGCTGCCGGCACGCCGCGCCGCGCGCATCAACCCGATCGAAGCGCGGCGCGCGGAGTAATCGGGCACGGGGTTTTAGAGGTCGGCTCTCGTCGCGCAAAAAAAATCAAAAAAAAGAGTGACAGTGCAATGGTGTTGTAGTTAACTATAACACTATATGAGGAACAACGATCGATTGGAGCAGGACCCAGCGCCCGCCAATCGCGCGATCTGCGACACCGAATGAGCCGTGAATGGAATGCCAGTCAGCCGATTTACCGCCAGCTGCGCGACCGCGGCGTCCATATGATCCTCGATGGCATCCTCAAGGAAGGTGATCCGCTGCCCTCGGTCCGGAGTGTCGCGGCCGAATATCGGGTCAATCCGCTGACGGTTCTGAAGGCCTATCAGCAACTGGTCGACGAGCAGTTGGTCGAGATGAGGCGGGGCCTCGGGATGTTCGTCAAAGCCGGCGCGCGCGACCTCCTGCTCAAGGGCGAGCGCCAGAAATTTCTGACCGAAGAATGGCCGCGGGTGGCTGCCACCATTCAACGCCTCGGGATCAAGCCAAACGAATTACGCGCCGCCGCCACCGGCCGCCGCTCAAAAAGGAAAACTTAAACCATGGCCAGCATCGAAGCCCGCGGCCTGCGGAAGGCCTTTGGAACAACCGTCGCTCTGGATGGCCTCAACCTGCACGTCGAGGAAGGTCGTATCCTTGGACTCATCGGGCCTAACGGCGCCGGGAAGACGACCGCGCTCAATGCGATTCTCGGTCTCACTTCCTACGAGGGCGAACTGAAGGTCCTCGGGCGCGACCCGTGGACCGCGCGCGAACGCCTCATGAACGACGTCTCCTTCATCGCCGATGTCGCCGTCCTCCCGCGCTGGATTCGGGTCTCGCAAGCGCTCGACTACGTCGCCGGGGTGCATCCGCGATTCACCCGCGCGAAGGCGGAAGCTTTCCTGGCCAGGACGACGATCAAGCGCCGGAGCAAGGTGAGCGAATTGTCGAAGGGTATGGTCGCCCAGTTGCACCTCGCTCTGGTCATGGCGATTGATGCGAAATTGCTGGTGCTGGACGAGCCAACGCTTGGCCTCGACATCCTGTTTCGCAAACAGTTCTACGAGTCGCTCCTGAATGACTATTTCGACGGCAGTCGCACCATCCTCGTGACGACTCATCAGGTGGAAGAGATCCAGGACGTCCTGACCGATCTCATGTTCATCGACCGTGGCCGCATCGTGCTCGAATGCAGCATGGAGGAATTCGATTCGCGCTATCTCGAAGTGATGGTGAACCCCGAACAGCTCGCCGCGACGCGGGCGCTCAAGCCGATTCACGAGCGCCCGGTCTTCGGCCGCAGCGTTCTGCTCTTCGATCACGCCGATCGCGACCAACTCGCCGCGCTCGGCGAAGTGCGCAGACCCAGCATCGCCGACTTGTTCGTTGCCGTGATGGGTAACAAGACCGGCCAGGCAGAAAAAGGAGCCAGATGAATAATTCATCGAACGTGGTACCCGAATCTCCGATCGACCCGCAGCCAACCGCGCTGGCGCCGATGTCGCCGACTCGGCCACTTTATTGGTCGATCCGCCGTGAGTTGTGGGAGAACCGGTCGATTTACCTCGCGCCGCTGATCGTCGCCGGCTTCGTGTTGTTCGGCTACGCCATCAGCGCGATCGGCTTGCCGCATCGCCGGCGCGCGCTTCTCCTGCTCGATCCGGTCCGGCAACGGGCGATCATCGAACAGCCCTACAATGCCGCGGCCCTGATGCTCATGCTGACGGCGTTTCTCGTCGGCATTTTTTATTGCCTCGACGCGCTCCACGGCGAACGCCGCGATCGCAGCATCCTCTTTTGGAAATCGCTCCCGGTATCCGACCTAACGAGTGTGCTCGCCAAGCTATGCGTTCCGATGCTGATTCTGCCCCTGATCACCTTCGCACTCATCGAAGTCACGCGGCTGATCATCCTCTTACTCAGCACTCTCACCCTCTTGCCCTTCGGCCTCGGCGCCACGACATGGGAACGGCTGCCGTTTTTCCAACTCTCGGTCATTCTCCTCTACGGTATCGTCACGTCCGTCCTCTGGGGGGCGCCGGTCTATGGCTGGCTGCTGCTCGTTTCCGCCTGGGCGCGGCGCGCGACCTTCCTATGGGCGGTGCTCCCGTGGCTGGCGATCTGCATCGTCGAAAAGATCGCGTTCGACTCGGCGCACTTCCTCAACCTGCTTGGGCACCGCGTCTTTGGCAGCTACCAGGACGCGTTCGTCGTCATGTCGCTGCCGCATCATGCAGTCATTCCCGTAATCGATCGACTCAGCCAGCTCGCTCCGTTGAAATTTATCAGCGCGCCCGGTCTTTGGATCGGGTTCGTCTTTGCCGTGGCCTTCGTCGCTGCCGCAGTGCGACTGCGCCGTTATCGAGGACCGCTCTGATCCTCACATTCGATTCAATCACTCACATAAAGGAGAAACCATATGAAGCGTATTCTAAAATGGAGCGCGCGCGCAATCCTGGGGGCGCTCATATTGGCTTTCCTGGTGGGATTCATCGCTTATTGGAGATCGACCAACGATTGCGACACCAGGCCTGCGCCGGTCCATCCGATGAAAGCAATTCGTTACTGCGAATACGGTGTCGTGAAGCTTGATAACGTTGAGAAACCTGTGCCTAAGGACAACGAGGTCCTGGTTAAAGTTCGGGCGGCTTCGCTCAACTCGCTTGATGTCTTCATGCTCCGCGACACGTGGCTTGGCCACTTGTTTTTCGGGTTGCGCAAACCAAGAGACACGCGGCTTGGCCGCGATGTCGCCGGCCAGGTGGAAGTTGTCGGTAAGAACGTGACGCAATTCAAACCGGGCGACGAAGTGTTCGGCATCTGTCGAGGCGCGCTGGCCGAGTATGCAGTTACTCCCGAACGAGCGCTGGTCATGAAGCCGCCGAACGTTTCGTTTGAGCAAGCCGCCTCCATCCCGTTGGCCGGACAAACTGCGCTGCAGGGCCTGCGCGAGGGAAGGATTCAGCCTGGGCAGACGGTGTTGATCAACGGCGCGACCGGAGGGGTAGGAACTTTCGCCGTGCAGATTGCCAAATCTTTTGGCGCAGAGGTCACGGCTGTTTGCAGCACCCGGAATGTCGATCTTGTCCGATCTATTGGCGCCGATCACGTCATCGATTACACCAAAACGGATTTCACCAAGAGCGATCAGCGTTACGACATGATCTTCGATAACGTTGGCAACCATTCCTTCGCGGCACGCCGGCGCGTGTTAACTCCCAAAGGGATCTGTGTTTTGGTCGGTATTGGCGGAACCTCGGCCAAAGGAAGCGAGTTGATCGGACGAATCACTGGAAATCTCATCGCGCATGGATTGTCATCATTCACCGAGCAAAAGTTCGCCCAGTACATCACTAAGCTGAGCAAGCCAGATCTCGCCATACTGGGCGACCTCCTTGAGACGGGAAAGGTCAGGCCAGTCATCGAGCGGACTTACAAATTAAGTGACGCCCCCGACGCTCTCCGCCTTCTCGATCAAGGGCACGCCCGCGGCAAAACCGTCATCAAAGTAGAATGACAACCTACACAATAGACCCGGCACAACGCACGGCGGCAAAAGTCGCGGGATTCAGTGGCCTCTTTGCGGTTGCGATCGTGGTGTTCGCCAACTATGCGCTGCTCAATCCGCTGATCGTTCCGGGCAACGCCACGGAAACCGCTCGGAACATCGTGGCCCACGACACGCAATTCCACGTCATTGTCGTCTGCTTCCTCACTTACAGCGCGAGCGTTTTTGTTCTCCTCGCGGCGCTCTACGTAATTCTTAAGCCGGTAAACCATGGCCTCGCCCTGGCGGAGCACTCTTTCGTTTCGTCTTCGCCTTGTTGTGGCTTCTCACGATACTCAATCTGCTAAGTGCACTGCGGCTCGTGCATGGCGCAACTTACCTGGGAGTCTTCGAGCCCGATCAATTGCAAGCTCTGGGGCGGCTGCAGCTCGCCGCGAATCTCGACGACTACTACGTCGGCCTGCCATTTTTTGCCCTGGCTTCCACGGTTTGTAGCTATCTGTGGCTGAAGGCGGGCTACGTCCCTCGATTGCTGGCCGGCTTCGGCCTGAGCTCGTCCGCTTGGTGCGTGCTCTGCGCTTTCCTTTTCTCGTTTATCCGGCCTTCGCCCGACCGGTTAATGCATATTGGTTCGATTCGCGATGACGATTTTCGAAATGACGCTTAGTCTTTGGCTCCTCATCAAAGGCGTGCAAACTTCGCCTCGCGATCCGGTAACTCGTTAGGCTTATGAAACTCAAACGTATTCTAAAATGGATCGCAGTCGCGATTTCGAGCCTGGTCGCGTTGGCGATCCTGGCGCTCTTTATCGCCTACTGGAGGTCAGACAACGACTGCGGTCGGAACACCACCGCGGGAGGCAACACGATGAAAGCCGTCGTCTATTGCGACTACGGTTCGCCCGATGTTCTCAAGCTTCAGGAGATCGCGAAGCCCGTTCCGAATGACGATCAGGTCTTGGTCAAGGTTCGCGCTACTTCCGTTAATCCGCTCGACTGGCATTTCATGCAGGGCACGCCCTACGTCGTGCGTTTGGAGGCCGGGCTGCGCAAACCAAAGGATATGCGGCTGGGCGTTGACTATGCGGGCACGGTCGAAGCGGTCGGGAGGAACGTGACGCAGTTCAAGCCAGGCGATGAGGTATTCGGCGGGAGGAACGGTGCCTTCGCCGAGTATGTTTGTGTTCGCGCTGATCGCGCCATCGCGCTCAAACCAGCCAACATCACCTTTGAACAGGCGGCCGGCGTTCCCATCGCGGCGGTCACCGCCCTGCAGGGTTTGCGCGACAAGGGCCAACTCAAGCCGGGACAAAAGGTCCTGATCAACGGCGCGTCGGGAGGCGTGGGCACGTTCGCGGTCCAAATCGCCAAGTCGTTCGGGGCCGATGTGACCGGGGTTTGCAGCACGAGAAATTTGGACTTGGTCCGATCGCTCGGAGCAGACCACGTGATTGATTACACGAAGCAGGATTTCACCAGGAGTGAGCAACGCTACGATCTGATCCTCGATAATGTCGGAACGCAGCCGTTGTTGGGATTCAAGCGTGTGCTGAAGCCCAAGGGTATTTGTGTCCTGATTGGAGGCGGAGGACCAAACGAGGGGCGATGGATCGGACCGCTGGCGCGTCCGGTCAAAGCGCTTCTCTTGTCGCCGTTCATGAGCCAGAAGTTTGTCATGTTCATGGCCGATCTGAACCAGAAGGACCTGACTACCCTGGGCGATCTCATGCGAGCCGGAAAGGTGACACCGGTCATCGACAGACACTACAAGTTGAGCGAGGTGCCTGAGGCGATCGGGTATTTGGAACAAGGCCACGCTCGAGGCAAAGTGGTCATATCCGTGGAATAGGACGGTCGTGCTGAGCGGCGTCGGCAGCCCCGGGGTAGCGATACCTGCGGTACGCGCTGCGGTCGATCATTCATCGACCTAGGCGAAGAGCGCTCGACGTCGCGATACAAAGTGGGCAATGGTATGAAAATTCATGCGCCCGGTTCAGGGCGTTGTTTGTTTGACATCTCACTTCCCGTTTCGCATGAACAACATACTGAAACTTCACACGTAAACGCAAAGCAAGGGAGGAAAGACATGAAGCAATTAGAAGGAACCAAAATCGAAGAGTTCAAAGCACAATTCCGGGGGGAGGTGGTTCTTCCCTGGGACGCGAGTTACGACGAGGTGAGAGAGATCTGGAACGCCATGATCGACCGCAAACCCGCGATGATCGCTCGCTGCGCATCGGCTGATGATGTCGTCCAAGCCGTCAACTTCGCGCGTCAGAATGATCTGCTCGTCTCGATCCGGGGCGGCGGACACAACATCGCGGGCAACGCCGTTTGCGACGACGGGCTCATGATCGACCTCTCGCTGATGAAGGGCGTCCAGGTAGATCCGAAGGCTCGCCGCGCGACAGTCGAGCCCGGATGCACCCTAGCCGATTTCGACGCGGTCGCTCAGGAACACGGTCTTGCGACGCCCTTGGGCATCAACTCGACCACGGGTGTGGCCGGCCTGACGCTTGGCGGCGGTTTTGGCTGGTTAAGCCGGAAGTACGGCATGACGATTGACAACCTGCTCTCCGCAAATGTCGTCACCGCGGACGGCAGCCAGTTGCGCGCGAGCGAGACGGAAAATGCCGACCTGTTCTGGGGACTGCGCGGTGGTGGTGGGAACTTCGGTATCGTTACCAGCTTCGAATTCCAACTTCATCCTGTTGGGCCGAACGTGCTCAGCGGGCTCATCGTCTTTCCGTTCGACCAGGCGAAATCGGTCATCACGCAGTTTGCCCGTTTTACCGAGACGATGCCGGACGAGCTAAACGTCTGGATGGTCACTCGCAAGGCGCCTCCTCTGCCTTTTCTGCCGGCGGACGTGCACGGAAAAGAAATGGTCGCGCTTGCCGTGTGCTATGCGGGTGACCCCAGTGAGGGCGAGAAACTGATCGATCCGCTGCGAGGGTTCGGCACGGCTCTCGGTGAGCACATCGGCGTGCAGCCGTTTGTCGCCTGGCAGCAGGCCTTCGATCCGCTTCTGGCCAAGGGTGCGCGCAACTACTGGAAATCCCACAATTTCACCCGGCTGAGCGACGGCGCGATCGACGCCATCGTCGAATTTGCCGCCAAGCAGCCGTCGCCCCATTGCGAGATCTTTATCGGTACGATCGGCGGCCAGACGGCTCGAGTTGCACCCGATGCGATGGCCTACTCGAGTCGGGACGCCAACTACGTCATGAATGTGCACGGCCGCTGGGAATCAGCCGCCGAAGACCAGGCGGTTATTAACTGGGCACGCGAATTCTTTGCCAAGTCGAAGCCGTTCGCCAGTACCGGCGCCTACATCAACTTCCTTACCGAGGAAGAGACTGACCGCATCGCCTTCGCCTACGGCCCGATCTACAAGCGGCTGGTAGAACTCAAGAAGAAGTACGACCCGACGAATTTCTTCCGGATGAATCAGAACATCAAACCGGTCTGAGAGCCGCCCACGCCCCGGACGATGGAGGTTGAGCGATGTCCCGGCTGCGGCGTGGAGTTCCCGCCTTTCGCCGGGCCGGTGCACCGCTACATGGAATCTTCGCCCAGTTGCTGGGCGGCCTACGGCGAGGTTTTGGCCCGCGAGCACAACGATCCCGCGTTCATGGCCGCTCACCGGCTGACGGTAGATGCATACGCCGTTCAGCATCCGGGGCGTCCGTCGCCGCAGTCGATTCAGTCAGTAGCTGTCCACCTCATCTCACTTTATGTCGTGCTTGAGGAACAGCTTTCCCATCGCGCGGCGACGCGGTTGATGCAGCGCAGCGCGGACCGGATGCATTTCGTATGGCTCGAGCCGCCGCTCGACCGCGGCGCGCGCAACGTCACAACCATCGTCGCAGTGCGCTCGCCGGACGACCACGTCTGCGCCGTTCAAAGTTGGGCGAAGTCCCTCTGGCAAGCCTGGTCGCAACACCATTCTCAGGTCCGTGCCTGGGCCGCAGAGGTACAGGCGACACCGTGACCTCTGACTTCTTTTAATGCTCGCTCCCGATAGCTCGGGAATGTTATTTCCTTCAGGCAGACTGGGGATACGACTTTGGGAGACCCACCTGAAATCCGTTGGATCGAGTGCGGCATCGTGGCCGGCCTCTGCGCCAGTGTTCTCTATCCGGTCCTTCTCTTCGCGCCTCTGCCGCTGGCTGCGACCGCCGCAGCGGCCGCGTTGCTCGGGCCCGCCATTGGGGTTGGCAGCCTCGGTCTTCGTCAGCTCATCCGATTGCAGGGCGAGTCAGTGAGCGCGTTTCTCGGAAGCATCATCAACCTCGTGGCGGGCGCCCTCTTCACCGCCATGGCGTTGATCCAGCTCGCGGTTCGCCACGCCAGCCCGAACTCCGCCCTGCCGCGCAACCTGACCGGCGTTTGGCTTGGCCTTGACGTTGCGTGGGATGTTTACATCGGTCTTGGCACTCTCTTCTTTGCCTGGTCGATGCTCGGTCATCCGCGCTTCCGCTGGCCGTTCGCTCTTCCCGGGTTCGTCGTCGGATTTCTCGTCGTGGCGCTCAACCTTTACACCTTCCCAATCCCGCCCGGCGAGGCCGGGTTGTTCGACATTGGACCGTTCGTCGGTCTCTGGTATCTGGCTGCCACGGTGCAATCCTGGCGCAGCCTCGGCTGGGCTCGGGCACAGTTGGGAACGCTGGCCTAACGAAGGCGACCCAGGTTCACCCTACCGACCGCGGCGCATGTCGGCGCGCCAGGTCAGGAGGGTCCAGAGCCAGGTGCTAAAATCTTCCAGCGCGAAAAGAAGCGCGAGCGGCCCGGGCAGGAAACCGAGATACCAAAGCAGGCCGGCGACTGGTGGGACGACCGGTCGATCGAGCAAACTGGCGAAGACGAAACCTTCCGCGTTGAGGCGGCCGCTGATCGTGTAGAGCATTCCAATTCCGGCGACAAGGACCCCGGCCAGGCGCAAAAAATCGGAGGCATCCGGCTGCAAAGGCGCAAGGCGGAGAAGCGAAGCGACAAAGTGCGGGAAGATCAGAATCACGCCGCCTTCAAGGAGGAGAAGCCAGCCGTAAAGCTCGACGGTTTTGGCCGCCCGGCTTTGTTCCGGGACCGCGCGAAGGCGGCGGAACATCTCGGCGAAAGAGGTCACGTCATTTCAAAGCAACAACGGGATGAAAGCGCTTCACGGCCAGGATTCCGCCCCATAGGAAAACAAGCAGGACGATTCCCTGGGCGATGGCGAAGGGTGGTTCGGAGCCGTGCGGCGCGAGGACGTGCAAGGCCGGGATGTGGAGGAAGGATTGCACGACCAGGACGAAGCAATTGAAGTAGAGTGCGACGACGGCGCTGACGACAAAGATCCAGCGCCAGGCGCCGGCGAGATGGAAGGTGTAACGGGCCGCGATCGCAAGCGCGAGGACGATGAGGGAGAGAATGCCGACGATGACGGCGGGCGTGACCCCATGAAACGGGAAGCCGAAGCCGGTGATAGAGGTCGCCACGGTGGTGACGAGAAAGAGGAGCGTCCAGCCATTCATCAGGTTGGAGCGGAGAAGCCCGAAGAGGACGATGAGGCCGGAGACGATCCCGATGAGACTCAGGAGGACGTGCACGAGCGTGTAGGTGTCCATGCCCCGCAGCATAGGTCCGCGGGAGAATTGTTGTCGATCTCGCTTTTGCTTCGCGAGAAGAGCACGACCAGCGCAGAGTGGGGACGCCATGGAGCGTTTTGTTGCTTTCTTCGCGGGATCAATCTGGGCAAACGGCGTCCGCCCGTGAGCCAACTGAAGGAGCTTTTCGAAGAGATGGGCCTTGATGAGGTGGAGACGTTCCAAACCCTGACGAGTTCGAATGTGGAAACCGCGGCGATGGTTTCGTCTATCCAAGCAACGGTGAACTGTGCGAATTTCCCCCTGTGACTGAATTGTTAACCTTGCAGAAAATTCGCCAGGCGGTTCAGACCGGCCCCGTGGAAGCGCGCGTCCATGTGCAACTGGAAGCGGCTGCGGCAAAAACGACTCGCGACCAGAAACCGTATTGCGAGCTGTCCCTGGCAGACGTGGCCGATCGCATGATGCTGCGCGTGTGGAGCGACAACCCCCAATTCAAGGCTTGCGACTCGTTAGGCGCGGGCGACTTTATCGAGCTGACGGGCGAATTCTATCAGCACCAGCAGTTCGGCCTCGATGTCCGCCGCTGGCAGGTTCGCGCCCTGACGAACGAGGAAAAGGCGCAACTTTTGCAGGGTCCCCCGGAGCTGCGGGAGAAACAAAAATCCGATTGGGATTTTATTGTCGCCACGACCTCGGCCATTCACGATCCCCGACTAGGCGCCCTGTGCGCCGAATTCATCGCCGAGTATGGCGAGCGCTTCCGCCGCACCGCCGCGGCCCGCAATTATCATCACGCCCGGCGCGGCGGCCTGGTCGAGCACACCGCCCAGATGATGCGGGTCGCGCAACAGGTGGCGCAACTGTATCCCGGATTGAACTGCGATCTGCTCATTGCCGGAGTTCTTTTTCACGACTCCGGCAAGCTCTGGGAAAACCATCTGCCTGAGACCGGCTTCAGCATGCCGTATGATGAACTGGGCGAGCTGGTCGGCCACATTTCGATCGGGCTCGAGCTGGTTAATTCACTCTGGCGAAAAATTCAGGGCGAAGACCGCGCGCATGAGTGGTCGCGGTTGCGCCCGGCGAACGACGATGTGCGAATGCATCTCCTCCATCTCATCGCTGCCCATCACGGCGAGATGCAGCTCGGTTCGCCAGTTTACCCAAAGACACCCGAAGCGATCGCCCTTCATTACATCGACAATCTCGATGCGCGTCTCGAAATGATCTTCGCCGGCTATCCGATCGCGAAGCCACTCGCGCCGCGGATCTTCGAGCGGGTGCGCCCGCTGCCGGGAAACCTGGTGCAGCCGCTGGAAAAGTTCGATTCCCAGCCGTAACGGCGCGGCCCGCGGCCGTCGCCCTCTGCGAATAAGGGATGCGACGGTCACAGGACAGTGATCCTCCGCTTCGCCTGAGCAAGATATTGCTCATCAATCTCAAAGCCGGCGAAACTCGCCAGGCCGCAGCGTTTGGCGGCGACGGCGGAATTGCCGATGCCGAGAAATGGATCGAGCATTCGCCGGACCCTCGTTAGGCCATGAAGGAGAATGCAATTCACCGCCAGCTGCACGGGGAAAGTCGCGGGGTGCGGCCGCTCTTTCGCGCGCTGCTGGATCGTCTCGTAGGGAACGAACCAGGTGTTGCCGCGACAGCGCCGGTCGCGCCCACGGGTGTGGCGCCAACGCGCGATATTCGATTTGTCGGCGTAAGGCACGCCGAGCGCGAGGCGGTCGACCGGGGTGCGGCCAGTCGGTGTGAGATGGAAAACATATTCGTGGCAATCGTTCAAGAAGCGCGGTGAACTGATCGGTTTGAAATGACCGCGCGAGGTCTCTTCGCCGGAATCGTCTGGAATCGTGATCGCCTTGATCCAGTGAATCGTGTTTTGAAGGACGAAGAACTTGCGCAATCGCAAAATCAGCTCGTGCGGCAACATGGGATTGGACGGGGCCGCGCCAACGTTGAGGAAAAGCGACCCGTCAGGTCGAAGCAGCCGGCGGATTTGTGCGGCCCATTCTTCGCACCAATCGAGATAGGACGTGCGGTCCGCCATATCGGCAAATTCTCCGTAGCGAATTCCGAGGTTATAGGGCGGCGAGGTGACAACGAGATCGATCGATTTTGCTTTAAGACCTGCCATCCCTTGAACGCAATCCGCGAGCTGCAAATTGAAACGAGTCACGCTGCAGATTACGAGTGCAGCCACAAAAGTACAAGTCGCCCGCGCATGACAGCGGCATGGCACGTTGTAGGTTGCATTGATGTCGGACAAACCTTCCAAGCTCAAGATTGCCGACCGTGAATTCACTTCGCGACTGCTCGTCGGTACCGGGAAGTTCGCCTCCAACGAGCTGATGCGCGACGCGCTGGAAGCCAGCGGCACGGAGCTGGTGACGGTCGCGCTGCGGCGCGCCGATCTCTCCGGCCGCGGCGATCCCTTCGCCAACATCCTCGATTTCATCGACCCGAAGCGCTTCCTTCTTCTGCCGAATACAAGCGGCGCGCGAAATGCCGAGGAAGCCGTCAGGCTGGCGCGTCTCGCGGTCAGCGCCGGGTTGCCTTCCTGGGTGAAACTGGAGATTCACCCCGATCCCCGCTACCTCCTGCCCGATCCGGTCGAGACGCTGGCCGCGGCTGAGATACTCGTCAAGGAAGGTTTCACCGTTCTGCCTTACATTAACGCCGACCCGGTTCTGGCGAAACGATTGCAGGACGTGGGGACGGCGACGGTGATGCCGCTCGGCTCGCCCATCGGCAGCAATCGCGGAATCGAAACTCGAGCCCAGATAGAAATCATCATCGAACAGGCGACCGTTCCCGTAGTGGTGGACGCGGGCCTGGGCGCGCCGAGCCAGGCGGCGGAAGCGCTCGAGATGGGCGCGGACGCGGTTCTGGTCAACACCGCCATCGCGATCGCCTCCGACCCAGTGCGAATGGCGCACGCCTTCCGCAAAGCAGTCGAGGCCGGCCGCGAAGCGTGGGAGATCGGCCTGGCAGAAGCGCGCTCGGCCGCGTCGGCGACCAGCCCGCTCACGGCATTTTTCTCTCGGCCTAACGACTAACGAACCAGCGTGTTTTCGGGCCGTCGATCGCAAGGTGCTGATGTCTTGGCCGGTGGCGGAGTGCGCTATCGAACCTGGGCGCCGGGGAAGAAGGTCGCGGTCGTTATCTCGGACGCGGCAGGCGGCGCGGTGCGCGAGGTCTCGTTAGGGGCGGAACCGGGTGGTTACTGGAGCGGGATCGATCCTCACGGACAGCCGGGCGATCGTTACAAATACCGGTTCGATGGAAATGATTGGCCCGATCCCGCTTCACGCTTCAATCCGGAAGGCGTGCATGGCGCGGCGCAGGTGATCGATCCGCGCGCCTACACCTGGGGAGATGAAGGCTGGGTCGCGCCGAAGCTTTCCGAGTTGGTCATTTATGAGCTGCACATCGGCACTTTTACGTCCGAGGGAAGTTTTCAGTCTGCAGTCGAGAAGCTGGATCATATCGTCGATCTCGGTGTGACGGCGCTCGAGATCATGCCGGTGGCGGATTTTCCGGGAACTTGGAATTGGGGTTACGACGGGGTCTCGCTCTACGCGCCGGCCCGCGCCTACGGAGCGCCTGACGACTTGAGGGCGCTGGTCGACGCCGCTCATGCACGCGGTCTCGCTGTGATCCTCGATGTGGTCTACAACCATCTCGGGCCCGACGGCAATTATCTCGGCAGTTATAGCCGCGATTATTTCAATCCCAATCACAAGACTCCCTGGGGTGATGGGTTCAATTTTGAACTCCAGCCCGTGCGCGATTTCTTTGTCGAGAACACCGGCTACTGGCGGCGGGAATTTCATATCGACGGCTTTCGGCTCGATGCGACCCACGCCATCGCCGACGCCTCGGAGAAACATCTCCTGGCCGAGATAGCGGAGCGTGTTCAGTCGTTAGGCGCTTTCGTCATCGCGGAAGACGAGCGGAACGAAGCGCAACTGCTGCAAGCGCGGGAGAGAGGCGGGATGGGATTGGACGCAATCTGGGCGGACGATTTTCATCACGTCGTGCGCGTGATGCTGACCGGAATGCGCGAGGGTTATTTCAAATCTTATCGAGGAACGCTTGATGAACTGGCAACGACACTCGAGCATGGCTGGCTCCTCGCGGGCGAGGAACGCGCGCGCCAGCACCTGGGCCAGCCGGGAGAAGCGGACAAGTTGTCGCCAGCGAAGTTCGTCCTCTGCGTCAGTAATCACGATCAGATCGGGAATCACGCTTTCGGGGCCCGGCTCAATCAGTTGATCTCAGCGCCGGCCTTTCGCGCCGCCTCGGCGTTACTTTGCCTCGTTCCATACACGCCGCTGATTTTCATGGGTCAGGAATGGGCCGCTTCCACGCCGTTTCTCTATTTCACAGACCACGAATTGGAACTGGGTCGCAAGGTGACTGGGGGAAGGCGCGAAGAATTCCGTGCATTCTCCGCCTTTCGTGAGGCGGCAGCGCGGGAAAGAATTCCGGACCCACAGGCGAAAGAAACCTTTTTGCGGTCAAAGCTCGATTGGAACGAAGTGCGGGAGGAGCGGCATGCGTGTGTGCTGCGGCTCTATCGCGAGTTCCTTCATCTCCGGCACGAATCTGCTGTGTTGCGCAATCGATCGCGCGGCAATTTTCAGATCCTGCCGCCATTCGACGGAATCGTGCGCTTGGTTTTCGGAAAACCGGGAGCGGAACAATGGCTGGTTCTGACTGATTTAGCGGGCGGCCATGACATGCCACCGCTCGATGCTAAACGCACTTGGCAACGTGTTCTCTCCAGTAATGAAGGGCGTTTCGGCGGCGAAGACGGACCTGCCTTCGCGCAACCGGAGGTGCGGGTCCTGCGAAGCATCGCAGCGTTTCGTTAGGCGGACGGCCTTTTGCCTAACGACAACCCTTGGATTGACCGCCTGTTTCAGTCGGCGAGAATGAACCCGTTCTGATGCCGAAAACAAATTTGAAGATTCTGACTTTGGCGGAGTTGACGACGCGTGCGGAGGAGATCCGCGCCAATCGCCGGCGCCTGGTTCTGACCAATGGCTGCTTCGATCTGCTGCATGTCGGACACGTGCGCTATTTGCAGCAGGCGGCGGAACTCGGCGACGTCCTCGTCGTGGCCGTGAACGGCGATGAGTCGGTGCGATCCCTGAAAGGGTGCGGCCGGCCGCTAAATTCCGAGGAGGATCGGGCCGAAGTCCTGGCCGCCCTGGAGTGCGTCGACTTCGTTGTGATTTTTCCGGAGGTGCGGGCAACCCGGGTAATCGAGGCATTGCGACCCGCCATTTATGTGAAAGGCGGCGATTACACGCTGGAGAGTCTCGATCCGGAAGAAGTAGCGGCCCTGAAAAAGGCCGGCGCCGAAATCAAAACGCTGCCGTTGATTCCCGAAAAATCGACATCGCGTCTGATCGAGCGGATGCGGGACTGACGCGAATGCACCGGCTGGCTCTCGGGATACTCGGATCAGGCAAGGGCTCGAACTGCCGTGCCATCCTCGAGCAGATTCGGTCCGGCAAATTGCGCGCCGATTGCCGGATCGTCCTCTCGGACGTGGAGGACGCGGGCATTCTTGCGATCGCGCGCGAGTTTGGCGTGCCCGGAGTTTTTTTCCCGCCAGGGAGATTTCGCACTAAGCTTGAACCGGAAGCAGAAGAGCGGCTCGTCAGGCTTTTGCGCGATGTGGGAGTGGAACTGGTGGTCCTGGCCGGATTCATGCGCGTCCTCAAGGCGCCCATGCTGGAGGCGTTTCCACATCGCATCATCAACTTGCATCCTTCGCTCCTGCCGAAATTCCCCGGACGCGAGGCCTGGGCCCAAGCGCTCTCGGCGGACGAAACGGTGACGGGTTGCACCGTTCATTATGTCGATGCAGGCGTGGACAGCGGCGAGATCATCGCGCAACAAGAGGTGGCGATATTGCCTAACGACACGCCGGCGATCCTGCACGAACGAATTCAACAGGCCGAACGAGAACTCTTTCCGGCCGTGATCGCAGAACTGGCGGCGAAGATCCCGACCGCAGGAAATTAACCGCGCTCGGATTTTTGGTCGCGGCCTAACAATTCCTGCATCGCCTGCGCCGGCGACTTACCCTCGTGCAGGACGGCATAGACTTGGTCGATGATCGGCGTCTCAACCCCGAGTTTGCGTGCGCATTCGAAGGCGCTTCGCGCGGTGGGAATTCCTTCGGCGACGGTTTTCATCCCGCGCGTGATCTCCTCGAGGCTCTTTCCCCGCCCCAGTTGCTCCCCGAGTTGTCTGTTCCGGCTGTAGCGACTGAAGCAGGTTGCGATCAAATCCCCCACGCCGCTTAACCCCTGAAAGGTTCGCATGTCGCCTCCCATGGCCACCCCCAGACGAAGAAGCTCCGCCAGGGAGCGGGTGACAAGCGCCGCCTTGGAGTTGTCCCCAAAACCGAAGCCATCGCTCACCCCGGCGGGAATCGCAAAGATGTTCTTCAGAGCTCCGCCAAGCTCGATCCCGACAATTTCATCGCTGGTGTAAACTCGGAAGCGGGCGCTTCCGAGCATGGCCTGAAGTTGTTCGCCGACCGCGCAGTCGCAGCAACCGAGAACCGTCGCGCTCGGCAGGCCGCGAGCGATCTCGACCGCAAGGTTGGGACCGGAGAGAACAGAAATGGGATTACCAGGGAATTTTTCGGCGAGGATTTCACTCATGCGCATTCCTGTGCCGTGCTCAATCCCTTTGGTGCAGCTCATCAGGATCGCGGATGGGTTATCCATTTCTTGGCGAAGGCGCGATGCTACTTCCCGCAATGCCACGGACGGGGTGACGAAGACGATCAAGTCCGCTCCCGCACAATCGATCAGTCGGCTCGTTAGGCAAACGTTAGGCGGTACCTCGGTTCCTGGAAGATAATCGGGGTTGCGGCGACTACGCGCAATCTGCTCGACCCGTTCCGGCGTGTGGCCCCACAAGGTTATTTCGTTGCCGGTTGAGCCCCAGAGGGCCGCGAGAGCAGTGCCCCAGCCGCCGGTACCCAGGATGGCGGTCCGCCTAACGATCATCTTCGATTGAAGCGTTCTTCCTGCCCGTGCAAGAGGCGTTGGATGTTGGAGCGGTGCCGCCAGACGACGACGCCGGCGATGAGGACTGAAAATGGAAGCAAGCTTGCGCCGGTTAGCATGTTGAAACGCAGATATAGCATTACAAGCAGCGGGAGTGAAACTGCCCCGCCGATTGAAGCAACGGACACATAACGCGTCGTTTTGAAAAGAAGAAGCCAAACTAAGAAGACTGAGACAACTGCAATTGGCATCAGTCCAAGCAGAACGCCGGCTGAGGTCGCGACTCCTTTTCCGCCTCGGAATCGAAGCCAGACCGGAAAGGTATGGCCAAGGATGCAAGCGACGCCAGCGGCGATGCCGACGAGTTCGTGTCGAGGCGTCCCATGGAAAATATTTGCTATCCAGAACGCAAGTTCAACAGCTAAAAGGCCTTTCAGCGCGTCCAGCGCGAAAACGACATAACCCCACTTCTTGCCGATTACTCGAAGCACATTCGTAGCGCCGATATTACCACTGCCATGCCTTCTGATATCAATGCCTTGGGCTCGCGAGACGAGAAGCCCGTTTGGACATGAACCCAGAAGATACCCGGTGATCACAGCCAGGAAGTAGATAACTATCTGTGTAGCATGCACTTAATATACGCGACTTGGCCTCTGGCTTCGAAGCCAAATGGTCAGGATGCCGATATCGCTGGGGGTCACGCCGCTGATGCGGCCGGCTTGGCCGACGCTATCTGGGCGGAGACTAGATAACTTCTGGCGCGCTTCGTTACGAAGTCCGGGTATCAGCGAATAATCGATTTCCGACGGTATCGTAAACGATTCAGCCGAGCGAATCGATTGCAGCTGTTCGTTATGGCGACGGATGTAGCCCTCGTACTTGAGTTCGGTCTCAAGAAGCTCCCAAATCTCAGGCCCGATTTCCCGGCGTAGTTCTGCGGACACCATGCTACCATGAAAGTCCGATTTCTTCATGGTATGCGCGAGCAGCTCCCCTTCGAAACGGAAGGAGCGGGAAATCTGCCTTGCCTTCTGCAACTGGCGCAATTTTTGTTCGAGCAGCCGCACCCTCATTTCGCCAACGAGACCCAGCGATGCAGCCTTTAACGTCAATCTTTGATCAGCGTTATCTTGGCGCAGAAGAAGGCGGTGCTCGGCACGGCTCGTAAACATTCGATAGGGCTCCTGCGTCCCTTGTGTGACAAGATCGTCGATCAGCACCCCTATGTAGGCTTCGCTTCTGCCAAGGATAAGCGGCGGTCTGCCGGCAATTTTCAGCGCAGCGTTTGCGCCTGCGATGAGTCCTTGAGCCGCAGCTTCTTCATACCCTGAAGTGCCATTAATTTGCCCGGCAAAATACAATCCCGAAAGCAGCTTTGTTTCGAGAGTCGCATGAAGCTGTGTTGGAGGGAAATAGTCGGTACTCAACGGCATATCCGGGCCGCGTGATTTGGGCATCTCGCAAGCCTGGAATCGATCGAACGAATTCAATTTGTACCTCGTAGGGCAGGCTGGTGGAGATCCCGTTAATGTAGAATTCTTCTGTCTGTCTTCCCTCCGGCTCAAGAAATACCTGGTGCTGCAATTTCTCGACAAATTTGACTACCTTGTCTTCGATGGAGGGGCAGTACCTGGGTCCGGTGCCCTCAATCCTGCCGGTGAACAGAGGCGACCGATGAAGGTTGCGGCGGATAATCTCGTGGGTCTCGGCGGTGGTGGTTGTGATCCAACACGGCAATTGTTCCACGTGGAATCTGCCATTCTTGATTCGATTTAGAGTTAAAAACCCTTCATCGTCGAATTCCTCCTCCGCTGGTAGATAGCTAAATCGACTTGGCGGATCGTCCCCCAACTGTTCACGACAGAGCGAAAAATCGATGGATCGAGCGTTGATGCGGCAGGGCGTCCCTGTCTTGAACCGTCCGGTTTTGAACCCCAATTCTCTCAGATTATCACTCAGCGGTGACGGACTATCAGCCATGCGTCCTCCAGGATGGCTCCGATCCCCCACGTGCAGCAGGCCTCGCAGAAAGGTTCCGGCCGTGATAATAACACTCGCCGCTCTGACGGACATGCCGAAATCAGACTGAACTCCCACTACTCGACTCTGCTCTGTCAAGATTCTCACGACTCCGCCCTGTTTTAGGTCGAGCACTGGTTGCCGTTCTAGAATCGCCTTAATCCGGAACTGGTAGGCCTTCTTGTCGCACTGCACCCGGAGGGCGCGAACACTCGGCCCCTTTGTGCTATTGAGTATGCGAAACTGAATCCCGGTTGCGTCGGCGTTGATGCCCATGGCACCCCCCAACGCGTCGACTTCCCGAACCATGTGTCCCTTGCCCAGTCCTCCAATGGCAGGGTTGCAAGACATCTGCCCGACGGTGTCTAGATTCTGGGTCAAGAGAAGGGTTTTGGCACCAAGGCGCGACGCAGCCAAAGCCGCTTCGATTCCGGCGTGGCCCGCTCCCACAACAACTACGTCATAACTTTTCGCCAAAAAAAAATGTTCCATATGGAAAGCGCTCCCACAGTCTCGAAATGCTATCCAAAGGGCTCGGGCAAGCCTATTTCAGCGTGCACGCCTCAGATTCAAGGACCTTTCTATCAAATACTTGCATCACATTAACTTTTCCACCGGACGTTCCCGGCTCCACTTGCTGCAAGAGTCGCAGCGAAATGCGGCCAAGTAGCATCAGGACAGCCAGCGAAAGGATCAATCCACCGCCCCAAATCAAGTATTCCACCATGTGTGGGTGACTTTTTCCTCTCATTAAGTTTAATCCAAGCTGCCCCAAAGTGCCGATGTAAGCATACAAAAACAAACCCGGCGCCTGTCCGATCGCCACCCACAGAATGCAGGTTCGGAAGCGGATAGTCGTTAGGCCATAGAGATAATTCAAAAGGCTGGTGGGAAACAGTGGATGTAACTGGCTGAGGAGAATGATCTTCCATCCTTCGCGTTCAACCGCAGGCTCCAGCGCACCCAAAGTCGGATTGTGGGAAAGCTTCCGCCGCAGCCAACGGCGACCGATCCAACGGCTGATAACGAACGAAATCGCAGCGCCCATCACGTTTCCCATCAGCACGATCAAGAACCCCCACCAAAGCCCGAAGAAAAATCCGCCCCCCATGCTGAGGACGCCGCCAGGCAGTAGGAGCACATTGCAGCACGCATAGAGAAGCGGGTACCACACGGCGCTCCATGCGCCAAGATGCATCACTTTTTGCTGCACTTGCGCAACCCAATCTGCGATTGGGAAAAAGCGGCTCGCGATGACAAACACTGTTACGGCCAGAATCAGCCCGCCGACTTGAAGATAGACCGCACGCCGCACCTTGGACATCAACGCAACTTGACCGGTTCAGAGCTCGCGCGCAAACGTCGCCAGTTCCACGGTCACAGAGTATTTCAGAAACGGCGTAATGAGATAAACCCCCGGGAAACGTTCCAGCGCCGCTCGCGAAATTTCTCGTGCGATATCAAGTCCCCGCGCTGCGCCTTCGTCCCCTTCGATGCCGGCCATCTTTTTGCGGACCTCGTCCGGCACCAGAACACCCGGCACTTCGTTGTGCAGGAATTCAGCCTGGCGCCCACTCAGCAGCGGCCAGACACCGGTGAAAATCGGTATGCCGAATCCGCTTGTCCTAGTTATCATTTCATCGAGCACGCGCACGTCAAACACCGGTTGAGTCATCACATACTGCGCACCGGCGGCGATCTTCCTCTCCAGGCGCGAGAGCTGCGCGTCGAGATTCTTCGAGTTCGGATTGAAGGTGCACCCGATCACAAACTGCGTCGCGGTACTAAGTGATTTGCCAGCGTGATTGAAGCCCTCGTTCATCCGCTTCACAATCCCGATCAGCTGGACTGAATTGACGTCGAAGACCGATGCGGCTCCTGGATGGTCGCCGACGCGCGCCGGATCGCCGGTCAGCGGAAGCACATGTCGCATGCCGAGTGCCGCCATGCCGAGCAGCGCGCTCTGCAACCCAAGCACATTGCGGTCGCGGCAGCTCATGTGGAGAAGTGGAGTGATTCCGAACCGCTCCTTCAACATCGCACCGATCGCCAGATTGCTGACCCGAAGGATGGCGAGGGAATTATCAGCCAACGTAATTGCGTCGCACCCGGCCTTCACCAAAGCCTGCGCGCCGGCGAAATACTTCTCCAAAGCAAGCGTCTTCGGCGGATCGAGTTCACAAATAATCACCCGCTGCCCCGCGACGATCTTGTCGAGCAAGCTTTCCTCGCTCGGGACGATGCGCTTCGCCGGAACCGGCGGTGTTGGCTCAATTATCACCCTGACTGCCTTACTCCGTGCCGGTTGGAGTTGGGAAAGAGTTGCTGCGATCGCCGCGATCGTGCGTGGTGTGGTTCCACAGCAGCCCCCGATTAACCGTGCTCCCTGAGCCACCATTTCCCGAGCAAGCTTGGAGAAATAATCGGGCGACGAATAATAGATGAATCGTCCCTCATGGTACTTCGGGTAACCTGCGTTCGGGTACGCCGAGAGCAGGAACTCAAGCGGAACGCGCTCCAGAAGGTGGACCGTTGCCTGTGGGCCATTCAGGCAATTGATTCCCACGACATCCGCGCCCAGCGCGGTTAACTTTCGAAACGCCTCCACCAGCGTCATCCCCGAGGGGAGACGTCCCTCCTGCTCACAGGCCAGCGAACAAATTGTCAGTCCCCTGGATACTTCCAGCTTTGCTTTCAGAGCAAGCTCTAGCTCTTCGTAGTCGAGAAACGTCTCAAAAAAAATGGCATCTGCACCACCATCGAGAAGACCGGAGACCTGTTCGGCAAAAATCGTGGCACGATCTATCCCTCGTGTCTTCGCTTCATCTGCAGTGATTCCGAGTGGGCCGATGCTGCCCGCCACGCAAACATCTTTTCCACGCCCAGCTTCTTTCGCGAGATCAGCACCAGCGGCATTGATTTCATGTGTCCGTTCACCAAAACCAAAGCGTTCCAACCGAACCGCGTTCGCGCCAAACGTATTCGTTTCAATCACCCGCGCGCCCGCTGCAACGTACGCGTCGTGAATCTTGCGCACCCGTTCCGGCTCACTCAAGCAAAGCTCCTCCAGGCAGCGCTCGAATGGGACACCCTCTTCGAGCAGCATCGTGCCCATTGCACCGTCGCCGCAGACCAAATGGCTTTCTAGTTCATCGAGGAGGTCCATCCTTTGTGCGCTTACCGCCGGTCAGCCGTCCGGTCAATGCTCAACCCGGAAGGCATGTCCAGTGACATCATCCTCGCCCCTTGTTGAAATCCTTGTGCAAAAAGAAGCCAATAACTTCGAACAACCGCCAACGCTTTGTAAGAAACGATCCTCGTCAGGTAAAATCAGTGGCGTCACGCCCTGCTTGTTCACAGCGGAACTTCTCATTTTTCTTTCCGGACGAAATGCCCAATAGCGGCAGTTATTAAGAACGAGAAGATGAAGATATCTTTTGCGGTTAGAAATTAAATTCTATTCAAGTTGTGAAAAAGTCCTGGCGTATTCTTAAGCCTAACGAACAAGATGCGGACGCGCGTGGCAAATGCGCGCTCGCCATCATGACGAAAGTACCGCGTGCCGGGGAAGTCAAAACCCGGCTCACCCCGCCGCTTACGCCTGAGGAAGCAGCTACGTTGAACAGCTGTTTCCTGCGCGACATAGCGACAGCCATCACCCTGGCGGACCACGGTGCGCAGGGAATTGCCTGCTACACTCCGGTAGGTGCGGAGGAATCGTATCGCGACATTCTTCCCGATAACTTTCAGCTTATTGCGCAGCACGCCGGCTCGCTTGAAGAACGGCTCATCCAAGCCACGAATGATTTGTTCTCGGTTGGTTTTGGGTCTGTTTGCCTGATAGCTTCCGACAGCCCAACGGTGCCGGCCGCTGTTTTCGCCGAGGCGGCGAGAATCTTGTCCCGGCCTAGGGACGGTGTGGTTCTTGGGCCCTCCAACGACGGTGGCTATTACTTAATTGGCTTGAAAAAAGCGCACCCAAGGGTGTTCGCAGAAATTGATTGGAGCACCGACCGAGTGCTCAAACAGACCATGAGCCGTTCTGTAGAACTAACGCTTCCCGTTCACTTGCTGGCCGCCAGTTTCGATGTTGATGATCGTGCCAGCTTGCATCGTCTTTGCGATGAACTCCTCGGACGTGACGAACTGACGGCGCAAGACATCGCCCCCGCGACTCGGGCATTTCTCGGCAATTTGATTGCGCACGAAGGGCACGAAAGGATTTGGCCAGAGCGGCCTTTCAATTCGGCGGTTCAATAATGCCTTTTGCCCGGGCAGACACCGGACGGCTCAGGAAATAGCTAACGCTGGCAGCGCGGGCACCAGGCCGTGGTGCGGCCACCGATCGTCGCGCGGCGTAACTTCGTTCCATGGCGGGGACATTTCCCGCTGTCCTTCCAGCGCTCATGCAGCAGCCAATCTCCTGGCGGGTCGGAGTTGTCGCGACCTATCGTGCGCAAAGAAGCACGCGAGATAAAGCGGACCATCCTCCAAAGCAGAACCAGTTCCTGCGTATTTAAGGCGCCGGCTTTTCGCCACGGCGCGACCTGCGCCCGCCAGAGAACCTCATCCGCCATCCAGTTTCCAATTCCGGGAAAGCCGCTTTGCAGGAGAAGCACAGCCTTAATCGGCGCCCGGGAGTGTCGGCTAACGAACTCGCCCATTATGCGCTTGGTGAATTCCGGCGAATGAATTTCCGGCGCGCTCTCCGTCCACCACTCTGGCGCCTTTTTCCCGTGATGGAAACGAACCCGACCAAACTGCCGGGCGTCGCGAAAGACCAGTGTCTGCAATTTCTGCTCGAGCACGAGGTGATCGTGCTTTCCCGGTTCAAACCCAGTCGGCTCAGCGCGGAGATTGCCACTCATTCCGAGATGAATGCCGAGCCAGTTCTCGCTGGAGAAGACGAACAGCATTTGTTTGCCGCGGGCGACAGAGCGGAGAAGGCGTTGCCTGACGAGCTGGTGCTCCAATTGACGGACGTCGCTACCGCGAAAGATCCGGTTCTCGCCATGCAATCGAACCGCGAGGACGTTCTTTCCGATCCCGACGTCCCATCTTTTCCGAAAATATTCGACCTCGGCCAGCTCCGGCATGGGCGGAGATTAGATCGGTCGTGGCCTCCATGCTACCCTTGGCGCGCATGGAAAAAGTCATCATCGTCGGAAGCGGTTGCGCCGGCCTGACGGCGGCAATTTACGCCGCCCGCGCGAACCTGAGCCCGCTCGTGTTGGAAGGCGGCCAGCCCGGTGGCCAGCTCTCCACCACCACCCTGGTCGAAAACTTTCCCGGCTTCCCCGAAGGGATTGATGGACCGCAATTGATTCTCAACATGCACAAGCAGGCGGAAAAGTTTGGCGCCCGCTTTTCCTATGCGGAAGCGACGGATTTGGAAATGGCCGGTGACTATCTTCGCCTGCGGGCTGATGACGAATGGCTGGAAACCCAGGCGCTCATCATCGCGAGCGGAGCCTCGGCCCGCTACCTCGGGCTGGAAAATGAGGAGAAGCTGATCGGCCACGGCCTAACGAGCTGTGCGACCTGCGATGGAGCGTTCTACCGCAATGTGCCGGTCTGCGTCGTCGGCGGGGGCGACTCCGCGGCCGAGGAAGCGCTCTTTCTGACCCGCTTTGCCTCGAAGGTCTATTTGATTCATCGACGCGACCAATTACGCGCTTCGAAAATCATGGCTGACCGTGTCATGGCCTGCGAAAAGATCGAGCCGATCTGGAACAACGTGGTCGTGAAATACATTCCTGACGACAAGGGCGAGATGAGCGCGGTCGAGCTGCGCAATGTCGTGACCAGGGAAGAAAAGATCCTGCCGGTTGCCTGCGTTTTCGTTGCGATCGGACACGACCCAAACACGAAAGCGTTCGCCGGGAAGTTGGAGACCGACCCCGACGGCTACCTCCTCGTTCGGCATTTGGCCGAGAGTAAACATCCGGGAATTTTCATCGCTGGCGACGTGGCCGACCGCGTCTATCGACAGGCGGTTACCGCTGCCGGGTCAGGCTGCGCGGCCGCAATCGAGGCGGAAAGATATTTAAGCGAGCACGCGGTTTGATCTAAAACCGCGGGACGCCCGCGGCGGCCCACCGCATTCTCTTGAAGTTTTGTGATCTGACGCAGTTCTATTCGCCGCTCAGCGGCGGGGTGAAGCGCTATGTGCATGAGAAGATCCGCTACATCCAGTCCACGCCTAACGACGAGCACGTGCTCGTCATTCCGGGCCCGCGGACGGAGCGCATCGAAGCCGAACGCTCCCGCATCTACTCCATTCGCTCACCGCTTCTCGCCCGCACTTCGCGTTATCGCGCTCTGCTCAATCTCCGCGCCATCGAAGAGATTCTGGAGCGCGAACAACCGGATTTGATCGAATCGGGCGATCCCTATCAGGTCGCGTGGAAAGCGATTGCCTCGGGGTCCGCTCTGCGCATCCCGGTGGTTGGCTTTTATCATTCGCATTTTCCGGAAGCTTACCTGCGGACGACGACGCGTTTTCTCGGCCGCACTGCGACCGAATTCATGATGGACCTCGCACGGCGCTACGTGCGGCAGATTTACAATCAATTCGAAGCCACCCTGGTTCCGTCCGCGCGCCTGGGGAACCTCTTGACGGCCTGGGGCGTTCAGAATGTACACGCGGTCGACCTCGGCGTGAACATCGAGATTTTCCGGCCGGCCCCGGATGACAGGGCGGCCACTCGCGAATCGTTAGGCATTTCGCCGGGACAATGCCTGTTGCTCTATGTCGGGCGACTCGCTCATGAAAAAAATACGAAGACGTTGTTTGCCGCTTTTGCCGCGCTCGTTAGGCGCGAACCCCGGCGGTATCACCTCCTGATTGTGGGAGATGGGCTGCAGCGCGTCGAGCTGCGCAAACTGCAAGAGCGGACGGGGAACGTGACCTGGTTTCAGTATTGCACAGACCCAATGGAATTGGCCAGCTATTACCGGGCGGCGGAATTGCTCGTCCATCCAGGCGTGCAGGAAACTTTTGGCCTCACGGCGCTGGAGAGCCAGGCTTGCGGCACGCCGGTGGTCGGAATTCGCGGGAGCTACATGGACCGGATCATTTTTGGCAGCCAGGAACACTGGGCGCGGGAAAATTCTGGCATGGCGCTGGCGGATGCGGTCGCGGCGGCCGCCAGGGGCGAGCTGCGCGAGACCGGTCTGGCGGCCGCGGAGAGTGTGCGCGAACACTACGCCTGGCCGGTGGTTTTTGCGCAATTGTTTCGGCTCTACGACGCTGTGCGGGCCGGGTATCACGCCGGTTGAAAACGCGCTGTGGCATGCGCAATGCAGAGGCATTTGCCTTGTGAGAAGCGAGCGGCACATTAGGCAGCACGAACATGAAAACTGACCCGGCCTACACGATTCGCAGCTTTCGCGCCTCGGATCGCGCCGCGGTTCGACGTCTCTGCTGTCAGACCGGCTTTCTCGGTTCGCCGATCGATCCGGTTTACGAAGATCGAGAGCTTTTTGCGGACTTCCTCACCACCTATTACACCGATCACGAGCCGGAATCGTCGTTTGTCCTCGAAGTGGACGGAGAACTAAAGGGTTACCTCCTCGGCTCGCGCAAGCCACTCCTCAACCAGCTCTATTCCTTTCAACAAAATATCGTGCTTTTCGTGCGCTCGCTTCTGCGTTATCCGCGCTATAACGCGCGCTCGCGGCGCTTCATCCGCTGGATGATCGTGAATGGCTGGCGCGAAGTGCCAGCTGCACCTGCTCGCACGCCGCATTTCCACATTAATTTGCTCCCCGACGCGCGCCAAATGTCCACCACGCGCGCGCTGATGAGTGCTTACCTGAGTTACCTCTACCGCTGCGGCGAAAAGCAGGTCTACGGGCAAATCGTCACGTTCGAGAGCCGGCGCGGCGAAAAGATGTTCGAGCGTTACGGCTTCCGGGTCATGAACCGGGCGGAGATCACAAAGTATCGCGCCTTTTATCCCGAGTCGGTCTATCTCAGCACGGTGATCAAAAATCTTGAGACCGCCGACCCGTTATCGGCCTACGCGAATCCAATCGGAGTGACGAACTTGTCGCCACGGAGCAGCGCGTTACCGTAGCAGCGTCATTTTGCCGGCATAGCTCAGTTGGTAGAGCAGCTGATTTGTAATCAGCAGGTCATCGGTTCGAGCCCGATTGCCGGCTTGTCTTTGCCGGGCTCAGCAACGCGTCGCGCAGACCGGACGTTCGCACGACTCGTCTGGCAATCGCTGCGCGCAGCACGCCTTCCGGGGCCCAGATCTCCACGCCTTCGCTCGCTCGAGTTAGTCCGGTGTAGAGAAGTTCGCGCGTCAGAATGGGCGAATCGTTTTGTGGCAGGATGAGAAGCACCTTTCCGAACTCCGATCCTTGACTCTTGTGGACAGTGATAGCGAACGCGGTCTCGTGCACCGGGAGGCGCGAGGGAAGGAAGCGACGCGCTTTGCCCTCCGCGGAAAGAAAGAACGCGCGCAACTCACCATCCGCACTCGGGTCGGGCAAAACGATCCCGCTGTCGCCGTTGAAGAGAGAGAGGTTGTAATCGTTCTGCGTGACCATGATCGGCTGACCGCGGTACCAATCGCGCCGCGGCGCGAGCAGGCCGGTGTCGGCGAGAACTTCCTCTGCGATCGCGTTCAGATTTTCGACCCCAAACGGACCCTGCTGCACCGCGCAGAGAATCCGGAATTTTTGCAAATGAGCGAGCGCCTCGAGCGGGTCGTCCGTTTCGAGGCTGGGCCGAAAGCCGTCAACGATTCGCTCGCGCAAAGCGCCGCTCAGTTTGATCGCAGCGGGTAACGGCTGCCATTCGACTTCGCCGCCACCTTCCTGCAAGGCCGTTATCGTCGCGTCAGCATCGCCGGAGTTGATCGCTGTGCTAACCCGATAGATGCCGCCGGTTTCGGCAAAGCGGTAATTGCGCCGCAAAGCCACCACCGCGCCGCGCAATGGTTCGTTAGGCGCGGCTGCTTCCGCCGCGGCGCAAATGTCGGCCAGGACGCTTCCCGCTTCGACCGAGGCCAGTTGATCGCGGTCCCCGAGCAGGACGAGTCGCGCCTGCAGCGGCACCGCCATGACCAGCTTCGCTATCAGCGCGAGATCGACCATCGACGCTTCGTCGACGATCACCACATCGAAGCTCAACGGATTCTCGGCATCGTGCCGGAAGTAGGGCGAACCGGGCAGATAACCGAGCAGGCGATGGATCGTTGTGGCCGCAAGCGTTTCACGCACCGCTCGAACCGATTCCGTCAGGCGCGCGGCGGCTTTGCCGGTCGGCGCGGCGAGCGCGATCCGCAGGTTCTCGCTGCCCGGTTGATCGAGGAGAAGCTTCAGGATCCTCATCACGGTCCACGTTTTGCCGGTGCCCGGCCCGCCCGTGATGACGGTGAAATCGCTCGTGACCGCTTTCTTCGCCGCCACTTCCTGCAGGTCGCTTTCCTTTTTACTCTTGGAAGAGGAAGCGGACGTGCGACTCGCGATCGCCTGCGCGAGCTGCTGTTCGTACTCCCAATACCGCCGCAGATAAACACGGTCGTGCTCATCGAGAATGAGCGGAGTGAACGCGCCGGGCTTTCCCACCACGCCGCTCCCGCGCAATCTTTTTCGCAGACTCGCGACGCCCGGTGCGCCTTCCATCTCCGCGATCTCGCCCAACGACACGCAGATGTTGCCCTCGGCACGCGCGCGGCTCGTGCACATCGCTGCGAGCCGGATCTCCGGCGCTCCGCCGGCGAGTCGTTCAAGAAAGTTGCCAAACTGGCGGTCGAGCGCGCTGAAATTTGGCTCCGCGTTCATCCTTCGAAAATCCCGCTGAGTTTCTCGACCAGGGTTCGGCTCAGGCGCTTGGAATAGACGCCGTTCTCCGGCTGTGCCGGATCGATCCCGCGCAAAAAAATGTAGAAAGCGCCGCCAAAATGCCGCTCGAAGTCATAGTCCGGTTTCCGCACTCGCAGATAGCGGTGCAGCGCCACGCTGTAGAGACAAAGCTGGAGCGTGTAGAAATTACGCTGAATCTCGCCCGCGATCGCCGCCCCGTGATAGGCGCGTGTATCCGGCCCAAGCCAGTTCGATTTCCAGTCCGCAAAATAAAACCGCCCGCCATGTTCGAACGTGAGATCGATGAAGCCGTTCATGAATCCGTTCACAGTCTCGAGCTGGAGTCGCTCCAGCCGCAGATCGATCTCCGGCCGCTTCAGAACCCGGGCCAGTTTCGACTTCGTTAGGCCATCGATCGGAAAGGAAAACTCCAGCTCCGCCTTCCGGGCATCGTTAGGCATGTCGGCCAGGGTGAAGCACCCTCCTGCGCCGGCCAGCGGCAGCTCGGCCAGCGCACAAATATTTTCCGCTACAATCTCGTCGAAGTCCTCAATGTTGTAGGCCCGCAGCCGGCGCTGCACGATTTCGGGCAGCGTCGCGAGATTCGCGAAATCGACCAGCTCCAGGATCTCGTGCAGGCAGGTGCCGGCGCGCATTCCTCTCGGGAAGGCGTGAATTCCCTCAGCGCTCGTCGTCTCCTCTACCTCCGCAGCGACTTCAACCAGCGGCCCTTCATCGAGCAAATCCGTCTCGCGCCCGCTGATCAACCGACTAAAACTGGCGATGCCCCAGGTCGGATCGATCGTGACGGTGAAGCGACGCGCTTCCAGTCGCGGCGGCGTTTCGTTCCCGGGGCGAAAGAGGTCGTCGTTAGGCTCCGGAACGTCCGCGATCGCGATGTCGTCCGACACGATCGCCGGTTGCCCGCCCGTGCCGAGAAGATAAGCCGGGGCGCATTTGTCCGGTTTTGTTTTCGCGCGCCAGACCATCGTGCAACAATGTTTGGCCCGGGTCACCGCGACGTAGAAAAGCCGCAGCGCTTCCGCGAGCGCTTCTTTTTCCTGCAGCGGTTTGTGCTCGTGATTATTCGCGAGGTCGAGGGTGAGCCGGTAATTTTCTTCCGGATCGTGAAACGCGGCCCGCGCTTTGGCGTCGGACCAAACGTAGGGACAAAAGACGACGTCGAACTCGAGCCCCTTGCTCTTGTGCACAGTGATGATGCGGACGGCTTTCTCGTCGCTTTCCAGCCGTAGCTCGCATTCTTCGCGTGGGGCGATGTTGCCGGCCTGCACCTCCTGCCCGAGCCATTTCAGGATGCCGGTCATGCCGAGGCGATGCTCGACGCAGGCGGCGTGGAGCAGCTCCGAGAGATGGAGAAAATTCGTCAGGCGACGTTCGCCATCCGGATAACCGAGGAGCCGCCGCCGCACACCGTGTTCAAGCGCGAGATGGCGCAGCATGCGAATGAATCCACGATCGCGCCAGAGCTCGTGATGTTTTTGGAAGCGCAACAGTTCCGTCTCCCAGGCGGCGTCATTGCGCGAGAGGGCGTCGATCTCGTTGCCGGTGAATCCAAGAGCATCGGTGCAGAGCGCTGCGCGGATGAGTTTCTCGTTGCCGGGCTGGGCTGCGGCCGCGAGCAGGTCCCGCATCTCGCGCGCTTCGTGCGAGGTGAAAACGTTGGCGCTGCTGTAGAGCACGCTCGGCACTTGTCGGGCGCGCAGGGCGATCTGCATTTCCGCCGCCTGCGCGTTCGTGCTCGTGAGAACGGCGATGTGACCCGGCTCGAGTCTTTTCCCGTCGATCGTGGCGTCGCGGTCGAGCAGACGCACGATCTCCGTCGCGACGCGGTCGGAGAGATTTTCCTTCTCCGAAGATGTCCAGATATGGAACGGCGTTTCCGCTTTACCGTGAAAGAGCAGAGGAGTTTGATCCGCGCGCGGTGCCGCTTCCGCGGGGCGAAATTGGATCTCCTCGAGACGAAACGAATCCGGGCGATCGAAAATCGCGTTCGCCGCCCTAACGAGTCCGCTTTCCGAGCGCCAATTCGTGCGCAGCGTGAACCGTCGCCGGGTTGCGCGCGAGGCGTTTAAGTAGGTGAAAACATCCGCGCCACGGAAAGCGTAGATTGCCTGCTTGGGATCGCCGATGAGGGCGACAGTCGCGTCGCTCCCTTGGTAGATGCGGTCGAAAATCGAATACTGCACCGGATCGGTGTCCTGAAATTCATCCACGAGCGCGGCGCGGTATTTTTGGCGGATCGATTCGGCCAGCGCCGAACCGCCTGGGCCACCAAGCGGCTCGTCGAGCCGGGTGAGGAGATCTTCAAAGGCGAGAACGTTCTGCGCCTGTTTACGCCGGCGCAGTTCGTTAGGTGCCCAACTGTGGAACTCCGCCCGCAAAGCCGTGCAACAATCCTCCGTGCGATCGGCGAAGTTTTGGCAGGTGCCGAAGATTGGGTTCTCGGGAAGCGAAAAGCCCTTCCTAATCCCGTTGCTTTCGATGACTTCGGCCGCGAGCAGCTCGATGCTCTCGAATTGGCGCGCCGAAGCGCCTTCCTCGGCAACGACCTCTTCCAAATCTTCCAGGACACGCGCCAGCAGCGCCTTGTTGTAGCTGCTTTTGGCCCATTTTGGATTGGCAAAGAAAGCTCGGATGCCACTGGCACATTCCCGCCAGACGTTGCGGACCTCGTTGAGCGCCTCCCCTACTTGGCTGGCCGCTTCCGCCGAACTGCGCAGACCTTTCGGCAAAATGGTGAGCGTCGGATTCTTCACCAGCTCCTCAAGGTCTTTGAGAAGCTTCTTCGGCGTAATCCTGCCCTGGATCGCAAGTAATCCGCCTAACGAATTGTTGGAGTAGAAATTGCGCCGCCAAAAATCCCACGTCACCTCGCGGAGAAGGTCGCGCTCGTCCGTGACCAGCGTGGCGTCGAAAAGTGTGCCAGTCTCGAAAGCCTGTTCCGCCAGGACGCGCTGACAGAAACCATGAATCGTGTAGATCGGCGCTTCATCGAAATTGGCCAGCGCATCCGTCAGGCGTTCGATCGCTGCGCGATGATCAGGATATTTTGGCAAGATTTCACCGACCAGATCGTTGTCTGACTTTCCGGCCTGGAAGCCGGCCAGCGCATCGCGCAACAGATCACGGATCCGGCCCCGCAGTTCCGCCGTGGCCAGCTCGGTGAAGGTCGTGACCAGAATCTTATCGATCGTCAGGTCAGGTCGCTCCAGGAGGAGGCGCAGGACGAGACCGGCGATAGTAAATGTCTTCCCGGTGCCGGCGCTGGCTTCAATCAGAAGCGGGCCGCTGCCGATCTCGGTTTCGAGGAGGGAAAAATCTTTCATGTCTCCTTCGTCATGACCCTGAGGGCCGGCTCGAAAATCGCCATCGCGATCTCTTGAAATTCCGGCCCGAGCGGATCGGGCACGTTGCGGAAGGCCAGATCGAAATAGTCGTCTTCTCGCTCCGGTCCCATCCCGAAATCGCTTTCTCGCGGGAGCGGCGAATCGCCCCAGGCTTTTTGCGCCTTCTCGAGCGGGGAAGAACCTCGGGTCGGATGCAGTTTCCTCTCCGCGAAGGCGAGCGAGCTGCGAGGAAAAAAGGGCAGCGGCGCGCGCAAGCCCCGCCAATAAAAATCGAGGAGCGAAGCGAGCAGCGCTTGTGCGTCCTCCACCGGCACGAAACGCTCGATCACAGGCTGCTTTTCCTTGGTCGCGGTGATGAGAATCGATTCGGTCGAGCGAATGCAATTCATGAGCAAATGATCGATCCACGCCCCGAGCAGATCGCCAGGTTTTCGTGTCGTTAGGCGATGACGCACCAGGCGACCATCAAACAGGTTATCGACCCGGGCGCCGAGCTCGAACCGGCCGATGCTGAGCAGCAACTGCTCCGACTCGCCGCGGCGCTGGCCGGCGTTCGCCCTGACCGCCTCGGCGAAAAGACGCGCGTTCTCAGAGAGTTCGCGCAAGTGCGATTCGCCCGCCCGGCCCGGGGGCAGCTCTCCGCCGGCGCGCGCTACCGGGAACCATGGCTCGAATTGCTCGCTGGCGAGGGCGCGATCCAGGAGGTCTTGTTCCAGTTTGTATTTCGCGAGGCCACCCGGCTCCAGCGGCTCCGCTTCCTCCAGGAGCGAATCCCGCCGCGGCAGGCGCAGGCCGAGTCGCTCGCGAATGAGAAATTTGGATGGATTGCCGAAGAAGGAACGGAGCTTTGCGTTGTCGAGCCGCCGCCATTCCGCTTCTGGCTCGCCGATCCTGGCGGCGATGAACGGCGCCGGCGCGTTTCGCTCCTCGGCCGCAGTTCCGCTCGCAAGACAGTTCTCCGCCGAATAACTGAAGAGTCCGTCGGCGCCGGTGAAATATTTTTGACTGAATGGCTGCAGCGGGTGCTCGGTGACAAGGGCGCCGGCGTAATCGAGCAGCTCGCTCACCAGCACGCTTGGCGGGATCGGTTTGTTGTCGCGGATCGAGCGACCGACATAGCTGAGATAGAAAACCTCGCGCGCGGAGAGGAGCGCCTCCAGAAAGAGGTAGCGATCGTCATCGCGAGTCGTGCGATCACCGGGCCGCCGATGTTGCGCGATCAAGTCGAACCCGGGCGGGCGATCGTGCCGCGGATAGGCGGTGTCGTTCATCCCGACGAGACAGACGACGCGGAACGGCACGGTGCGCATCGGTTTGAGCGCGCAAAAGGTGACGCGACCGACGAGAAATCCCGAGCCGCTCTCATTGCCGGCGAGCGCCTGCTCGAGATAGGCCATGAGTACGTCGAGCGACACCGGTTCGTCGAAACCGGATAACATCGCGGTCTCGCCTAACGAGTCGATGATTCGTCGCAGTCGGTGCAGCTCCGGTTCGCGTTCGTCATCGGCGCCGAAGAAGCGGTCAACCATCTGGCGCAGGGTCTCCTGCCACTCGCTGAGCGGACGCGGATGCTGGAGCGCGCGCGCCGTTGAAAAAAGCACTTCGGCGAATTCAACAAAGTGGCCGAGTGTTTCGGCCAGATTTCCCTCCACCTCGTCGTAGGCCAGGATGCCCGCGAAGAGTTTTTCGCCGCGCGCGGGGGCGGCGTAACCGAGCAGGAGCCGGTCGAGCCCCGCGCGCCAACTATTCTCCCCAAACTCCGGCAGGCCAAGCTCGGCGCGATGCGCAGCATCGATCCCCCAGCGGATTCCGGTTTCCTCGATCCAGGTGCGAATAATCTCGAGATCGGGCTCGGCCAGATCGAAATTCCGCTGCAGCGGGACCGACTCGAGGATGTTCAAGACGCTGCTCGCCGGGAAGCGGCTCTCGGCGGATTCGAGGATGCGCAGGAAGGTGTCGATGACGCCGTTCTCGGCTCGTGCCCCGCGATCGGCGATGCTGAATGGAATGCGCAGTTCCTCCGGCGCGGTGGCAAAGACCGCCTCGATGAATGGCGCGTAGACGCTGATGTCGGGCGCCATCACTACGATCTCGTGCGGTTTGAGATCGGGCTGTTCTTCGAAGAGCGCGAGCAACTGGTCGTGCAGCACTTCCATCTCGCGCATCGGGCTGTGGCAGGAATGAAATTGGAGCGATCGATCGATCTCAGCGATCGGGCGTTTCGCGCTGCCGGTCGGATCGTGCAGCTGAAAAATATCGTGCTGGATTTGACCAAGAATGGTCTCGTTAGGCGGCGCCTCGGACAGGTCGCGTTCCCGCGTCGGATTCAGTTCGGTCACGCTCTCGAGAAATTCACGGCCGACTTTGCCGAAGGAGGCAAGAAGCGGATTGCCACGCTCGAATTGCAGATCGAGTTGCGCGGTCGTGGGCGCTTTGCGGCGCGCCCGCAGCTCTTCGCGTTCGGACCGGATATCGCTCCACCACTCCGGGGTCGGCCGCATTACGAAAAAATGCACCTCGACCACCTGCGCGAGTTCCTGGAAAAATTGGATGTAAAACGGCGGCAATGTTGAGATGCCAAAAACCGAAACGCGTTCCGGCAGTGGCGCGGCGCCGCGGCGCAAGGCGGCGCTGAATTCCTCCGCCAGTGCCGGCGGATGCAAACCGGGCGCGGAGCGGATCAGATCCCGCCAGAGGATGGCCTGCCAGTGCTTTTCCGTTGCTCGTTCCCAATCGAGAACCATGCCTGGTCGGAAAGCGAGATATTGGTCAAAAGAGTCGGCAATTTTTTCCGCGAGTTGGAAGCGGCGCAGCTCGGGGCGTGGCTGTTTGAGGTAGCGCTGCAGATCGGCGAACTCGGGCCGAACGGCAAGCTCCGGGAGCAACTTCATGATGCGCCAGGTAAGATTTTCGCGCGCGTAAAAGCGGGCGGCGGCTCGACCGGGCAACGCCGCGTCCATCAGGCCGGCGACGAATTTTTGCGGAAAGAGGAAAGAGACGTTGGCGCAAATGCCCTGACGTAACGCGAGCTGTTGCGTCAGCCAGCGTTCCAGACCGAGCGTCGGGATCACCACCGCCTCGGCCGCAAATGGGTCGTCCAGCGGACGCTGCAATCCCTGCGCCATCGCATCGGCAAGCCGCTCGAGACGATTGCTGGTATGAAGATAAAGACCGGCTTTTTGGGACACTTGCGAGCACCATATCACAAGCGTTCGGACAAAAGGTGTCCGACCAAATGACTTTTTGCGGGCGCCCGAACGGTTGCGCTTGGAAGGGCGCCGCCGCGGCCTTACAGGTTGGACATGGTACGTCCGATAGTCACCCAGGCACGCCCAAACCGGGCCCGGGGGAAGCGGCCCGTGGGCGAACAATTTTCCCGCCCACCGCTCGCCCGCATGATGCAGCTTCACGCGCAGTTGCAGGCGCGGAAATTTCCTAACTGCCGAAAGCTCGCCGGCGAACTGGAGGTGTCGGAGAAGACGATCCAGCGCGACATCGAGTTCATGCGCTATCAGCTCGGGTTACCGATCGAGTATGATCAGCTGCATTTCGGTTTCGTTTACACCGAACCGGTCACCAGTTTTCCCAGCATCCAGGTCTCGGAAGGAGAAATCGTCGCGCTCTTCATCGCCCAGAAAGCGCTCCAGCAATATCACGACACGCCCTTCGAAGCGCCGCTCAAGGCGGCGTTTCAGAAAATCGGGCACGGTCTGAAAGACAAGGTCACTTTTACCTGGACGGATCTGGACGCGGCTATTTCGTTTCGCAGCGCCGGGCACAGCCAGGCGGACCTGGAGGTTTTCGAAGTGCTCAGCCACGCAGTGTTGAATTCAGCCGAGATCGAATTCCGCTATCGAAAACTGCGCAGCACCGCGGAGGAGACGAGGCGGGTGCGTCCCTATCACCTCGGCTGCGTCGATAACCAGTGGTATCTTTTCGGGTTCGATCTCGATCGCCAGCAGCTGCGCACCTTCGCCCTGCCGCGCATCTATGAACCGCGTCGGACAGGGGCGCGTTTTCGGCGTCCGGCGAATTTTTCCATCGGCAAATTTCTCGATTCCAGCTTTGGCGTTTTCCAGAGCGAGGGTCGGACGACGGTGCGAATCCGGTTCCAACCGTTCGCGGCCCAGCTCGTGCGCGAGCGGATGTGGCACCACTCGCAGAAAATCAAGGAGCTGCGGGACGGCCGGCTGGAATTGCAATTGCAGCTGGGAAGTCTCGAGGAGATTGAGCGCTGGATCCTGAGCTGGGGCGACCAGGCCGAAGTGCTCGAGCCGGCCAAGCTGCGGCAGCGCCTCGCCGAAGTGGGGCGGAAGTTCGTGACCGAGTATTCCGGGAAATAAAGATCCGATTCGGCAAAAAATCTTTGCCTGTCGGGCAGCGGATGTCTGACCCACATCGATATGATGGGGGCATGAACAAGAACTACACCGAAATCGCTTTCATCCTCGACCGCTCTGGTTCCATGGAGAGTTGCCGGGAAGCGGCGATGAATGGCTTCAATCTTTTCCTCCACAAGCAGCAGCAGACCGAGGGTCTCGCCAAACTGACCCTCGTGCTTTTTGATGACGAATATTTGGTGCCGATCAACGCCCTGCCGGTGGCGGAAGTCATCGCGCTCAACCACGACACCTACCTCCCACGTGGTTCGACCGCTCTCCTCGATGCGATTGGTCGCACGATCGATGACGTCGGGGCGCGTCTCGCGGCGATGCCGGAGAAGAATCGCCCGGGGCAGGTGATCGTCACCATCCTGACCGATGGCCTGGAAAATTCCTCCCAAACCTACACGTGGCAACAAATCGCCCGTGCGATCAAACAGCAGACCGAGCAGTATCGGTGGACGTTCCTCTTCCTCGGCGCGAACCAGGACGCGATTGCGACCGCCGCCCAGATGAATATCGCGGCGGCCAATGCTGCCACCTACGTCGCCGATGGCGCCGGCTTACACGCTTCCTCCAGTTCGCTCACGCGCAAAGTGCGCGGCCTCCGCCGGATGATGGCGGGCGTCGCCAGCATGGAGGAAGCGCGAGACGCCGCCGCGCCGATTTCCGATCTCGTGCGCGAGGAAGACGAGAAAGAGCGCCGCTAGAAGTTGTTGAGAGAAACGTCCCTCCGAACGGCGCGCGTCGGGATTTTCCCGGCGCGCGCCCAATTTTTTCGACTGGTCTCCTTTCGGAATCGACCGGAAAGTAGCCAGCGCCCGTGAACCAGGATCTGCCTAACGACGAAATCCGGATTGAAGAGTTGGAACTGATGGCGCGGGTCGGCGTTCCCGATGAAGAGCGCGGGCAACCGCAGCGGCTCACAGTATCTCTCGTCTTGCAACCGCACAGACCTTTCGGCGAGCTGGGCAACGAGCTGGCGCGGGCGGTCGATTATAGAACCGTTTGCGAGGAAGTGCGCCGGTTCGTTTCCGACCGGGAGGACAAGCTGATCGAGACGCTCGCGCACGAGACGGCCGAACATTTGCTGCGCAAATTCGACCTGCTGCGGATCGAGTTGGAACTGCGAAAGTTCATTTTGCCCGAGACCCGCTACGCCGCGGTGCGGGTGGTGCGCGCGTTGTAGACGCTCGCTCTGCGAAGCGCTTGGGAAGGCGTCGTTCGCAGGATTGGCTGGGGTTGGGCGATCAGTCTCGAGTTTGAAAGCCCGGCCGTTGCTCCGCATCTGTTACGGCGCGCAGCGAAACGTCCAGAGCATGCTCGCGATTCGCTTTTCGCGACGCCGTCCATAACTTCCTCGCGTGCAAAAGACCAACCTTGTGCGCGACAGCGATGGCTGGGAAACACTCGCGAGTGAAATCCATTTCCAGACGCCGCATCTCACCGTCGCAACGGATGAAGTGCGCACCCCGACCCAGGCGGCCCGGAAATGGTCGGTCGTCCATCGCAAGCCGGCGGTCGTGATCGCGCCGCTCACGCGCGAGGGAAAATTCGTCCTGATCCGCGAAGAGCGAATTCCAATTCGCGCGGCGATCTGGTCGATGCCCGCAGGTCAGATCGACGAAACGTTGGAACCGGACGAAGAAGCGGTGCGCGCGGTTGCGCGACGGGAAATGCGCGAAGAGACCGGCTACGAGCTGGCCCCGGGAGCGGAATTGATTCCGTTAGGCCACTATTTTACGTCGCCCGGCTTCACGGATGAACATTGCTACTTTTTCCTCGCGCGCCCGGCGGAGAAGAGCGCCGGCGGCGCACAGCATGATGCCACGGAAGCAATCATCGACTGCCGCGAGTTCAGCGCCGACGTCGTGCGCCAGATGATCGCCGAGGGTCAAATCCGCGATGCCAACACCCTCGGCATCTGGGCCCGGCTGGTGGCGTGCGGCGAGATTTTTCCCTAAGCGGGAGAAAATTCGAATGTCGAATATCGAACTCCGAAACAAACGGCGAAAATCGAAGGAAGGGCTTGAAAACCCGAAACTTCGAGCGCTGTTGTTTTCCGCGTTTTTTGAACCTTCGAAATTGATTCGACCTTCGACCTTCGGATCTGGAATTTTCCCAGCGGAATGAAGTTGCGCGACATCTTTGCCTTTCGTGATCCGCCGGAGAGCGAGACATCGAAGCCGTTCCTCGAGCATCTGGAGGATTTGCGCTGGACGATCGTGAAAATGGCGATCGTGCTGATCGTCGCCATGTTTCTCTGCTTTGCCTTTCGGCAACGGCTGGTGGCGGTCCTGCAACAGCCGCTCGGCGAAGTCGGCGGCCAGGTGGGGGCCTTGCGCGCGCTCGGGATCACCGACTCAATCACGATCTCGTTTCACCTTGCCTTTTACGCCGGGATCGTGGTCTCGTTTCCGCTCCTCCTTTATTTCCTGGCGCAGTTTGTTCTGCCGGCGCTGACCGCGGTCGAGAAGCGCTTTCTTTTTCCGGCGATCGTCGTGAGCTTCGGGCTCTTCCTGACCGGGGTGGCCTGCTGCTATTTCTGGCTTCTCCCGAAAACGATTCTGTTTTTCTTTCGCGACACCCAGTCGTTAGGCTGGACTCCGATGTGGACGGTGCAGCAATATTATTCGTTTGTGACCCGCTTCGTTCTCGGCTTCGGGCTGGCCTTCGAGTTGCCGGTGGTGGTCCTCGCGCTGGTGAAGTTTGGCCTTGTCACTTACGAGTTCATGGCCCGCACCCGGCCCTACGCCGTTGTCCTCATTTTCATCCTTGCCACCATCATTACGCCCACGCCCGACGTGTTGACGCTGATCGCGCTTAGCCTGCCAATGTGCCTGCTTTATGAGAGTTGCATCTGGATCGCGTGGTTCATGCAGCGACGAGCGGCCGGGAAGGAATCATCGGCCTGACGAGTGGAAACGCCGGCGATCTACGAGCTGTTTTTTCGTGTCTTCGCCTTCGTCATGGGCGCGGCGATCGGCTCCTTTCTCAACGTCTGCATCTACCGGCTGCCACGCGACCTCTCGGTTAATGAGCCGCGCCGCTCCTTTTGCCCGGCGTGTAAGAATCCCATCCCGTGGCAGCAAAATCTGCCGTTGCTCAGCTGGCTGATGCTCCGCGGGAAGTGCGCGCATTGCGGGAACAGGATCGCCTTTCGTTATTTCGTCGTCGAGCTGCTCACCGCCTTCCTCTTTCTCGCCGTCTGGATCGTGTTCCCATGGCCCGTCGCGCTCGCTTACTGGGTCTTCGTTTCGCTCCTCGTCGTCGCGACCTTTATTGATTTCGAGCACTTTATCATCCCGGATGAAATCACGATCGGCGGAACGGTGGCGGGCGTGGTCGCGAGTATCGCGCTGCCAGCCCTCATGGCGGAAGATTCGCGACTGCTGGCGGGTTTATGGTCGTTAGGCTCGGCTGCTCTAGGTTATGCTTTGCTCTGGCTGGTGCTCGAAGGGGGGAAGAAGGTCTTTGGCAAAAAGCGGATCCGGCTCGAGCAGCCGACTTCCTTCAGCTGGGTGCGTGCGGGCGACGACGCGGAATTTGTCGTCGGAGCTGAGCGCGGGTTGTGGAGCGACCATTTCGCGCGTGAGAGCGATCTGATGTTAATGCACTGCGCCGAAGCGCAGGTCGACGGCCGCTCTTTTCAAAATACAACGCTGCAACTGCGCTACAATCAGCTTACGATCGAGGGGGAATCCTTTCAGCTCGACGAAGTCGATCGCATTACTGGAGTGGTGCGCGAGTTACAAATCCCGCGCGAAGCGATGGGCCGCGGCGACCTCAAGTTCCTCGCTGCGATCGGCGCTTTCCTCGGCTGGCGCGCCGTGCTTTGCAGCATCTTCGCGGGATCGGTCCTGGGCTCGGTCGTCGGCCTCACGAGCATGTTGCTTGGTCGGCGCGCCTGGTCGGCGAAAATCCCGTTTGGACCCTACCTCGCTCTTGGCGCCTTGGTCTGGATGTTCTTTGGCGGGCGGTTGGTTGCATGGTATGCCGGGTTGCTTGCGCCCTAGCCGAGGCGGTTGAAATGCCGCATGATCCAAAGCAATTGATAGCCGGTGAGAAGGATGACCATGAAGCCGTGAAAGCGCTCGTTCCTCGTCCGGATCGCGATCGCAGACAGCACGATGATGCCCAGGTTCCTGATCGGGTATTCCAAACCCAGACCGACAAAATAGGTCCAACCTTTCACCAGGGTATCGCCGAAGTCGACGAACTGGATCAATGCCATCGTGCCGAAAAACCAGCTGCGATGCGCGTAGAAGTATTCCTTCAGGTCAGCCTGCTCGCTCAGATGCTGCGGAACAAGCAAGGCGACGAGAAAATAAAGTAAAACCGCAAAACAGATCACGAAGGCATAGGGCAGAAAGGTCCAGGTCTGGATGCGCATGAGGCCAAACTCCCACCACCAGAAGTGGATGAGGGTGACGAAGAGATTGACCATCCATGCCGTGTGGATCCAGTAGGTTCGGACAGGCCTTGCGTGTTGGGCAATCTCGGCTGCGCCGCTCAGAAGCTGGGTCATGGCAAGGCCGACGACAATGGACATTAGCGCGAGGATGTATTCGGAGATGCTCATGGTGCGTCTGACTCCATGCGGAGATTCATACCTCCCAAATCGATCCGGCCGCGAGCACAAAGATGCCCGCCAAGCAAAACAGCCGGGCCTCTTGCGAGACCCGGCTGTGGTTGATTGCTTCGGTTAACGAGTAGCCCGTTGGCTTAGTAATCCATGCCGCCCATGCCGCCCATTCCACCCATGCCGCCCGGAGGCATGCCACCGCCCGCCTTCTCCTTTTCAGGAGCTTCGGTGATGACTGCTTCGGTGGTGAGGAGGAGGCCGGAGATCGAAGCCGCGTTTTGCAACGCGCTGCGAGTCACTTTCGTGGGATCAACGATGCCCGCTTTCACGAGATCGGTGTATTCCGCCTTGGCGACATCATAGCCTTCGTTGCCTTTGCGCTTCTTCACTTCCTGCACGATGAGCGCGCCTTCCTGACCCGCGTTATCGGCAAGGGTACGGAGAGGCTCTTCGATCGCGCGGCGAATGATCGCCACACCGACGGCCTCGTCTCCTTCGAGCTTCAGGCTGTCGAGTGACTTCTGCGCCCGGATGAGAGCGACGCCGCCGCCAGGAACGATGCCTTCTTCGACTGCGGCGCGAGTCGCGTGCAACGCGTCTTCCACGCGCGCCTTCTTTTCCTTCATCTCGGTTTCGGTCGCGGCGCCGACATTGATGACGGCGACACCACCGGCGAGTTTCGCGAGGCGCTCCTGGAGCTTCTCACGATCATAATCCGAAGTGGTCTCTTCGATCTGACGACGGATTTGGGAGACGCGGCCCTGGATGTCGGCCTGCTTGCCTTCGCCTTCCACAATCGTGGTGTTCTCCTTGTCGATCGTGACGCGCTTGGTACGCCCTAAGTCCTCGAGCTTCACGTTCTCGAGTTTGATACCCAGGTCTTCGGTGATGCAACGGCCGCCAGTCAGGACCGCGATGTCTTCCAGCATCGCCTTGCGACGATCGCCGAAGCCCGGGGCCTTGACGGCTGCAACCTGCAACGTTCCGCGGAGCTTGTTCACGACCAGGGTCGCGAGCGCTTCGCCTTCCACGTCTTCCGCGATGATGAGGAGCGGACGACCGGCCTTAGCCACTTTCTCGAGCAGCGGGAGCATGTCCTTCAAGCTCGAGATTTTCTTCTCGTGAATAAGGATGTAAGGATTGTCGAGGATGGCTTCCATCGCTTCCGCATTGGTCACGAAGTAAGGGGAGAGATAGCCTTTGTCGAACTGCATGCCTTCGACCACTTCGAGGCTGGTTTCGATCGATTTGGCTTCTTCGACCGTGATCGTACCGTCCTTGCCGACCTTGTCCATCGCATCGGCAATGATTTCGCCGATCGTCGTGTCCCAGTTGGCCGAAACGGTTGCGACCTGAGCGATCTCGCTGCGGTCACTGACTTTCTTCGAGATCTTGCCAAGTTCGGCAACGATCGCCTCAACGGCCTTGTTGATGCCGCGCTGGAGCGAAG
>CAWAIY010000039.1:0-27616 GCA_963782205.1 uncultured Verrucomicrobiae bacterium | reverse complement strand
ATGCGCTCGTTAGGCCATTGGCCGGTCACGACGCAAAAGTGACGCAATACTCGGCTGGACTAAAACGCTTCGTCCGACGAGAAACCAAGGCAGCTTGGAAATGGCAGGACGGCGTTTTCGATCGACTGCTGCGGCGAAACGAATTTGCCGAATCGAAGTGGATTTACATGCGAGAGAATCCCGTCCGCGCCGGGTTGGTCACGTCAGGCTAAGAACCACTGACGACGCGGCAAGAATGTAGGGCGGCGATTTTCGCCGCCGGAGGGAAGACGTCGCCAAAGCGCAACGCTCGGGCGGCCAGGATGGCGCGCCCTACACGTCTTCGAGTCGAATACCGAGATCGCGCAACTGGCGCGGGTCGACTTCCGCGGGAGACTGCGACATGAGGTCCTGGCCGCGGTTGTTTTTTGGGAAGGCCATCACTTCGCGGATGCTTTCTTCGCCGCAGATCAGCATGACGAGCCGGTCGAGCCCGAGCGCGATGCCGCCGTGCGGCGGTGCGCCCAGCCGGAAAGCGCGCAACAAATGCCCAAACATGATTTGCTGGTCTTCCTCGCTTACCCCGAGAACGGCGAACATTTTCGCCTGCAATTCCGGTTCGTGAATTCGAATACTGCCGCCGCCGATCTCGACGCCGTTGAGGACGACGTCGTAAGCCTCGGCGCGCATTTCGCCGTAACGCTTTTCTTCAAGCAACGCCAGGTCGTCCGCATGCGGACGGGTGAACGGATGATGGACGGCGTTCCATTTGTTTTCCGTGGCATCGAATTGCAGAAGGGGGAATTCGGTCACCCAGAGAAAATCGAGTTGCTCCGAGCTTTTCGTCAGGCCCTGGATCTCGGCGATCCGCAGTCGAAGACGGCCGAGCACTTCGCAGGCGATCTCCCATTTGTCCGCCGCGAACAAAATCAGATCGCCTTCCTCGATCTGCAATTTTTCCTGCAAGTCCGCCCTTTCCTTTTGGGAGAAAAACTTCACGAGGGGCGACTTCCATTCCCCGTTCTCGACCTTGATGAAGGCCAGTCCTTTTGCGCCAAAGTTTTTCGCGATCGCGGTCAGCTCATCCGATTGTCCAATCGTTAGCTCCGCAAAATTCTTGGCGTTTATCGCCTTTGCCACTCCGCGCGGAGTCGTCAGCGCGTTCTGGAAAAGTTTCATGCCGGTGCCTTCAAATACGTCTCCCAGATCGACTAGTTGCATGCCGAAACGGCGGTCCGGCTTGTCACTTCCAAAGGTGTCGACCGCTTCGTGATAGGTCATGCGCGGGAAGGGCGTGGGAATGTCGATCCCGCGCGCGGCTTTGAAAATCGAGGCCAGCATTCCCTCGGTCAGCGCGTAGATGTCCTCCGGCCTAACGAATGAGGCTTCGATGTCGATCTGGGTAAATTCCGGCTGGCGATCGGCGCGCAGATCTTCGTCGCGAAAACACTTCGCAATCTGGAAATATTTTTCCACTCCGCCGACCATGAGGAGCTGTTTGTATTGCTGCGGGGCTTGGGGAAGAGCGTAAAACTTTCCGGGCAAGAGCCGGCTCGGGACAAGGAAATCGCGCGCCCCTTCCGGCGTGCTCTTGGAAAGGATCGGCGTTTCGACTTCGATAAAGCCCTGATCGTCGAGATAGTCGCGCGTCGCTTTCGCTACGCGATGGCGGATGCGCAAGTTGCGCGACAACTGCGGGCGGCGCAGGTCGAAATAACGGTAGGTCAGGCGCAAGTCTTCGTTGCTGACCTCCCCGTCAAGCGGGAAGGGAAGAACGTCCGCGCGGTTGAGGATCGTCAGGCGTGCGGGCAGAACCTCGATCTCGCCCGTGGCGAGTTTTGGATTTTCCGTCCCGGGCAGGCGCGGGGCGACGCGGCCTTCCACCTGGATGACGTCTTCATCGCGCAAATGATGCGCGGCCTTGGCAACCTCGGCATTTTCCTCCGGACGAAAGACGACCTGGGTCAGGCCTTCGCGATCGCGCAGGTCGATGAAAATAACGCCACCGTGGTCGCGCCGGGAATGGACCCAGCCGGCGAGTTTGACCTGCTGGCCGATATTGGCGGCGCGGAGAGCGTTGCAGTGATGGGTGCGATACATGGTGGCAGCGGCGGAGTGTCAGTTTGAGCGAAGGGAGGAATCGCGCAAGTGCGATCCCGATGAAGACCGGAGGTGGCTTGTGAGGTCCTTCGCCGCGCTTCGCCGGCTCAGGATGACAACGCTTGCTGAACGCGCGGGAGCAATTCCTCATGCGGCACGAGCAGTTCTTCGCGGGTCGCGAGTGTTTTCATTTTCACCGCGGGCCATTCGTCGCCGTAAAGGAGCGTGATCTTCGCGCCCATCGCCTCGGCGGTTTGGAATTGTTTGCCGACCTTGGCCGGGCGCGAGCGGGTAGTCGACGCGCCAACCCGCGTCGCGGAGTTGTTGCAATTGCCGGACCGCATCGAGCCGGCGTTCCTCCTTCGCGATGATGAGGTAAATGTCGAGGGCGCTTTGTTGGCTCACCACTTCCGCCAAACGCTCGAAGACCGGCGGCGTTTCCTTGATCAGATCGCCCAAAACGACATCACCCATCGCGAACCCGATCGCCGGGAGCGAGACGGCGCCGTCGCTGAGTTGGGAAATGAGGTTGTCGTAACGGCCGCCGCCGGCGATGGCGCGAAGTTCCCCAGCGCGATCGAAAACCTCGAAAACCAACCCGGTGTAGTAGGCGAGCCCGCGGACGATGCCCGGAGATCAATTTTGACGAACTCGGCCAGTCCCGCGATCCCGAGTTGCCTGACGCATGGGCTTCCATCAAAGTTTTTCTGCTCGCCGCACCGCCGTCGAGCACTTCGAAGACCGGTCCGGCGAGCGCTCCAAGTCGCTCAGTGGTTTTTTCGCGCGTCTCGCGCTCGCTCTTGTCGATGACCTGGAGAGATCGCTCCAGCGATCTTCAGGCATCATTCCGCCCTCGTTCGCAGCAGTATTCGATCCAAAACGTCGCGGTCGCTTAGCCTGACGACAACGTCACTTGGGCTGAATCCAAAGGCGCGGAGCAGATCGATGGCGAAGCGCGACGACCTCCACGTCGGCCGCCGCGGAGGCGTCGCCGATCAGGTCACAGTTAAGCTGGAAATGTTCTCGCAACCGGCCGCGCTGTTGCTTTTCGTAGCGAAAACATTGGGGGATGGAGAACCACTTGAGCGGTTTGCGAAATTCTCTTTCATGCGCCGCGACGACTCGAGCGAGAGATGGGGTCAGCTCCGGCCGCATTGCGACTTCGCGGTCGCCTTTGTCGGTGAAATTGAAAAGCTGCGCGACGATCTCGGGGCCGCTCTTTTTCGTGTAAAGATCGGTCGGTTCGAGAACAGGGCCATCCCATTCGACGAAGCCGTAGCTGCAACAGACCTCGCGCCAACGGGCGAAAATCGCGTTCCGGAAGGCACAATCGTCCGGCAAAAAATCTCTAAAACCGGGAAGTGGTTGCATGAAAAAGAGATAGGACCGGGCGTTACTAAACGATGCGTCCAGGCGTCAGGGACTCTGCGAATTGGGGGTGAATGAAGATTGAATAGAGAGAATCGGAACTCAGCACGACGGAGATGATCCATTCAACCAAACGAAAGGACAAACATGAAACAGAATAGATTGATAAAATTGTTGGCCGCTGGAGCGGCCGGCGCGCTCGCCCTCGGAACGGCGGTTGCGCAGGACACGAGCACGCACAACCACCACAACCACGGCCGGCGGGACGACCGTGAGCACAAGCACCAGCACAATGGATGGGACTGGGACCATTACGACTTTCACCCCGAGCTCGGACTACATCACCTTCCGCACCGAGACGAGCGCGGAACCGGTGAAGTACTACACTTCCAAGGAGACGACGGTGGTGGATTCCAAAGGCAATCCGGTCGAGCTTTCGATGCTGCGTCCGAACATGCCGGTGCGCTTCACCTACGTGAAGCATGGCGATCGGATGGTGGTGCGAAAGGTGACGCTCGAACAACCGATCACCTATTACAAGAAAGAGACCACCACGACGACCACAACCCACCCCTAAGGAGTTCGTGTTGTCGTCAGGGTAATTCTGAAGTGCCTGCGGAACCCGTGTCCGCAGGCGCTTTCATTCTCGGCGAGACGGGTCGTCAGTCGCCGTAGCCGCTGGGGAATTTATGGTGCCAGCGCCAGGCGCTTTCGACGATGGCGGGCAGATTCTCGAACTGCGGCTTCCATCCCAGTTCGCGTTTGATCTTGTCCGAGGCTGCGATCAAGCGCGGGGGATCGCCCGGACGGCGCGGCTTTTCAACCACGGGAATTTCCCGGCCGGTGACTTGGCGGCAGACATCGATCACCTCGCGTACGCTTGCGCCGCCACCCGTGCCGAGGTTGTAAAAAGCGCTCTCTTTCGCGCCGAGGGCGAGGATGTGGGCGCGGGAGAGATCGAGAATATGAATGTAGTCGCGGATGCAAGTGCCATCGGGCGTCTCGTAGTCGGTCCCGTAGATCTCGACCTCTGGCTTTTGGCCAAGCGCAACCTTGAGCACGTTCGGAATGAGATGCGTCTCGCAGCGATGATCCTCGCCGAATTTCTCCGTCGCGCCTGCGGCGTTGAAGTAGCGCAGCGAGACAAACCTCAGCCCGTGGATCTGGTCGTACCAGCGCAGGACCTTCTCAAACATGAGCTTGGATTCGCCATAGGGATTGATCGGCCGCTGCGGCAGCGTCTCGTCGATCGGCACGCGCTCCGGCGGGCCGAAGGTGGCGCAGGTCGAGGAGAAGACAAACCGGCGCACATTTGCCTCGAGCATGGTGTCGAGAAGGTTGATTCCGGCAGAGACGTTATTCCGAAAATACTTCGACGGATTCTGCATCGATTCCCCGACGAGCGCGTTGGCGGCAAAGTGCATCACGGCTTTGGGCTTTGTTTCCTGAAGCGCACGGCCGATCTCTTCTCGTCGCGAAAGGTCGCCGCCGATGAAAGCCGCGCGCTCATCGACCGCGCGCCGATGGCCCTCGCTCAGGTTGTCGAAGACGATGACCTCGTGGCCTTCATCGAGCAGGAGCTCGACGCAAATGCTCCCGATGTAGCCTGCTCCGCCGACGACAAAGATTTTCATCCGCGGGAAAGTGCGGCGGGCGCTGCCGCTGTCAAAAGAAAGTCCGCCTAGAACTGCCGGAAATCCGGGGTGCGCTCTTTGGAAAGGGCGAGGATCATCTGGCGGACACGAGGATTTTTCTTGCGCGGCGCGAGCACTTCCAGGCTTTTCTCCTTCGAGCCCCATTCGATGACGTCGATGTCGACCGAGCGAACGCCCCACTTGTTCATGGCGAGCCGGTTCTTCTTGTAAAGATCGATCGTGCCGGTGCCGATGAGGGCGCTTCCATAGTCATCGATCTCGAAAACCTCGTTGGTATCGATGATCCGAAATTTGGTCCCGAGCGGCCAGCGCGACCAATCGGCCGCAGCGCTCATGACGTTCTTGCCTGAAAGGCGAGCGCCGACTGCGTTGTGGTTGCCGCCCGCCTCGGTGTGAGTGTAAGCGGTGGTGCGCACCTTGGCGACCCGCCTCGGCGCGCTTTGCGTGCTGGCGGTTCTTTGGGTGCTGGCGCAACTCACCCCCAGCAGAGCGAAGGCGATGACCAATGGAAGTCTCAGTAAGCCTTTCATGATTACCGACCCGCAGGCTTAGCGGTTGAAGCAGGGGATGGCAAGACATAATTTCAGAGCCGGAATCATGCCCGTCACTGCCGCCGGCCGCGTCGCCATTGCTCCGAACGTGCTCTTGGACGGGCGGCTGGCGCTCTTTCACGAGAGGGAACGATGGCTGGCGGTGGCCGATCTGCACTTTGGCTACGAACTAAGCCAGCGAACCGCCGGACGCCTGGTGCCGCTTTGGGGCATGACATCGATCGAGGCTCGTCTGACCGGGCTGCTCGATGAATATCGGCCGTGCCAACTGATCGTCGTGGGCGATCTGGTCCACGACCGGGCTTCGTCCGCCGCTGCGGCGGATCTGCTCGGGCGGTTGGGGGAGCGCTACCGGTTGATCGCGCTGGCCGGGAACCACGATCGCCATGTCGCCCAGATGATCGAGTTTGTTCAGCGTTGGGAGACGCCGGAGTTCGTTTTCGAGCATGGGCACTCCGAAACAGAGGATGAAACCGGCCGGATCAAGATCATTGGCCATCACCATCCCGCGGCAAGCATCCGTGACGGGGCGGGACTGCATCTGAAATTCCCGGCGCTTATCGAACAGGAAAAGCGCTGGATCCTGCCCGCGTTTTCACCATGGGCGGGTGGCGTCATTTGGCCAGAGGACGCTCAGAGCCGCATCTGGCTCTGCACGCCGCAGCGCGTGCTGCGAGTCGACGGAAATCGCACTGCCGCCTAGGCGCGTGCTAATTCCGTTGTGCAATGTGGGCAGCGCGTGGCCTTGATCGGGATCGTCATCGCGCATGCCGGGCAGTCCTTCGAGACCGCCGGCGCACCCGGGGCCGGACGTTTCAGTTTGTTCATCGCTCTAACGACGAGGAAAATGCAGAACGCCACGATGATGAAATTCACCACCAGGGTGATGAAGTTCCCATAGTTCCAGGTGACCGCTTTGTCCGCCGCGGCCAGCGCCGGGGTGGCGAAGTTGCTTACGCCGTCGGTGCCTGCCTTCAGCACGACGAACTTGTTAGAGAAATCCAGGCCACCGGTCAGCAGGCTGAGCGGCGGCATCAGAATATCCTTCACCAACGACGTGACGATACCGCCAAAGGCTGCTCCGATGATGACGCCGACGGCGAGATCGACCGCGTTTCCCTTAATCGCAAACTCTTTGAATTCCTTCAGCATGGTCTCGGAGCATTCTAGGTGGCGACGATATTGACAAGCTTCTTTTCTACGACCACGACCTTGCGCACCATCTTCCCGGCGATGAACTCCTGAACGCGCGCGTTGGCGAGGGCGATAGCTTCGAGTTCGGCCTTCGTCGCGCCGATCGGAACCATGACCCGATCGCGCACCTTACCGTTCACCTGCAGCGCGATTTCCACTTCATCTTCCACCAGGAAAGAGGGGTCGTAGGGAGGCCATGCGTGATCGGTTAGCTCTTTCGGTTTAATCGGAAATTTCTTCCCGAGCGTCTCCCAGAGTTCTGACGTGAGATGCGGCGCGAAGGGATTCAAGACGAGCAGCAACTGGCGCAGGGCCGCGACCGGCCGTGCTTCCGCGGTCGTGAACGCGTTCACGAAAATCATCATCTGGGCGATTGCGGTATTGAAAGAGAGCGTCTCGATGTCTTCGGTCACTTTCTTGATCGTGGCGTGGATAACCTTTTGCTGGGCACGTGTCGGCTTTACGTCACTTACCGTTTGCGAAAGGAGCCATTCGCCCGCCTGATTTTCCTCCATCACCAGGCGCCAGACCCGCGCGAGAAAGCGCGCCGCACCTTCCACGCCCATCATGCTCCAGGGCTTCATCTGCTCGAGCGGCCCCATAAACATCTCGTAGCAGCGGAAGGCATCGGCGCCGTAATCCGCGATAACATCGAGCGGATCGATCACGTTGCCCCAGCGTTTCGACATTTTGCGACCGTCTTCGCCGAGGATGATTCCCTGATTCACCAGGCGCTGGAACGGTTCCGCCGTCGAGAGATGCCCGAGGTCGAAGAGCACCTTGTGCCAGAAGCGAGCATACAAAAGGTGCAACACGGCGTGCTCGGTGCCGCCCACGTAAAGGTCAACGCCGCCTGGTGCAGCGGCGGCCGGGTCGGCTGCTTTGCGTAAAGCGCCGTCCGCAGCATCATTTGGCGCCGGCGACACGCCCGCCGCTCCACCCATCCAATAGCGCTCGGCTTCTCTGCCGACGAACCGCTCATTGTTTTCCGGATCGCAAAAGCGCAGATAATACCAACAGGAGCCGGCCCATTGCGGCATCGTGTTCAACTCGCGCGTTGCGACCTCGGAGTAGCGAACCCATTCCCTGGCCCGGGCCAGCGGCGGCTCGCCCGTGCCGGTCGGTTTGAAATCATCCAGCGGCGGCGGAACCAGCGGCAGTTCCGTCTCCGGGATGGCCTCATGTTTTCTCTCGCGCCAGACGATCGGGAAAGGTTCGCCCCAGTAACGCTGTCGGGAGAAAAGCCAGTCGCGGAGTTTGTATTGCACCGTGCGCCGCCCAAGACCCTGCTCCTCCAGCCAGGCGGTAATGCGCTCTTTTGCTTTCGGCGTCGAGAGGCCGTCGATGAGCGGAGAATTTATCGCCACGCCATCGCCGATGAAGCCGGTCGGCGTTTCCCCGGTCGACGGTTGAACAACGTCGATGATCGGGAGATTAAATTTGCGGGCAAACTCCAGGTCGCGCTCGTCGTGCGCCGGCACGCCCATGATCGCACCGGTGCCGTAACCCATCAGAACGTAGTCGGCGATCCAGATCGGGATGCGTTCTTTGCTCGCGGGATTGATCGCAAACGCGCCGGTGGAAACGCCCGTCTTTTCCTTCGCCAGATCGGTCCGCTCCAGGTCGCTCTTGGCAGAGACCTGGTTTCGATAGGCTGCGACCGCGTTGCGTTGTTCGTTAGTCGTGAGGCGGTCGACCAGCGGGTTCTCCGGCGCCAGCACCATGTAGGTCGCGCCGTAAAGCGTGTCGGGTCGCGTTGTGAAAACGCTCATAACGTCATCGCGATCCGCCAGCGCAAATTGCACCTCCGCACCTTCGCTTTTCCCGATCCAGTTCCGCTGCAAAAGCTTGATTCCCTCCGGCCAGTCGAGCGTTTCCAGTTCGCTGATTAACCGCTCGGCGTAAGCGGTGATGCGCAACATCCATTGCCGCATCGGGCGCCTGACAACAGGAAACCCGCCTACCTCGCTCTTGCCATCGATCACCTCCTCGTTGGCCAGAACGGTGCCGAGTTCGGGGCACCAGTTCACTGGCACTTCGGCCACATAGGCGAGCCGGACGCTGTCGGGATCGTTGCCGCCGTAAGTATTGATCGGCTCTGCCTTGCCCGATTCCGGGTTAAGCCATGAGTTGTAAATCTGGAGAAAAATCCATTGCGTCCAGCGGTAGAAACTCGGATCGGCCGTGCTGATCTCGCGCTCCCAATCGTAGGAAAAGCCGATCCTTTGTAACTGTTTCTTGAAACGGGCGATGTTTTCGCGTGTCGTGATCTCCGGATGCTGCCCGGTGCGAATGGCAAACTGTTCCGCCGGCAATCCGAACGCGTCCCAGCCGATCGGATGCAGGACATTGAAACCGCGCAGGCGTTTGTAGCGCGCCACGATATCGGTTGCGGTATAGCCCTCGGGATGTCCGACGTGCAGGCCAGTGCCGCTCGGGTAGGGGAACATGTCCAGCACGTAGTATTTCGGTCGAGCCAGGTCGAACCCCGGATCGCCCGGGTTAGGGGCGTGAAAAAGCCGGCGTTCTTCCCAGAGTGCCTGCCACTTCGGCTCCAGGATATCGAAGGGATACGGTTTGCGGTGTTCGCTCATGGAGTGTGACAAGAAGTTGGACGGATCAGGAAAGCAGGCCAGAACGAACCCGCAAGGGTGAGGCGGGGCTTTCCAAGCAGGAACTGGTGAAGTTTACGCCGGCTTGCTCCGCTCTTTCTGCGTTCCTCTGTTCCTGATTTACTTTCCGGCGTGATCCGGCTCCTCCTTGCCACGCGCAACCGCCATAAGACGCGGGAATTTACCGAGATGTTGGGAACGGAGTTTTGCCTGACGGATCTGGCGACGCACCCGGAGGTTCCGGAGGTGCCTGAGAGAGGCTGCACCTTTGCGGAGAACGCGCGTCTCAAGGCCACGACGGTCTCGCGGCTTCTGCCCGGCTTCGTGCTGGCGGACGATTCCGGCTTGGAGGTCGATTCGTTGGGCGGAGCGCCTGGCGTTTACTCCGCCCGTTATGCGGGAAAGGGGGCGACGGACGCAGCCAATCGTCGGAAATTACTCGACGCCATGGCGGAGTTGCCGCCGGAGGCGCCGCGCTCGGCGCGCTTCCGTTGCGTTCTTGTCCTGGCGCGCGCCGGCGAGGTGATCGCGATTTTCGACGGCGCGGCGGAAGGCGAAATCGTCAGAGTGGAACGAGGCACGGCCGGCTTCGGTTACGATCCGCTTTTTCGGCCTAACGGATTCGATGAGACCTTCGCGGAACTGTCGGCGATGCAGAAGAACGCCCTCAGCCACCGGGGAGCCGCGGTGGCACGGTTGCGCGAGTTTTTCAAAACCGCGCGCTTCTAGTGCAGTGTAGTATCAATTGAACCGAGACCGTCGGCTACGGGCGCGAGCGGGGACTCGCGGAAGCGCGTCCCTCCGGAGGGACTCGCGGCGGCGAGTCCAGGCTCTGCCATGGCGGTCTCAATTTCACTGATACACTGCACTAGTTTCGAGCGACTGATCTCGGCGTGTCCGAGCCAGTGGCGGAAGGCGAACGAATGAATCGGATATTCGGCTGCGCCAACCCCTGCGGCGATCGCGAGCGCGGCGATAAGAAAGGCGCGCCTCATTGAGAAGCGGCGTGGGCCAGATAGTAAGCGGTCACGGCGCCGACGATGCGGAGACTTTCTGCGCTCAATTTGTCCATTGTGTCACCGGCGGTATGCCAGGGCGGATAATCGAAGTCGATCAGGTCGATCGTGGGAATGCCGGCCGCGTTCAAGGGGGTATGATCATCGAGCACATCGTTGTTGTAATAGGTAAAATGGTTGCGCACCTGCAAGGCATCGGCCGCCGCAAAAATACCGGTCGCCAATTCGGGCGGCGAATCGAGCGGGAGCGTAATCGTCAGGTCGCGATCGCCCATCATGTCCCAGAGAATGCCGTCCCGATAGGAGTGCTTGTCTGCTTCCGCGAGCTGCCGGGCAAAATAGCGGCTGCCGTAAAGACCGTCGGTCGCACTAAATTCATCGTAGGCTTCTTCACCGTCGAAAAAAACCAGATCGACCCGTGCGGCCAGCGCCGGATGCAGGCTGAGCACCCGCGCCATCTCGATTAGCGCGCCGGTGCTGGAACCGCCGTCGTTCGCGCCGACGAAGATGATGTTATCAAAAGTCTTGGTGTCGTAGTGCGAGCAGAGGAGGAAGCGTGGCGCCTTCTCCGATCGCTCGCCGGCATAGGTCGCAATCAGGTTCACGAATGCAACCGGGCCGCGGGGAGTCTCGTCCATGAACGATTGCTCCCTAACCTTCCAACCGATGCGCTCGAGTTCTCTTGTGATGTAGGCGCGGGATTTTTTGATCGCCTCCGAACCGGCCGGCCGCGGACCGAGATCGACCAGCGCCTGGACGTGGGCGAGCGCTTTGGTGCCGGAAAATTCCTTCCACGGCTCGGCCGTAGCGGCAGGTTCGCGCCCCTGCACGAAAACGATCACGAGGGCGAGCAGGACTGCGCCGACGAGCAGGAGCGCGACACGCCGGAGCAACGATTTTTTCTCAGGCATCGGGTGGCAGGCCGAGCGCCCTAACGACTCGGTCGAGGTCGTCATTGCCGTAATACTCGATCTCGATCCGGCCGCGTTTCTCGCCATGATGAATGGTCACGTGGGTGGCGAGATGCTGTTGCAGCCGATTTTCCAGATCGGTCACGGCGGCGGAGCCGACGGTGGCGGTGGCTTTCTTGCCCCGTCGTGGCCCGGTCTTGCCGAGCTGGCGCTGGACCATTCGTTCCGTCGTGCGTACGGTCGAGCTCTGGCGCAAAACTTTCTCCGCCAGCAGTCGCTGTTCATCGTGCGCCTTGAGTCCGAGAAGGACTTTGGCATGACCGACCGAAAGCAGACTCTGCACGACCCAAGTCTGGACCTGCTGGTCGAGATCGAGCAGCCGCATCGAGTTGGCTACCGCCGCCCGGCTCTTCCCGACCTTCTGCGCGATCTCATCCTGGCGCATCCCAAACTCGCCCGCGAGTCGCGCGTAGGCTTGTGCTTCTTCGATTGGGTTCAGCTCGGCCCGCTGCAAATTTTCGATCAGGGAAAGCTCGAGGACTTCGAGATCGGTCGCATGCCTGACGATGACGGGCGCTTCAGCTAATCCGATTTCCTTGGCCGCGCGCCAGCGGCGCTCCCCGGCGATTAGCTCGAACTGGCCGTTCATTGGCCTAACGATGAGCGGCTGAATGATGCCGCGCTGCCGGATCGAGTCGACCAATTCTTCGAGCGCTTCCCGGGCAAATTCACGCCGCGGCTGGAGCGGGCTCGGCACAATGCTGGCGAGACTGACCTGCCGCACGCGTTCGCCGGCTTCCGGCTCGGATGCGCGCAAGGCAGGTGAGGCACTGATCAATGCGCCGAGACCTTTGCCGAGACCGGATTTTGCCATCGCGGCTCAGGCTATCGGATGCACCCTCCTAACGCAACCGGAAGCAACCGCTTCGATTGCGCTGCGCGCCGCGTCCGGTTAGCGTCACCGCCTATGTCGGCCCGCGGCGCGCGCGTTTTCACTCTCGGTCATTCACCCGATCCGGATGACGCCTTCATGTTTTACGCCATGGCCGAGCACAAGATCGATCTGCGGGGCTACGAGTTTGAGCACCGGCTCGAGGATATCCAGACGCTGAACGAGCGCGCGATGCGGGGCGAGCTCGACATCTCAGCGATCTCGATTCACGCCTACGCCTATGTCAGCGATCGCTACGCGCTTCTCCCCTGCGGCGCCAGCATGGGCGACGGTTATGGTCCGATGCTGGTCGCGACCGATCCGGCCGCGCCGACTGCGACTTCGCCTGGCGAGTTGCGCGACTGGATGCGTGGCCGGCTCATTGCCGTGCCGGGCAAGATGACGAGCGCGTTTCTCAGCCTTCAGCTTTTCCTCGGCGAATTCGAGCACATTGTGGTGCCGTTCGATCAGATCTTCGATGCGGTAAAAGCCGGACGCGCGGACGTTGGCTTGATCATTCACGAAGGCCAGCTGACCTACGCGAGTGCGGGTTTTAGGAAACTGCTCGATCTCGGTCAATGGTGGAAGGAGAGGACGGGTCTGCCCCTGCCGTTGGGCGGCAACGTTCTGCGCAAGGATCTGCCGCGGGAAGTGCAGCGCGATCTTGCCCAAATTACCCGGGAAAGCATCGATTACGGGCTTGCCCATCGCGATGCCGCCGTGCGCCATTCGTTGCCTTATGCGCGCGAAATGGATGCGGCGCTGGCCGGACAATTCATCGGCATGTATGTAAACGATTACACCCGCGACTACGGCGAGACCGGGCGCGCCGCGATTCGGGAATTTCTGCGCGCCGGGACCGAGGGAGGGTTTGTTCCGGCGGCGGGCGAGCTGGAGTTTGTCGAATAACGACCGCCCTCAGGGCTGGTCGATCTTCTTCGGCGGCGGGTGGATCTTCTTCTCCACGAATTCGACCGCCCGGTGGAATTCCTTTTTGAACCCGGGCACAAAGTCGCTCGTCCCATATTGGAAGAGGACCACGAAGCTGAAGGTGAAGAACACGAACAGTAGGAACCAAAAAAGACTTCGGATCAGGCTCACGCGACCGAAGCTAACTTAGTGGCTTGGTGTGGTCAATGACCGCGACCGTCATTCGCCAGAGCGCGCCACCCATGCTTCGGTAGCGCCATGCGCGTGCCTTTGCTCGATTTGAGCGAACAATATCGAACCCTGGCGGAACCGATCCGGCAGGAGTTCGACGAAATCCTGCGCACGCAGAGTTTCATTCTCGGGCCCAAGGTCGAGGAACTGGAGCGCGCGCTGGCGGAATACTGCGGGGCGAAGCACGCCATTGGCGTTTCCTCGGGGACCGACGCGCTGCTCGAAATCCTGATGGCGCTGGAGATCGGGCCGGGTGACGCCGTAATCACCACCGCCTATACTTTTTTTGCCACCGCCGGCTGCATCGCGCGGTTGGGGGCGACGCCGGTTTTCGTCGATATCGATCCGGCGACTTTTAACATTTCGCCCGCCGCGGTTGCGCGTTTTCTGGAAAGTTGCCCGCGGAACGCGAGCGGTCAGCTGGTCGATTCCGCCGGACGAATCGTGAGGGCGATCATTCCGGTGCATCTTTTCGGTTTGTGTTGCGAGATGGATGCGATCAACCAACTCGCCGAGCAATACCAACTGACGGTGATCGAAGATGCGGCGCAGGCGATCAGCGCCGAGTATCCGGCAAAAGATCGCGGTGCTCGCAAGGCTGGCACGATGAGCGTCGCTGGGTCTTTCAGCTTTTATCCATCGAAGAATTTGGGCGCGGCAGGCGACGCCGGCCTGATCATCTGCGACAACGATGAACTGGCGGAGCGCTTCCGCATTTATCGGCAGCACGGGATGGAGCCGCGTTATTTCCATCACGTCATTGGCGGCAACTTCCGGCTCGACGCGATTCAGGCTGCTATCCTCAAGATCAAGCTGCCGCATCTCGACGATTGGTCGGCGGCGCGACGAAGGGTGGCGGATTCTTATCGGGCCGAATTCACGAAGCGCGGCCTAACGAGTCGCCTGACTCTGCCGGCTGAGCCCTACCGGGAACGCAACCTGACGAACCATCACATTTATCATCAGTACGTCATCCGGACGCCGCAGCGAGACGCGCTGCAGAAGCATCTCGGCGCGCGCGGCATCGGGAATGCGATTTATTATCCGCTCGGCTTGCACGAGCAGAAATGCTTTTCCGCGCTCGGCTATCGCACGGGAGATTTACCCGAAACCGAGCGTGCCGCGCGCGAGACGCTTGCCTTGCCGATCTATCCGGAACTCACGGCCGCGATGCAGCGCGCCGTGGTCGACGCCGTCGAAGAGTTCTTTAACTCATGACTACTGACCTGAATTTCATCCACCAATTTATCCCCGGTTCTTCGGATCGCACGCTGCTGATCCTGCACGGTACCGGCGGAAACGAGCACGACCTGTTGCCGTTGGGCCACGAACTGGACCCAGCGGCGGCGCTCCTCAGTCCGCGCGGCCAGGTCTCGGAGAACGGCCACCCGCGATTCTTCCGCCGGCTGGCGGAAGGTGTCTTCGATCTCGAGGATTTGAAGCGACGCACCGATGATCTGGCCGATTTCATCGAGGCGGCGGCGCGACACCATGAGTTCGATCTCAATAAGCTGGTCGCGGTCGGCTACTCGAACGGCGCGAACATTGCCGCCAGTGTCCTGCTGCAGCGTCCGGGCATTTTGCGAACTGCCGTCCTCCTCCGCGCGATGGTGCCGTTCGTGCCGGAGAAGCTACCGGACCTCTCCGGGGTGCGCGTCTGGATCGCCGGCGGGAAGCAGGACATGATCATTGCCCCGGCCGAAACCCAGCATCTGGCCGACCTGCTGAGCGGCGCAGGCGCGGACGTAACGGTGCGTTTCTTCGACGCCGGTCACGGCCTGACGAACACGGAACTCGTCCTCGCCCACCGCTGGCTGGCAGGGACCTAGGGCAACTTGGCCGGCGGCTCGAGCTTCACTTCTTCGAGCGCGGCGCGGTCCCATTTCCCGAGAAGCGAGGCCGCGTCGTAGACACTTTGCGCAAACGCGAGAAGGGCGGCGTCCGGCGAAGTCGCCGTGCGCACGGCGTCGTAGGGCAGAACGAACTCGTGCAGCGGTGTATAATAGCTCGCTTCCGCCGGTTCCACCTTCGCCTCCGCAAATCCCGGGGGCTCCGGATAAGCGTAGGAATAGTAGAGCGGAGTGGGGCTGGCGGCGCTGCCCGGCCAGAACCCGACGCTGCTTACCTCCTGCGCGTAAGCTTCGCGCGTCACCGTATCGGGCAAATGCGGAATGCCGCCGGGATGCGGCGGCGCCGAACGCCCGGAGAAACGCGTCACCGCGAGATCGAAACTACCCCAGAAAAAATGCACCGGACTGCATTTGCCGCAGAAGCGGGAGCGGAACTTTTTCAGGACCCGATCCGATTGCAGTAGGACGCGCCAGAAGCGGTTGGCCTGCGCGGGATCGTAGGCGCGATGGGTCTCGTCGTGATTGAACGGGATCGGGTCCGCGATCTCGTTAGGCGTGAGGTCGATCTTCACCGGCAACTCCAGCTCGCTCAGCGCTGTCATCATCGCCTGATAAAAAGTTGCGACCGACTGCGCCCGAAGCGGGAGAACCCGGAGCGCGCCGTCACTCTTCAGAATGCGCAGTTCGTGACTGATGAAATCGAACCGGATCTCGAAAGTGTGGAAGCCGTGCGGGATGGGTGAAGTCGTCAGGCCACGCGCCGTGAGATAGAGCGTAACGTGCCAGGAATGGTTGATCCATGGGGTGAGCGCGAGGCGAACCTTTCCTGTGATCTGGGTCCACATGTGGAGCGTCTCGGCCGTGGCCTGCCATTCCGGGAACGGCAGCGATGGCCAGAATTGTTCGCGATCAACCTCGGAAAGAGCTGGAAGAGCGGGCGGCATATTCATAGTGGCGACGGCATGCTACGCCATCTGCAAAACAGTTGCGACCGCGAGCGAGCGAGCCTATATCAAACGCTCGCGGCGCGGGTAGGTACCGAAGTGGCCAAACGGGGCGGACTGTAAATCCGCTGGCTTACGCCTTCAGTGGTTCGAATCCACTCCTGCCCAGTTCTCTCTGAAAAAGGTGATTTCAGAGTGAAAATCGTCAAACCATGCAGTTTGGACGGTTGCGAATGGTCATGCACGAAAACGCAGCAAATCGAAGTCTATTCGTCAACTGGCCAAATACGTGCAACCACAAAAGGCCGTCAAAAAAACTCGGCTTGCCTATGCCACTAGGCGCGTTGTCGCCACAAGCCAAAATTTCCAGGGGCGCGCGAAAGAACGGTCAACCCAAAATAAATCTCGCCATCTTAGGGCAAGCCCTTCATACCCTTCGGCTTCCATGCCCCTCGACGACCCTGATGAACTGCACCTGCGCGCTGCTTGTGCCTATGTCGAAGAGGGCATGTTCGACGATGCCCAGGCGGAACTGGAAAAGATCGACCCGCGCTCCCGGCTGTTGCCGGAGCTTTTAGCGGCTCGCATTCCCCTTTATCGGAGTCTGGAAAAATGGGACCTGATGGCAATCGCAGCCAGGAGACTCAGCGAATGGAATCCGGAGGAGCCGGGACATTTCGTCAATTGGGCCTACGCTACCACGCGCATGGAATCAATTGAGGCCGCCCACGCAATCCTCACGCGGGCGACGGGCCTGCATCCAACCGACGGGATGATTCACTTCAACCTTGCCTGTTACGAAGCTCGGATGGACCGCCTCAACCGAGCAAAAGCGCACCTGAAGCGAGCGACAGAGATTGACACCAAGTTCAGACTGATGGCGCTGGAAGATCCGGACTTGGAGCCATTATGGGCGTCAATGTCGGCCGAGCGAAGTGGCCCCGTATGAAAAGCAACGCAGATCGCAGCGGTCCTGATCGCTACTCTCGCAACGATCGTCAGCGGCTTAATTTCGCGGCCGGGCCAAAAACAGCCGCTGCAAGCGCTGGCTGACTGGTCAGGCGGTATGGCATCATGGATCAAACGATCGCGGGTATCGGCCGGAAAGTCGCGTGATGCTGCGGCGTTTTTTCAGCTTGTCCATCTTCAGGTCTTTCCTTATAAGTGCTGACTAGTTCTCGTTTCCACCCACCGTGCCTTCCCCGAGACCCAACCCACGCTCGCGTTGCGCCTTCACACTGGTCGAGCTGCTGGCGGTGATAGCGATCGCCGTCGTACTTGCGCTTCTTCTCGTGCCCGCGTTTACGAGCTTGAAACAGGCCGGGGACGTGACCAGCGCAGCCTATACGGTCAAAGGCGTCTTGGAACTGGGGCGTACGACTGCCATGGCCACTCACACCTACGTGTGGATCGGATTTTACGAGGAAGACGCCTCAGCGCCTTCTACGACCCCCGCGACACCGGGAAACGGCAGGCTTGTCTTGTCCATTGTAGCCTCGGTCGATGGCACGAATGTCTACGGTTCTAACACGAGCGGGCCAATTGATCCGACGAAACTGCGTCAGATTGGCAAGTTGGTAAGAGTCGATAACATTCATCTTCCGCTCTTTGCTGTTGGAACAGGGACCGGTGAGAGATTCGAAAGCAGGCCTGCACTGCAATTCGACCCTACTGCGGGCTACAACTACTCGCGATTTGGCGAGCTAAATTCCCCGACGCCAAATACGGCGCCATATACAACACCGTTCAATTTTCAGTACCCAGTCGGTAATCCGACGCCGACAGCGCAATACACTTTCAAAAAGCTGCTTCAGTTCAGTCCGCTTGGCGAAGCACGAGTAAGCGGAAATACCTATAGCCTGCGTCGATTTGTTGAAGTTGGTCTCGTTCAGACGCACGGAAATGCGGTGCCTGCTCCGACGAGTGGAGGGGGCACCTCCACCGCAACATACGCCGGGAATGTCGTTGCGCTTCAGATCACCGGCTTTGGGGGGAATGTAAAAATCTATAAGCGATGATACCTGGCCCTCCTAAGTCCACCGCCTTTTCGCTTGTTGAAGTGACACTCGCACTCGGCGTCGCCGCTGTCGCGCTTCTCGCCATACTAGGATTGCTCGCTACCGGCTCGCAGATCAATCGCACCGCGATCGAGCAAGCAGCCTCAAGTGACATTCTCACTGCGGTAGCCAGCGATCTTCGAGCCACGCCGGCGACCACCGCGACTTCGATGCAATTTGCCATCGCCATTCCTCCTAATCCGGTCGTGGCACGGATTAGCACGACATTGTACTTCGATTCGACCGGACAGTCTTCGGCGTCGCTAGACAGTGGTTCTCGTTATCGCCTCGTCTCGACCTTCTTGCCGAACGGGGGCGGACGCACTGCGACCCTTGTTAACTTACGCTTGACCTGGCCCGCAGCGGCCGACCCGACAGAAACGAGCACAGGCGCAGCGGAAATTTTCGTCGCCTTGGACCGAAACTAACGCAATGGGACGATCGCGCAGCGCTTTTACCCTGACGGAGCTGCTTGTCTCCATCGCTGTGCTCACTCTTCTCGTGCTAATCGTCAGTGGGCTGGTTACGAGTGCCACGAACGTCACCACGCGGGATTACAAGAAGATGGATGCGGACAGTCAAGTACGGCCCGTCTTCAACCGTATGACCATCGATTTCTCTCAGATGATCAAAAGATCTGACGTCGACTACTACGTGAAATCGAACCTGAACCCTGAGGTCGGCAATGACAGAATCGCCTTTTTTTGCAATACGCCAGGCTATTATCCATCAACAGGTTCCCAAAGTCCTCTTTCACTTGTTTCCTATCGGATCAATTCCGACAGCTCCTCGGCCTCGCAAAACCGAATGGAACGCTTGGGCAAAGGGCTCGTCTGGAACGGTGTTTCGACCACAGACACACCTGTTCTTTTCGGGCTGCAGACGATTCTCAATAATTGGCCGGCAGCGACCGATCAGAGTTTGCCCGATGCGGATTACGAGCTAATCGCGCCACAAATCTTCCGCTTTGAGTACTTCTACCTTTTGAAAACTGGCGCAATTTCCGATTCACCCGGAGGCGCCGGGATGCAGGATGTTGCGACTATCTCTATCACGGTGGCAGCGATTGACCCGAAAAGTCGCGTTCTGCTTTCGGATTCGCAAATGGCTGCATTAATTTCCCGGCTGAAAGACTTTGATGCGACCAAGCCCGGTTATGATTTGGCCATGAGCTGGCAATCCACCCTTAATGGAATCGCCGACATGCCTCACGTCGCGATCAACGGTGTTCGCATTTATCAACGCTACTTCTGTTTGACGTCTCCGAAATGAACCGGCTCTTCCCTTCGAATAGACAAGGCGCAGCCCTCATCATTGTCCTGGCCTTTGTCATTATTCTTGGCGGAATCGTGGTTGCATATCTTTCTCGAACAATCACAAATCGGCAGCTAGCTCATGGAGGCTTTAACGACGTCAAAGCCGACGAGTTGGCGAGGAGTGCACTCGATCTTGTTGTTGCTGATTTAAAACAAGAGATTGCGGCTGGCACGCCCATCGATAATTCCAACATTTTGCCACAAAGAAGTCCGATGCCCGCAGTCGGTGTTCTCCCTGACATCCCAAACTTGATCCGGCGCAGTGTTCGCTCAGACAGTATTCCAGCGCCTGCGGTAAGCAGTCATGCGTCCGCTGTGAATTCAACGGCCGATGCCTCGGCAAACGGACGCTCGGTCAGTCTGGCCCGCTGGAACGCTCACTACATGGTGCCGAAGGCGAATACCGGAAATAGCGGCCCGGATCCAATAACCGGGGGATTTGGCGCGCCAAATTACTGGGCGCCAGATTGGGTCCTCGTCACACGCAATGGTCCTCAGTCGTTTACGGACTGGGATGAGTTGCTAGCTGATTCGAGCCCGGCAAATACGACCTACGCAATTGGCCGCTTTGCATATGCTGTTTACGACGAAGGTGGTCTTTTGGACATGAATGTTGTAGGACTTCCGTCGCCGACCCCAGGCGTAACCGACATCGGTCGCAAGGGCGTTATTGCGCTTGCCGATTTGACCGGCATGAAAATTACGTCCTCCGGCTCCACGCCAAGCGCCACGACCATAAGCAAGCTGGTGGCTTGGAGGAATTACGCCACGCTCCAATCTTCCGGCACCTTCCCCAACCTCTTGCCGCCGACCGATCCGAGAAAATTCTTGAACTATTTCTTGGATACGGGTCGCGACTTCAGGACTGTCGCTCCGGATATCTTTTTGAACAGGACTGACCAGGCGCTTGTTAGCCGAAGAGAACTCATTCAGCTGGCTGCGGACGTATCCGCGAGTTTCAATATGTTACAGTTTGTAGGGACTTTTTCCCGTGAAATCGATGCGCCAACGTGGAAACCAACAGGCAGCACGGTATCGCTTGTGCGAAGATTCGCTCTTGGCCATCTGGCTCTCCTGAAAGATAATCCGCCGGCAGACAATAGGGCGGACATCCAAAAGTATTTCGGTCTCGTCTGGGTGGACGGCGTTGCCGGGACAGTCACACCACCAGTTCCTGCAGTGCCTGGTCACTGGCAGTATGTCGGTAGCTCGGGAACAATGCCACGGAGCAGCATACCAGCTTTCACGACCGATCCGGAGTTCTTCCAACTTCTCAATTACGCTGTTTATTCGATAAACGGTGATGATTCGACTCACATAGCGACAACGCTTTCGCTTGGGGCAACAATAATTGACCAGTACGACGATGATTTGTCTGCGGACGCGATGACAGGGACCACATCAACAATAATCGAGTATAGCGGAGGCTGGGTTGTCGGTATGGAAAACGTCGACCCGGCGCGCCCCTCACCGTCTCCCCAGCCATCTCCCTTTCCGGCACCGGCGGGCATGTCTCCAACCCCGCGCCCATTTGTTCCGGGATACGTAATGCTGAATCGCCCGTTTCGTAACGCGGGAGAGATCGGATACGCGCTACGTCCGGAAGCGAGCCCGGCGCCCATAACCATCGATTTTCAAACCGCGGGGAGTGTGGACGCTCCTATCCTGGACCTTTTTGGATATGATACGGCAACGATTCGCGCGGGAGTTGTTAGTCTCAACACAAAAAACCCCGCGGTGATGGCCGCGATCCTAAAGGGAGCGATCACAAGTGAGGCGGCAGGTACGACCTCGATCACTCTGGCACCGGCGAACAATGCGGCAGCGAGTCCGACTCCTGGCCCCATGACCGTCGGGATTATTGGTAATCCGAGCCTGGGCACTTTGACAACTCCAGCGTTGAGCCGTGCCGACATTGCCAGATTGACGGCGGCGGCAGGCAGTACCATCGATCCCTCGAGCAACGAGGCGAAGGAATCTGTGGCCCGCGCTTTGTCGGAGGTTACGCAGACAAGAACCTGGGGACTTTTGATCGACGTCATTGCCCAGTCGGGCCGGTATCCCCCTAACGCAGCCGCGTTGGGAGACATCGTCGTGGAAGGAGAAAAGCGCTACTGGCTCCATATTGCGATTGATCGGTTCACTGGCGCGGTGATCGATCAGCAGCTCGAAGCCGTGAGCGAATAGACCTATCCGGAAGATTTCGATCGCCAACTGACGCCTCTCTCTCCACGTGTTCAAGCGCACGTTTTTGTGGCCCTTCAGCATCGCCGCCGTCCTCGTGCTGGCGAAAAAATTTGGCGCGGTTACACGCTCATTCGCTTTCCTGGCGGACGGAATCGCAACGGCTTTCGACGCTTGTCCTTGATTAGTAACCCGCGCGACAGGTCGAGGGCGAGAGCTTTCTGTTCCACAAGTGACGTCGTGAACCAACTCTGCGGCCTCCAGAAGGCCTGATTACCTGCAAGGCGGCGCGCTCCCCCTCTGCCGCGGGATACGCGTCGCGGCAGCGAAGGTCGTGCTTCCCCGGAGACGGAAGCGACGGCGCGATTCGCTCCGAAACTCATGCCTTGAAGTGGGGTGCCTCGTTAGTTTCGCCAGACGACGATTTATGTGCCATGATGTGCGCGTGAGCGGACTCGGCGTTTCGCTGCGTCGTCGCATTTACCTATGATCAAATTCCTGGTTGGCATCATTATTGGAATCTGCCTTGCCCTTCTGGCGGGTTATTTTTTTGTCACGCGCGGCGGCATTCAGATGTCGACCGAGGGCGGGCCGTTGCCGATGGAGCGCTATCTGGCGAACAAGGCGATCTCCGCCTCGATCGGCAAGAGCGCTCAGGAGCAATCCCCGCTCCCTTCCGACGAAACCAACCTGCTCGTGGGCGCGCAGATTTATCAGCAGAACTGTGGCGGTTGTCACGGACACCTCGGACAAGGCGCCTCCGGGCTGTCGAAAAGAGTTTACCCGCACATTCCGCCGCTCCTTCCGCCGGCCGAGGGCGTGACCGATGATCCGGTGGGAGAAACGCATTGGGTGGTAAAAAACGGCATCCGTTTCAGCGCGATGCCTTCCTTTGGCGGGAAACTGACCGACGATGAGATATGGCAGGTTACCCTCCTTCTGCACAACGCGGATAAGCTATCCGCTCCGGTGCAGGACGCGCTCCGCCCCAAGGAACCCAGGTAAGGTTCGCCCATCGATCTACGCCGAGGGGACGTGCTGGCGCGCTTCTACTCGCAAGGCTTCAGCAGCCAACCTCCGATATCGCTGAGCTTGGCGCAGCCGCAGAGCAGCATGGCTTCATCGAGTTCGTGCCTCAGGATTTCCAGGACCTGCAACGCGCCCTCTTCTCCGCCAACGCATAATCCCCATAAGACCGGCCGGCCCACCAGCACCGCGCGCGCCCCGAGCGCAATTGCCTTGAGCACGTCGGCGCCGCGCCGAATCCCGCCATCGACATAGATCTCACAAAGATCGCCCACGGCCTCGACCACATATGGCAGCACCTCGCAGGTCGCGGGCGCGGTGTCGAGCTGACGTCCGCCGTGATTGGATACCACCACCGCCTTCGCGCCATTCTCCACTGCCCGGCGCGCGTCATCGCCACGGCATACGCCCTTCACCACCACCGGAAGGCGGGTCGACCGGCATAACCAATCCAGATCATCGAACCCGAGATCGGATTTGAAATTTGCCTTCACGTAGGCAGCCAGAGCGGAGCCTTGCACCTCAGGAAAATCGCCTTTGCCTAACGGCGCCAGGTTTTCCACGCCGAGCCCGTCCGGCAGGCGAAAGCTGTTGCGCGCATCGCGTTCGCGCGTGCCCAAGCCGGGCGCGTCCACCGTCAGCACAATTGCCTCCGTCCCTGCAGCCTCGGCCCGTTGCACCAACTGGCGCGTGATCTCCCGATCCTTGTAAACGTAGAGCTGGAACCAGCGCGGACTACCCGCCTGCGCAAAGACCGATTCCATCGCGGTATTCGAGAGCGAACTGAGGATGAACAAAGTCCCGGCCGCTTTGGCCGCTCTCGCAGTCGCGATCTCTCCCGCTTCGCAGGCCAGTTTATGAAAGGCAGTCGGCGCGATGAGGATCGGCATCGAAACGGACTGACCGAGCACAGTCGTGCTCAGGTCGCGCGGGCCGATTCCGGCCAGGACGCGGTAGTAGAGTTTCAGCCGCATCCAATCCTCCGTGTTCTGCCGTAGAGTCACCTCGTCCAGCGCTCCGCCTTCGTAATAATCAAAAGCGTCCCGCTTGACCCTGGTCTGCGCCGCCCGCGCATAGTCGGCGATATTGAGAAGGAGACCGGATTTCATCTTGTGTCAGCGATAAACTAGTCTGTGGGTTCAACTTTGAAAGTTCGGCCTCGATTGGCAATACAAACTTTAGTTCGTTAGGCGCAGCAAGGTCACGACATCGCGCATCGAGCATCCTGGCGCGATTTATTGCTCTAGCTTTGAAGTCTGCCCAAGTGGACAGAGCGGCTCGGCGAGCGCGCGCAAGGTGTCGAACCTAGATCCCAACGCTTGCCAAGAGACTCGCGACCCGACACTCTGCGCCGATGGAGAATCCTGAGGACCGAAAGTTTTTTGGACACCCGCGTGGCCTTGGCTACCTCGCCTTCACCGAGGCCTGGGAGCGTTTTTCCTATTACGGAATGCAGACGCTTCTTGTCCTCTACATGGTCAACCGACTGTTGCACCCGGGACATATCGAACGCATCGCCGGGTTTGGCCCATTTCGCCATCTGCTGGAGAGCGTCTACCGCGGACATCTTTCAGTGGAGGCACTTGCTTCGGCCATCTTTGGCCTCTACACGGGTCTCGTCTATCTCACACCGATCGGCGGTGGAATAATCGCCGACCGTGTGCTTGGGCGCACTCGCACGGTCACACTCGGCGCGTTGCTCATGGCGGCCGGCCATTTCCTGATGGCTTTCGACGTGACTTTCCTTCTCGCCCTGCTTTGTCTTCTCACCGGCGTTGGTTGCTTTAAGGGTAATCTCGCCAGCCAGATCGGCGCGCTTTATACCACGGGCGACAACCGGCGAGCCGATGCTTTCCAAATTTACTATCTGTTTATCAATGGCGGCGTGATCGCTGCACCACTCGTCGCCGGTACGCTCGGTGAAGTGTATGGCTGGCACTACGGTTTCGGCGCGGCCGGCGTCGGCATGCTTATCGGCCTCACGATCTATCTTTCCGGTCGGAGGTGGCTTCCCCCCGATGCGCCGATTGTGAGAAAGAGTGAGCGCGCTGCGAAAATCCCCCTTACTCATCAGGAAAAAATGGAAATCGTCGCGCTCATCGCGCTCTTGCCGGTCCTGACGATTGGAGTCATCGGCAATCAACAAATCTTCAACGCTTATCTGGTCTGGGCGCAGGACCACGCCAACCTCGTTTTCTATGAACACAAAATGCCGACGACCTGGCTCATTACGCTCGACTCGGTCGTCTCGGTCACTTTCCTTGCCGGCGCGGTCGTGTTCTGGCGAATCTGGTCGAAGAAGTTTCCTGAGCCGGCCGAAATCACCAAAATGGGAATCGGCAGCCTGGTGGCGGTGACCGGGTTCCTCTCGCTCGCGATTGGTGCGGCGATCGCGGCCCATTCCGGGACAAAAGTATTTATCGGTTGGCTCATCGCTTTTCACGTCCTGAACAGCATTGGTTTCGCCAACGTCTTTCCGGTTTCGCTTGCGCTCTATGCACGCGTCGCGCCGGCCGCCCTGTCCGCCACGATCATCGGCATTTATTATTTGCACCTCTTTGCCGCGAACAATCTCGTCGGCTGGATTGGCGGTCTTCTCGAGAAAATGTCCGCGGCCCACTTTTGGCTTTTGCACGCCGGGTTGTGCGGAGCAGCCGGCATCGTCTTCCTCGTTGCCGGCCGTCTCTTTGGCCATCTCCTCGCTCCGGACGGCAACGAAAACGAGGCGACCTCGCCGCCCTGACCGTTCGTCCTGGCATCAGGCCAAAAGCTCAAAGATCCTCAAGGTGTAGGTCTCAGCCGATGATCGTATTCCGACATCTGACGGAGGCTCTGGACAAAATATCAGCGCCCTCGTATAGCGTGTCCCATGAATCCATGCACCGTCGGCGTTCGGTCGTATTCGTCCCGTCTCGGTGATTTCTTCCTATTGATCGGTATCGTCGCTTTTGGACCGATCCAGCCGATGCAACCGCGCCAGTGAATGAGCCCGCCAGCAAGGCAGTCCTGGATGCCATGGCGAAACTAAACCAGACACCGCATCACGAATACATGACCACGACCGGTGACGCCGCGTCCGGCGGAACCCGCCAGAACGAGATGATCAGCATCGGCGGCGCCAATTACATCAAGGTCCACGACAAATGGACGGTCAGCTCCATGACCCCGAAAATGATGGCGGAGCAGGAAAAGGAGAATATCCGCGATGCCAGGGTCTACCACTACCAATACGAGCGCGACGAAAATGTGAATGGTGAAGCGGCCGCCGTCTACAAAGCGCATGGCGAAAACGAAAATGGCACGTCGGCCGCCGAGATTTGGATTTCGAAGAGCCGAGGCCTTCCGCTGCGCGACAAGATCGACTTGAATAGCACAAGTCATGTGGTGGTGCGCTTCGATTACGCCAACGTCCAGGCTCCGGCAGGGAAGTAAGGGCCGGCCGACGCTCAAGATGACTCTCCAAGACACCAGGCTTTACGTCCTGCGGGTGTGGGAGCAGCTTCATCTGCAAAGAGAGATGGAGGTGATGGACCGGCAGATGTGGGATGCGAATGTGAACATACTTCGCGACATCCATCAGTTACTGGGCGCGGCCCCTACACGGAGATTAAAGCGCCACCTTATTTCGCGTCGTTTCCATGGGTTATGAGTCTTGGTGACCTGGCCAATCTTGGACAAATCATCGGGGCGATCGCCGTCGTGATTTCGTTGTTCTACGTCGCTTATCAGATTCGTCAAAACACCAACGCCGTCCGCTCCGCCACCGCCCAGGCTGTGCACGAACATTTTGCGAAGTGGTACCACCTGCTGGCCGCGGACGGCGATCTCTCGCAGATCGTGGCAAATGGATTGCTCGACTATTCCTCGCTCTCCGACCAGGAGAAGGCCCGTTTCATCGCGACCTTCATGGCGTTTCTCTCCTATTCCCAGAATGCGTTTCTAAAATGGCGCGAAGGCCTGCTCGCCAGTCCGCTTTGGATGGGTTGGGAACTGCTCATCATGAACCTGATTTGCGCACCGGGTGGGAGGATGTTCTGGAAAGAACGGAGCTATCTTTTAGGCGAGGAATTTCGCCAGTACGTCGAGAGCGAACTCATGAAACGGCCGCCCCATCCCGACGCGAAGCCTCGGCCCGCGCGCTGATTAAAGTTTTCGTGCGAGTCGGGCGCTGCTCAATCGGAGAGTCAGAAGCATCCGAAGGCTGCTACGGCTGGAGATAGATGACGCCGCCTTTCATGACGAAGCGCACTTGCCTAACGACATCAACATCCTTGGTCGGATCGCCGGCGAGGGCGACGAGGTCGGCCAGTTGGCCAGGGCGGATGGTGCCGCGATCACTCAGTCGAAAAATTGCCGCGTTGCCGCTCGTGGCCTGACGCAATACTTCGAGCGGGGTGAAGCCGTATTCGTGGACGAGTAGTTCCATCTCCCGGGCGTTGTCGCCGTGGGCGAAGACGCCGACGTCGCCGCCCATGGCAAAGGTGACACCGGCAGCGCGCGCGGCTTTCATGCTCGCGTGTCTCTCGCGAATGCGGTCGGGCTCCGGGTCGACTCCTTTTTTCCATCCGCGATATTGCATGATGGCGTCGCCTGCCGCGACGGTCGGACAAAAGGCGACGTGGTGTTCCTTCATTAGCTTGAAGACTTCCGGTGTGCCTTCGTCACCATGCTGGACGGTATCGACGCCGGCGAGAATGGCGCGTCGCATTCCCTCCGCAGTTGTAGCATGCGCGGCGACGGGTCAACCAGCATCATGCGCGG
>CAWAIY010000038.1:0-23134 GCA_963782205.1 uncultured Verrucomicrobiae bacterium | reverse complement strand
ATGAAGCGCTGCGGCATTTCCTGATGTAGAAGCGGCCGCGTCGGCCATGCGCGCGAAAGGCCGCGCCGGAATTTGTAGGGCGGGCGCTTCGCCTGGCGTGGGTGAAGCAGTTTCCGTAACAGCCGAGACCGGTGATTCCTCCCCACGAGGAGCGATTTTTTGCGAAAGCGCGCGCCGTGTTCGCCAAAGCCATCACCCGTAATGGCTGCAAAACGACAGCCAGGCTTTTCAAGAACACGAAGGTCGGGAAGAAATCGCGGTTCCACCTTTTTGCGTTTCGAGTGCTCTTCGCGTCCTTCGTGGCGGTATTCAGGCACAACCAGTGAAGGTGAGAGCGTTCCCGTCGCCGCCCTTTGCTACCTCGTGCAGCGATCGGTGACCGTTTGAGCTTCGAGGGTAGAGAGCAGGTCCACCAGGCATGTTTCGCCAAAGCCGGGTATCTCAAACAGGTCGCGGAAGGTAGCCTCCGCCAGCCGTGCAGGGTTCTCCAAGAGTCCTGCCTCGCTCAGGCATCTGAACGTCCGAGTTTGAAGATGGAGAACCGCGAGTCTCCCTTTCATCCGTGGCATCGGCAGACGCCGGTTGCCAGAGTTGACCACAAAGAATGCCACGAACCCGCCTGACTCTGTCCACCACTTCCAGAACAAGTTTGTGGCAGGTCTCGTCTTCAAATCGTTCCCAGGCAGATTCGTCCAGGTCCCAAAGTTTCACGCCGTCCAAGTGCCGACCTTTCGTCGGAACATCGAGAATGTGGGAAAGGGTGCGCGGCGCGATCCTCTCGCTCCGCCTTGGAAAGTGGGAGATCTCGACTCGAAATTCTAAAGGAAGTTCAGGCGCCGGAATCGGGCCGGCGCCGATCGCGTTATCAATGCGTAATTGCTGAAGCTGGAATCGGTCTGACTTCGCGGCGGCACTTTCAAGAGCAACCAAAAGATCAACCAAACTGCACGCACCAAGATTCCTCCAATTGGTACCGTCTCCTACGGTCAGATCATTGAGAAATTCCAGATTACTCCCACCGCGGAGTTGGATACCAATCTTTAGACAGTTAGAGGTTCGAACATCCACTTCGAGTGCGGAAGAAACGCGGATAGGTTGATGAAATTGGGGCAAGGGTTTGGTTCTCACCGCTTGCAGGGCCCGAGGCAGGCCCGATCGCACTTGTTGCAGGACGAACCTGGCCAGAGCCCTGCATTTGGTCGCAGGCATATGCCGCCACACCGTCTCATCGAGATCGGCCAGCGTTTGGTAGCGCTCCGGCGCTTGACCGCTCAACTCAGCAGGCACCGGAACGTCGAGAATCTCCCGGAGAGTCTCAGGAGCGATTCGTTGGCCGGGCCACGATCTTGGATATTCCCATATGGTGTCGTCAGGCCAAACGGCTTACCGGATTCTGTGCCTCTGGTTCGCCATCAAGGCCTTGTAGTCCGGGTTATCAATCACGCCGCTTACATCGATATCGTCGCGGAAGTTGACGTCTGTCACTGCCTGGTTCCTATCACTCTTGATCTGGGTCGCGTCAGGCCGATCGACGGTGCGGTCTCCGTCCACGGCGTCGGTCAGAAAGCCAAACGGCACGTCCCCGGTCATTCCGTCACCGTTGACGTTTTCCGCGCGAAGCGTCACCACCGACGCAGCCGTGACCCCGGTCAGTTGGGCGATCTGGTCAGTCGAGTTCTTCGCAGCTCGAATCGCCTTTCTCCTTTGCCTCGGATATTTCATCGTCGTTTTCCTTCCACCGGGGCTTTGCTCCGGGGCGAAGCGATACGTCATTTTCAGCGTCCGTAGCAGACCTGGGAGGAAGGAGCTGCCCAGAAGCGGGAGGTAATCGCTTTCACCATCTTTCTACGGGAACCGCGAGACGAAGTTTCAAAGAAACTTGAAAATCTTTTCGTCGGCACGAACGCCCTCTGGGGCCGGCCTAAAGAAATTGCTGATGAGAACGGGCCGAAGCAGATGGGACGGAATGAAATCAGCTTTTCGTTAGGCATCTGGCTGGCCGTCTGGGTTTGACTCTCAAGGGTTGAGGCTGCCGGAATCTCTTCCGGCAGCCTCAGACTGTGTTCGATGGGCATGTCTCCGGCTCCAAACGTGCTAGTCAGGGCTGAAGCGCGTTGAGGGCGGCGGTGAGGTAGCCGTAGATGGGCTCCTGGGCCGCGCAGTCGGTGAACCAGTCGAAGCCCGGACCGCTGCCGTCGGGCGCACCGCGCAGGGCGCAGCCGTCGGTTCTGTTGATCGCCTGATTCAACTGATCAATCGCACCGGCAACGTCGCCGTGACGGAGGTCCTTGTCCGCCTCGCGGAGCAGAAGCTCGAAGTCCTTTCGGTTTCCCTGCTGGGCGATCTGGCTCCTTGGGAGCGCCGCGACAATCGCGGCCGCGGCGATGATTTGGTCCTCGGCGAAATGGGCTGCGTCGCTCGCGACCAGGGTCACGCTGGCAGGCGTGCCGGCGCCGAGGAAATCGCTCACCGTCAGGGTGAGCTCATAATCGCCGACTACATCCGGGGTGAAGCTGGCCAGGGAAGCGTCCGCGTTGACGATCCCGGCCACGCTGCCGGCAGGCGCGCTCGTCACCGCCCAAGCATAGGTGAGTGCATCACCGTCCGGGTCACTGCTCGTGCTGCCGTCGAGGGTGACCGGGGCTCCCACCAGCGGGACCGTAGTGCTGGCCGTGGCGGAAGCGGTCGGCGCCTGATTGAAGCTGCTGATGAGCACTTCGTCAGGGACGCTCGACAAGCCTTCCTCATCGGTCACGATCAGTTGCACGACATAATTGCCGTCCAGATCGGCCAGAAAGCTGGGCGTTGCCGTGTCGGCATTGCTGAGAGTCGCGCTGCTGCCGGCGGGTCGCTCGGTGAAGCTCCAGGAGTATTGGAGCGCAGCCGATGCCGTGTTGTCGTCGTAGGAGAGGCTCCCATCCAGATTGACCGTGGTGCCGGCATGGATCGATTGGTCGAGACCCGCGTTGGCCTTCGGTGGGCTATTCAAGACGAGGCCGGGGCCAATGTTCAAGATGAGATTGTCTGACACACCTCCAGTGGACCAGGTCCACTCATAGGTTCCTGGATTCACCTCCAAGGTCCCAAATGTGGCATCGGCGAATGTCATGAAGGAGTGGAGAGTGGCCCCAGCGTAGAGGGAGTTGAAACCAACATGAAAAGGGAGGCCATCATAAGGCAGGCTAAAGAGAAAGGGGAAGCCGCCGCAGGCAGATGCCACAAATATGACTTCACCGAATCCGAAGTTTGGCGGACCAGTGAATTCGCTCGCGCTGTATGAATCATAGGTCCATGAAAAGCCGGTCCAATCGCTCGGCACCATGTGAATCAGAGCTATACCTGGGTCCATCATGGGCACGAGGTCGGTCCCGGGATCGCTGGACACATACAGGAGTGAGTTGGGGTTGACGCTTCCGGTAAGGTCGAAAACCACATCATTGCCGACCTGGCTGACGTTGATGATGATCGTTGCCTGCACTGGAATGGCCGCGACAAGCATGACGGCGAAGGTCAGGAGGATGGGTAGTGGGTTTTGCTTTTTCATCTTGTTTGTTTCCTTTCTTGTTCTGGTTTTCTTTGATTTGGGTCTTCCCTCAGGTACTGCAGAAAATCCGGCGGGATATAACGCGAAACGCTTCGATTTTTTGAAGAACGATCGATTACCCGCCTCGGTTCGCCGCCGCGACCTGCGAAAGGCAGGAGGCGAGCGGGAAGGTGCGAGGCCGGCCCAATCGTTTGCGTTGTCTTCGTGGGCAATGTCGACGGTGGCGAAATCTTACTGGTCGATCGCGTTCGCGTTACACGTGTACCAGACGGGCTCCGAGAAAGGGGACGCCGCCACAGCCTTCGCCATGGCGGTGCCGGCGGTTCTCCGCCACTCACACACACTCATCTGCCACGCGGCATGCCCTAGACGGTAGGACATGTTGCGGCTTGAGGGGGGTAGCCGGTGTTGGCCGGCTCACTGAGGTATGCAGGAAATCCGGCGGGATATAACGCCGAAAGTTCGGATTTTTTGTGAGACCACGGATCCGCGGATGTCATGGATCACCCGTGTGTCTTGACAGCGCCCGTGAATATGGGCAGCGATCGCTTGATGAAAACGATTCTCGAAATTCCGGAGCTGCTTAAGCGTCCGCCCCTGCCGCGCGGCAGTCGCTTTTGCCTTGTGAATTCATTTTGGCGCTAACGACGCGACGATTTTTTCAAAGCAAGGATCGCCGCGCAAGGGATCCCAAAACGGCAGCAGCTTCAACTGGCCATAGGTGAGTCGGCTCGGGGGACGGATGGCGATGGCTAGCTGCTCGCAAGCCAGCTCCTTATTACCGGTCCAAGCAGCAATCATCGCCAAGTACTTGATCATGGCGACGCCGTTAATTGCATCTTTTTGGACGGGCAGAAGCTCGACGGCTTTCCGACCTTCGCGCAGGGCTTGCTCTTTTCGTCCCAGAGCGGCATCGATCAACCCCAGCACGCACAACGGCGGACCGTAATGCGGTTGAACCTGAATCATCTTCTCCTGTTCCGCCCGTGCCGCGGTGAAAGCGGCGCGAACCTTTTCATCGTTCTTAGTCATGAGGGCGAGAATCCCTTCGACGAACGGACGACTAAAATTAACGGCTTCGTCGGCGAAAGGAGGATTCGCACCCGCTGCAATCACTGCATCTTTTGCTGCCGCAGCATCCCGCTCCGCCAGTGCGCAAATCAGCGAATCGTCGGCTACGGTTTGTGCAATCCCGGCACCAGTGGCGCGAATGGAATCGAGTGTCTGGTGCAACAAGCGGGTGTCTGCCTTCCAATGAAAATCGACAAAAGCGCGCGCTACTTTGGTCTCGACATCGTTCGGTTCGATGGCCAAAGCACGTTCTAAGACCGATGTCTCGTCGGCATATCGACGGAGATGATGGTAGCTGAGCGAAATCTGCTGCAGGGTGAAAGTGTTGCGGGGGTCGAGTTCAATAGCCCGCTCCAGGCTGCGCACGGCCTCTTCTTGTTTGCCTTGGCGTCGTTGGATATAACCTCTTAGCTCGAAAACAGCGGGATTATTCGGCAGGGCCCGACGAACAGCTTCCAATTCACCCAGCGCAGCGTCAAAATCAAGGTAACCTCGATAAAGATTTTGCGCCCGTGCCAGGCGCGCCTCACCTGCATCCGGGCGAATGCGAAAGGCGGAGTTGATCGCAGCTTCGGCTAAAGCCAACCGTCCTGGGGTGTGATCGTAACCGAGAAAATAAAGACGGTCATGGGTTTGGGCTAGTTCGCAATAGGCTTGGGAAAATGATGGATCGCGCACCACAGCCTGGTTCAACAGTTCGACAGCCTGCAATAAATTTTCTCTCGCATTCTTGATGGCCAGCACATTTTTAGCCTGGGCATAAAGCTCGAAAGCCGTGATGTCCCTTGTAGGGGAACGATTGATAGCTTCCTGTTCAAGTGATGAGAGTTTTGCCTGCAACTGGCTCGCTATGCTTCGTGCGATCTCGCTTTGAATCGTGAACACGTCTGCGAGATCACGGTCATAACTCCGCGCCCATAATTGCCGCTCCGTGCGCACATCGATTAATTGGGCATTAATACGCACACGATTTTCTAAGCGCTGAACCGTTCCTTGCAATACATTCGCGACCCCAAGTTCGTGTCCGATCTTCCGCAGATCGCGATAGATTCGCCGCTTGTATTGCATCACAGAAGTGCGGCCGATCACTTTTAGATCAGCGATACTAGCCAAATGAGTCAGGATTTCGTCGTGGACACCATCGGCGAAGTAGGCGTTGTCCGGATTCGAGCTAAGATTTCCAAAGGGGAGCACCGCGATGCTCTTTGCGGCAGGACGACCGACCAGTGGGCTTTTCCAGATGTCCCAGCCAACGATCGCCACTAAAACGATCAAGGAAACGCCCAGCGCCGCCCTGACCGGATTGCGCTGCACCCATTTGCGTCGATGTGCGACGAATTCAGCTCGCTTCGCCTCGATTGGTTCGCGCCTGAGCCAGTGCTCAAGGTCTTCGGCCAAGGCCAGGGCCGAATGGTAGCGGAGTTGTGGTCCTTTCTCGAGGCACTTGAGACAAATCGTTTCCAGCTCTCGATCTATCTTTGAATTCCAGAGGCGTGGCCTTTGTGGATTCGCTTCCAAAACCAGCCGTACGGTTTCGTAGGTTGTTCCTCCTACAAAAGGGGGGCGGCTAGTGAGCAATTGGTAAAACACTGTCCCCAGCCCATAAACATCTGTGGCGCCTGTCAACGGTCTAGTTTCACCAACGGCTTGTTCCGGGGCTATGTAACTGGGTGTGCCGAGTACTTCCCGCGTGCCGGTAATCGGTACTGTCAACTTCCATTAATCGGGCGAGTCCAAAGTCGGTCAGATGCGGCTCGCCGTTTGCATCCAGCAGGATATTCCCCGGCTTAATGTCGCGATGGAGTATCCCGTGTTCATGCGCGTAGTGAACCGCGTGTGCCAGCTTTGCAATGAGTTCCACTGCGCGGCGGAGCGGCAGCGGCTCGCATTCGCCACAGGACGAATCCGCCGTTGCGGACCCAACCACTTCGTCGAGCTGTCGGCCCTCGACCAAGTTCATGCTGAAGTAGCAGAAACCGTCGCGCTCGCCAACTTCGTGAATTGGGACTATACACGGATGGTCAAGTCTGGCGGCCGCTTCTGCTTCTCGACGGAAACGTTTCAGGTGCGCTTCCGTGGCCCACCGGCCCAAGCCAATCACTTTGAGCGCGACAGTGCGATTGAGGCTTTTCTGTCGGGCGCGATACACTACGCCCTGCCCACCGCGGCCAATCTCCTCGAGCAATTCGTAATCTCCAAAGTCCGTTAGCATCCGAACACCTCTCCTGGCTTGCCTTTTGTGCTATCCTCGTTCGCCGTCACTCCGATCTTCATTGCTTCAGGTCGAAAACGCGTTGGACTAACGGCTGAAAACGTGAATCGAAGCGGAGGTTATCGAGTTGAAAATCGGTCTTAACATATGGCATCCAATAGGAGCGCTCTGCACAGGCTTTGTTCAACGAGGCAAATGCCTCATCCTTTTTTCCAAGGGCTGCAAAGATTGTAGCTAAATAATAGTCATCGACGTAGCTCTCTTTTGAACGCCGCTCTAATTTGGCAATGATGTCTTGCGCTGCATCTCTCCGGCCGGCTACGCCATAGGCGTACCCGAGTGCAGCGATCATTTGTGCGCTGTTTCCAGAAAATTCGACTGCCCTTTGCATTTCAGAGACAGCCTCGTCGAACATTTGTTTTTCGGCGTAACACCATCCGAGGCGCTGGTGTGTCGGTGGGAAACGCGGATAGAGCTCAAGAGTTTTCTGGAACTGCGCCATCGCCTCATCATACCGGCGCGCATAAAGGTACTTTCCACCGACGCCCTGATTGATGATGAGCGAGAGCGGGTCAAGCTCTTGTGCTCGCTTGATCTCAGCGATCGCCTGAATATGACGCCCCAAGATCGACAGACATTCGGCATACCACTGGTGGGCCGTGGCATAATTCGGGTTGAGTTGAATCGCTCGCTGGTATTCTCTCTCTGCGCTCCGCCAATCCCAATCGTAATTGATCAGGCTATATGCCAGTGAGGCATGAGCTTCACCGAGCGTATCATCCAGTTCTAGCGCTCTTATCGCTGCGGCCTTGGCCTTTGGATAAGACTCATTTGGTGACACTTCGCTGTATTCACAAAGTAAATCGTAGCAGTCGGACAATGCCGCATAGGCCAGCGCATAGTTGGGATCTTTGGCAATCGCATGATTGAAATAAGCAATGGCTTTGCGCAAATCCGCGCCGGTCCGTTTGTTCCAAAAGAATCTGCCTTTGAGGTAAATCTCGTAGGCTTCGGGATTCGCTGTAGGGCGAAGTGCAATAGCCTGCCGTTCCGAGCGAGTCAGCTTTGCTTTGAGACTATCGGCGATTGTTTTCGCGATATCGGTTTCGACCAGAAAGACGTCAGTCAACTTCCGGTCGTAGGTGTCTGCCCACACATGCGCATCGGTTTGCGCGTTAACCAGCTGCACACTTATCCGCACGCGGTCGCCCGCTTTTTGCACGCTGCCCTCCAGGATATTCGCTACGCCAAGTTGCTTTGCGATCTCGGCGAGATTGCCAGGTTTGCTCTGATAGCGCTGGGTGGAAGTGCGCGAAATGACTTTCAAGTCTGCGATCCCGGCGAGGCGCGTCAGAATCTCTTCCTGAATGCCTTCGGCAAAATAGGTATTATTTGGATCAGGACTGAAGTTTTCAAATGGCAGGACTGCAATGCTCTTTGGAGTTACGAGTTGGTGTTTGCGGTTCCAAACAGTGACGCTCAGACCGGCCGCGAGTGCCACAAGCAAGGTGATCAAGGTGGTCGTGCTTCGATTACGTCGTACCCATCTGCGACTGTGGGTGAAGAACCCCGTTGGCTTTGCTTGGATCTTCTCGTGCCTCGACCAACTGTCGAGGTCTTCGGCCAGGGCGAGAGCGGAAGAGTAACGGCGCTGCGGATCTTTCTCGAGGCATTTCAGGCAAATCGTGGACAAGTCGCGATCTACTTTAGGATTCAACAGGCGCGGTGGTCGCGGCTCTCTATCCAGAAGGAGTCGGATCGTGTCGTAGGTTGTCTCTCCAGCAAAAGGCGGCTCACCGGTCAGAAGTTGGTAAAGTACCGCCCCAAGCCCGTAGACATCGGTTGCGCTCGTTAGTTTTTTAGTTTCACCGGCCGCCTGTTCCGGCGCCATGTAACTCGGTGTCCCCAAAACTTCCTTCGTCCACGTGACCGTGCTCTCAGTCTCGATCAGCCGTGCCAACCCGAAGTCCGTCAAGTGCGGTTCGTTTTTTTCATCCAGAAGAATATTTCCTGGCTTGATGTCGCGATGCAGAATCCCGTGCTCATGGGCATAATGAACCGCGCGCGCCAGCTTCATGATGAGTTCCACGACGCGACGAATCGGAAGCGGCTCGCGCTCGACCATCTCGTCAAGCTGGCCGCCTTCGATGAAGTTCATGCTGAAGTAGCAGTGATCCTCGCGCTCGCCCACTTCGTGAATCGGGACAATGCAGGGATGATCGAGACTGGCAGCCGCTTCCGCTTCCCGGCGGAACCGTTTCAGGTGCGCTTCCGTGGCCCACGGGCCCAGGCCGATCACTTTGAGGGCGACGGTGCGGTTGAGGCTTTTTTGTCGCGCACGGTAAACCACGCCCTGGCCGCCCCGGCCGATTTCCTCCAGCAACTCGTAGTCGCCGAAGTCTTCCAGCATACGAGCCGGGCGCGCTGCTTTCTTTTTGTAGGGAATCCGTGTGCCGTCAGGACGGTCCTGCTGCTGTGGGACTGCAGGTTCGTCGTCGAGCAGACCGAGGCCGGTTTGGAGCAGACACGCCGGGCAGAGTCCATGCTGTGTGTCAGCAGGAATCGTTGCCGCGCACTTTCCACAAACGCTGTTGGCAGTCTTCATTCAAACGGCCGGACAAACCGCTGTCCCACTACAACACTGCAAAAAATCCCTGGCGTTGCTACGCGCGTAAGACGGCAATCAAGTGGCGCAGCTCGTCGTCGATATCGCCCGGGGCCATCACGGTCTGGGCGATTTCCTCGTGCAGAATCTGCCGGTAACGCTGACGCAACCGGTAGGATGCCTGCCTGACTGCGTTCGCAGTCATCGCCAATTCGCACGCAGTGTCCGCCACAGAAGGGCAATCGGGCTCGTCCGTGAGCGATTTCTGCAATCGGTCAAACAATCGGCCATTGCCGGCGGTGCGATATTCCTCTCCCAGCCGCGCCAACACCTGGTCAAGCATTGTCAGCGCCCAGCGATGCTCGTAAATTTGATCGGCGGTCAAAGTATCCGTCGGCTCAAAGCCGCCGCGCTCGCTCTCGCGCAAGTCCTCCAGTGGAATCAAGCGCTGGCCTTCGCCCCGTTTGATTGCCCTGGCATGGTTGTGCTCGTTCGTCAGGAAATGTTTGAGTGATGTGAGCAGATAAGAACGCAGGCGGCCCTTCTCCTGGCGCACCGCATTCAGATCCCGTCGTTTGAGCAGAAGAGCGAAAAAACCCTGCGTGAGATCTTGCGCCTCTTCCGGTTTAACGCCCTGTCGCCGCACGAAACCGTAAATCGGCCGCCAGTATGTGCGGCAAAGTTTCTCGAGCGCTTCCTGGGCCGCGGGCGATTCGCTTTGCGCCTCCAGCACCACACTCCAGTGCGTGGTAGCAAACACTCCCGCCGGATCAGCATTTCCGCCAATCGCGGTCAGGGAGGTCACGTCATCAGGAGGCATCCTCTTATCCAAGTAAGAAACCACGCCAACATCAAGCCTATATTCAGGGGGATGTCTGTGAGATTCCGGCGAGCACGGCTAAAGGAAAAGTTCTAGCGCCGAATGTTGAAATTTTGCTCTTGGGTAGCGGTTTTCCAATTTTCGATCGCACGGCGCCAATCAGTTTCTAAAAATCGCGCGGTGGTAAACTGCCAAAATATCTCAGTTAGACCTACACCGATGCTTTTTAAACTGGGTTAGATGCAGGCTGATCAATTCTCACAACCAAAAATCTGCCGCCGGAAGGAGATCGACGCTGTCGAGGAACGCCAAGGCCACGGAGAGAAATTGCGAAAGGATGACAGAATGGTCATGGCAGACTCGACGAAGCCGTTTGAGGACGCAGCCTTTGCGCTTGCTGACCGCCTGCTGGGATATGCGTAACGTTGCCGAAAGCTGATCCTCCGTCTTGTGGTTCCAGAAGAGCTGCTGGATGAGCCACCGGTCCGGCGACGGCAATTGTTTTAACGCCTCGCCAAGCAGCCGATCCGTCGCTCCGGCAGTATCGTTCGAATCGCGAGGCGCCGAAACGGGCCGCTCAACGGTCTTTGAAGGTGCGGCAGCAAAGCGCCGAGCATAGGCCCACTCCTGCCGGTAACGCGTCCAGACAGATGCGACGGCGCGCTTGTAAACGAAGGCGGCGCGCGGAACGCCCCGCTTTGGGTCGTAGTCGAAATCGGCGCGGCAGCCGGCTGCAGCGATGATCGCTCTAGCCTCCTTCTGCCAATCGCAGAGCGACCAATTTGGCGGCGGACACCAGCCACGCACTGCGGCAAAGGCACGCGGAGTCGCATCGTTGGCGTCGCCATTACCGGCGGACGGGGCGCCACATGAAAGTGGCTTGAGGCAGGGAATTGCTGGTTGCTGCATCGTATCAACTGCTCTTGACATGTCGTGTTTGATTGGTTTAGCAGCCTTAATTCGGTGCCGCCTATCTCTTTCTACGGGAAGCGCTGGCCGAAGTTTCTCGATTTTTTTGACGGCCCTGCCACGAGCCAGATCGGCGACAGTCGAGGTGTTCCTTCCCGCTCCTGCGCTTTGCGGTGCTCTTTGAACTCGCGAAGGCTCGTTCGACAGAAGATCGGGGCGTTTTTTTACCTGTCCCTCGAAAGCGATCTCGGACGGCTCGCAGAAATACTCCGCTTCCTGCTTTCCCAAATGGCGGTTCTAGGAACGGAGCCGCAGCCGTTCGTCTTCCTGCAGGATTTCGCCTAACGGCGGCCAGCTCACGGTGCTGTCCATGTCATGGAAAGCGTGCAGATAAACTGCCAAAGTCTCGGCCGGATATTTCGCGAGGAGCTGATCGACTGTCTCGCGCAGCTTTTCCCTGGGGGGCGACTCGGGCAACTGCTCGACTGTGCCATCCTCGTCATGCGCCACGCCTAACGAATCAAGGAAGTCGCAAAGCATCGGCTTTTGCGCACCGAGGAGCCAGGCCTGGAGGAGGTGCGCGGCCAGAGTGTCGTTTGTCTTGCCTGCGAGAGCGCTTTTGATCCACGCGTAACGTTCATCCGGCAGTTTTCGTTCGATGAAGACGGAGCGGAGCTTGCGCTGGCTGGCCAGCGCGTTGACAACATTCTTAAAAACGGATGTTTGTTCCTTTTGCAGATGACGCAGAATCTCGGCCGCGAGGGCCGGCGACATGCGCTGAAATAGTTCGTAGGACTTCATCAGAGTGATTCTGTCATGACCGGCTAGAGATTGTAGGGCAAGCGCTCCCGCTTGCCGACGGGGAGGTCTGCGACGAGGCAAGCGGGAGCGCTTGCCCTACAATTCGCTGGCCCTGTTTCGACGCGATTCATTTTCGCCGCAAAACTGTTGGTCATGTAGGTGAGAAGCAAGACCCAGAAAGTGAGCGCAAGACTGAAGAGCGGAAACTGAAGGGAAAGCGGGAGCGAGTAGATGATGGCCATGAGCGGGATCCAAACCGCCCAGGTGGCAAGAAGAGTGGGAATGACTTTGTCCCGGTAGTGATCCCAGGTAAACCCGCGGCCTAACGACTCAAGGCTGAAGCCGCTGTTCTTCCATTCATAGGTCAGGACACCGAAAGGGGCAGCAAAGAACGGATTGTAGCCAAACTGATCGACGCAGATTTTCGCCAAAACGACCGGCCCGGTGGCGACGCTGCCGAACCAGGCCGCCTGAGTCCGGTAAAGCAAATCGACCAGCAAACCGTCAACCGCCCAGATGGGAACGGTAAAGCAAAGATTGCGCAGGTTGCGCCGGGTCGGCCGCCCACGCTGGAAAAAAAGCACGAGAAAAACTTCCGGCACAACGGCGCCGGCAGCGACGGCGGCGAGGACCACAAAGGCAAGTCCGTGGCGCATCTTGTAGTCCGCGAAATGCTCGAGGAGACGCGCGACCGCCGGACTGAAATAATAACCGAGGAGCAGCGCCAGCATGAGCGCCTGGATCAGTAGTGCCGGCACAAGATTGGCGCGGGCCGCTTCCCAGCCGAGCGCGAGCGAGGTGCGATGGTGCGGACGAAGCGCGCTCATCGAAGCAACTCAAAAGAGTTGCGGCTGTTGATCATCTTCCATCTGCGGCTGGCCAATGATGGAGCGAATCCTCTCCATCATGTCGCGAAAGTCGTAGGGTTTTTGCACCGTATCGATCACGCCCGCGCGCAGGATCTCGGAGCGGACGTTCGGTTCAAGATAACCACTGGCCACGATCGCGCGCACGCTCGGCTTGATTTCTTTCATCCGCATGAAAACGTCGCGCCCGCCGAGCCGAGGCAGGCCGAGGTCGCAGACGACTAATCCGATCTCATCGGCGTGGGATTCAAACATCTCCACCGCTTCCACCCCATCCTTCGCCGCCAGGACGCGATAACCATCAGCTTCCATCATCATGACGCCGAGCTCGCGCAACATTTCTTCGTCCTCCACCAGCATGATGGTTCGCGCGGGATCGCTGGGCCGGCCGATGCCTCCGTTGCGTTCCACGTCCGCTTCGGTCGCACTGCGAACCGGAAGGTAAACGGTGAAGGTGGTGCCATACCCGGGCTCGCTATCCACCTGGACGAAGCCGCGATGATTATTGACCACACCGTAAACAACCGAGAGGCCGAGACCTGTTCCCTTGCCCCGTTCCTTTGTGGTGTAGAACGGCTCGAAAATGTGGGGCTTGACCCGCTGGCTGATGCCGGTGCCGGTATCGATCACGCGGATGAAAACGTATCGCTCCGCCTGCACGCCGCTAAATTGATCCCGCAACTCATCTCCTCCGCTCACTCCGGTAGCGAGCGTAATCGTGCCCTCGTGCGGAATCGCGTCGCGAGCGTTGACGCAAAGATTCAGCAGGACCTGGTGAATCTGGCCACGGTCTGCTTTTGCGAGCGGCAGATTCGGTTGCAGTTGCAGGACAAAGTTGATCGTCTTGGGAAAAGTCGCGGCGAGCATTTTCTCCAGCTCATGGGCGAGCGCGTTCAAATCGAGCGAAGCGAAGTGGGCCTCGGTCTGGCGCGCGGAGGTGAGCAGTTGCTGGACAAGCGAGGCTCCGCGACCAACCGCGTCGCGGATGATCTTGATTGCTTCCGGCATTTGCTCGGGATGCCGTTTCCAATCCTCGAGCCTGGTCGTGTAGCCGAGAATGATGCCGAGGATGTTGTTAAAATCGTGCGCGATGCCGCCGGCGAGCGTCCCGAGCCCTTCCATCTTCTGTGCCTGGATGAGCTGTTGCTCGAGGCGCTTGCGCTTGGTGTCGTTGAAAAGGTAGCACTTCAGCTCGACGAGCTTCCCCGCGGCGTTGAAGGTGCCGGCAAATTTGGCGACAACGTAAACCGTTTCGCCATCGCGCTGTCGCATCTCGAGCTCATGAGGTTCGGTGCTTTCATCAGGCCGAAGATTCGTGAGCAGCTCGATGCTCTCTTTCTTCGTGTAGAGAAGGGAAAGAAAGTTCACCGCTCTGGCCTCTTCGATCGAGTCGAAGCCGAAGATGCGGGCGAACGCTGGATTGCAGGTGATGATCGAACCATCCGGCTTCATGATCAGATTACCGGTGAGATCTTCATCGACAAAGCGCCGGTAGCGTTCCTCGCTCCGGCGCAGGGCTTCCTCGGCTCGAATTCGATCCGTCACGTCGATGCTCAACTGAAGCAGCGGCGCCTCGGGGTCATTGCCCCGAAGCGTCCAACCAGTTGAGGCAACGATTCGTGCGCCGTCCTTGCGGTTTTGCTCGATCTCCCCTTCCCAATGGTGCTTTTCTTGCAGCTCCCGCATTACCTCTGCCAACTTCTCGGACGGACCGCTCTGCAAAAGCGTATGCACCTCGCACCCGGTCGCCTCCTCGCGCGACCAGCCATACATCCGTTCTGCTCCGCGATTCCAATAGGAGATTTTGCCTGCAGCGTCGGAGATAACGATGGCGTCGTTTGCCAGGTCGAGCAGCTCCGCGTGCCGCAAAAGTTCCTGGCGCGCTTTCTCCAGGTCGCGCTGTGTTTGCGCCTCCTGGATGATCCGGAGAATCGACGGGGCAAGCTTTGGGAGATGCTCTTTTAGAATAAAATCGGTTGCACCAGCCCGTAGCATCTCCCCGATCAGTTCCTGGCCTTCCGCGCCGGAAACGAAGATGAACGGCACGCCCGGTCGCACCTCCCGCGCGCTCGTGAGGGCGCGCAGTCCATCGCAGCGCGGGTTGGCCAGAATAATATCGATCGGCTGGCACGCGGTTTCCTGCACCAGCTCCGCTTCACTTCGCACCCGAATCAATTCGCTCTCGATCCCGCCATTCTTCAACTCCCCGGCGATCAGCGCGGCGTCGGCGTCGTTAGTCTCGAGGTGAACGATCTGCAATAATCCCATCGTGAAACATTGTCGCCAGACGTGGCAGCTCCCACCCCTCGCACATCAGCGAAAACCTTGCCAGTCGCTTTCCGCCTCGCCTCGCGCCTAACGACTCGTTTCCGTCGCCGCGCCCGTGGGCCCGTTTTCACCGCGTCGGCTCAGTTCCGGCACAAGATAAAAATAGGCGAAGAGCCCGCCGAAGAGGACGAGAAGAAGGAAAACGATGCTCAGGGCGAGCCAGACGCCGCGGCGCGCTTTCGCCTTCTGCCAGGCAGCTCGCTTGCCGATCAGCTCCATCTCCAGCGCCTTGGCGAGAGCATCGGGATCGCTCAGACGCTCTGGCGGCAACTCGTCGGGTGTGGGCATGGTTCGAAACTATCTTCCGGCGACTTCCTCAATCAAGATTCTCGTCGATCTCGTTGGCGATTTCTCTGCCTGACGATCAGTGAAGTTTTCCCGATCGTGGGTCGTTTGCTCATCTTTCGATCATGATCGAACCAGAAAAATCGACGCTTTTCGTCGGCGGGCGGATCCGGGCCGCGGCGGAGAGGAGGATTGATCCGCCGCCGCCAGGGGTCTATTAAGCGCCAGCGGCTGGCACCGCACGCGCAAGCTTTTCACATGTCGTCCATTCCAGATCGTGCCCATCGGATTTCGCTGCGCGCGAAGATTGTCTTCGCCATGGCGACCGTGGCGGCGCTGGTTGTCGCGGCAATTCTCGGCACTAACTTCCATTTCCGGCGCGAGCAACTGCTCCAGGAATTTCAGGCCTTCGTGCGCAGCGCCGCGGGCACCACCTCCCTCGCGCTCGATGGCGATGAGATCAGCACAATCCATTCGCCTAACGACGCTGCCTCGCCCGCCTTCCAAAAGGCCCGGGCCATTCTCGATCAATCCCGACGCGTGAACGGCCTCGCGGAAAACGAAATGTACATCCTGCGCCCGGTCAACATGACCGCGCCGTTCGAGACAGAGTTCGTTGTCATGCTGCAGAAGAAGACCTTCATCGGCAGTCGCTACAAAATTCCCATCGCCAATCGCGCCCAGTTTCTCAAAGCGTGGAAAACCAAAATGCCGACGAGCAGCAACGCCTACGAGGACGAAAACGGGCGCTGGATCAGTGGCTACGCCCCGATCCTCAATCGCGCCGGCGAGCCGGTGGCCATGCTCGAAGCCGACGCCCGGATCAGCCGCTTTATCGACCGCCAGCGTCAGGAGCTGTTCCTCGCGCTCGCGATCGGTGGCGGCGCGTTTCTCGTTGCGATGATTCCCGGCCTGCTCCTCGCGCGCAACATCACCCGCGGCCTGAACAAACTTTCCGCGGGCATCCGGCGTTTCCAATCCGGCGAGCACGACGTCCAGGTCCAGGTGAGCACGGGCGACGAGTTGCAACATCTCGGCAATGTTTTCAATGAGATGATTATCTCGTTAGGCGAAAAGCTCGCCCTCCTGCCTTACGTCTCGCGTTTTACCGCCGAAGCCGTGCGCCGCAGCCGCGAAGATCCGCAGTGGCTGGCTGGCATGGAACAGGAGGTAATCGTGCTTTTTGCCGATCTGCGCGGGTTTACCAGCTGGTGCGAAACCCGCGAAGCTTCCTTTCTTGTGCGCGAGTTGAACCGCCTCCTCGCCGTGCAGGCGGACGCGGTCGTCTCGGCTGGGGGCGACGTGGACAAGTTTATCGGTGACGCCGTGATGGCGGTTTTCCTTGGCGGTGAAGGTTCCGCCGACAAAGTCTTTGCCTGTGCGAGAGATTTGATCGCAGCCATCCGCCAGGAGATCGAAGCGGAAAGCTGGCCGCTCGCTCTTGGCGTCGGCATTCATCGCGGTCGCGCAGTAGTCGGCTCGATTGGTTCCGACACCCGCCGCGACTTTACCGCCATCGGTCACACGGTGAATCTCGCCTCGCGCCTTTGTGATCGCGCGGGGAAGTGGCAGATCCTGGTGAGCGAACCGTTCTACGAAATGCTTTCCGTTGAAATCCGCAAAGGCTTTGAGCGAACCGAGGCGCTGCAATTCAAGCACGTTTCGCAGTCCGTGGCGACCTATCGCCATACGGTTCCTGGCGCTGGGATCATCGACACCGGTTCGATGCAACCGGCTTAGATATTCTAATCCTGGCCTATCGGCTCCTGGCTATCTCTCGAACGCTTCCTTGTTCACAACGTATGGCATTTTGGCCGGGTCACCGCCGTAGTTGCCTTCCAGCACGTCGATCACCGCCTGGGCCGTGCGCCCAGCCATTCCCTTGTCGGGATCAACCGAAAGCCGTGTGATCTGTCCGCCACTCGCAAAGTGATGGAACAGCCGCGTGCGGTCAGCGATTTCGGGATCGAGGAGCGGCGAATCCGGCGGTAGCGGCTCTTTCTCAAAGACGTCGAGCGCCGCTCCGGCGATAACGTTGTCCTTTAGCGCCTGGGCAACGGCCTTCTCGTCCACAACTGGACCGCGTGCGGTATTCACCAGGTAGGCCGTTGGTTTCATCAGCTTGAGCGTTTTCTCGTTGAAGAGGTGATAGGTCGGCTTGTCGGTTTCGCCCTCGCGCAAGAGTGGCACGTGGATGCTCACGTAATCGGCGCCGCGCAGCGCCTCCTCGAACTCCACATACTTGATCCAGGTCTTCTCCTTCTGGATTCCCCTGGCGTGCCGCAGGTCCATCAGTTCCTGGATCGAGGCGAGGTAACTGTCATTGTGATATGCCGCGTCGTAACACAGCATATTCATGTCGAAGCCCGAGCACTTCTTTATCATCGCCAGACCGATGCGGCCGGTGCCAATGATTGCGATGGTCTTGCCCGTGACCTCGTCGCCCAGGAAAGGAAGGAACGGGTGCCACGACGGCCACTTTTGCTCGCGTACCAGACGTTCACTCCCATACATCTTGCGCGCCAGCACGCCAAGCATGAGAAAAGCGAACTCGGCAGTCGCTTCGGTAAGGACGTCGGCGGTGTGTGTAAACGGAACCTTGTATCTGTTGGCGTCGGCGCGGTTGATGTTGTCGAAGCCGACGGCGATCTGCGCCACAATCTTGAGCGAGCCTTTTCCTGCTTCGAAGATCTCGGCGTCGACGGGATCACGGAGCGTGGTGATCAGGCCGTCGATGCCGCTCTTCGCTTTCTCAACGATCAGCTTCTTCGGCGGCGCTTCCGGCCCGGGGAAAATCTCGAGCTCGTAGCCGCGCTCGCGCAGACGGTTCTCAGCCGGATCGCCGATATGAGAGGTGGCAAAGATGCGGAAGTGTTTCTTATCGGTCATGGTTGAAAAAATGGTTAACGGTTAGTTGCTATCTTTTGTTCGTGATCGGCCCAGTTTCTAACAACAGGCATCGTCGCTAACCTGGTGATCGGCCTGAACCGGGCCACAGTTTCTCTTACCGGCAACCGGAGCGGTCGCCCTACAAATTCTTCGCGGCCCACGTGCCGACACGATCGAGGGCTTTCTCGATGTTCTCAATCGAGTTAGCCACGCTGAAACGCACATAGCCTTCGCCGAAGGCGCCGAACGAGGTCCCGGAAAGCGCGGCGACGCCGGCGTCCTCGAGCAGTGCGTTGGCCAGTTTCTGCGATGGCCAGCCGGTCCCTGTGATGTTGGGGAAAACGTAGAACGCGCCCTTGGGCAGCCGGCAGGAAAATCCCTTTATCTTATTGAGGCCCGCGACCATCACGTCGCGCCGTTTCTTGAACTCGGCGCACATCGCCTCGACCGAGTCCTGCGGCCCGCGGAGCGCTTCGATGCCGGCGACCTGCGTGAAGCTGGCGGTACAGGAATTGGAATTAGTCATGAGACGGGCGATGTGCGTCGCCAGGTCGGCACGCATCACGCCATATCCCATCCGCCAGCCGGTCATGGCATAGGTCTTGGAAAAGCCATCGAGGAGGATGCAGCGCTCCTTCATGCCGTCCAACGACATGATGGAGTGATGCTCGCCCTCGAAAATGAGGCGGCTGTAGATCTCGTCGGTCAGCACCATGATATTGCGATCGCCAATCGCGCGCGCGATGCCCTCCAGGTCCTGCTTCTCCAGCACGCCGCCGGTTGGGTTTTGCGGTGAATTCAGGATGATAAGCTTGGTGCGATCATTGATCAGTTCGCTGAGTTCGCCAACGTCGAGTCGGAAATCCATTTCCTCGCGCAACTGGATCGGCACCGCTTTCGCGCCGAGGAAGTCGATCATCGACTCGTAAATGGGGAAACCGGGATTGGGATAGATGACCTCATCGCCTTCTTCCACCAAAGCCAGGATGGTGAAGAAAATAATCGGCTTGCCGCCGGGAACGACAACCACTTCTTCAGGCGTCACGTCCACCTGGCGGGTCTCACTCGCGTACCGTGCAATCGTCTCGCGCAGCTGTGGCATGCCAGCCGAGGGTCCGTAATGCGTGAACCCCTTGTGCAGGGCGTCGCAAGCCGCCTCGATGATGTTGGCCGGGGTATCGAAATCGGGCTCCCCGATCTCAAGGTGGACGATATCCCGGCCCTTCGCTTCCAGCGCTCGCGCCTTCACCAGCACTTCGAAAGCGGTCTCGGTGCCGAGACGCGCCATGCGTTTGGCGAGACGAAGTTCATTCTGTGCGGCCTTATTCATAACGGCCAACCATCCTCCGCAACCTCATGCTCTTGTCCATTTGAAATTGTGGCGCGAGCTGTTCCCAGTGCAATTGATGAAAAGCGAGCCGCGCGACGGACGCGAACGATTTTCCGATTGGTCGCAGCGGAAGCCACAACAATTCCGCTGAAACAGCGGATCGACAAAAAATCGCTCTAGTCGCGGATGCCGCGCTTGAGTTCCCATACCCGCAGTGCTGCCAGGAGAAGACGGCGTGTCCGAGCAAGGGTTCCGATCCGCGGCAGATAGTCTTCTGACGCTCCGTTAATCGGAACGGGATGCTTTACCGTGAATTGGCGCTGCCTGCGATGTGAACGGGGCTTGGACGGCTTTGGCGACGCGTCTCCACAAGCCGCGTTGCCTTCGTGATTGTTTAGTCTGTTCCGATGTGGTTTCAAAGTGAAAAGGGAAAAGCCTGAGGCCGTTGGCCGAGGATCATGCTCGCTCGCGAACCCAGACAATATTAAATGACACGTTTGTCATGTATGCTTTGACCGTCAGATCCGCAATACCATCCGCATTTTTTCTGATTCTTTTGGGCGTTTCCGGAAATCGCGGCGGTTATTTAGTCGAGCTAACGATCCTCTCCCCAGATGAAGACGCCGCGTTTCCGAGCGGCCGAGCTTCGCGAAAAGGCACCGCTGAGACGTCGGTCGCGCGTCCATTACGCGAGCATTGGCGCGAAATCGGATCCGGTTACACTTCGTTTTATGAAAAGGACGCGCCACCCGGTTTCAATCCGCTCAGGGCAGATCGAATTTCTGAAACTCAATACCGACAGATGGGAATGGCGTGACGCCTATCAATGGCTCCTCGGGCTAACCTGGACACAGTTCGCTGGCTTTGTCGGCGCGGTCTACCTCTCGCTTAATCTTCTCTTCGCTGCGCTTTACACGATTGGAGGGAACTGCGTTGCCGGGATGCGCCCCGGATCCTTTCTCGATGCGTTCTTCTTCAGCGTGCAAACCGTAGCAACCGTCGGCTACGGGAACATGTCTCCCGCTAATCTTTACGCTAATATCCTAACGACCATCGAGATCATGAGCGGCATCTTTTTGGTCGCCGTCATGGCCGGCCTTATCTTTGTCCGGTTTTCGCGGCCGACCGCGCACATCGTGTTCAGCAAATCAATCGTGATCGCGCCTTTGAACGGCCGGCCCACCCTGATGCTGCGGATTGGCAATTTGCACCAGCGCAGCATGGTCGAGGCCGAATTCCGAATCCTTTTCAATCGCGACGAGCCGCTCGTGGAAGGCGGCGATTTCCGCTATTTTTATAGCTTGAAGCTCCAATTCGATCAGATGCCGACGTTCCCTGCCGCGCTGACCTTGCGACATGTGATCGACGAAAATAGTCCGCTCTACGGTGCGACACCCGAATCGCTCGAAGCAGGCCGCGTTGTCATAGTCGCATCGGTTGTCGGCATTGATCCAGTCATTCCCGCCTCGGTCCAAACCCAACAGGATTACACCTGGCACGACATTCGATTCGGCGAGCGCTTCGTGGAGATTTACACCGACCACGGGGATGGCCGGCTCATCGTCGATTATGGGCGGCTGCACGATACCGAGCCCGTATGAGGATAGCGGGCCTATGTTTCATCGAACGTTCCTGTGTTGTCGGTGCAAGCCGACGTTGTGCGCGTAGCTACGCCTGCGCTTTGCCAGAGCCGTAAATCGCTCCGACAATGGCCCCGGTAATTATCATCTCGATCAAACAACCGACACTCCAGAGCACGATTAGCTTCCCGGCGGATGGTTGCACCGCATAGATCATTATTCGTGCGCCAATCCTGGCGATTCGAGCATGATCCCGACGCGGATCCCGGCGTCGATTCCGCCACCGGCGAATCCGCTGGCGTAGATCAACACGAAGGCGAGCACGATGACCGCCTTTCCGAGAACGATCCAGCAGAACAAGTGCGGATCGGGCGTTTGCGGCGCGACGAAGTCATCGGAAAGGGTCAGCATGCTTTTGCCGCCTTCGGTCGTGTGGGTCACGAAACCGGTGTTGGCTTTTGCACCCTGGAAGGGTCCGCTCTTATGAGCGTCGCCTGCGAAGCTGTAGGAAGCCGCGAGCACGAGAGCAAAGGAGGAAACGAACAGAGTCTTATAGTTCATGGATTTTTGTTATCTTGGTTTGTTAAGTTATGCAGGCGGCTTGGCCGGACTGCGATTCACCCATTCGTCGGGCGCCCTGAGGATTCCTTACAGCTGCCGCCGGGAACGTTGATCCGGAGCCGGACGACGCCTTCTTTTGGGGGTGCCCGAGATCAGCGACCCCGTTTACAACCAGGTGTGAACGAAATCGGAGAGGTTCGGGAGGAGATCGGTCGCGGCGTGGATGATAATCAAGGCGACAAGGTTTCGCGTCCGCGCCCAGATGATCCCGAAAAACACGCCGCTGACCGACAGAGTGACCACGGCGTAGGCAATGGCGTCGATGGGGGATGGATTTGAGCCCAACCCCTCGACCACGCCCGCGTGGCGAAAAATGAATCCGGGAGCATGGGCCAAACCAAAGAGCAGGGCCATCAAGACAACGCCCGTTATCTCAGAGCGAAACCATGCGCTGAGACGTGATTGGAGCAGCCCGCGAAAAAAGAATTCCTCGACAAACCCGGCCTCGATCGCCAGCCAGACGAAACAAAGCGGCAACCCGAGAAGGAGCTGATGAAGGGTGAACTTGCCTTCCCGCAGCGGAGCGGCGCCGCCACCGAGAAAGTATTGGAAGGCGAGGATCGCGGCGCCCGTGCACAAAACGACCGGCAGATGAGATCGACCGAGCTCTCGAAAACTCTCCTTCTGCCAGCCGAAGTCGCGCAGTCGATACCCGCAGAGTGGTCCGAAAAGGGCAAACGGAATTACGACAAAAACGATCAGTTTTTTCGTTGGGGTAACAACGAACCGAATCCGGTCCGACGCGATCCATTCCCGCGGCAACCAGGAATCGATCGTCTGCGGCCCAAAGGCCAGATAGATCGAGAGAGCGATGACATACGCGGCGAGTCCAAGCATCTCCCCGGCGGTTGGATGCTGGGCGATGACCAAAGGTTTGGCGCGCGCGGTCGTCCACCAGGCGACAAGGGAAAACCCAAGACCAAAGATGAGGAGCTCGAGCAAAGAATCGGAAAGCGAAAACTCAGGACGCCGGGAGAGGACAAGCAGCCCCGCGAAATAAATCGCAACGGCAAAAAGAAACCACCGATTGGTCAACAAGCTCCGCAGCGCTTTCACCAGTTACGACGAATAATGCATGGACCTCCCGAAGGTCGAGCATTCACTTTTCCTGGCCAACGACCGTGACTAGAGCATCTGGCAAAATCATTTCCGACCCTGAAGCTTTTCCGTGTCCGCTGTCCACAGAGGAGATTTCGGCTGGTCAGGGCACACCCTCGGTGCGCTGAGACAGCGCACGCTACCACAGCCGGCAACTTTTTTTGGCAATTGCTCT
>CAWAIY010000037.1:0-42578 GCA_963782205.1 uncultured Verrucomicrobiae bacterium | reverse complement strand
CGGGGGATTTGGCGCGCCAAATTACTGGGCGCCAGATCGGGTCCTCGTCACACGCAATGGTCCTCAGTCGTTTACGGACTGGGATGAGTTGCTAGCTCATTCCAGCCGGGCAAATACCACCTACGGAATGGCTGCTTTGCATATGCTGTTTACGACGAAGGTGGTCTTTTGGACATGAATGTTGTAGGGACTTCCGTCGCCGACCCCAGGCGTAACCGACATCGGTCGCAAGGGCGTTATTGCGCTTGCCCATCTCGACGGCATGAAAATTACGTCCTCCGGCTCCACGCCAAGCGCCACGACCATAAGCAAGCTGGTGGCTTGGAGGAATTACGCCACGCTCCAATCTTCCGGCACCTTCCCAACCTCTTGCCGCCGACCGATCCGAGAAATCTTGAACTATTTCTGGCATACGGGTCGCGACTTCAGGACTGTCGCTCCGGATATCTTTTTGAACAGGACTGACCAGGCGCTTGTTAGCCGAAGAGAACTCATTCAGCTGGCTGCGGACGTATCCGCGAGTTTCAATATGTTACAGTTTGTAGGGACTTTTTCCCGTGAAATCGATGCGCCAACGTGGAAACCAACAGGCAGCACGGTATCGCTTGTGCGAAGATTCGCTCTTGGCCATCTGGCTCTCCTGAAAGATAATCCGCCGGCAGACAATAGGGCGGACATCCAAAAGTATTTCGGTCTCGTCTGGGTGGACGGCGTTGCCGGGACAGTCACACCACCAGTTCCTGCAGTGCCTGGTCACTGGCAGTATGTCGGTAGCTCGGGAACAATGCCACGGAGCAGCATACCAGCTTTCACGACCGATCCGGAGTTCTTCCAACTTCTCAATTACGCTGTTTATTCGATAAACGGTGATGATTCGACTCACATAGCGACAACGCTTTCGCTTGGGGCAACAATAATTGACCAGTACGACGATGATTTGTCTGCGGACGCGATGACAGGGACCACATCAACAATAATCGAGTATAGCGGAGGCTGGGTTGTCGGTATGGAAAACGTCGACCCGGCGCGCCCCTCACCGTCTCCCCAGCCATCTCCCTTTCCGGCACCGGCGGGCATGTCTCCAACCCCGCGCCCATTTGTTCCGGGATACGTAATGCTGAATCGCCCGTTTCGTAACGCGGGAGAGATCGGATACGCGCTACGTCCGGAAGCGAGCCCGGCGCCCATAACCATCGATTTTCAAACCGCGGGGAGTGTGGACGCTCCTATCCTGGACCTTTTTGGATATGATACGGCAACGATTCGCGCGGGAGTTGTTAGTCTCAACACAAAAAACCCCGCGGTGATGGCCGCGATCCTAAAGGGAGCGATCACAAGTGAGGCGGCAGGTACGACCTCGATCACTCTGGCACCGGCGAACAATGCGGCAGCGAGTCCGACTCCTGGCCCCATGACCGTCGGGATTATTGGTAATCCGAGCCTGGGCACTTTGACAACTCCAGCGTTGAGCCGTGCCGACATTGCCAGATTGACGGCGGCGGCAGGCAGTACCATCGATCCCTCGAGCAACGAGGCGAAGGAATCTGTGGCCCGCGCTTTGTCGGAGGTTACGCAGACAAGAACCTGGGGACTTTTGATCGACGTCATTGCCCAGTCGGGCCGGTATCCCCCTAACGCAGCCGCGTTGGGAGACATCGTCGTGGAAGGAGAAAAGCGCTACTGGCTCCATATTGCGATTGATCGGTTCACTGGCGCGGTGATCGATCAGCAGCTCGAAGCCGTGAGCGAATAGACCTATCCGGAAGATTTCGATCGCCAACTGACGCCTCTCTCTCCACGTGTTCAAGCGCACGTTTTTGTGGCCCTTCAGCATCGCCGCCGTCCTCGTGCTGGCGAAAAAATTTGGCGCGGTTACACGCTCATTCGCTTTCCTGGCGGACGGAATCGCAACGGCTTTCGACGCTTGTCCTTGATTAGTAACCCGCGCGACAGGTCGAGGGCGAGAGCTTTCTGTTCCACAAGTGACGTCGTGAACCAACTCTGCGGCCTCCAGAAGGCCTGATTACCTGCAAGGCGGCGCGCTCCCCCTCTGCCGCGGGATACGCGTCGCGGCAGCGAAGGTCGTGCTTCCCCGGAGACGGAAGCGACGGCGCGATTCGCTCCGAAACTCATGCCTTGAAGTGGGGTGCCTCGTTAGTTTCGCCAGACGACGATTTATGTGCCATGATGTGCGCGTGAGCGGACTCGGCGTTTCGCTGCGTCGTCGCATTTACCTATGATCAAATTCCTGGTTGGCATCATTATTGGAATCTGCCTTGCCCTTCTGGCGGGTTATTTTTTTGTCACGCGCGGCGGCATTCAGATGTCGACCGAGGGCGGGCCGTTGCCGATGGAGCGCTATCTGGCGAACAAGGCGATCTCCGCCTCGATCGGCAAGAGCGCTCAGGAGCAATCCCCGCTCCCTTCCGACGAAACCAACCTGCTCGTGGGCGCGCAGATTTATCAGCAGAACTGTGGCGGTTGTCACGGACACCTCGGACAAGGCGCCTCCGGGCTGTCGAAAAGAGTTTACCCGCACATTCCGCCGCTCCTTCCGCCGGCCGAGGGCGTGACCGATGATCCGGTGGGAGAAACGCATTGGGTGGTAAAAAACGGCATCCGTTTCAGCGCGATGCCTTCCTTTGGCGGGAAACTGACCGACGATGAGATATGGCAGGTTACCCTCCTTCTGCACAACGCGGATAAGCTATCCGCTCCGGTGCAGGACGCGCTCCGCCCCAAGGAACCCAGGTAAGGTTCGCCCATCGATCTACGCCGAGGGGACGTGCTGGCGCGCTTCTACTCGCAAGGCTTCAGCAGCCAACCTCCGATATCGCTGAGCTTGGCGCAGCCGCAGAGCAGCATGGCTTCATCGAGTTCGTGCCTCAGGATTTCCAGGACCTGCAACGCGCCCTCTTCTCCGCCAACGCATAATCCCCATAAGACCGGCCGGCCCACCAGCACCGCGCGCGCCCCGAGCGCAATTGCCTTGAGCACGTCGGCGCCGCGCCGAATCCCGCCATCGACATAGATCTCACAAAGATCGCCCACGGCCTCGACCACATATGGCAGCACCTCGCAGGTCGCGGGCGCGGTGTCGAGCTGACGTCCGCCGTGATTGGATACCACCACCGCCTTCGCGCCATTCTCCACTGCCCGGCGCGCGTCATCGCCACGGCATACGCCCTTCACCACCACCGGAAGGCGGGTCGACCGGCATAACCAATCCAGATCATCGAACCCGAGATCGGATTTGAAATTTGCCTTCACGTAGGCAGCCAGAGCGGAGCCTTGCACCTCAGGAAAAGCGCCTTTGCCTAACGGCGCCAGGTTTTCCACGCCGAGCCCGTCCGGCAGGCGAAAGCTGTTGCGCGCATCGCGTTCGCGCGTGCCCAAGCCGGGCGCGTCCACCGTCAGCACAATTGCCTCCGTCCCTGCAGCCTCGGCCCGTTGCACCAACTGGCGCGTGATCTCCCGATCCTTGTAAACGTAGAGCTGGAACCAGCGCGGACTACCCGCCTGCGCAAAGACCGATTCCATCGCGGTATTCGAGAGCGAACTGAGGATGAACAAAGTCCCGGCCGCTTTGGCCGCTCTCGCAGTCGCGATCTCTCCCGCTTCGCAGGCCAGTTTATGAAAGGCAGTCGGCGCGATGAGGATCGGCATCGAAACGGACTGACCGAGCACAGTCGTGCTCAGGTCGCGCGGGCCGATTCCGGCCAGGACGCGGTAGTAGAGTTTCAGCCGCATCCAATCCTCCGTGTTCTGCCGTAGAGTCACCTCGTCCAGCGCTCCGCCTTCGTAATAATCAAAAGCGTCCCGCTTGACCCTGGTCTGCGCCGCCCGCGCATAGTCGGCGATATTGAGAAGGAGACCGGATTTCATCTTGTGTCAGCGATAAACTAGTCTGTGGGTTCAACTTTGAAAGTTCGGCCTCGATTGGCAATACAAACTTTAGTTCGTTAGGCGCAGCAAGGTCACGACATCGCGCATCGAGCATCCTGGCGCGATTTATTGCTCTAGCTTTGAAGTCTGCCCAAGTGGACAGAGCGGCTCGGCGAGCGCGCGCAAGGTGTCGAACCTAGATCCCAACGCTTGCCAAGAGACTCGCGACCCGACACTCTGCGCCGATGGAGAATCCTGAGGACCGAAAGTTTTTTGGACACCCGCGTGGCCTTGGCTACCTCGCCTTCACCGAGGCCTGGGAGCGTTTTTCCTATTACGGAATGCAGACGCTTCTTGTCCTCTACATGGTCAACCGACTGTTGCACCCGGGACATATCGAACGCATCGCCGGGTTTGGCCCATTTCGCCATCTGCTGGAGAGCGTCTACCGCGGACATCTTTCAGTGGAGGCACTTGCTTCGGCCATCTTTGGCCTCTACACGGGTCTCGTCTATCTCACACCGATCGGCGGTGGAATAATCGCCGACCGTGTGCTTGGGCGCACTCGCACGGTCACACTCGGCGCGTTGCTCATGGCGGCCGGCCATTTCCTGATGGCTTTCGACGTGACTTTCCTTCTCGCCCTGCTTTGTCTTCTCACCGGCGTTGGTTGCTTTAAGGGTAATCTCGCCAGCCAGATCGGCGCGCTTTATACCACGGGCGACAACCGGCGAGCCGATGCTTTCCAAATTTACTATCTGTTTATCAATGGCGGCGTGATCGCTGCACCACTCGTCGCCGGTACGCTCGGTGAAGTGTATGGCTGGCACTACGGTTTCGGCGCGGCCGGCGTCGGCATGCTTATCGGCCTCACGATCTATCTTTCCGGTCGGAGGTGGCTTCCCCCCGATGCGCCGATTGTGAGAAAGAGTGAGCGCGCTGCGAAAATCCCCCTTACTCATCAGGAAAAAATGGAAATCGTCGCGCTCATCGCGCTCTTGCCGGTCCTGACGATTGGAGTCATCGGCAATCAACAAATCTTCAACGCTTATCTGGTCTGGGCGCAGGACCACGCCAACCTCGTTTTCTATGAACACAAAATGCCGACGACCTGGCTCATTACGCTCGACTCGGTCGTCTCGGTCACTTTCCTTGCCGGCGCGGTCGTGTTCTGGCGAATCTGGTCGAAGAAGTTTCCTGAGCCGGCCGAAATCACCAAAATGGGAATCGGCAGCCTGGTGGCGGTGACCGGGTTCCTCTCGCTCGCGATTGGTGCGGCGATCGCGGCCCATTCCGGGACAAAAGTATTTATCGGTTGGCTCATCGCTTTTCACGTCCTGAACAGCATTGGTTTCGCCAACGTCTTTCCGGTTTCGCTTGCGCTCTATGCACGCGTCGCGCCGGCCGCCCTGTCCGCCACGATCATCGGCATTTATTATTTGCACCTCTTTGCCGCGAACAATCTCGTCGGCTGGATTGGCGGTCTTCTCGAGAAAATGTCCGCGGCCCACTTTTGGCTTTTGCACGCCGGGTTGTGCGGAGCAGCCGGCATCGTCTTCCTCGTTGCCGGCCGTCTCTTTGGCCATCTCCTCGCTCCGGACGGCAACGAAAACGAGGCGACCTCGCCGCCCTGACCGTTCGTCCTGGCATCAGGCCAAAAGCTCAAAGATCCTCAAGGTGTAGGTCTCAGCCGATGATCGTATTCCGACATCTGACGGAGGCTCTGGACAAAATATCAGCGCCCTCGTATAGCGTGTCCCATGAATCCATGCACCGTCGGCGTTCGGTCGTATTCGTCCCGTCTCGGTGATTTCTTCCTATTGATCGGTATCGTCGCTTTTGGACCGATCCAGCCGATGCAACCGCGCCAGTGAATGAGCCCGCCAGCAAGGCAGTCCTGGATGCCATGGCGAAACTAAACCAGACACCGCATCACGAATACATGACCACGACCGGTGACGCCGCGTCCGGCGGAACCCGCCAGAACGAGATGATCAGCATCGGCGGCGCCAATTACATCAAGGTCCACGACAAATGGACGGTCAGCTCCATGACCCCGAAAATGATGGCGGAGCAGGAAAAGGAGAATATCCGCGATGCCAGGGTCTACCACTACCAATACGAGCGCGACGAAAATGTGAATGGTGAAGCGGCCGCCGTCTACAAAGCGCATGGCGAAAACGAAAATGGCACGTCGGCCGCCGAGATTTGGATTTCGAAGAGCCGAGGCCTTCCGCTGCGCGACAAGATCGACTTGAATAGCACAAGTCATGTGGTGGTGCGCTTCGATTACGCCAACGTCCAGGCTCCGGCAGGGAAGTAAGGGCCGGCCGACGCTCAAGATGACTCTCCAAGACACCAGGCTTTACGTCCTGCGGGTGTGGGAGCAGCTTCATCTGCAAAGAGAGATGGAGGTGATGGACCGGCAGATGTGGGATGCGAATGTGAACATACTTCGCGACATCCATCAGTTACTGGGCGCGGCCCCTACACGGAGATTAAAGCGCCACCTTATTTCGCGTCGTTTCCATGGGTTATGAGTCTTGGTGACCTGGCCAATCTTGGACAAATCATCGGGGCGATCGCCGTCGTGATTTCGTTGTTCTACGTCGCTTATCAGATTCGTCAAAACACCAACGCCGTCCGCTCCGCCACCGCCCAGGCTGTGCACGAACATTTTGCGAAGTGGTACCACCTGCTGGCCGCGGACGGCGATCTCTCGCAGATCGTGGCAAATGGATTGCTCGACTATTCCTCGCTCTCCGACCAGGAGAAGGCCCGTTTCATCGCGACCTTCATGGCGTTTCTCTCCTATTCCCAGAATGCGTTTCTAAAATGGCGCGAAGGCCTGCTCGCCAGTCCGCTTTGGATGGGTTGGGAACTGCTCATCATGAACCTGATTTGCGCACCGGGTGGGAGGACGTTCTGGAAAGAACGGAGCTATCTTTTAGGCGAGGAATTTCGCCAGTACGTCGAGAGCGAACTCATGAAACGGCCGCCCCATCCCGACGCGAAGCCTCGGCCCGCGCGCTGATTAAAGTTTTCGTGCGAGTCGGGCGCTGCTCAATCGGAGAGTCAGAAGCATCCGAAGGCTGCTACGGCTGGAGATAGATGACGCCGCCTTTCATGACGAAGCGCACTTTCCTAACGACATCAACATCCTTGGTCGGATCGCCGGCGAGGGCGACGAGGTCGGCCAGTTGGCCAGGGCGGATGGTGCCGCGATCACTCAGTCGAAAAATTGCCGCGTTGCCGCTCGTGGCCTGACGCAATACTTCGAGCGGGGTGAAGCCGTATTCGTGGACGAGTAGTTCCATCTCCCGGGCGTTGTCGCCGTGGGCGAAGACGCCGACGTCGCCGCCCATGGCAAAGGTGACACCGGCAGCGCGCGCGGCTTTCATGCTCGCGTGTTTCTCGCGAATGCGGTCGGGCTCCGGGTCGACTCCTTTTTTCCATCCGCGATATTGCATGATGGCGTCGCCTGCCGCGACGGTCGGACAAAAGGCGACGTGGTGTTCCTTCATTAGCTTGAAGACTTCCGGTGTGCCTTCGTCGCCGTGCTCGACGGTATCGACGCCGGCGAGAATGGCGCGTCGCATTCCCTCCGCAGTTGTAGCATGCGCGGCGACGGGTCGACCGGCATCATGCGCGGCCTTCACCGCGGCGGCCATTTCCTCCTCGGAAAAAGTTGGCCGTGCCGGCTCGCCTGCGCCCCAGCGATAATCCGCATAGAGCTTCACCCAATCGGCCCCCTTGCCGATTTGTTCGCGGGCTGTCCTAACGATTTCGTCGACCCCACTGGCTTCCTGCCCGCCTTGCGGGAGATCGAGGTCGGTCGACAACTTCGGCCCGTAGCTGCCGGTCGCGACGATCGCCCGGGTAACAATGATCATCCGCGGCCCGGGCACGATGCCCAGTTCGATCGCCTTTTTTAGTCCGACATCGCCGTAGCCGGCGCCTTCCGTGCCGAGGTCGCGTACGGTGGTAAAGCCGGCAAGGAGAGTGGCGCGGGCGTGCGCGGTGGCCTCGGCGGTGCGGAAAGAAAGCGACTCGTTAGTCACCTGGTCGTTCCATGGTGTCTCGTTGTAGGGGTGCAGGAAGAGGTGGGAATGTCCTTCGATCAAGCCGGGAATCAGGGTGTCGTTAGGCAGATCAATTGTTCGCGCGTCGCGAGGCGCATTGATCTTGGCGGCTGGACCGGCGGCTTCGATCCTGCCTCCGCCTACGAGCACGGCCCAGCCGCGGTGCAGGTCTTTTCCGTCGAAAACAGCGGCGGGATGCAGGAGGCTGGCGGCGGATGCCTCTTGTTTAGCGGCAGTGGCAAGAGGTGAGATCGACATGGCGGCGAGAAGAACGAGAGAGCGAGCGTTCACCGGGGAGACTTTACCATAAGCCGGGCAAGAGCCGCCGGGTCCTGCGCATATATTCGCGGTAGTCCGGGTAGCGCCGGAGGAGAAGATGCTCTTCGCAAATCATCCGACCGACCGCCCCAGCGGTGGCGAGCGCGCCTAACGAGACGGAAAGAAATGACAAATGGGCCAGAACGCCAGCCCAAACGAAGAGGCAAATCGACCCATGGATTGGGTGGCGCAGAAAGCGGTCGGGGCCGGTCGTGACGAGATCTCCCTGGTTGGGTTTGCCGCGGCGTGAAAGCTGCGCGAACCGAAGGTGGCGCGCGCCCAGATCATGAGCGCGACCGCGCCGACCTGGAGCCCGATCGTCCAGAGCGAGCGCCCAAAAAGCGAATTCGACTGCCAGAGTGCGAAAAGCGCCACGACCATCGTGGCGAAGGCCGCCACCGAAGCCAGCTTCATCTGCGATACGTTCGCTCCGGTTGTGCTCCTGCCGGGGCCCGCCGGCGGCAAGCTGCGAGGTCACTGCCTTTGTCGGGATCCGAACCACGCTAGCTGCCGCCTCCCGAAAGCCGAAGCGAACTAGTTGCCGCCGGGAATCGTCAGGACAACGTGCGCGTCGATGAAGTCAGGGTTCTGCATCGTCGCTTCCGCAGTTACAGTTTTGTATTTTCCACCGGGCGCGGGGAACGTCTTATGGACGTTCACTTCACCAACTTCGCTGGTCGTGCGCGGCGGACTGGCGATCGGCGGGCCTGGCTCAATAATGCGCACCTGCACTCCTTGAGCGGATGCCATCGCGCCGTGTGGCCCGTCCTGATGGGCGGACGCCTTGGCCACGACTTCCTGCTCCTTGCCGTTCATCTTTTGCTCAACCGTCAGGACCAACGCCATGGTCGTGATCGCTTTCGGATCAATCGTGCGAAGGCCGGCGCGGCGAACGATGGCAAACTTTTGCATGCTGTGTGGCCCGAGTTGGACGGTGTCGGATGCGCCCATCGGCGTGGCGAAACAAAAAAGGGACAGAGCAGCAGTCCCTAGAAGGAAGTGCGGAAGATATTTCATAGCAGCAAGTCTGGTGATGCGAACGCGCGTCGTCAACATCGTTATTTGGCCGCCTGCAAGTCTGTAATTTCCGCTGCTCGACACAGCTAATCGTGCGAATTGTTCTCGTCCCGCTCCGGGTCCCGCGGAGAGCATCGCCGTGCGGGATTGTGCGATCCTCTTTTGGCCCGGGTGCCTGCTTCGATTTTCTCCAACTTCGTCCATTGCGCCTCGGTCAGGATCGGCTTCATCGCCTGATTTGTTTCGTCCATGACCTGCCGGACGTGAGCGCCGGTTTCGGCGCGAATCTGCCGGAGTTCGTTGAAAGTGTGGTCGAGGATCGGTTCGATTTTGGCGACCTGGTCAGGTGTAAGATCGAGTTGCGATTTGATCCGCTCGCGCATCCGCTCGGCTACCGCATGCGAGTGGCGCGTCCAGTCAGCGCGCCAATTCCGGACCTGATGAAAGGTGAAGAAAGCTCCGGTAGCGCCTCCGGCGAGGAAGGCGAGAATGAAGCCTGCGACCAGCTTTCCTTTTAAGGAGGCGTTCATGGCTCGACGGCGCTGCTGATCGCGGAATCGGCGATGGCATACTCATCGCCTAACGACTCGCCAATCGAATCGGAGAGCGAAAGCTCGTGATAGAAGCCGGCACTGGCGAGCGCGATCACGCCTAACGAAATGAGAATCACACGGCGGAAGAGGCGGCCGAGATCGACCAGGTCGCCTCTCAGGTCCGATCGCCAGCCGGCCAGAACCCGGGTGTCGAACCCGAACGGCATCTCGTCAGGCGAGGCACCTCCGCCGAACGCGGCGGCGCGCAGCAAACGATCGAGTGGCAGGTCGGAATCCTTCATCGTTCCCCCTCTGCGCTGAATTGCGCGAGCTGCGCTTTCAATTTCTGGCGGGCGCGAAAGGCGCGAACCTTGACGAGCGACGCGCCCCAGCCGGTAAGGGCCTGGATCTCGGCGACGGAACGTTGCTGCAGGTAGAGCAGATCGATCACGAGTCGTTCGGCCGGTTTCAAAGCCGTCAGGAGGCGTTCCACCAGGTCGCGCGCGGCAAAGGTTTGGTCCGGTCCCAGCTCGTCGGCCGTGGCGGCGAGGTTATTCACGACCGCGACTTCTTCTTCGCTCAGATCGGCGTGGCGAAATTCCGGTCGCACTTTCTCGGCTTGAATCTGGTTGAGGCAGGTATTGACCGCGATGCGCGAGACCCAGTGTTCGAGCGGTACCTTGCCGGAGAATTGCCCGAGCTTTTGAAATACCTTAATGAAAATCATCTGGCAAAGATCCTCCTCGGCGCTGCGCCGCGGCCGATGTGAGCGCACCAGTTTGAGGACGAGCGGATAGAGCTGGCGGACCAGTTCGCGGGCCGCCGCCTCATCTTGCTGCCGAGCCGCCGCCACGAGGGCGCCGGCGTCAAGATTTTCCGCCATTTCGTCCAAACCGTCTCCACACTAACGGGGATGACCGTCTTGCGCCCGTTTCGGTTACAACTTTCCGGCCTGCCTTTTTCCGCTCTCTTCAAATTGTTTTGTAACCAACCCTGTGGGCCATCGGTCATCATTCGCAACATATGAAACTCAGACTCATCACACTTACAGCCCTCGGTGCTCTTTCGCTCGGCACAGCCTTTGCCCAGGCGCCGGAGGCCAGTCCGCAGAGTTATCGTGGCGGCGGTCGCGGCCATCGACACGGCTCACTCGATCGAATGATCGAAAACTTGAATCTCACGCCGGACCAAAAGGCCAAGGTCCAGCCGATTATCGAGCAGGCCACGCCGCAAATTGAAAGCATTCGCCGCGAGGCGATGCAAAAGACCAGAGCGGTGTTGGAGAATGCGATGTCACAGATCCGTCCGCTCCTCACGCCCGAGCAGCAGAAGCAGCTCGACGCTGAGAAGGACGATCGGCGCGGCGGACGTCAAGGACGTGGCGGCCGGCCCGGACAAGGCGGCCAGGGCGACACGGGCGACCAGTAAAACTCTTCTAGAACGAACGAGCGGCGGCTAACTTTCGGGAGTCGCCGTTTTTCGTTAGGGAGATGGATCGCGGCGACGACCGTCAATCTCGCTCGCGATGGTGCCGATCTGAACTGCGCCCAGGTGACGATAGAGTGGTTCAGCGTGAGGCTCCGCTTCGATCGTCAGGCTACGGGCTCCGCGCGACGCTGCGCTCTCTGTCGCGTGGGTGAACAGTCGCCGGCCAATCCCCTGACCGATTCGTTCCGGCAGAACCCAGAGGTGGTCCAGGCGCGGCGTCTCGGTCGTTTCGAGCAGGGCGTAAAACGCGATCATTTGGCCGGCGATGATTGCGGCAAAGGTTTCATTCGCCGCGACGAACTCCGGCGTGATCGTGAGCTGGTCACGCCATTGTTCCATCCAATGGATAACCCCAGTGGGCCTTGGCCGCCCAGGCGATCGAACTCAGCGTCGGCGTGTCGTCGGATTAGCGCGGACGATTTGCACGCTGCCAAGGATCGCAATCCCAAGCAGGCGCGCAAGGTGCAACGAAGCAGGAATGCCTTTCGTTAGGCACGGCTACCGCCCGATCGAAACCTGGAGGCCGCTTCGCCTTGCCTTCGCTGCCGGAGGCAGGCCCTTGTTCCGTATTTGGCATAAACCGGGGCTCTATGGAAGTTCACCGCGTTCATGAAGACGCGAACCGCGGCGCTGGTTTTCATCCTCATCACCGTTTCCCTCGATATGATCGCGCTCGGGATCATCATCCCGGTGCTCCCGACCTTGATCCTGAGTTTTCTCGGCGGCAGCGCCTCGCGCGCGGCGGCCTGGCTTGGAATTTTCGGCACCGTCTTCGCGCTCATGCAGTTTTTCTTCATGCCGGTGCTGGGCGTGGTCTCCGACCGCGTCGGGCGGCGACCGGTGATTCTGCTTTCCAATCTCGGACTCGGTCTTGACTACTTTGTCATGGCCTTGGCTCCGACAATCGGCTGGCTTTTTCTCGGGCGGGTCATCTCCGGGGTCACGGCGGCCAGCATTTCCACAGCGATGGCCTACATCTCGGACGTGGTCGTTCCGGAAAAACGCGCCGGCGCCTTCGGCTTGATCGGCGCGGCCTTTGGTTTGGGATTCATTGTCGGGCCGGCGCTCGGCGGTTGGCTGGGCGCGAGTGATCCGCGGCTGCCGTTTTGGGTCGCGGGCGGCCTGAGTTTGCTCAACGCAGCTTACGGTTTTCTTGTCCTGCCGGAATCACTCGCGGTCGAGAAGCGGAGGGCTTTTTCTTTTCGCCGCGCGAATCCGGTCGGCTCACTCGTGCTCCTGCGCTCGCATCCGGAGTTGTTCCGCCTCTCTGCCATCCAATTCATCGGTTACACCGCGCACGAAGTGGTGCAGATCTATGTCCTCTACGCGATTTATCGTTATGCGTGGCAGGAGAAAACTGTCGGCCTTTCGCTTGCCTTCGTCGGCGTCTGCACGGTCCTCATCTCCGGTGGAATGGTGCGGCCGTTCGTGGCCCGACTGGGAGAACGCCGCACGCTTTATATCGGCCAAATGCTCGGCGCCATCGGAATGGTGCTGATGGGCTGGGCCACGACCGGTTTTCTCTTCATGATCGGGGTTGTCGTTATGAGCATGTGGTCGCTCTCCGGGCCGGCGGCACAGGGTATGATGACCCATCGCGTGAGCGCGTCGGAACAGGGCGAATTACAGGGGGCGATTAGCAGCATGCGAGCAATTGCGATGCTCATCGGGCCGGGCCTGTTCTCCTTTACCTTCGCCTGGTTCATCAATGCGCAACGCGGTTGGGTGATGCCGGGCGCGCCATGGTATCTGGCGGCCGCCATGCTTTTCGTCGCGATGGCGTTGGCCTTCACCGTCGAGCAGCCGGAGATGGGACGCGAACCGTGTGCGCTGCCTAACGAGGACCGCGGGTGATCTGGAAAATGTTCCCCCCGCTGATGTCGACGATGTACAGCTCGCCGCTGGCGTCTTCGCCTAACGACGCTGGGTTGAGCAGCGGGAAATTCCCGATCCGGGTGGGAAAGAGATCCGCCGTGATGTCCTGGAAATTGGAGGCAACCGTGCCGTTGAAATCGAGGGTGAAAATTCGCCCGGTGAAGTTGCCGCTTTCCGGCCCGAGGTAGTCCGCGAAGACGTAGGTGCCACGCAGTGGCTTGATCTTTCTGCCCCGATAGACGTAGCCGCCGATCACCGTCTGGCCGACCGAATGCGGATAATCGTAGGCCGGGTCGACCGCGCCGGGCGGAGGAGGATCTTGCGGGAAAGCGGGGTTTTGGATGGAGCCTTCGCGCACTCGCCAGCCGTAGTTTTCGCCGCCGCCCGGATTGGAAGCGGGCTGCGCGTCGATTTCTTCGCGCGAATCCTGCCCCACATCACCGATGAAAAACGTGCCGAGGAGACGATCGAAGCTGTTCCGGAACGGATTGCGCAGACCGAATTCCCAGATCTCCTGCCGATCAGTCGGCGAACCCACAAATGGATTGTCGGCCGGAATCGAGTAGCTCCCGGCCGGACGGTTATTCGGGTGAATTCGCAGCATCTTGCCGAGCAACGTCGTGGTGTTTTGCGAGTTGCCGCCCGGCTCGATGTGACCCGTTCCCTGATCGTTTGCATTCCCGCCATCCCCGGTCGCGATATAAAGATTGCCTTCGTCGCCGACGCGCGGACTGAAACCGATCCAGCCGCCGTTATGATTGGTTTGCGGTTGATCGAAGGTGAGCAGGGTGCGTTCGCTTGCCCGGTCGGCGATGTCCGGATCGGACGAAACGCGGAAGAGCGCGACGTGACTCACCCCTTGGTGAAACGAACCCCCGGGAGCGACGTAATCGACGTAGAAGCGACCATTGGTGGCGTATTTCGGATCGAACGCGAGGCCGAGCAGTCCTTCCTCGCTGGAGAACGCGACGACATCCGAGAGATCGAGAAATGGTGTCGGTTTCACCGTCCCAGTGGTCAGATCGATGATCCGAATCAGGCCGCCTTGCTCGACGACGAAGAGACGGTTGGTATCGCGAGGAGGCGCGGTGACGAAAAGGGGGGCATTGAATCCGCCGGCCACCCTCACGGCATCCAGTGGCGGCAGCGCCTGGGCCTGGACCGACGAGGGAGCAGCCGCGGCCAGCAGTACGGTGATGGTTGCAGAAATAACGCGAACGAGTTTTGAAAAGGCAGGCTGCATGTTTTCTTGGAAAGGTCGGCAAGCAGGATGACGATTAAGATTGCTTTTGTCGAGCGTTTTCCCCGATCTGTCAGGCATCGCTCGCGGCGCGACGCAAAAGAGAGCAATTGAAAGCGTAAGACGCGTGACTACTATGAGGCGCGGTGGCCAAACGCTCTCAGCACAATGCATGGAATGAAGTTTACGCTCTCATCCTCCTCGGGACTGGGACGTTGCTCTTTCTTGCCCTGATCTCCTACGTCCCGAAGGATATTCCGACCTGGTTTCCGCTCCTTAACTCCACCTCTTCGCCGAATCATCCGGCGCAAAACTTTCTCGGTCCGTTAGGCGCGATTCTCGCTGGCATCTGTTATTTCCTGATCGGCGCGGCTTCTTACCTTCTCGCCGCGACGCTGCTCGGGTTCGGCGGGGCGAAGCTCTTTCATGGCGAGCTGAAAGTGAGTCGCCGTGTTGGCTGGATGTTTCTTTTCATCGCTTCAGGCGCGTGCCTGCTCCATTTGCAGCCATGGTTCCTGCACGATTGGCGCAGGGCCTTCAAAATCGAGGGGCCGGGCGGGTGGGTCGGTTACTTCTTTGGCCGGCACATCTTTCGTTATGCCATGGGGCGAGGCTCGGTCATTGTCCTGGCTGGCATTTACCTGACAAGTCTCATTTTGATGACCGGGCTGCGCCCGATTCATCTCGTCAGGCAAAGCGTTCGCGCACTCCGCCGTGGATTTGTCGCGCTCCGTCTCTGGCTTTTGCATCGCAAAATGCGCAAGGCGGATCTCAAAGAGCAGCTCGAGATCAGCCAGCAGCAGATCGCGAAACAACAGCGCGCGCTCGAAAAAAAGCTGCGCAAAAAAGGCGCGTCCGTATCCGAGCCAGTGGCGCCTTTCGCGACCCCGGAGGAATTTGCCAATCGCCCGGAACCGAAAGTCGTCGATACCACTGCGCTGCCGACGGAGCTCGCCCCGCCCCGCAAGAAACCCTCTCTGGCGGAGTTGAAACGTGGCGGGAATAAGTCCGCGCCGGTGCCCGCCCTAACGACGGCGAAAGAATGGGACGGCGAAAATTACGAACTGCCAGGCATTGATCTGCTCGAGGAACACGATAGCGAAGGCCGCGTCGCGGCGGACCCGGCCGAGCTGGAGGATATTCAGCAGACGCTGATCGAGACGCTGGCGCAATTCGGCATCGCGGTCGCGCCCGGCGACATCACCAAGGGTCCTACGATTACGCGCTACGAAGTTTACCCCGCGAAAGGCGTGCGGGTAGACAAGATCGTTAGTCTGGAGCGCGACCTCGCCCGCGCCACACGTGCCGAGCGGATCAACATTCTCGCCCCGATTCCGGGCAAGGACACGGTCGGCATCGAGCTGGCGAACAGTCGCAAGGTAAAAGTTACTCTTCGCGAGCTGTTGCAATCGGAGGACTGGAACGCGGGCGCGGCAAAGTTGCCGATCGCACTCGGTAAGGATGTCTACGGCAAAACGATCATCGCCGACCTCGCGCAGATGCCGCACTTGCTCGTCGCAGGCACCACCGGCAGCGGGAAGAGTGTCTGCATCAACTCGCTCATCGCGAGCATGCTTTTCCGATTCAAACCCGATGAACTCAATTTCGTCATGATTGATCCCAAGGTGGTCGAGATGCAGGTCTATAACCGCCTCCCGCATCTCGTCGTGCCGGTCGTGACCGACCCCAAGAAAGTGCTCCTCGCCTTGCGCTGGGTGATCGACGAAATGGAGAAACGCTACAAGATTTTCGCCAAGGCCGGCGTGCGCAACATCACGGGTTTCAACGCCCGCCCAAAGAAAAAAACACAAAAGGAGCTCGACCTGGAGGGCGGCGCGCCGTCGGTGCCGGACGAGGAAGGAAGCGACAGCGCGCTTCCTCCCGGCGATACAATCAAAGTCCCGCGCGAAGACGAAATCATCATCCCCGAACGCATGCCCTACATCGTCGTTATCATCGACGAGCTGGCGGATTTGATGCAAACGGCACCGGCCGATGTCGAGAGCGCGATCGCACGAATTACGCAAATGGCCCGCGCAGCCGGCATTCACCTCATCGTCGCCACCCAAACGCCGCGGGCCGACGTCATCACTGGCGTGATCAAGGCCAATATCCCAAGCCGGATCGCTTTCCAAGTCGCGAGCAAGATCGACAGCCGCGTCATTCTCGACGAGAACGGTGCCGATCGATTGTTAGGGCAGGGCGATATGCTTTATCTGCCGCCGAGCACCTCGCGCCTCATCCGGGCCCAGGGCGCGCTCGTGACCGACGACGAGATCGGGCGCCTGGTTGATTTCGTTTCCGCGCAAGGTTCGCCTGCCTTCGATCTCGCGATGCACGAGCGTCTGGAATCGGCCGCCGCGCGGAACGACGACGTGACCGAGGAGGATGAAGAACTGGTCGAGAAATGCCTCCAAATCATCCGCCAGGAGAAGCGCGCCTCGACGTCGCTCCTGCAACGTCGCCTCCGCCTCGGTTACACTCGTGCCGCCCGGATCGTTGATATTCTGGAGCAGCGCGGCATATTGGCCCCCGGCGAAGGCGCCAAGCCGCGTGAGATTCTCGTCGATCTCGACGCCGCCGTCTAATCCCGCCATCCCGATGGAACCGCTCGGCAAGAAATTACAACAGGCCCGTCTCGCGAAGAAGATTTCCCTCGAGGAGGCCTCGCGGGTGACCAAGATTCGTGCCGCACGTCTTCAGGAAATCGAGGTAGAGGATTTCTCGAGTTTTACCAGCCTCGCCTACGCCAAGGGATTCCTCCTCATCTACGGCAAATACCTCAATGTGGATGTGACGCCGTATCTCGACGCCTTCGAAACGTCGGGCGGCGTGAGCGTGGACGGTTATTCGTACCTGCAGGAGTCGCCGGGCAGTCCGCCACTCCCGCTGGTACGACGGCAGCCAATGAAACGCCCCGCGCTCTTCCCGCTCATCGTTGCCGTCGGCGTGCTCGTGCTTGGTCTCTATCTGGTCAAATTGATCCTCAACGTTCAGCGCATCACGCCGTCGCATGCGACCGCCCCGGTTGCTGTCGCCTCGGCGACCGCCACGCCCTCCCCCGTACCCAGCGTCGCGCCAACTCAAGTTCCGATCGCTTCGCCTCCGGAAGAAATTGTCGCGCCGCGTGCCCTGCCAGTCGAGGGCACACCGGCAAGTGGAGCTCTCGTCACCGTCCCACCCGCCCCGGGCGCGATCGCACCGTCTTCGCCTTCTCCCACTGAACCGGAGGTGCGGCGCGCCCAACCGGTCCATCCGCAAGATCTTGTGCCGCCGCCTAACGAGGCGGCAACGGAGACAAACCAAGTCGAAGTCGTGCCGGTGCGTCTGACCTATGTGCGGGTGGAGGTCGATGGCGCTCTGCAGCCGTTTTTTGACGGCTGGCTCGATCCGTCGCATGCGCCGCTCACCTTTCACGGTCGGCACGTGACGATGCGGGTGCTGGATCGCAGCGCGGTGCAGATTACCAAGAACGGGACGGCGCTCGCCACGAACGATGCCGACATCACCTTTGAATGACGCGCCCCAGGCGGCTGTCGGCCTGACGAAGGTCGGAATGATCAGCCTCGGTTGCGTGAAGAATCTGGTCGACGCCGAGATCATGCTCGGAAGCGTGCGCGAGCGGGGGATGCAAATCACATCCCATGCCGGGGAGGCGGACGTGCTGGTGGTGAACACCTGCGCCTTTATCGATTCGGCCAAGGAAGAATCGATCGAGGCGATCCTGGAAGCGCATCAGGAGCGTGGCCTAACGAGCCGGCCCAACCAAAAACTGATCGTGAGCGGCTGCATGTCGCAGCGTTTCGCGGCCGAGCTGCGCGCGTCGCTGCCCGAGGTGGACGCTTTCATCGGCCTCGACCAGGTGGCCGAGCTGGGCGCGATCATTGAGCGGATCGTGGCCGGGAACGGAGATCTCGGCCGGCGCGGTGAAAGCTTGGTCACGCCGCGTCCGACTTATATTCCGGACTGGGATACGCCGCGCTTTCGTCTCACCCCGGCGCACAGCGTTTACCTGAAAATCGCCGAGGGCTGCAATCATCCCTGCAGCTTCTGCGTCATCCCGCAAATGCGTGGGCGGCATCGCAGCCGCCCGCCCGCTTCCGTCCTTGCCGAGATGCGGCAGCTCGTGGCCGGAGGCGTGAAGGAAATCAATCTCATCAGCCAGGACACGACCTACTACGGAATGGATTTATGGGGGGCGAAAGCCGGGCCGCGCCAGCCGGTTGATTCGTCGCGCGGTCCGACGCTGACGGCTCTCCTGCGCGAGATCGAGGCAATCGAGGGCGATTTCTGGGTCCGCCTCCTTTACACACATCCGGCGCATTGGAGCGATGAGTTGATCGAAACGATCGCGCAGTGCGGCAAGGTCGCGCGTTACATCGACATGCCACTGCAACACATCGACGAGGCGATGCTGGGCCGGATGCGGCGCGAAACGAGCCGTGCCCATATCGAGGACCTCATCGTTAGGCTGAGGGCCGGCATTCCGGGAATCGCGCTGCGCACGACCTTTATCGTCGGGTTTCCCGGCGAGACGGAAACGGAGTTCGAATCGCTGCTCGAGTTCATCGAGCGGGTGCGCTTTGAGCGACTTGGGATTTTCAAATACTCGCAGGAGGAAGGTTCGCGCGCCGCGAAGATGCCGGGTCAGATTTCCGCTGCGCAAAAGAACGCGCGCTATCGGCGGGCGATGACGTTGCAACAAAATATCGCGCGCGAAATCGCCGCGGGGAGGGTCGGTCGCGAATTGAAGTTGCTGGTCGATCAACCTCTCATTGCGCGGACCGAAGCGGACGCTCCGGAAGTCGATACCCGCGTTTTCCTGGCCGAACCTGCTCCGGTTGGCGAATTCGTCAGTCGAAAAATCCGTGGCGCGCGTGACTACGATTTGCTGGCCTGACTGGATTGATGATTGACATCGCGAAGTTGGCTTGAGAGACACGTTGCTGCCTTAGGTCCCCGCAGAACATGAGGAGGTTGTTGATATGGCCGATCTGAATGAGCCAAGAGAAGAAAGTGTCCAAATTACGCCTTCCCCGCGGACCGAAGACGCGGCTGCAAAGCGTCCACCCGCGCCGATTAGGCCGCCTGCAATTCCATCCAGCATCCCGCTTGCGCCTTCGGCCGGATTGAAGCCGCCCGTCCCGCCTGCGGCGCCAGTTCCGAAATCGATAGCACCTCCGCTGAAAGCGGGTTCGGCATTGCCAGGCACAGTGCCGGTCAGCCGCGGCCCGCAGGTTGGTCTAGAGAAGGAGGCGGTTCGCGCTGCTCCGTCGGGAAATTCTCCGATGAAAGCGACAGTGAAGCTGCCTCCCATCCGGACCCCGAGCGCGCCGGCGGCCGGCCTCATTCGCCCCGTACCTCCGACCTCAGTTGCCAATCCGCCGAAGCCGGGGTTAATAGAGGCGGTTCCGATGCAGTTTTGCTGGGCTCTGCTCGGCGTTTCTGCGTTGCTCCTGTTTACTCAACTCTGGACTTATTTCTCTTAGGAAAATCATGGAAAATTCCGCAACCGTAACGATCGACGAGGCAAATTTTGACAACGAAGTGATGAAGAGCCAGCAGGCTGTGCTGATCGATTTCTGGGCCGAATGGTGCGGCCCCTGCAAGATGATCGCGCCGCTCCTGGACGAGATCGCCCGGGAAAAAGCCGGCTCCGTCAAGATCGGGAAGGTGAACGTGGACCATAATCAGAGTTTGTCCGCGCGTTACAATATTCGCGCCATCCCAACCCTGCTCTTCTTCAAGGACGGACAGGTGCGCGATCAGATCACAGGTATGACGAGCAAGAAGGATTTGCTCAGCCGCCTCGATGCGCTCGCTTGAGACGAGATTCGAGAATCGCTTCATCGTGAATCGTGAGCCGATCTGACGACACGGCTCCGACTAACTTCGACCTTGCCTGACCGACGCAACCTTTGCTCGGCTTGATGTCACCTGTGTTCGAGAACGAACCTCCGGCGGTCGCCTTTTCTATTGCAAACCAGCGGCTGTCGGTCGCTTTTCCGGGTTCCGACCTCAGACCTGGGCACACATTTTTCGTCGCTCTTCGTGCGGGCAAGGAACTCGGCTCTGCTGTCATCCCCTTCGCCGAGAACTTTGAAGGTTCGACCGTTTTTCTCCCGTTTCAGGCGGACAGGCTCTACTTCGTGCAGGTCGGGAAGGAGCGCGCCAAGCGGTTCGAACGCTGTTGGGAGAATTGGAAGTGGAGCGAGCGACAGGACGCGCCTAACGACATCGAATGGGACGCCGCCAACAGGCGCCTGGGTCTGCCCATGACTGGGTTGCCTCGCAAACTCGACGTCGCGGTCTACATGAAGGATTTTTGCGACCGCAGGACCTGGGGACGCCTCAGCGCGTCGCACGATCCCGCAGTTGTGCCCGGGGAGGGCGACAGATACTTCCCGCATTATTGTGAGGTCGATCTGGGCGCAAGGGACCGACCGTTGGTTAAAGTCCGCGCCCGGCATGGTCGGGACAAATCGCGCCCGCGTATCTACCAGCTTTTTGTCAGGTTATTTGGCAATACCAACGAAACCCGCCGACCAAACGGTACCTTGGCCACGAATGGCGTCGGCAAATTCAACGACATCAATGACGCTGCCCTCGCCTCGCTGCACGATCTCGGTTTTTCCCATGTCTGGCTGACCGGCGTCCTGCAACAGGCGACCGGGACCGATCACACTGACATTGGTCAACCGCTCGATGACCCCGACCTCCTCAAGGGGATCGCGGGTAGTCCTTACGCGATCAAGGATTACTTCGATGTCTGCCCCGATTATGCGGTCGATCCGAAGGACCGCCTGACGGAATTCAAGTCGCTGCTCGAGCGAATGCACGGACATCAACTCAAGGCGCTGATCGATTTCGTCCCGAACCATGTTGCGCGCTGTTATCGCTCCAACATCAACCCCGAGGTCAACTTCGGCACGAAAGACAATCGGGCGCTCTTCTTCGATCCGCGCAACAATTTCTTCTATCTCCAACCCGACAGGGACGGGCCGCCGCTAAAAATGCCCACCTGGGAAAACGGCGTTGCCCTTAGCCCAACCTGTAAACTGGAAGGAATGAAATGCGACGGCCGTTACGAAGGGGAACTCGACCACGGCAAGGTCACTGGCAACAACGTCGTGAGCTGGAAGCCCAGCCTCAATGATTGGTACGAGACGGTGAAACTAAACTATGGATTTGATTTTACTGACCCGACAAAACAACGGCGTGCCTATCCCTGCGCCTGGCATCCCGAGGCGCCGCTTCCAGACACCTGGACAAAGATGGATCATGTAATTGCCTATTGGCAGGAGATGGGAGTCGATGGTTTTCGCTGCGATATGTCGCACATGCAGCCGCCGGAATTCTGGAAATGGCTCGTCGGCCGCGCGCGGGGACGCGGGCCCGACGTTTTCTTCTTAGGTGAAGCCTATGATGGCGATCCAGCCAAAGTCCCGGGCAGCGATCCGGTCGTCTCGCAGCTTCATGGTGGGAAATCGAATGTGATGTGTGATCTGCTCGACGCCGGGTTCGACGCGATTTACGACGACCCGACTTACAAAGCCCTGAAGAACATCTATGACGGGCCGGGCTGGGCGAACGACCTCGATCATGCCCGCTCGGACGATTTCATTTTCGAAAATTCGGTTCGTTATGCCGAGAACCACGACGAAGTTCGCCTCGCCGGCCGCGGAAACTGGGGCGGCATCGGCATGAACGTTGGCCGCGCGGTGTCGGCTATTCTTTACGGCGTTGGGCGCGGCTCCGTCATGCTCTACAGCGGACAGGAAGTCGGCGAACCGGCGGCGGGCGCGGAAGGATTTGGCGGCGATGACGCGCGCACTTCCATTTTTGATTACTGGTCGATGCCGGAGTTGGTCAAGTGGACGAACGATCACAAATACGACGGGGGCAAACTTTCCGGCGAGCAAAAGCGTTTGCGCGAGAGTTATGGGCGTCTCCTCACAATCACAAACGAGCCGGCCTTCCGCGACGGCGCCTTCTTCGGTTTGAATTCGGCGAATGACCAGAACCCAAACTTTGGCCAGGTCGGCGCCGAACCGGCCGGCGGCCACTGGCTTTATGCGTTCCTGCGTTTTGATCCTGTTTCGCGGCAGCGCTTCCTGGTCGCGGTGAATCTTCATCCGAAGGAAGACCTGAAAGAAAACCGCATTCTCTTTCCGAGCGAGGCAATCGAGTTTCTGCAGTACGCGCCTAACGATAATGAGACGATTCGCTTTGCGGAAAGGCTCGAAGGCGACCTCGAGCTGAAGATCCACCGCTCGTCGCTCGGCAGCCCGGGTGGATTGGCGTTGCCGGCCTTGGCGCCACTCACCGCCTATTTCTTTGAAATCAGTTCGCCTAACGAATAGCCGGTACGCGATTCGCATCCGGCTCACGGCGCAAGCGAGCGACCGTTATGGACTGCTAACCTGCTCCAGGACTTTCATCGCGGCGTTATGACCGGGAATGCCGCTCACCGCGCCTCCGCGCTGAGCGCTCGATCCACAGAGATAGACGTTTTCAAACTCGGTTTCGACGCCCCATTGCCCGACCTGCTCCCTGGTTTCGGCAAAAGGAAAAGTCAGAGCAGTTTGGAAGATATTTCCGTGATAAAGCCCAAGTGCATCCTCGATATCGATCGGACTCTTGCCTTCAATGCAAAGACTTCCGTCGCTCGCACGTGCCAGGCAGTCCTCGAGGGGCTCGGCCAACCAACGGTTCACTCCCTCGACGAACTTCGTCTGGGCCTTCGCGCGCATCTCGGCATTATCCTTGGCGAAAAGCGCCCACGGAGTATCGACTCCGAAAAGCGTTAAGGTGTGAAAGCCGTTTCTCCGTAGGCTGGGAGATAGAATGCTGTTGTCAGTCAGTGAGTGGCAGTAGATTTCGCTCGGCAGTTTGTCGGGCAGTCGTCCCTGTGCTGCCTGGCGATAACTGGTCATCATCTGCTCGTAGCTTTCGTCGATGTGAAAGGTCCCGGCAAAGGAATCCTTCGCGGCGTGGCTGTCATCCTTCAGCCTTGGCAATCGATGCAGGAGCATGTTGATCTTAAAGACCGAACCTTCATCCGTCGGGTCTGGTTGATAGGAGTTGCCAAGTAATTTCGCCAGCACATTGGGGCCAAAGTTAACCAGGAGAAATCGCGCCTCGACCGTCTGTACTTTGCCGGAATCTTCGAACTCGACGGCGCGTCTCCCGGTCGAGAGGTCCAGACGGCGCAGGGCGACGCCCGTCATCGTTTCGGCACCGTGCCTGCGCGACGCCTGCTCCAACTCTCGCGCGACGTTTCCCATTCCTCCCACAGGCACCTTCCATTCGCCGGTCTTGTTCCCGATCAGGTGATAAAGGAAACAGCGGTTCTGGAGCAATGACTCATCATGCGGGTGGGTAAAAACTCCAATCTTTCCGTCAGTCAAAACCAGTCCACGAACCAAATCGTCCTGCAGATAGCGTTCGATCGCGCACCCCAGCGGTTCTTCCACCAGGCTGCGCCACGCTTCGCGGCCAACGTCGCTCTTGTCGAAGCGACCGCGAAAATCTTCCTTGGCCGGCAACGGCGTTAGCATGGTGTCCCAGACTTGTTCGGCAAAGACTCTGGCCAGTCGGTAGAACCGTTGCATGCTGTCAAACTCCGCCTCGCTCCCGGTCAGTGCGACCATGGAACGACGGCTGATTTCTTCGGAGACATTGCTGAGGAGGAGGCCGCCATGTGTGCCGTTTCTCAGGTAGGGTGTGTAGGAGGCAGTCGCGCGCCTCCTCAACTCAAGATTGAGACCCAGATCCTTGATGATCTTCTCCGGGAAGAGGCTCACCAGATAGGCGTAGCGTGAGAGCCAGGCATCGTAGTCCGGGAAAAGCTTTTGCGAAGTTGTCGCTCCGCCGATGTAATCGTTCTTCTCCAGCAGGAGCACGCTTAGTCCGGCGCGCGCCAGATAAGCAGCGGCCACCAGTCCGTTGTGTCCGGCACCCAGAATAACAACATCATATTTGGCTTCCATTTTTGGAGTCTCTTTATTGCTGCGGCAATTCAGGTTCTGCGCGAGCGGCTCACATAAATGACCGTTGTTGCGATCAGGCTTAGTGGGATTACGACGACGGGGGAGTAGATCGCCGTCCGGAAAACGAGGGATCGATAAAAGAGAAAGCCACGAGACAACGATGCTACGCGAAAGGCGGGCGGAAGCGTCAATACGAGACTAATGATGACAATTGCACCCCAGAAGAGGTAACGCCATCGGTCGCTTTCGGAATCGGCGGGCGGGCTGACTGGATGGCGGCGCAACCACAACCAGTAGGCAAGAGCGACGATCGCGAAGCCGATGACCGTGCTTGCTTCCTGCAGGACGAGGTAGACGTGAACCGTGGTTGAGGGCAGATGCACGACCGGTTGCTGCAGCCAGGGGATGCGGTTGACAAACCAGCCATGTTCGTGGGTGAAGGCATCCCAGAAGTTGTGGGTCCAGGCGCCGAGCAGGAGAGAAAAGAGGATGATTATCCAGCGCGTCAAACGCACCGGGAATCCTGGGCAAAGCGGGAGAAGAACTTGCCGATGAGGAGAGGGCAGCGCGTAGGAAATCGGCCGGCAGAAGAGATAGAAGACCAGCAAAATGATCACGCCGCTGGGCAGGCAGGCGAGAAAGCTTCCTGCCAGGGTGTGGGCGAAGTTCGCGAGATTGAAGTTGCCGATGTAGTAACCGACATCTGGTGTCGTGCTGCCGACGACCAGGGCGGCAAAATCCAATGGCTCCGGCGTAAAGCGCCGCAACGGCAGAACCGCGGCTGGATGAGAAAGCGTCCAAGGCATGATGGCGTTCCGGGCTACAGGACCTTTTCCGCAACAATTTCCAAAACGAGCGGCGTGATCAGTAACGAATGCGGATTTCTACCGGCCCGGGCGACATCCTTTATCACTTCCTCTGCGAAACTGGCGTCGATCCGGCCTAGCTCCCGTAGTCGCGCCAAACCGATCCCGACGAAGGAGGCGGGCCATTGCCACATATAGTCTTCTGGCCCGACACAATAGATTCGAGGCAGCGCAGAGCGCACAACAAAGCCGTTTTGCGCAAGATAGGTCGGCAGATCCAGGCCGACATCGGCTTTTCCGCCGGCCGCCTTCCAGCTGGCTTTGACCTCCAACGCGAAACGCTCCTGACTCGGCAAACGAGGAATAAATCGCCAGGTAAGGTAATGCGCATATTCGTGGAAGAGCGCGATGCCGCCTTTAGGCATGACCCGGGCAAGCTTCTGCACAAGCAGCCCCGGATCCGTGACAAAAGAAGCCACCCAGCGGCACCAGGAAAAATCATAGGAGCGAGCAGGCAATTCTTCCGTCATCAGGTCCAGCTCATGAATCTCCATGTTCTCCAACTTGCGTACGCGGCACCTTTCCTCGAGTGCTCGCACAAAATTACTCGATCGTTCGACTGCCACGACTTTGCCTGTCGGGCCGACGATTTCAGCCAAATCAGTCGCTGCGTAACCCGGTCCGGCGCCGACGTCGAGCACGCGACTGCCGATCGTGATCCCGGCCTTCTGCCAACAATCCAGCGCGATGGGACGCCAGATCCGGTGCTGCAGTCCGAGCCGCGCCAGCTCTTCGTCGTGTGTCCCGAGGACGTAATCACGTTCCGTCACCATGCTCAGATCATTCCACCAGTGCGAAGTTTTCCCAACCGAATCTTTCGGAAATGGTAGATTGGTCGGTTTGCAGACTACTTTTCCTGGGTTAGTTCTTACCCAGCGCTTTCGTCCTTAAAATGCCGCTTGCCCTTTAGGGCCTTTGCATATTCGTCGCGGCTCAGGATGTTTTCATCCAATTCCATGTCGGTCTTGCAGAATGTGCGGAAGAAATTGGTTACTCGATCATGATTGGCCAGCACTTCTTCGGTAAGATAGTTGACATCGACATTGATGCAGATTGCCCCGACGATTCCGTATTCTTTGCGCAGGATCGGAATCGTCGTGCACTTGAACCGTCGTGCCCCCAGCGTCAGCCCGTAGTTTAACTTATCCTCTTGCAAGAGTTGGCGTTTCTTCAGATCGATAATGAGGTTAGTCGTGCCGTCCCGCAAATGACGCCCGGTCACGTCGTTCTCCAAAGCCACAAGGGAATGGGAAGGATTGGAAAGGTCATGCAACAGGATCTCGATACCGAGATTTGGGAATGACTTGCCAACCAGCCGGACCATGCGGGTGAAGTTTTCAAGATACTCGGAGGTGTCGTCGGCAATCGTGCGTCCGTCATATTTCTCGAAGAGACGCGCATAGACCTTCTGTTCGGCTGGCTCGAGTTGAGTGCGGACGCTGTTTTGTTCGCCGATGAAAATGAGCTGACGCGCGGCGGTGGGATCGTTGTTGCGCAGGAAATAATGCGTCCCGAGCCGGAAGTTGTTGAGGTTAAACTCCGGGAAGTTGTCGCGATTGATCGTGTAGGGATAGAAATCGTATTCCTCGAGGCGGCGGCCATAGCGGCCACGCTCCTTGTATTTGCCCCAGAAGAAACCAACGGCGAGAAACAGCACCGAGGTAATGACCCCGGCGATGATGTTAATCGTCAAATCACCACCGAATCCACTGAGCAAGGAGCGCATGATCTGCCGGCTCTTATAAACCGGCGAGTCTATTATGAGCCGCTGTCGGTCCCGGGTAAAGAATCAACGAAGAAAGCCAGTCAACGCCACAGGGTGCGATCGAGCTCTTGTTTTCACGTGCGCTTTTCGTTCGCAATCGTGGGGTGCGATTCTAAAATTCAGACTCGCATGAGCCGCGTTCGTCTTCTTTCCGATACGCTCGCCAGCCAGGTGGCGGCGGGAGAGGTGATCGAGCGCCCGGCCTCGGTGGTTAAGGAGCTGGTCGAGAACAGCATCGATGCACAGGCGCGCTCGATCGAAGTCATGATCCGGCGCGGAGGGATCTCGCTCATTCGGGTGACGGATGACGGCATCGGCATGGATCGCGACGACGCCTTGCTCTGCCTCGAGCGGCACGCCACGAGCAAAATCCGGACAGCGCACGATCTGGCAACGGTGGCGACGCTCGGGTTTCGCGGCGAAGCGCTCCCCAGCATCGCGAGCGTGGCGCGCTTTCGCCTGACGACTCGGGAAAAAGAAGCGGTTGCGGGAACCGAGGTGCTCGTCTCCGGCGGGAAAATCGAAACGGTGCGCGACAGCGGCGAAGCGCCGGGAACCCAGATCGAGGTGCGGTCGCTTTTCTATAATCTGCCGGCGCGCCGGAAGTTTCTCCGCTCCGAGAGTACCGAAACGCGCAACATCGAGCACCAGCTTTACCTCCAGGCAATCGCACATCCGGAGATCGCGTTTTCGTTCGTGCGGGATGAACGGCTCGTCTTTCAACTTCCGGCGACGAAGAGTTTGCGCGACCGGATTCGCGATCTGCTCGGGAGTGAATTGCTCGCCCGCCTTCTCGAAGTCGAAGCAGTCAGGAAGGGCAAGGTGCGGGTGACGGGATTCATCGGACAAGCGGGCATGAGCCGGGCGAGCCGCGCGCAACAGTTCGCTTTTGTGAATGGCCGCGCGATCGAGAGCCCGCTTATCAGCGCGGCGTTGAAGGAGGGCTATCACACCGCGCTGATGAAAGGACAGTTCCCGGTTACGTTTCTTTTCGTCGAGCTTGATTCGGCGCAGGTGGACGTAAACGTGCACCCGGCCAAACGCGAGGTGCGTTTCCGCGATCCGTCCGGAGTGCGCGAGGCGGTCGTGGCGGCCGTCCGGCGTTCGCTCGAGAGCGACCGGGAAAGCTGGCAGGAACAATTTCGCGCCCCGGCGACGAGCGACGTGCCATTCGTTAGGCCGGCAGAAGTGTTGGCGCCGGCGAAGGACGACGCGCAGTCGGGTTTTGCGATCGAAACAAGCCCGCCCGCGGTCATCGATGATCGGCGGGCGCCTTTGCCTAACGAGAAGCGTCGCCCGGTGGGGCAGCATCAATTCCGAATCCTCGGCATCCTGAACAAGCTCTACGTTTTGATGGAAAACGCGGACGGCCTCGTGCTGGTTGATCAACATGCCGCGCACGAACGAATCCTCTTTGAAGAATTGCGACGCCGGATGGAAGAACAGGGCGTTCCGTCGCAGCGCCTGCTTCTCCCGCAAGTGATCGAGCTGGCGCCGCGCGACGCGGAATGGATCGAACGCAACCTGGCGACACTGCAAAAAATGGGGTTGGGAGTGGAGGAGTTTGGCCGGCATACCTTCAAGTTGGAAAGCCTCCCGCCGTTTCTGAGCGGGGCGGAGCCGGCGCGCCTCCTGCAGGATGTGATCGACAGCCTGAAATCGGCCAGCAACAGCAGCTCGCCGCTGCGTCTCGGCGAAGACATGATCGCGAAGACGGTTTGCCGGCACGCGGTCAAGGCGAACGACGTGCTGCGAAATCCGGAGGTGGAAAAACTGATCCGCGATCTTTTAGAGTGCGAGCTGCCCTACTGCTGCCCGCACGGGCGTCCGACCATGATCCAGATTTCGTTAGGCGAACTGGAAAAAAAGTTTGGTCGCAAAGTCTAACGCCGCCGACGGCGACGCGATGACGTTCCGTTTCTGCTCATCGAACAAAGGACAAGGCCCGGATCAAGGGAACGGAAAGACAAGTCTCGCCACGGGGTGCGGGATGACCGCGCTTACGGGCGACAGTTTTCCTCGCGCTTCGCCGAGCGGAGCGTCCAAATCATTGTGTCCCGGCGGTTGGTGCCGCTTCCTTCCAGTGCTTCGCGATGAGTGCCTTGATGGCAGGGGTTTGCAGCCGGTAGTTTTCTTCCTCGCGGCTCGGCAGGTCCGGGAACCATTTCCACCAATACATCCCGGCGATGGTGGGACAGCGTCGCGGTAAATCGAGCGCCACATCGATGCAGCGCTGTTGAATGTCATCGGCATTTGGTCCGCCCGTCTTGAAGGCCCAGGGCTCGGCTGCCGCGCGGGCGCTTTCGTTATATCCGATCTCGACGAAGAGGAATTTCTTGTCCTGGTGTGCCTTGGAGTAGGCGGTTAACTCCGCGCACTTCAGTTTCCAGGCGCCGGCGATTTCCGCTTCGCTCGGATCAACGCTTTTCGTTAGGGGAAAGTAGGCCAGCACCCCGATGTAGTCGAGCGCGTCCCAGAAAGTCACTTCCTGAAAGCTGTCCCAATTCCCGCCATAGGTGAGCTTACCGTGATATACCTGGCGAATCGCGGCAATGATCTTGCGCCAGCGCTCGTCAAATTTTTGCGCATAGGTGAACTCGAGCCCGATGCAAAAGGTGCCTGCGCCATGCGCTTCGGCGATCTTCGCCATTTGCACAATCCAGGTTTGGTAATCGTCGAAAAAACGGTCCCATTCCTCCTTCGTCTGGAAATTGATTTCGCCGCGCCAGAGAAACTTCGTCCCCCAATAGGCGATATGCGGAATGAGCATGACCGAGAGACCGCGTTCGCGCGCCCAGTCGAGCGGGACCGAGATGTGGCGGAAGTCATCGTCGGTCCGGAAACGGACGTGGCCGTCATTCTGAATCTGGGCATAGGGATGGATGGCAATGCTGTTCACGCCTAACGACTTTAATTCGTCGAGGGTCTCGGCCATTTCCGGCGTGGCCCATTCCCAGCCGGAAGTCTGGCAGGAGACGGTCACGCCTTTGACGAAGGTCGCGGGCGGGTTTTCCTCTGCGACGGCGGGCCGGCAGAGGACGAGACCGAGGAACAGAACGACGGCCGGGCGCAGTTTGTCAGGCACGAGGAGGAGTGAGCGCATCTTTGGCCAGATCATAGAGGAAAAGTGTCTTGAAGCGAAGATAACGTGTCGGCAATCGGTCCGGCCACGGGTGTCGAGCAACTCGCCCGCGCGGTCGGAAACGAGCAGGCAAGACGCCCGCTCGACGCCGAGACGGCTGTGTGACGCTCGCCCTTGCAGACGCTTCACTGTGCGAAGCGCGGGAGTGATTCGCATTCTTTTCGGCCCGGCATTCACTCGTGACGCTCGCAACGGTAAGCCAATGGCGTTTTCACACCTGGCAGGCGAAGCGGCTTTCGCTGCGCTGCCCAATCTGAAGATTTGGGATCAGAAATTCGAGGTCACAGAAATTTGCTCCGTCCCTTTACTCTGAACTCAAATCTAGCAGCCTGATGCATTGAGGAGCCGCTATAAAAGTCAACAGCACCGCAACTGACGAAGGCCTGGTCCGAGGGATCGGCACTTGGGCCTTGGGCGCCAATATCATGAACATAGTCGTTGGCGCCGGCATCTTTGTCCTGCCAGGCGTGGTGGCCGCGCAACTGGGGCCTGCGGCGCTGATCGCATACGTAGGGTGCGCAATGATCGTCGGGCTGATCTTTCTCTGTTACGCCGAAGCAGGCAGCCGGGTTTCGCGCAGTGGCGGCAGTTATGCCTACATCGAAGACGCCTTCGGTCCGTTCGCGGGGTTTATCGCTTCGACACTGCTGTGGCTGGGATGGTCGGCGTTCTCTGATGCAGCGCTGGCCGTGGCCATGACGGACGCCATTGCCCTTAAGCTGCCCGTGCTGAGCGCCGGCGCGCCGCGGAACCTGTTCCTGGTTGCGCTGTTCGGATTCCTGGCGGTAATGAACATTACAAGCCTCAAAGCGGGAATCAGAGTGATGATTGTGAGCACCATCGGCAAATTGGTGCCCCTGGTGCTGCTGGCAGCTGTCGGCTTGTTTGCCATTCACTTTGACAACCTGGTGATTGTCGATTGGCCATCGGTGCATGATTTCGGCGCCGCCGCTCTGATCCTGTTCTTTGCTTTTGCCGGTGCAGAAACCGCCCTGAATGCCAGCGGTGAGATCAATAACCCGGCCAAAACCATTCCTCGAGGCCTGTTCCTGGGGATCAGCGGTATTTTATTGCTCTATGTCGCTTTGCAGCTGGTAGCGCAAGGTACCCTGGGTCCGAAACTGGCCAGCAATACCAAGGCGCCGCTGACTGCCGTCGCCACGGCCGTATTCGGCGGTTGGGGCGGCCAACTTCTGCTGATTGGCATGATCATTTCGATTTTCGGGTGCCTCAGCGGCGATGTGCTCAACACACCGCGGGTGATTTTCGCAGCCGCGCGCGATGGGCTGCTTCCGGGCATCCTGGCCAGGGTTCACCCCAAACACCACACGCCACATATCGCCATTCTGTTTTACGCGGTTGCAGACTGTGTATTGGCACTGACCGGCACATTCAAGCAGCTCGCCGTGGTTGCATCCGGCTCCATCCTGCTGGTCTACCTGGGCGTCAGTCTGGCTGTGATCGCTCTGCGGCGTCGGAGTGGGCCACCTTCAGCAGACCAATTCCGCATTCCCGGTGGGCCGATCGTGCCGATTTGCAGTTCAGCGGTCGTTGTCTGGCTGCTGTTACAAATGACGGCCCGCGAAGCGATGGGGATTGGGGCCTTGCTGGCAGTGACGGTTTTGATTTTCTTCGCGCGCAAGGGATTCCGGAAACCGGTCAGTCTTCCGAACTGATTCCGCTTTATGGGCCAGCCTCAACTGCGCTGATCAGTCTTGCCGGATTCGCTCCGGAGAAACGAAAGGCCGTCGTAGTGCCGTAACGAGTGCGAAGCAACGGCCGGGTCTTCAAACACCGCGACCAGCAGGCAAGAGGCGTGCGCTACCGGGATTTGTGTGCCACACGTTACGGCTCGATCGGTGGCAAACCCTCTTCAGTATCCCCTGTATCAATGCCGTGCCGGAGCAGGCTGTGGCGCACACTGTAGAGAAAATAAATCGCCAAACCGACGATTAGCCAGACGAAGAAGCGCAGCCAAGTCTCGATCGGCAGGCTGAGCATCAACGCGAAACAGAGGATCACTCCGAGCAGCGGAAAGTAGGGAACAAATGGCACCCGGAAGGGACGCGGACGGCTGGGATCCTTGCGTCGCAGGACGACCACGCCGGAACAAACAAGAATGAAGGCGAAGAGCGTTCCGATATTCGTGAGGTCGGCCAGCGAACCAATATCAGTCAGCATCGCCACGCCCCCCACAAAGAGGCCCGTCCAGATGGTGGTGACATGTGGCGTACGAAAGCGGGGATGAATGCGCGCGAAATATTGCGGCAGCAAACCGTCCCGGGCCATGGCCATGAAAATCCGCGGCTGGCCAAGCTGAAATACCAGCAGCACCGACGTAAGACCGGCGAGCGCACCGGCACTAACAAGGGCCTGCGCCCACGGCTTGCTCGCAAAGGCGGTCGCCACGGCGGCGGAGTCGCCAAGATAAACCGTGTATTTCTTGATGCCTGTAAGCACGGCGGCCATGAGCACGTAGAGCACAGTACAGATGATGAGGCTGGCGATCATGCCGATGGGTAAATCCCGTTGCGGGTTCTTCGTTTCCTCTGCCGTCGTCGAGACGGCGTCGAAACCGATGAAGGCAAAGAAGACAATCGCCGCCCCGCCCATGACGCCGCCAAATCCGCTCGGTGCGAACGGATGCCAATTAGTCGGATGGACCATGAAGGCGCCGAAGGCGATAACGAAAACCACCACGGCGACCTTGATCAAGACGATTGTCGTGTTGGTGGTGGCACTTTCGCGAATGCCGTAAATGAGCAGGACCGTCACCCCGGCCACGATCAGCAAAGCGGGAAGATCCAGGGCTACAGCGTGTCCGAAGATGTGCGGCAAGGTCAGTGTCGAATAGTACTGCGACGCTTCGCCGCCTTGCGTCACCTTCGTCGCCGCAGTGGCCGGATCTGTGACCAGCCAAAGCGGCAGTTTTATGGAACCGTGACTCAGGCTGTAGAGTAATTTCACAAAATAGTCCGACCAGCCTTTCGCCACTGCCATGTTGCCGACGGCATATTCGAGGATCAAATCCCAGCCGATGATCCAGGCGATGATCTCGCCGAGGGTGGCGTAGGAATAAGTGTAGGCCGAACCCGAAACCGGAATCATGGCAGCGAGTTCGCTGTAACAAAGGGCCGCGAAACCGCAGGCAATGGCGGCCACGACAAACGAAAGCGCAACCGCGGGTCCGGCTGCCGGACGGCCGAAGACGAGGGCCGTGTGGTTGAAGAACGCGATCAAGAAATTGAGCACCGGGGTTTTCACGATCGATTCCCCGACACGCGCGCTCTCGCCTGCCGCGGCCGTACCGGCGAGGGCGAAGATCCCCGCGCCGATGATGGCCCCGATGCCGAGACAGGTGAGATCGAGCACGGTGAGCGAGCGCTTCATCTTGCGATCAGCACGCTCCGATTCGCGAATCAAGAGTTCAGGGCTTTTGGTTTGAAACAGTTTGGATGCCACGAGTGATCTCCGGTTACTTCGCTGCGATGTAGAAAGCGGGCGCATCGTTGCACCCACCGCTCGGGGCGGTCAATGTTTGTTTTCGGCGCCAGCCTCGCCTAACGACGAATCGGAAGCCATTACGAAACGGCTGGCGCGGTTTTAGCTCCACAAAGGATCGTGCCCGTACTTTCCGCCCCGAATCTTTTTGCCGGCCTGCTTTTCGGCAGCATCGGATTTGTCGGCTTTGTCTACGGCAAACGCATGAGCCGCTGGCGGCCGATGTTTCTCGGCATCGTTCTGATGGCTTATCCCTATTTTGTCGAAAACACGATCGCCCTGTGCGGGATCGGGTTGGCGGGAACGGCGGCGTTTTTCATTCTGGGCGAGTAAAGGCGAGCGGTTCGCTTCCAGATTGGACTTGCGCGAGGCCGGCGAATAATCTGCCGCCGTGTCCGACGAAACGACGCCCCTGATTTTCGGCGACGCGGCTGCGGCGGAATTAAGCCGTTATCCACGCCGGAAGTGGCTGCAGCGAAAGAAGAAGTCGCGGCCGCCTCTTACGCACTGCGAAAACTGTGGCGCGGCCCTGAGCGGTCCCTACTGCGCGCAATGCGGCCAGCCGGCGATCGATTATCACCGAGCCTTTGGATCGCTCCTGGCCGACGCGGCCGACGCGTTCCTGAATCTCGACGAGCGCTTTCTCCAATCGTTCGGTCTTCTTCTCTTCAAACCGTGGCGTCTGACGAACGAGTTTATCGAAGGGAAGCGCGCCCGGCACGTTCATCCCTTGCGCGTTTATCTTATCGCGAGCGTCCTTTTCTTCCTCGTCATCAATTTTCTGTCCAGGGACGCGCACCTCGAGGCGAATGCCAGCGCAGATCATTCCCAGTTGTCGATCACTTCCGCCTCGCCCACGCCCGCTCCACTCTTCCCCGTCGTTCCTTCTTCCGACTCTTCGTCAGGCTTATCCTTCCTTCCATCTCCGACCGCCGCGCCGACCCCGAAGCCCCAGGACGTTTTCATTGGGTTCGATGGCGCCGAAAACAAATCGCCTTTTGCCATCTGGGTGGAAAGGCGCGCGAAGGAAAAACTTGGGCCGAGTGGTGACCGAGGCGATCTCTTCCTCCGAGCGCTTTTGCAAAACCTCGGGCCAATGGTGCTCTGTTGCATACCGCTCTTCGCGCTCGTTTTGAAAATCCTTTATGTCTTCAAGCGGCGTTACTACATCGAACATCTCATCTTCGCTCTTCACACCCACGCTTTCGTTTTTCTCAGCACGGTGATCATTATCGGGATCGGGTTTTTGCTCGCCTGGAAGGCGCCGTTGCCTTTCACGCCGCTCGTTTGCACCCTTCTCGGCTTCACGGTTTTCATTCAGTTGCTGCTCTCCATTCGGCGGGTCTATCGCCAGAACTGGCTGGCCACGCTCTTCAAGTTTGCTCTCGGCAGCGTGATCTACCTCATCATGTTGAGTATCGCCTTCGCCGTTACGGCGGTCGTCACGCTGCTTCTTCCCTGAGGAAGCATCCTCTTGGAGGGACGGGCTTCTGCTCGTCCATGGACGTGCGGAAGCACGCCCCTCCGGCTTGCCACGCGCAGGCCGGGCACGTTAAATGAGCGCATGGGTCGTCAATGGCTGCACGCAAAACGCGAAGTCGCTGGTCTGAAAAAAGGGCAGGCGACGGGCAAACTCGTCAAAGAGATCATGGTCGCCGCGAAGCTTGGCGGCGCTGATCCAGCGGGGAATGCGCGCCTTGCCGCGGTCGTCGAAAAGGCGCGCAAGCAAAGCGTCTCGCGCGACGTGATCGAACGCGCGATCAAAAAAGGTGCAGGCATCGGCGGCGAGAAATTGGAGCTGGAACAGATCGTCTTCGAAGGCTACGCACCGAACAAGGTGCCGGTGATCGTGGAGGTGCAGACCGACAACAAGAACCGCACCGCGCCTGAGATTCGCGTCCTTTTCAAGCGTGGCCAGCTCGGCGCGCCGGGGAGCAACAAATTTCTCTTCGACCACGTCGGGTTGGTCGAAGCGCATCATTCCGATGCGCATGCCGATGCGGAAGCGGCCGCGATCGAAGCGGGCGCACAGGACTTTGCTCCCCTGACGAATGCCGATGATTCCGAGATTCCGGAAGGAACCAGCGGCGCGCGGTTCATCACGGCGCCGACCGATCTCCACGCCGTCTCGCAATGGCTGGGTCAGAACGGCTGGACGATTGTGACGAGCGAACTCGGCTACATCGCCAAAAACTTTCCGGAGCTAAGCGAGGAAGATCGCGAGCAGGTCGGCGAATTTCTCCAGGCACTCGAGGACCACGACGAAGTGCACCGCGTCTGGGCGGCGGTTCGTTAGGCGAAAAAATGTCCGACGAGACGAGCCAGGCAATTTTTGGCGATGCGGTCGCCGCCTCGCTCGAAAAGCCGGGGCGCCGTCGCCGCGGGCTATTCGGCCGGAAGAAGCCGGTGGAGGAAAAACCGCCCTACACCCATTGCGAAGATTGCGGTGCGGAATTGCACGGACACTACTGCTCGAATTGCGGCCAGGTGGCGGTCGACTACCGGCGCTCTTTTCGCCATGTCATCGCGGATGTGGCGGAATCGTTCCTGAACTGGGACTCCAAATTCACCAAGACTATCGGACTGCTCCTCGTCTGCCCGGGCTGGCTCACGAACCAATTCGTCGCCGGACGGCGCACGCGCTATCTCCATCCGCTCCGCCTTTATCTCCTGATCAGTATTCTGTTTTTCCTCTGCCTCCGTCTCGCCCCAGTCAACCTCCATCCGAAGGTCGATTCGAAAATGACGCCGGAAGATCGCGCCAAGGTGGAGGAAGCGATGAAGAATCCCGACATCCCGCCTTTTGTGCGTGAGCAAGTCTTGAAAGGTCTCGCCAACCGCGCAAAGTCGGACACCACCTCTGGCAAATCCGCACCGGTCATCTCAACACCGTCGCCCGCGCCCGGTAAGAGCAAGGATGAGTTGCGGAGACAAGTGGACGAGGCAGCTCCCCCGAGCTGGCTAAAAAAGCGCGTCCTGGAAAAGGTCGGACCGCACGGGAACAACGTCGAACTCCTGAGCAAGACACTCCGGGACAACATCTCGACGATGATGCTGTTCTGCATTCCGCTCTTCGCGCTGGTGCTGAAAATTCTCTACCTACGCCGGGGCCGTTTTTACATCGAGCACCTCGTCTACGCCCTGCACATCCACTCCTTCTTTTATTTCGCTGTCCTCCTCACCGCCTTCAGTGCGATCGGGGCGAAACGCTGGGCGCCAGCGCTGGAAACGCCGCTCCTCTGGATTTTGTGGCTCTCGATCCTGGTCCAGGTCTTCGTCTCGATCCGGCAGGTTTATCGCCAGAGTTGGTTCATGACGACATTCAAGTTTCTCATTGGCGGCGTGATCTATCTGTTCGTCCTTCTTCTGGCGCTCGCGGTGACGGCAGCCGCGACCCTTCTGCTGCCCTGACTGTCGTTAGGCAAGCAGCTCTTTTGCCCGCGCCAGGGCCGCCTCGATTTTCGTGGCGTCGGTGCCGCCGCCCTGCGCTAACTCCGGGCGTCCACCGCCTTTTCCGCCAACCAGTGGGGCGGTTTCCTGGATCAATTTTCCGGCTTGATAGCGCGAGGTCAGGGCCTTTGGAATCGATGCGATCAGGGCGACCCGACCTTCCTTTTCCCCGGCGAGAAAAATCGGGCCGTCGAATCGGGTCTTGAGCGCATCCGTGACGGCCTGGAGCATTCTGCCGTCGGCGTCCGGCACGCGTGCTACGCGGAATGCCGCGCCGTCGCTTGCAGCCAACTCGTTCGCGACCTCTGCGGCGCGGCTTTGCATTTCCGCTTCGGCGGCCTTGGCGTTCGCTTTTTCCCAGTCGCGCACTTCCGCTTCCAGTTTTTCGAGATGCGCGGCGCGCGTGTCGATGCTGGCGAGCATGGTCTCGCCTGTTGCCGTTTCAAACGCGGGCAAATTTGTCAGGCCGGTCTTCTTTTTGGCCAGAGCCTCAAATTTCTCCTCCTGCCGTTCTGCTTCGGCGCGCGCCCATTCGTCGACCGCCTGGCCTGCGATCGCTTCGATGCGGCGGATGCCAGCCGCGATCGCACCCTCGCTCAGGATGCGGAACGATCCGATGTCGCTGGTGGCGCGGACATGCGTGCCGCCGCACAACTCCATCGCGTAGCCATTCAATTCGTTAGGCACGCCGCCGATTTGCACCACCCGGACGACATCCCCGTATTTGTCGCCGAAGAACTGCATGATCTCGGAGTGTTGCTTCGCTTCCGCGTAGGGGATTTCTTTCCAGGAAACGGACGCGTTCTCGCGGATTTTGTCGTTCACGAGCTTTTCCACTTCGCGTACCTGCGGTTTCGTCAGGGCGGCGCTCGAAAAGTCGAAGGTGAGTTTTTCCGGGCCGACGTAGCTGCCCTTTTGCGTGGCGTCCTTCGAAACGAGTTGGTGCAGCGCCCAATGCAAAAGGTGTGTCACGGTGTGATGCCGTTGAATGGCATTGCGCCGGTCGGCATCGACCGACACGCGCACCGCTTCACCGGGTTCGGGCGCGCGCCCCTGGGTTAGCACCGCACGATGAACAAAAACGTCCCCGCGTTTTTGCGTGTCCTTGACCCGAAGCTGACCGACCTCCGTGCGGTCGTGTCCGGGAACATGCAGCAATCCCTGATCGCCTACTTGTCCGCCCATCTCGGCATAACACGCGGTTTGATCGAGCACGATGTTAATTTCCTGCGGATTCTTCCCCGGCAGAACCGCCTCCACCACCGCCTCCGTTTCAAGAAAATCCTGACCGAGAAACTTCGTCGGAACGACCTGCAGGTTGTCGGCTTCGACGCTGATCGTCTCTTTTTTCTGCGCGGAACGGCCGCGGGCGCGCTGCTCCTCCATCAGCTTCTCGAAGCCTTGCGTATCGACAGTGAGCCCGCGCTCGCGCGCCATCAGCTCGGTGAGATCGAGCGGGAAACCATAAGTGTCGTAGAGTTCGAACGCTGCTTCTCCCGAAATGACTGGCATCTTCCCGATCGTTTTCATGACGACATTGACATCGGGTCTCTGGAGCCGAATCCGCACTTCGGGAAGATTCGCTTGAACGTCGCGAACGCTCCCGACTCCGGAGCCATCATCGTTTTCAAAGAAGAAGTGGTAGCTTTTATTCGCTCCTGATGAAGTCAGCTCATCAGTGAAGCCGTTGAGCATAGCCACATTGAATCGGCTGATCCCCCGATCCAGCGTCTTGTTAAACGCCTCTTCCTCGCGCTTGAGCACGTCTTTCGCCTGCGCCTGTTTCGCGCGAATCTCCGGGAACACGTCGCCCATCTTGCGCGCGAGCACGTCCACGAGCTTGTAGAAGAACGGCTCGTGGAAGCCTAACGAACGGCCATAGCGGACCGCTCGGCGCAGGATGCGGCGGAGGACGTAGCCGCGGCCTTCGTTGCTGGGTTGGATGCTGTCGGCGATTGCGAAGCCTAGAGTGCGGATGTGGTCGGCAACGACACGAAAGGCGACGTCGATTTTCTCTTGGTCGTTGTCGCCGGTGCTACCGGATTTGGGCAGCGTGGACCCGTATCTTTTGCCGCTGAGTTTTTCGATCTCGTCGAAGATTGGACGAAAGATGTCTGTCTCGTAGTTCGAGATCGTGCCGGTGAAATTGGTGAAGTTTTTCGTGCCCTGGATGATTGCCGTGACGCGTTCGAAGCCCATCCCGGTGTCGACGTGACGGGCGGGCAGGGGAGTGAAGGTACCGTCGGAGTTGGCGTTGAACTGGATGAAAACCAAATTCCAAATCTCGATGCAGCGCGCGTCGCCGGCGTTGACAAGCGAACCGCGGGTGTCGCCCGCCGGCGTGAGATCGACGTGGAGCTCGGAGCAGGGACCGCAAGGGCCGGTGTCACCCATCATCCAGAAGTTGTCCGTCTTGTTGCCGTTGACGATGTGGACGGCGGGATCGAGTCCGGCCGCAGTGAAGAGCCGCGCCCAATGGTCGTGCGCCTCCTGATCGAAATCGGAGGGTTCGTTAGGGCCGGGCTGGTAGACGGTCGCGTAAAGCCGCTCGGGCGGAAATTTCCAGCGCCTAACGACCAACTCCCAGGCCCATTCGATCGCTTCCTTTTTGAAGTAATCGCCGAAGCTCCAGTTGCCCAGCATCTCAAAAAACGTGTGGTGATAGGTGTCGAGCCCGACGTCGTCGAGATCGTTATGCTTGCCTCCGGCGCGGATGCATTTCTGGGTGTCAGCGGCCCGCGGAGGATCGAAGGCCGGCTTCTGCTGGCCGAGGAAAATGGGCACGAACTGGTTCATGCCCGCATTGGTGAAAAGAAGATTCGGCGCGTCTGGCAGGAGCGATGACGAGGGCACGATGGTGTGCTTTTTCTCGCGAAAGAAATCGAGAAATGACTGGCGAATTTCGGCGGAGGTCATCGGGGTGGAGTTTAGCGTGGATCGCGGAGTTTTCATGCCGGGGAGCGCGGGCGCCTCGCCCGCTGGCGAAGGCGCCCCGCCTTCGCGAAATTCCACCGGCGCAAAGATTGTTTTGGCGAGGCACCAAAACCAGCGGGCGAGGCGCCCGCGCTCCCCGGAAGAGCATCGGCGCCCTCTCCCGCCTATCGCAAGAGCGAACGTCTATGGTTTCTTTTCTTCGTCGAGCTTCGCCTTGACTGCGGTCTCGATCTCCTCGTAGAGCGCGGGGTCGTTCTTGAGTACTTCCTTGGCGGCGTCACGGCCCTGCGCGAGCTGTGCGCCCTTGTAGCTCATCCATGAGCCGCGTTTCTCCACGATCTGTTTCTCGAGTGCGAGATCGAGCAATGCGCCGGTCGAGGAAATGCCCTCGTTGTACATGATGTCGAACTCGGCTTCGGTAAAAGGCGGCGCGACTTTGTTTTTAACCACTTTCACCCGGGTGCGGTTGCCGGTGACGACGCCGTCGGTCTGCTTAATCGCGCCGATGCGCCGGATGTCGAGCCGGACGCTGGAGTAGAACTTGAGCGCCTTCCCACCGGGCGTCGTTTCGGGGTTGCCGAACATGACGCCAATCTTTTCGCGAATCTGGTTGGTGAAAATACAGCAGGTCCGTGCCTTCGAAATGAGCGAGGTGAGTTTGCGCAACGCCGCGCTCATCAACCGCGCCTGCGCGCCGACCGTGGAGTCGCCGATCTCTCCTTCGAGTTCCTGTTTCGTGACGAGCGCCGCAACGGAGTCGAGGACGATGACGTCGAGGGCGTTGGAGCGAACGAGGGTTTCGACGATGCGGAGCGCTTCTTCGCCCGAGCTCGGTTGCGAGACCAGGAGGTCGTCGAGATCGACACCCAGCTTGCGCGCATATTGCGGATCGAGCGCGTGTTCGACGTCCACGAAGGCAGCCAGACCACCGCGCTTTTGCGCCTGAGCGATGATCGTGAGGGTGAGAGTCGTTTTGCCGGACGATTCAGGGCCGAAAACTTCTACAACTCGCCCTCGCGGCACACCGCCAACGCCGAGAGCGCGGTCGATCAAAATGTTCCCGGTTGGGATGACATCAATGTCGACAATTTTCTCGTCGCCGAGACGCATGATGGCGCCTTCGCCGTAGTCTTTGGCGATCTGTTGGATGGCGAGGTCGAGGTTCTTGTTGCGGGCGGCGACGACTTTGTCTTCGGAGGATTTTTCTTCGGTCTTGGTGGCCATATGCGGGGTCCTTTAGCTACGACGCGGCGAAGGTCGCGCCAAGTAGAAAAGCGCACCGGAACTGAAAAAGATTGTTCGCGAAGACAAAAAGCCGCGGACCTCTCGGCAACCGCGGCTTCTGTTTGACCAGATGAATTGATCGCCTACGAGACCTTGATCCGGCGCGGCTTTACTTCTTCCGCCTTGGGCAGTGTGAGGGTGACCACGCCCTGGGTAATGCGGGCGGTGATTTTCCCGGTATCGATCGACGGATCGATCTCGAAGCTGCGACGGTAGTCATGCGACCGCGACTCACGATGGATGAGGGTTCCCTCAACCGCGGAGTTCGACCGGCGACCAACGATCGAGAGTTCGTTATTCTCAATCGAGATGTCGAGGCCGTCCTTGTTCACGCCCGGCATCTCGAGCTCGAGCATGTAGCTGTCGGCGGTTTCGTTGACGCTGGCTGGCGGGGTGACGAAGCGCTCCCTCTCGCGGGTCGCTCTTCCGTTGTTTTCACGCACTAAAGTGTCCATTGGATTTTCCTTTCTTGATTTTGTGATCGGCGAAACGAGTTCGCCGAAATTCATTACGCTACGGTGACTTCGACTTTCTTCGGCTTGGCTTCTTCAGCTTTCGGGAGGGTGATTGTCAGGATGCCGTCCTTGTAGGTGGCGCTGACTTTGCCCGCCTCGACTCGCGTCGGCAGGGTAATGCTGCGACGGAATTTGCCGCTGAAACGCTCGGTGCGTTCGGCATTTTCTCCGTCGCCCGGGATGCTCTGACGTTCGCCGGCGATGGTCAGCATTCCGTCGTGGAGAGAGATATCGATGTCCTCCTTGCGCATGCCCGGCACTTCGACCACGGCGACGACATTGTCATTCGTCTGGTAGAGGTCGAGAGCGGGCGTCCAGCCGCTGAAGAGCTGTGCCTGGCGGGCGAAGTTGCCCATCATCGGCAGCTCGAAAAGGCTGTTCATTTCGTCCCGGAGGCTGGCCCAGCGATCGAACGACGGCGAAGTCGACATCTCGGGAGCTTGATAGCGAATTAAACTCATAGTGTTTGTCCTTTCTGGTAAATGGTTGTTCAGCTCTTGTCCATTAAGCTCGCGACATGCCAGGCGGTGAACGGTGAACGAACGACATCACAAGTCGCTAGTTATGAGCAGCTTGTGTTAAATCCACTCGCGATTCTGCCAGGCAACACTCGTGACACTGTGGCGCGGCTGCTTCGCCGACTTGCAAGTGAATGTTGTGCCAAAATGTAACCGATCTGGGAGCCATCGAC
>CAWAIY010000036.1:0-15044 GCA_963782205.1 uncultured Verrucomicrobiae bacterium | reverse complement strand
AGGGCATCAGATAGGTATTGATTGGATCCGGCAGGATGTCCGTCAGGATGACGACCTCCGGGTGTTGCAGATAAATCTGATCGCTGACGAAGAAATCGAAAAAATGCCGAACGCGGAGATCGCTGATACGATAAGCCTCGAGCAGGTCGAGCGACATCGGCTGGAAAAGGAGGCCGCCATAGAGGACAAAACGCGGACGAATGTCGTAGCTGTGGCCCTGCATGAAGTAAGGCCAGACCGTGCCTAACGTTACCTCCACCGTCATCGGCTGCTTGTTGCGCAAGAGTTCGAGCTTCACCTTGTCGCCCTTGAATTTTCGCTCCACTACCTCCGGCATCTGCACCCGCTCACCCTCGTATTCGACAAAGGCATCGCTCGCGATCGCATGCCCGTCGATCGACAGAAGGACGTCGCCCTGTCGCAGCAACTTCCCGCACGGTCCGGCGTCGATCACGGTGTCGACCAGCACGCCGCGGCCGTCGTCCTTCAGCCCGAGATATTGGCGTTGGGCCGGGTTTTGCAGTTTCGTGTAGGTGATGCCAAGATCGACGTAGCGGTCGTAATGGCCGTCCTCGATGTCCTTGAGAAAACGCCGGATGACCGGCGTCGGGATCATGTAGGCGACGCCTTGCGCGATGTCGCCGCTATAGCCCTGGAAGGCGACTCCGACGACCTTGCCTTCCTGCAAGACTGGCCCGCCGCTGTTCCCGGGATTGATCTGCGCGCTGATCTGGATCGCGAGGTGCGAGTCGATCGCGGAATGGGTGTAAAGACTGAAGTCGATCCGCGAGACAATGCCGGTCGTGACTGACATGCGCTCGCCGCCGATCGGATAGCCGTAGGCCGAAACAACGGATTCGAGCGACGGAATGCCGCCGAAAGTCAGCGGCTTCATGCCCTTCCAGAAATTCGGCGCCGCGACCTGGATGAGGGCGAGATCGCAATCGTGCGCCACGAAGAGAACGGTCGCCGGGTATTTATTCGGATCGCCTTCGCGCTCGACCGTGAGGTATCGGCTATTGCTCACGACGTGGGCGTTCGTCATGATGCGCTGGCCGTCGATGACAAACCCGGCGCCGACGCCGCGCTGGATCGTGCCGGAGTTCCATGGCGCGCGATAATCGGGCTCCACCTCGGTCGAGGTGATGCGGACAAGGCTGTATTGGATCTGGCCGTTGGGCTGAGCGTGCGCGTCCGCCACGATGAAGAAAGCGAGCGCGACGATGAGAAATCGAATTCGATGCATCACAAAAAGAGCCGGAAGATCAATCGGAAGAGTGCGCCTGTAAAACGGCAATCGAGGATTAGATGATCCAGAGGCGAAAACGTTCACCACGGAGGATGGGTCGGGCTACGTCTACTCCTTTTGGCCGATATGGGCGTTTGCGCAAAAACAATTCCCTTCGAGAGTCCCGTTTTTTGCCGTGGAACCATGACGACGACACGAAATCTCTCCACTCCATTGATCCTGGTTCTCTTCCTACCGACTGGCGTGCAATGAGCATTGGCTGGCAGCGCGACCCTGGAATTCCAGCCCTGCAGCAACGATTGGGATGCCGCCGCCAATTGGTTGCCCGCGATCGTGCCTAACGGCCCCGCTGCCGCCGTGAACTTCGATTTTCCCAATCAAACTTCGCCAATCTCGCCGAACGTGCCGCCGTCGCGTTCGGGAAGAACAGTTGCCAAGCCAACTACTACGGCGGCGACGGGCGTGATTTTACCCTCACGGTGGTAGCCCAAAGCGATTCTCCCACCGCTGCCTCCGTGCAAGAACGGCCGACGGTCTTGTCCGGTCGTCGACAGGAATCACGAAAGACTCGACGCGGAGACTGAAGTTTGATATGCCCGCAGTATGAGATCAAAGCCGGTGCTGGGTGTAATACTCTTGATCCTGAGCTTGGTATCTGCAGTCCACGTCCGGGCCGACAGCGCCACCTGGAACCTGAATCCGACCAGCGGCGATTGGAACACCGCAGACAATTGGACCCCGAACGTCGTTCCCAACGGCCCATCCGACGTTGCGACCTTTGACGTCTCGAATACAACGGAAGTTAGCCTCTCGAGCGAATCAACCGAGGTGTCGGAGATTGATTTCAATCCCGGCGCCAGTGCCTTTAATATCACGGCCGCTCCCGGCTCGACTGGGCATAGTGTTACCCTCACGATCAGCGGCGTCGGAGTCGTCAATAATTCAGGCGTGATACAGAATTTCTCGATCGGTCCTTCTACCGACAATACCCACGCCTTTGCCGGCCTTCTCTATTTCCAAAACGCGGCTTCGGCTGGAGGAAGCGATACCGTCTACACCGCGTACGGTGCAGCGTTTGCCGGGGCGAGATCCAGCGGCGGGGTGTTTTATCAAACTTCCACTGCCGGCAACGCCACTTTCATTGTTGAGGGTGCGACCAGGGGTCTCGATGTGGACGGAGGATTTTTTGCCTTTACCGATGACGCCACGGCCGGGACGGCACGCTTCACCATTAACGGAGCCCATAACGGCGGCGGTTACGGTGGATCGGTGGGCTTTGGCGGCAACTCCACGGCAGGCAATGCCGCGTTCGTGGTCAACCCCGGGACTGGAGGAGATCTGGATGCTGGAGAGATGTTCTTCTCCGATAACGCGACTGCCGGCAACGGGATTTTTACGGTGAATGGGGCCAAGGATTGTTGCACGCTGCCTCTAATCACGTTTTCGGATACCTCTACCGCCGGCAGCGGGTTTTTCAATAACGTGGGCGGCCGGGCGCCGAGCGGTTGGGGTGGGAGAATCCTGTTTTCCGGTGACACCTCTACCGGCCTGACGACGACCGCGGGGAATGCGACGATTATTAACGATGGCGGAAATGGTGCCGGCTCAGGTGGATCCGTGACAGTCATCGACAGCGCGGCCACAGGAGGCCAGGCTCGTCTGGTCGCCTATGGCGGCCGAAACAGTGGCGGCGCGGGTTATATCTCGATCGTGGACAACGGCGATGGAGGCCAGGCGCAGGTTGAGCTCCATGGCGCCGGTTATCTCGACGTTAGCGTTCACGCCGCACCGGGAGTGACAATTGGATCGCTCGCCGGCGACGGTTTCGTCTATCTTGGCTCGCGCAACCTGACCATCGGCAGCAATAATCTGGACTCGGTCTTCACCGGTATTATCCAGGAGCATGGAGGATCCGTTGATGGCAGAAATGGTTCGCTGACCAAAATCGGCACGGCTACTCTCGAATTAAGTGGAGCAAATATCTACTCGGGCGACACGACGGTGACTGCCGGAAACCTGATTCTCAACAACGTAACCGGCTCCGCGACCGGAAGAGGCTCGGTGCAGGTCAGCGGTGGCACTCTGGGAGGTCAAGGGAGGGTTTTCGGCGCGGTGACAGTTGGGACCGGCTTCCAGGGTGGGGCGATCCTCGCGCCCGGAGCCGCGGTAAGCAAACCGGCCACTTTCACGACACTTAGCGCAATGACATTCAAAGCGGACGGCACATACAGCTGGCGGCTCAACACCAAGACGGCTAAATCCGACCGAGTCAGTGCCAATGGCGTGGCGATTGAAAGCGGCGCGCAGTTTAATTTCGTGGCTGTCGCCAATAGGAGGCTCACGTCGGGCACAAATTTTATCGCGATCAGCAACACTGCGGCCACGCCAATCAGCGGCAACTTCGCCAATCTCGCCGACGGCGCCACTATAACAGTCGGAAACAATAGCTACCTGGCGAGTTATGAGGGTGGCGATGGCAATGATCTCACCCTGACAGTGCTACCGTAGCTGGCGCGACTGACTAAAGGGACGAGCCCGGTCTCGCGCGGTAGCGACAAAACGCCGCACTCCAGCAAGCGGTTATGCACCAGCGCGTTCCAGGATCTGCGCAACAACCTTTTCCGCTTCGAAGACTTCGCACGCGATGGCCCGCGCGGCCTGGCTGTGCTTTTTGTAATCGGCATTGATCTCGCGCACGGCTTCCACGATTTCGCCTAACGAACGGAAAGCAAATAATCCACCCTCGTTGCCATAATGATCGGTGAAGCCGGTCTGCTGAGTGATGACCGGCCGGCCGGCGGCGAGATAACAGGCGCTGCGATCGCTGAACCAGCCGGTGTGCAATCGGACGTATTGATCCTTCGCGACGGTGAACTCGCCTTTCGAGCGCCGGATGTAGTCGCGGTACTGCCAGTATTCGACGCTCATTTGATGCGGACTGCAAAAACGCCAGCCGTTGGCGCGAAAGCGCGTCCGCGTCTTTTCGTCCTTGATGTCGGTCGCAAGCTCGAATGGCTCGCCCGATTTTTTCGGCGCGGCAACGAAGCGCAGAAATTCGCGCGATTTGCTCCAAAGATACTTCTCGCCGCGCCACTCGATATCTTTCAGGCCGCTGGTCGACCAGTTGGCGATGGAGGTGAAGACTGACGTCGACGGCGGCGCGCGTCGAGTTTTCCAGAAATCGGTCACGACCGGTTGCCGCGTCGGGATCCACCGCAGCTTATGCAGCGGGACCGGGAAGCGGTCGGTGCCGATATTTTCGCCGAAGGTAAAAAGCGCGCGGTGCCTGCCCAGGTAATCGATCGTCGGGCGGATTCGTTTGTCGACCTTGATCTGCTCTACGCCCGGGTCGCTCTCGATGTAAAGAATGCGATCGCTCTTGAGCAGATCGTCGTTGAATTCCTGGGTGCCGCAGACGTTAAGAATCGCGTCGGCCTCGAGATAAAGTTGCCGGATTTTCGTCAACCGAAGTCCGGTGGTGGGATTATCGGGAAGGTAGCGCGCGCAAAAACTCCAGCGACGTTCGAAGCCGAATTCGTTTGCGAGTTGGGCGAGAACTTTGGCGGCGTACGAGTAGTCGTTGCTCGTATCGAAGGTCTGCGCGTTGTAGGGCAGTCGGGCCGAGTCCTCGATATAGTAGACATCGTGCCCGAGCCGTTGCAGCCCGACGATATAATGAATGTGTTGCCAGATGACACCGGCAATCGGGATCGAGCCCATGAAGCCCATCACGACAATCTTTTTGCGTTTGCGTTTCATTTTTGCACCACGAAGGACACGAAGAACACGGAGGATGACGGGGTCAAAGAACGAAGCGTTTTATTCCGTTCGCGAGTTTCAGGACGTTAAAGTTGATCAGGAGACCGATTGGGACTTTGGCGAGACGCATGTAGGCGAGAATTTGAGCCTGATGGATGGGTAGAAGGGCTTCGACGCTTTTTAGTTCGAGGAGCAAGTCGCCATTGACCAGGACATCCATTCGGTAGCCACAATCGAGCAGGACGCCTTTATACTCGACCGGCAAGGGCAACTCCATCCGAAACGGGGTGTTCGCCAGGGAAAGCTCATGCGCGAGGCATTGCCGGTAGGCGGATTCCAGAAGTCCGGGTCCAAGCGTTCGATGAACCTCAATCGCGCACCCAATCACGCGCTGGGAAAGTTCATCAAATTCCATCGGGGGCTTTTTACCACGGAGAACACGAAGGTCACGAGTGCGAAAATGTCCTAAGCCTCCGGTAGTTTTCCCTCTTCGTGAACTTCGTGTCCTTCGTGGTTACAACTCCTTCACCACAACGGCTGGATTACCGGCCACGACCGTGTTGGGCGGAACGCTCTTCGAGACGATCGAGCCTGCCGCGACGACGGAATTTTCCCCAATCGTGACGCCCTTCAAAATGACCGCGCCCATCCCGATCCAGACGTTGTCGGCGATACGGACCGGCGCGGTGCGGATCGGCGGGCGCGGCGGACGCTCCTTGTAATAAGGCGCGAGGGCCATCGCGTCGATCCGTCTCTGCTTCGGATCGATCGGATGAAAATCGGAATCGGCGATCCCGACGTTCCAGGAAATGAGACAATAGCTCCCGATTTCGATCAACTCCTCCGCCATGACAATCGCACCGTTCATGAGCGTGAAATCGCCCACCGTGCAGCGACCGCTTTTGCCGAGCGAAAACGAACAGCCGGCGTAGCAGGAAACATAGTCGCCCAAGTGGACGGCATCATCCTGGCGGTTGCGCACGAAACGAAAAATCTGCGCCGTTTCGCAATAGAATCCGGCGCCGAATTGAACGGTGGGCGGAATTGGTTCCGCCCACCAATCGTGTTCCACCCGTCGGTCGCTGTTTACGTTGCTCATTGGGTTGGATAATTGCCGGCGCCGTAGAGTTTCGCATACGCGCCCTGCTGCGCGACGAGTTCGCTGCCGCGGCCGCGCTCCACGATTCGGCCGTGCTCGAGGACGACTATTTGATCGACATTGTGAATCGTCGCGAGGCGGTGCGTAACGATGAGAGTGGTCCGGCCGTGCATTAGCTCCTTGATCGTCTCCATGATCGCCGCCTCGGTCGTCGGGTCGAGCGCGGAAGTGGGTTCGTCGAGGAGCAGGATCGGCGCGTTCTTGAGAAAGGCGCGTGCGATCCCGATGCGCTGACGCTGACCGACGCTCAGGTGTCCGCCGCGTTCGCCAACCGCGCTGTCGTATCCGTCAGGCATGCGGCAAATGAAATCGTCCGCCTGCGCGCGGCAGGCCGCTTCGCGGATCTCGGCTTCGGTCGCCCCTGGCCGCCCGTAGGCGATGTTCTCGCGCACGGTGGTGGAGAAGAGAATCGTGTCCTGGAGGACGATCCCGATCTGGGCGCGGAGCGATTTCTTCGTGATCTCCCGCACATCGCGCCCGTCCAGCCTGACGACTCCGGAGTTGGGATCGTAAAAACGCGGGACCAGGCTAAGAAGAGTGCTCTTACCCGCGCCGGTGCCGCCGACAAGGGCGAGGATTTGATTGGGCGGAATTTGCAGGTCGAGGTCATGCAGGACCGGATGCTGGTCGTCGTAACTGAAACTGACCTTCTCGAAGGAAATTGCCGCCCAGGTACTGGAAATCGCGATGGCGTCGGGCGAGTCGCGCACGTCGTCTTCGCGATCGAGCACCTCGAAGCAACGACGGGCGCCAGCCGTCGCGCCTTCCATCGCCCAAGCGGTGTAGGTGAGGGCTTCGAGCGGCTGATACAACATCAGGAGATAAGCGCTGAAGACGAGCAGCGAGCCGAGTGTGAGCGTGCCGGCGAGAACGTGCAGGGTGCCTAGGTAATACATCGCCGCCGTGCCGAAGACCATCAGTGTGCTGATGACGAGTGCGCTCTTCACGTTCGTGAGGGTAAGCCGCAGGTTGGCCTGCAGACTTTGCTGCGCCCGCTGATGAAATTGCGAGACTTCGAAATCTTCCCGCCCAAAGGCGTGCACCATCCGCACCGCGCTCAATCCTTCCTGCGCCTGCGCGAGCACGGCGCTTTCCTGTTCCTGGATGGAAGTCGATTCCGTGCGAATGCGGTGGGCAAAGAAGTAGATCGCGCCCACGATCAAGGGCACGATGGCTAACGACAGCAGGGTAAGCTGCCAGTCGAGCCGCAGCATAATGAAGAACGTGCCGATGAGCGTGATGACCGAACCAAAAATGTTGGTGAAGCCCTTGTTGTAGATTGTCTGAATGGCCTGCGAATCGTAGGCGACGCGAAAACTGGAGTCGGCCGAGCGGCGCGCGTCGTGAAATTTGAGGGAGAGCGATTGCAAATAGGCGTAAAGCTCAGTCCGCAGACCTAACAACGCCTGCAATCCGACTTTCACGAAGATGTAATTCGTCAAAAGATTGAGAACTCCCCACACCACCTGTAACCCAACGAGCGCGAGACAGAGCAGAGGAATGAAATGCCGCCAATCCGGATGCGACGCGCGAAACGCGGAGTCAGCGGGAAGAATCTGGTCGACGATGAATTTGAATGGCCAGGGCTTGAGCAGGTTGACGCCGATCCCGATGAACGAGAGCACGAGCCCGGCAATCGTCGGCCCGAGGAACGGCCGGTAATAGCGAAGCACGCGCCGGTAAATCATTGTGGAATTAAAGATTGCGAAATGTCGATTTGCGATTGAACTACCCGCGCGCGGCTCAGGCTAGGTCTGAAAATTGAATTCTGAAATCTGAAATCTGACAATGCATCATTTAATTGAAGTCTGGTTTGGTTGGGTTCTGCATGGCGGTTATTGGGGCATCATCGGCCTCATGGCGATGGAAAGCTCCATCATTCCGATTCCCGCCGAGGTCGTCATCCCTCCGGCGGCATTCCTTGCGGCGCGCGGCGACCTCAACATGGCGGGAGTCGTCATCGCAGGAACAGTCGGCTCCTATATCGGCGCGGCGATCGGGTATTGGATCTGCCTCCTGATCGGGCGACCGCTCCTCCTGCGCTTCGGGAAATACTTCCTTGTTACGCCCGACGGGCTGGAAAGGGCAGAGAGATGGCTGGAGCGCTACGAAACGGGCGGCGTCTTCTTTGCCCGGCTCCTCCCGGTGATCCGTCATCTGATTTCCTATCCGGCCGGGCTCGTCGAAATGAATTTTTGGAAATTCAGCCTGGCCACGATCACGGGCTCGGCAATCTGGTGCAGCGTTCTGGCCTACCTGGGCGCGAAAGCTTATCAAGTCCAGCCCGACCTCCTCACCAACGTCGACGGCTGGTTGATTTTTGTTAAAGCCCGGTTGCATTGGGTCGTGGTTTTTATCGCGATCATGGCCGTCTTGTATCTTTTGGTGTTGCGGCTTTCGGCAAAGCGAGAGCCGGCTCGTTAGGCGGTTTCCGACGCCGCCAGTGTGTCCGATCGTTACACAAGTGTCATTTCGATCCGCCAGCGCGCGAGGCGCAGTCACCCATTTTTGAACGTCTCACCGGGAGAAACGTCTATGGAGGGTAAGTGGCATCCAATCTGCTGAATAGAACGGAGCACTAATATGAAAAAGAATACCCAAATCCTCAAAACCCGGCCGAAACTTTCTCTCGGCGACCTGATTTTCGCGGTCGGTTCCTGCACCAAAAATACCAAGGAAACCGTCGCCGCGGTCGCCGATCTGCTCGGCAGCGGTCAGGTCCGCGTAGAAAAAGATGGCCACTTCAGCCGCGCCCGCGTCTGCTAAAGAATTTTTAGAAAAACGACTCTGGACGTCGCTCCGGCGCTTCGATCGCCTGAGCGACGTTTCTTTTTCCCACGAATCGCTTTGCCGCGGGCGGCTCGCTTTTCTATGTTCACGCGGTGATCGATCGTTATTCCCGCGCCCCGATGCGCGAACTCTGGTCTGAGCAGCGGAAATTCGAAATCTGGCTCGAGATTGAAACGCTCGCCTGCGAGGCGATGGCAACCATCGGGGAGATCCCGCAGGCGGACGCGCATGAAATCCGAAAACGCGCGCGCTTTTCGATTCCCGAGATCAACGAAATCGAGAAGCGCACGAATCACGATGTCATCGCGTTTCTGGAAAACGTCGCGGCGTCGGTTGGCCCGGCCGCGCGCTGGATTCATCAGGGGCTCACTTCCTCCGACATCCTCGACACCACTCTCGCGGTTCAGCTTGGCGAGGCAGGCAAAATCCTGCTCGACGACATCCGTGATTTGCGCCGCGTGATCGGCGACCAGGCGCGCCGTTACAAGATGACGCCGATGATTGGGCGAAGTCACGGCATTCACGCCGAGCCGATCACCTTCGGGTTGAAGCTCGCGCTCATGTTCGATGAATTCGGCCGGGCGGAAGAGCGACTCACGCAAACGCTGGAACGTGTTCGAGTCGGAAAACTTAGCGGCGCGGTCGGCACCCATGCGCATCTCGATCCGCGGATTGAGAAGCACGTCTGCGAGAAGCTGGGATTGCAGGCGTCCAAGCTTTCCACCCAGATCATTCAACGCGATCGTCACGCGGAATTTTCTACGACGCTCGCGCTCATCGCCTCGAGCATCGATCGCTGGGCGACGGAGCTGCGGCATTTGCAACGAACGGAAGTGTTGGAAGCGGAGGAATTCTTCAGTGCCGGGCAGAAAGGCAGCTCGGCCATGCCGCACAAGCGCAATCCGATCACCGCCGAACGACTGAGCGGACTCGCCCGGGTGGTGAGGGGAAATGCCGTTGCCGCGCTGGAAAACGTCGCGCTCTGGCACGAACGCGACATCAGCCACTCGAGCGCCGAGCGCATCATTCTGCCCGACTCCTGCATGCTGCTCGACTACATGCTCTACAAGCTACGGGACCTGATCGAGAAGCTCCAGGTTTACCCCGAGAACATGGAACGAAATCTTGGACTGACGAAGGGTTTATACTTTAGCCAGTCGATTCTGCTCGCGCTCACCCGCGCCGGGGCCAATCGCCAGACCGCCTACGAAGCCGTGCAGCGCGCCGCCATGCGCACCTGGAAGGGCGAGCAATCGTTCGCCGAAAACGCGAAACAGGAGCCGGAAATCACCGCGCTCCTTTCGCCCGAGCAGATCGACGCGCTCTGTTCTCTCGACGTCCACTTCCGTTACGTGGACGAAACGTTTCGCGCTCTCGGACTGGAATAGCGCTCCATGTTCCGCGCCGCTCGCGCCAGACACGACCGTGAAGTGACCGATGGCTTTCGTCAGCGCGGCCTCGAGGTCAGTCGTCTCGAAGGATTCAGCGACGCCGTTTTCGGTTTCGCTCTCACCCTGCTCGTGGTCTCGCTCGATGTGCCGCGGAAGTTTGACGATCTCGTCAACACCATGCGTGGCTTTCCTGCTTTCGCGGTTTGCTTCCTTCTCCTCGCGCTCGTTTGGAACAGCCACTACAAGTTCTGCCGCCGTTACGGGCTCGATGACGGCTTCACCCGTTTTCTCACCTGCATCCTGCTGTTCGTCGTCCTCTTTTATGTCTATCCGCTCAAGTTTCTTTTTAACCTCAGTTTCAGTGGATTGACCGGCCAGCTTGTTCCCGGCGCGGTTCAGGTCACCGGCGACCAGGTTACAACCCTTCTCGTCATCTACGGATTCGGCTTCGCTGCAGTCTATAGCGCGCTCCTTCTCCTTTATCTGCACGCCTATCGCTTGCGCGATGCGCTCGAACTGAACGAGCTCGAACGGCTCGATACACGATTCGCGATCTGGCGGATCTCGATGGTGGTCGCGGTCGGGCTACTTGCCGCCTTCGTCGCGCGACTGCATTGGCTGGGACCATGGGGCGGCATGGTCTACTTCATCCTCCTGCCGATTATGCGCGTTTCCCGTTTCATTCAACGACGCAAACGCGCCCCGTTTTTCGCTGCGACAACCTAATCTCCTGGTTGCGTGGTCGCGCGCTCGCCCGCAATATCACCGAGCCCGATGCCCAAAACGTTTTACGTTACCACCGCGATCGACTACACGAACGGACCGCCGCACATCGGCCACGCCTACGAGAAAGTGCTGGCCGATGTCATCGCGCGTTATCACCGGCTGAAGGGAGAAGAAGTTTTTTTCCTCACCGGTGTCGATCAACACGGCCAGAAGGTGCAGCAATCGGCCGAGAAAGCCGGCGTCTCGCCGCAGCAGTTCGTCGACGAGATCACGGCGAAATTCATCGCCCTCTGGGAGAAACTGGAATTCCGCTACGACGTCTGGGCGGCCACGACCGATCCGCTGCACAAGAAATGTGTGCAGGGAATGCTCCAGCGTCTTTACGACGAAAAGCAAATCTATAAGGACAAACAGGCGGGCTACTACAGCATTCGTCAGGAACAATTCCTGACCGACAAGGAGCGCGGCCCGGACGGTGAGTTCGGACCGGAATGGGGACAGGTCGAGCACCGCGTCGAGGAGAATTACTATTTCCGGCTCGCCCGGCACAAAGATTGGCTGCTCGATTATCTGCGCGCTCATCCCGATTGCGTCACGCCAGATTTCCGCCAAACCGAGCTGATCAACGCGGTCGAGAAACTGAGCGGCGACCTTTGTATTTCGCGCCCGAAATCGCGTCTCAGCTGGGGCATCGAACTGCCCTTCGACCGCGACTACGTCAACTTCGTCTGGTTCGATGCCCTGACGAACTACATCAGCTTCATCGGATACGATCCCACTCTCCCAACTTTCGACTCTCAACCCGCAACCTTCCGCGAAAAGTGGCCCGCTCTGCACATCCTCGGAAAAGACATCCTCATCCCCGCGCACGGCATCTACTGGCCGATCATGCTTCACGCCCTCGGGTTCCCCGACGAACAAATGCCGAATTTCCTTGTCCACGGCTGGTGGAACGTAAGTGGGACGAAGATGAGTAAGTCGTTAGGCAACGTTGTCGATCCGGATTCGTTAGCCGACAAGTATGGCGCGGCGCACCGTTCGGTATTATTTCGCGATCGGGTGACCCACTGGTCAAGGATGCCGACGCTAACTTTGGAGAAGACCGGTTGATCCGGCGCCATAATGCCGGTCTCGCAAATGATATTGGAAACCTCCTCAGTCGCTCGCTCAATATGGTTCATCGATTCGAGACATGGCAGGCTCAGCGAAAGCACGCGACTAAGCAATCAACGTCATCGCCGGAATCGTGGCTCTATCGGAAATGTCGGAGATTTATGTCGCGATTCGATGGGATAACATACAGTCGTCGATGCCGGTAACATTCCGTTGCCTGCCCATTAAGTGCATGAGGCGATCGATTGGCAATCGAGGGGACGTCATTCTTGACCATGTGATTGAACAATCCGCCTGGAAACTTGGCGAAGGATCCGGTCAATCGCCAGCGAGCTTGCATCGCATCCTCTATCACTGGCCGAATCCCTCCGGATCGTCGCCATACTCATTTCACCGGTTCTTCCCAAAGCCGCCCACGGTATTTTCGATCAACTGAATTGGAAGATGGAACTGAGTGGAAAGGAAGAACGCTTCTCGTTAGGCGACGCAGAGTGGGGGAAGCTTCCGGACGGCCACGTGGTTGGGAAACCGACCCCATTGTTCCCGCGTATCGAACAGGATACCGAGTAATGCACGCGCCTTTCGTTACGCCATTTCGGGCACCGCTGGCTGCGCGTCCCGTACCTTCGTGCGGCGTAAGCAAAAGAGTGATGCTCAAGTACGGCGACATTGTGATGAAGGACGGCAAGATGATGGAGAAGCAGGCCTAACTGTTCCGAGATCAGAAAGCCGGCGCACTTGCGCCGGCTTTTTGTTGTCAGGGCGAGAGCAAAGGTCAGAGGACAGCGAAGAGAGGACTGGGATTGTTCAAGATGCAATCACTCTTTCCCGACCCCGATCTCTTTCTTGATCAGGAAGAATGCTAAAGTTTCCCGGTCGTGTTGGCGAGGAACTCTGTGGCGCGCTCTTCGAACCATGGGCGAAGCCTGCCTGCGAACTCTAGAAATCCAAGATGGCCGCCCGACTCGGGAGTCTCAAGAAACAGGCACGAATTCTGTTCCGCTTCCGTAAATGGGAAACACTCAGGCGCGAGAAAGGGATCATTCCGTGCGTTGAGCAACAAAGCCGGTCGCGTAATTTGCAGCAGGAATTGCCGGGCGCTCGCCTGTTTCCAATAATCGGCGGCGTCGCGAAAACCGTGCAACCGCGAGGTGTAGCGATCGTCGAACTGCTGGAAAGTCCGCAAAGCGCGACTTCCGCGCGCGTCGATCTGGCCCGGGAAACGCCGTGCTTTCGCTTCGACCTTGGTGATGAGGCTATTAACAAAGCGGCGGAGATAGATGCGATTGCTCCAGCGCCGGTCCAGGATGCGCGCGCTCGCCGCGAGGTCGATCGGCGCCGAGATGGCCACCGCCGCCCTGACCGCGCGGTGGGGCGGCGCTTCTCCCATATATTTAAGAGTCAGGTTGCCTCCGAGACTGAATCCAATCAGCGCGATGCGCGAATAACTCGCGGCCGCGTGATCGACGACCGCTCCCAGATCCTCTGTCGCCCCACTATGGTAAAGGCGAACGAGCCGGTTTGGTTCTGCCCCGCAGCCACGGAAATTCCAGGCCAGCACATCCCAGCCGGCGGCCGCCAAAGTTGCGGCCATCCCCCTGATGTAGCCCTCGTCGGCCGAGCCCTCCAGCCCGTGCGACAGAATCGCGAGTCGATGGCGACCCTGGCGAAGCCAGCGGAGATCAAGGAAATCACCATCCTCCAGTTCTAAACGCTCCGGTTCGAACCTGGACCCACCAGCCCGTCGCAAAAACGCGCCGACGATTGTCTGGAGATGGCCGTTCCGGAGAAAAACAGGTGCCTCGTAAGTGGATGGAACGATTGGCATGCGATGGAGAGCAGGCCCCCATCTTACACCGGAACGATCGCACCTGGTGCGATCGTTTTCCTAACAGGAACGGGAAGGATGAAGGGAAAGTTACGAAATTAGAGGCTCTTCGAGCGTTTTTTTGCGAATTGTCTGGGCGATCGCTCCGCCTTGGTTCATCTTCGTGAGCTTCGTCAAAACTGGAGAAAATTATGTTTCATTTGATCTGGTACATCCTTGTTGGGCTCATCGCTGGAGTTCTCGCGAAATCGGTCATGCACGTTCATATGACGATTTTCTGGACGATCGTTCTCGGCATCATCGGTTCGATCATCGGCGGCGCTGTCACGCATCTGTTTTCGCGCCCGACTAACGAACGATTTCATCCGGCTGGGATCATTTTCTCCACGCTCGGTGCGATCCTGGTCCTCTTCATTTGCTACAAGCTGAAAATTCACTTTCCAAAGGTTGGATCTTTTTAGCTGACAGGATTTTCGCCTCTCGATTCGCTTTGCTGGAGCCATCGCGAATCGCCGGGCTTTCCAAGCATTGGCTTCTTCCTGCTTTGAAAAGCCCGGCCACGCCCGCTCCGCGTGCTGCGTTACGGCTGGATTCTGGTCTATTCCAAGCGAAAGGAGGGCCCTTGTGTTTCGCGGCGAGTTGGACGACCGTTCCGCCAGTTTCTTCGCTTCGAACCACCATGACGCGCTCAGCGGGCGCGAGGGTGGCAACCATCAGTCGCGAGCCAACTCCTTTATGAATGCTAATCTCATTGCCGCTGCGTCCCAAGTAATTCCCTCTGCCGAACTGCTGGTCAATATGGTTTCGCGCCGCGTTCGGCAGCTTTCGGTAGGCCATCGTCCCATGGTGCAGACGGCACCGGGCACGCTCGCCGCCGACATAGCCCTGGCCGAGATCATCGGCGGAAAGCTGACGTGGCGACCAGCGGTTCCCGCGGATGAAACCGAAGCGGACGTAGTTCCGTTTCCGGGCGTAATGCTGAGCGGCAAGAAGGCCGCGTGAGCTAAGTTCTGACAAGTTGCCATGAAA
>CAWAIY010000035.1:0-17449 GCA_963782205.1 uncultured Verrucomicrobiae bacterium | reverse complement strand
TTATGGTCTCGGCAGGAGCACGCCGGGCTCGCACCCGACTTGGCACCACCAGCACCGGGCAGGACGCATGACGTACGACATATTCCGCCGTGCTTCCGAGCAGGGCATGTTTCACTCCCGTTCTCCCATGGGTGGAAGTGACAATCAAATCCACCCGCAGCTCCCTGGCCCGCACGCAAATCTGCTCGCCGACGTGACCGTTCTCGAGCGTGCTGTCGACCGCAATATCCTCCTGCGCGACAGCGGCAACCAGCTCCTTCATCTGCTGGCGCGCGGCTGTTTCCGCCGCCGCCAGGAGCGGCGGATAGTCGTAGAGCAGATATTTCGAATTGGCGCTGTAATAATGAAGGTCGATCGAATGCAGGAGGAAGAGCTTCGAGTCGAACTCCTTCGCAAGCGCCCGGGCGACGGCCACTCCTTCCGCCGAACAGCGCGAGAAATCGACCGGGACGAGAATCTTCCGGAAAAGCGCGCGATCGCGCCGAGAGTTGCCTAACGAATGGAGGACAAGGACGGGACAGGGCGCGTGACGCACAACGCGCTCGGCCGTACTCCCGAGAACGAGATGCTTGAGGCCTGTCTGCCCGCGCGTGCCGGTGATGATCAGGTCGATCTCGAGTTCGCGGGCGAGCCGGCAGATTTCCTCGAAGGGTCTGCCCTTGACGGCATGAATGTTTTCCGGCCGGACCGGCAGCACCTCTTTCGCTGCGAACTCCTTCAGGTGCGATCGAATTCGGCGTTCCACTTCGATCTCCGGCACGATCAGCGGCAGCGCCATCAGGCCAGCAAGCGGAACGTCGGCAGCAACAACGTGCACCAGGTGCAGCTCGGCGCCGAACTTTCTCAGCAGCGGCACGGCAAAGGCGAGGGCCGCACGCGAGGGTGGAGAAAAATCAACCGCGACCAGGACGCGACGAATCTGAAATTGGCCGGCGCACTGATTTATGGGGCCGGGCCCCTTCACGTTTCCGCTCCCGGATTCGAGCCGTTGGCATGTTTTGCCGGCGAGCACCGCGAACCCGGATGTCCCCACGGATCGCATGAGACCTCTGCGCCCGCATCCGGCCGGGTGACTTGTTCGAACGCCGCGTGCAAGTGCTCGATCGAGACCGGCTTCCCGAGGCAGGCTGCCGCACCCCGCCGCGTCACGAACGGCTCCATGTGACTTTCCTCCATCGATGTGAGCGCGATGATCGGCGGCCGCTGGTGCAAAGCGCTGATCGCTTCGAGCAACGGGAGCCCCTCCGAGCCGGGGTCAACGTCGACCACAATGCTGTCGATGCGATCAAATTCCCGACTCAAAATGGCGAAAGCATCCTGTTCTCCTCGACTCAAACGCACCCCATGCCCGGTCCGGGCGCCCGCTTCCAGCACGACGCCGGCGGAATCAGCGTCCGCATCCACCAAAAGTATGATTTTTCCCTCCATGTCCGCCCTTTCGTTGAGCAAAGATAGGCCGAGCAGAGAGCGCATCTTGGCGTTTGTTGGCAAAAGGAAAGCGTTTCTTGCGCGGAAGCCGCCCTCTTATCGGGCGAGACTCTTCGCAAGCGGAAACAACTCGGGGTTGAGCGGCTTTTGTTTCCCGACGATTTCGCCCAACGACGTCGCGGTTATCTCGGAACGCTGCATCCCAATCAGGACCCCGCGGCTGCCGGAGAGGAGATAGTCAGCCGCCGCCGCGCCGAGCCGCGTGGCCAGAACACGATCGAAGGCGGTCGGCGCGCCGCCGCGCTGGACGTGCCCGAGCTTGGTCACGCGCAGTTCGAATTGCAGGCGCGCCCGGTGCTCGGTGAAATAGTCGGCCAGCCTCTCGGCGTTGTAGGCCGCGCCCTCTGCCACCACCACAAGGGCGTGCGACTTGCCCCGGGCGTGCGCGTCGCGCAGCTCGGCCGCGACTGCTTCGGGATCGGTCGGCACTTCGGGAATGACGATCACGTCTGCGCCGCCGGCCAGCCCGGCCATCAAGCCGAGATAGCCACAGTTGCGTCCCATCGTCTCAACCAGAAAACCACGACGATGCGACAAGGCGGTCACTTTCAGGCGGTCGATCGCTTCGAGCGCGATATTCAGGGCCGTGTCCACGCCGATCGTGACATCGGTTCCGCAAAGGTCGTTGTCGATCGTGGACGCGACTCCGACAACGGGAAAGCCGCGCCGCGCGATGGCGAAGGCGCCAGCCTGCGAGCCGTTGCCACCGATCACAACCAACCCCTCGATCCCGCGCGTGGCCAAAGACTCCATCCCGCAAGTCACGCCCGCATCAGCGCAAAATTCCGCGCAACGCGCACTGCCCAGCATGGTGCCGCCCAGTTGCAAGATGCGGCCGACATCGCGCGGCCCGAGTGGCACAAGATCGTTCGCCATCAGCCCGGCGTAGCCCCGGCGAACGCCGAACACTTCCGCTCCATGATAGATTGCGCGACGCGCCACCGCGCGAATCGCGGCGTTCATACCGGGCGCATCGCCGCCGCTCGTGAGAAGGGCGATTCGTTTCATGGGCCCGACAAGAAATGCATGGCACTTCGCAATGCCCGCTCAGCAGGTGGTCGCGTCGGCGTCCTGATTACACACATATGGAAACAGTCACCCAAGGCAGCCCAACTCAGGTGGCGATGCAATTGAAAAAGCAGCCGGCGGATTGTTGGCAGGCGGGGCCGGATGAGGAACGCGGCGGCGTTTGCAAGTTTGGCGTGACCTTTCGCCCGGCTAGGGGCCATTTTCGAGCGTGAACTCGAGCTGGCACAGAGTGGGATCACAGCCGCGGCATCGAGTGATGCTGGTCTTCGCCGCATTTTGCGGGCTTTGCACGCTGGCCGGGTTTCTCCTCTCGAAGCTCGGCGCGCCGGTGCTCGCCCCGCTGCCGCTTTTTGTCGCCGCCTATCTCAGCGGCGGGTGGTTTGCCTCGATTCAGCTCGCCGGCGAACTGCGGCGCGGAGTTTTCGATATCAACCTCCTCATGATCGTGGTGGCGATTGGCGCGGCTACGGTCGGCGCATGGGCGGAAGGTGGCACGTTGCTCTTCCTTTTTTCGCTCAGCAACGCGCTTGAGCAGTTCGCCAATTATCGCACGGAGCAAACGATCGGCTCGCTCCTCAAGGCAGCCCCAGAGACCGTTTGCCGGCGGGAGAATGGCGAGTGGGTCGATGTTCCCGCCGACTCGTTAGGCGTAGGCGACGAATTGCTCGTCAAGCCGGGCGACCTCTTCCCGACCGATGGTGAAGTGTGCGAAGGCGCGACCTCGGCCGACGAGTCCGCGCTCACCGGCGAAGCGCTCCCCGTTTCAAAGCGTCCCGGCGATCCGGTGAGCGGCGGGACGGTCAACCTCGAGGGCCGGGCGGTGATTCGCGTGCGCCGGCTGCCGGGCGAGAGCGCGGTGCAGCGGATCATTGACTTGATCGAGAGCGCGCGCGAACAGAAGGCCCCCGCGCAGCGTTTCACCGACACTTTCACGCGCTACTACACGGTCGTGGTCCTGGTGGGCAGCGTCGCCTTTTTAGTCTGGCTCCTGCTCGGGCAACGCGAGCCGTTTGCCCGGGCGCTCTATCACATGATGACGCTGCTCGTCGTCGCCTCGCCGTGCGCGCTCGTGCTTTCCATTCCCTCCGCCATTCTGGTCGCAATCGCAGCCGGAGCGCGCCAGGGAATTCTCTTCCGTGGCGGCGTGGCTGTGGAAACACTCGCCGGGGTCAATCATTTCGCCTTCGACAAGACAGGCACCTTGACGACCGGTGAACTGGAGGTCGCGCGAATTGAGACAGTGGGACTAACGGCGCCGGAGGAAGCGCTCGCCACCGCGGCCGCGGTGGCGCAAAATTCAACCCATCCCCTTTCCCGCGCCGTCGTGGCGGAGGCGGAACGCCGCAACCTCGAACTGGCTGCAAGCGAGGGAGTGGCGAACATTCCCGGTTTCGGGATGGAAGCGAGAGTCGGCCCCGGCCTCGTCGTGGTCGGCAGCCGCCGCCTGATGGAAGAGCGTGGATTCAATGTCGCACCATTCCCCTCGAGCGGCGCCGAGGCCGAGGTTTGGGTTGCGCGGGAGGTACTGCTGGGCGTGATCTACCTGCGCGACCGGCTCCGGCCGGCCACGCCGTCGGTGATCGCCGCATTGAAGAACGAAGGCGACTCCGTCGCGCTCGTCTCGGGTGATCGCGCATCGGCTGCGGAAATGGTGGCGCGCGCCGCCGGGATCGACGAAGTGCACGCCGACCTCACGCCTAACGAAAAGCTGAAGTGGATTCATCGCTGGCGACAGGAAGGAAAGAGGGTCGCGATGGTGGGCGACGGAATCAACGACGCCCCGAGTCTGATCGCGGCCGATGTCGGGCTCGGGATGGGCGCGCGCGGTTCGGACGCGGCCCTCGCCCAGGCCGACGTGATCCTGATGCACGACCGGATCCAAAATGTCCCGGCAGCTTTGCGCCTGAGTCGGCAAGCCCGCCACATTATCCGACAAAACCTGTTCGTGTCGTTAGGCATGGTTGCCATCCTTGTGAGCTTCGCGCTCGCGCAAAAAATCGATCTGGCGCTCGGAGTAGTCGGTCATGAAGGCAGCACCGTCGTGGTTGTGCTCAATGGCTTGCGGCTGCTCCGGGTCAGACCTGGCCGCAATACTTGAAGAGAAGCATCTCGGCCGAATTTTCCCGGTAATAAAACCGGATCGCGCCGTCACGGCCAACGTAATCGCTCCGCACACTGCAGCTTGCGCGGCGGCTGTGCACCTGATGAATCCCGAGCCGGTCCCGCAGGTACAGCGCGCCCCAGGCTTCGGCGAAAATCGCCCGACCGGCCTTCGCAGTGAGCAACTCCTCCAGGGCCGGCCGCTCGATCTCGCGATAGACAATCGGAGTCGTGCGCTCGAGCTGCGCGTAATCGAGGGCAGCAACCGGAAAGACACCGGGCGCCGGCAATTCCGACCAGGTGGACGGCAGCACGCCCACTCGCATCCGTGGATCGAATCCATCAGCCGCGTGCCTGAGCGACCAGGTGTTGATTGAGACGCGCAGCAATCCAAAACCCCCCGCGCGAATCGTGATCCAGAAGTGGTCGATCTTGGCAGGATCGACACCGACTTCTTTTAAGAAGCTGACGATTTCGCCAGCGCCGATGACGAATTCATCCGCGCGGAAGACGAAGTCAGCGCTCTTGTTGCAGGCAGTCGGCAAGTTCCCCACCAGGATCGAAGAATGACTCGACCCGGCGAAGATGGCGAACAATTAACTCGCGCCAAAAAATTAGTCACTATGAAAAACATTACGGCCGACGAGCCACGCGATGAGAGCGATGAAGCCGGCGGCGAGCAAGACAATCAGGTAGTCCATGGTTCGTTGTTTCGGTTCGTTAGGCAGGGGATGCCGTGGAAGATTTCAGTTTCCGTTCACGCTGGCTGCGAAAGGCGGGAACCGGCCCCGTTGAGCAGACGTGGCCCCAGCGATCACAAGTCGCTGGAATCGATCGACGACTAATCCTCCAGTCAGGATCAACCGCCGGAGCAGTCAGGCTGAGCCGCAGCTCGTTCCTCAGCATGAACGTGCTTGTTTGCACGAAATAACTAGCGGCGCTGCCAATCGAACCGCTTGGCAATCCTTGTCATTTCTTGTGCGTTTTTTGCGCGCCAGGAGATTGCGTTGCAGTTTGCGCGCTTCGGGGGATAAGTCCGCTGATGCAGCACAAAATCGTCGGGGAGCACGATACGGTGCTCGAAATTTAGCTCCACGCCGAGGAACGAATCGTCGCCGTCTCCGGAGAGCTTTCCTCGATGACAAGCAGGATCGACCTCACGACCACAACGCAAATGGGACGAAGGAGGAGGATTAGTCTACGATGTGGACTGCAACCAACCAAGCAACGCGCAGGTCCTTGCGCAAGCGGCCGACAAACTAAAGAAGGTCGTCCAGCATGCTAACGCTTCCAGCGGGGCGCGCTGACAGAAAACAAGTCTTGAACCGGATGGCGTCCTCTCGGTGCCGTCGCCACACTAATTCGACTATTCGGCCTCGATCGAAGAGCGCAATTCGCATTCGGGCCGACGGCTATGGACCAAATGCCAGATCAAAAGGCGCCAACCCTACATTGGCAATTGTGTCAGAGACGGTCAGCGACGGAATATCGATAACCGTTATAGTCGTGTCGCCGGCGTTGCACACGTACAGCTTCGTATCGTCTGCGTTGGCCATGATAGTGAAAGGATCGCGTCCGGTGGGGAGCGTTGCAATGACCGTATGCGTGGCGGTGTCAATGACCGAAACAGTGTCGGAATATCCATTTTCTACGAAGGCCTTCGTTCCATCACCCGTAATGACCACTCTCTGGGGAAGGTTTCCGGTAGGGATGGTCGCGATAGCAGTCAATGTGGTGGTATTGATGACAGAGACTGTGCCGGTCCCCTGGTTGGTCGCGTAAACCTCCTCGTCGTTGGGAGTAATGCCAATTCCGAGCGGTCCTCGTCCAACAGGAATGGTCGCGATCACTCGGTTCGTCGCCGTGTCGATGGCGGATACGGAATTGCCCTTGTCGTTGGCGACGTAGACGCGGTCACCCGTGGAAGAGATGCAAAGACGACGGGAGCCGGCCGCAGTGGGGATATTTGTTACCTGGTAGGTGGTGGTATCAATCACGTCCACTTCTCCCCTGGAAAAGTTCGCGACATACGCGGAGCGCCCATCCGGCGTGAGCAAGATGTGTTTGGCCCAATTTCCGGGGATAAAAACAGTCGTGATGATCTGATTGGTTGCCGTATCAATCACGTCGACCGGGCAGTTGCCATGGAGGCCACCTTGATGCACGACGAAAAGACGTCCACCATCCGGCGTGACAGCGCTTTCTCCGGGCAGTCCGCTCACCCGAATGGTGGCAATGTTCGTGCGCGCCACTGTGTCTAGAACCGAGATGCTTGCGGAAAGCCCGTCGGAAATAAATGCTTTGCGCCGATCCGGTGTCATCACAATACGAATTGGGAAAGAGCCCACCGGGATGTGGGTGAATACCTGGTTGGTCGAGGTGTTGATCACAGCAACCTCATTGGCGTGTCTCGCGGGGCAAAAAAGGGATTGGGCCAAAGCCGAGGATGCGAAGGCAAAGGCGAAAATAATCAAGAGCAAAGGCAGGCGATACACCAGAAAACAAGTCTTGAACCGGATGGTGTCCTCTCGGTGCCGTCGCCACACTAATTCGACTATTCGGCCTCCGCCGACGGGTCGTACTTCTTCTGTGGTCATGAAATGGGCTTGCTCCAGAACAGCTTCACGGATGACGGGCATCTCACACTCGGTATCGCGCGCAATAGAACCATCGATCGAAGAGCACAATTCGCATTCGGCCCGACGGCTATAGACCAAATGCCAGGTCAAAGGGTGCCATTCCTACATTAGCAATTGTGTCAGAGACGGTCAGTGACGGAATATCGATAACCGATACAGTCGTGTCGGTCGAGTTGCACACGTAGACTTTCGTATCGTCTGCGTTGATCAGCATCGTCCAAGGATGGTGTCCGACAGGAAGCGTTGCACTGACCGTATTCGTAGCGGTGTCAATGGCCGAAACAGTGTCGGAATATCCATTTTGTACGAAGGCCTTTGTTCCATCATGCGTAATTACCACCCTCTGGCAAAGGTTTCCGGTAGGGATGGTCGCGACCACACTCAGTGTCGTGGTATTGATGGCAGATACTGTCCCATCCTGCTGGTTGGTCGCATAAACCTGCTCGCCGTTGGGGGTAATGCCAATTCCGAGCGGACGGCGTCCAACGGGAATGCTTGCGATTACCTGGTTCGTCGCCGTGTCGATGGCAGATACCGTATCGCTCCCGTTGTTGGGGGTGTAGACGCGGTCACCCGCCGGAGAGATGCAAAGACGACGGGGGCGACCCCCGGTGGGGATACTCGTTACCTGGTAGGTAGTGGTATCAATCGCGTCCACTTCTCCGTAGGAATTATTCGAGACATACGCGGTACGTCCATCCGGCGTGAACAAAATGTCTTTGGCCTGATACCCGGGAAGATAAACAGTCGTGATGATTTGATTGGTCGCCGTATCAATGACGTCAACGGGACAGGTGCCATGGAAGCCGCTTTCATGCAGGATGAAAACACGTCCACCATCCGGCGTGACAGCCAACTCTCCGGGTACCTTGCTCACCGGGATGGTGGCAACGTTCGTGCGCGCGACCGTGTCCAAAACCGAGACGGTCCCGGACTTCGCATCGGTCACAAAGGCCTTAAGGAGATCTGGCGTCATCGCCACACGAATCGGGAACTGGCCCACGGGGATTTGGGTGAGCACCTGGTCGGTCGAGGTGTCGATTACCGCAACCTCATTGGAGTATCTCGCGGGGCAAAAAAGGGATTGGCCCAATGCCGCGGAGGCCAAGCCAAAGGTGGAGATAATCAACAGCAAAGAGAGGCGAGATGTTTTCATAACTAAGAAAATGGATTGGGTTCCTGTTTTAGGCAATCCGTGGCGAATTGTCAAGGTAATAGAGGAGAGCCTGAATAATGCGCCAAAGCCTTCGTGACGGAGACCAAACTTATTATCAACAACGAACTGAAGTCTTTGGACCACGGCCAAAACAGCGAAACGCCAAATCCACTATGAGCCTACCCGATCTTGGTTCCGGTGAAGAAGTCGATCAGAAGACGTGCTCGATCGCGGCAAAAACTTGGACGCTCATTTTATCGAGGTGTACGCTGCGGAGCAACGCAACGCGCAGGTTTCCTGCGCAAGGCAGTCGACAAATCAAAGAAAGTCGTCCAGCACGCTAACGCTTCCGGCGGGACGCGCTGACAGAAAACAAGTCTTGAACTAAATGCGTCCTCCACGGCGACGTCGCCAAACAAATTCGACTATTCGGTTTGGGCTTGCTTCAGACTAACTTCGCGGATGACGGGCATCTCGCACTCGGTATCGCACGGAGCATAAGTATCGATCGAAGAGGGCAATCCGCATTCGGGCCGACGGCTACGGACCAAATGCCAGGTCAAAGGGTGCCGACCCTACATTAGCAATTGTGTCAGAGACGGTCAGTGACGGAATATCGATAACCGTCAAAGTCGTGTCGGTGGCGTTGCACACGTAGACTTTCGTATCGTCTGCGTTGATCAGCATCGTCCAAGGATGGTGTCCGACAGGAAGCGTTGCACTGACCGTATTCGTAGCGGTGTCAATGGCCGAAACAGTGTCGGAATATCCATTTTGTACGAAGGCCTTTGTTCCATCATGCGTAATTACCACCCTCTGGCAAAGGTTTCCGGTAGGGATGGTCGCGACCACACTCAGTGTCGTGGTATTGATGGCAGATACTGTCCCATCCTGCTGGTTGGTCGCATAAACCTGCTCGCCGTTGGGGGTAATGCCAATTCCGAGCGGACGGCGTCCAACGGGAATGCTTGCGATTACCTGGTTCGTCGCCGTGTCGATGGCAGATACCGTATCGCTCCCGTTGTTGGGGGTGTAGACGCGGTCACCCGCCGGAGAGATGCAAAGACGACGGGGGCGACCCCCGGTGGGGATACTCGTTACCTGGTAGGTAGTGGTATCAATCGCGTCCACTTCTCCGTAGGAATTATTCGAGACATACGCGGTACGTCCATCCGGCGTGAACAAAATGTCTTTGGCCTGATACCCGGGAAGATAAACAGTCGTGATGATTTGATTGGTCGCCGTATCAATGACGTCAACGGGACAGGTGCCATGGAAGCCGCTTTCATGCAGGATGAAAACACGTCCACCATCCGGCGTGACAGCCAACTCTCCGGGTACCTTGCTCACCGGGATGGTGGCAACGTTCGTGCGCGCGACCGTGTCCAAAACCGAGACGGTCCCGGACTTCGCATCGGTCACAAAGGCCTTAAGGAGATCTGGCGTCATCGCCACACGAATCGGGAACTGGCCCACGGGGATTTGGGTGAGCACCTGGTCGGTCGAGGTGTCGATTACCGCAACCTCATCGGAGTATCTCGCGGGGCAAAAAAGGGATTGGCCCAATGCCGCGGAGGCCAAGCCAAAGGTGGAGATAATCAACAGCAAAGGGAGGCGATATGTCTTCATAGCCAAGAAAATCGTTTGCACCTTATCTGCCTGGGATCAAGCGCGAAGTTGCGAACGCGGGAGCGGGCGAGGTGGTCGGCTCGGTGATTCGCGGCCTAATGAAAGGCTAGGCGGCACTCCGTGGCTGGTTCCGGATGATCCGCGGCACGGCGGCACGGGCGAGCTTCGTGAACTCCTCCGCTGCACTGTTCGAGCCGGAATCGATCAGACGGAGCAGCCCGATTTCGAGCGCCAGATTTTTTCCCTTCAGCCTGATGGCGGTGAGATCGCTTGCGCCCCGCAACGCGATCTTGGGCATGAGCGCGGCCGCCTTGAGCGGACCGAGGGAGCGGAGAAGCGTTTCGATGGCATTGATCTCGGCGATGATCCGCGGCCGCACCTGATGTTCGCGGCAGATCGCGTCACTCATGCGCCTCATAACGAAGCTATCGGGGAGCTGGAGGATGCGTTCCTGGTGGAGTTCAGTGAGGTCGATCACCCGCCGTTTCGCCCACGGGTGACTGTGATGCACGACGAGCGCGAATTGATCAGTGCAAAGCCGCTCGTAATGCAGGTTAGGTGAGTGGCGGGTGAGGAAACCGAGGCCGACATCCATCCGTCCTTCTTCCAGTGCGGTCTCAATTTCCGTGGAGGAAATCTCTTCGACGTTGAGGCTGACGCCGGGATGGGTGGCCGCGAACATCCCGAGCAATTGCGGAATCAGGGCGACGTTGAGGATCGGGACGACGCCAAGGTGGAGCGCGCCGCGCATCTGTCCCGGCTCAATGCTGAGTTCTTGAAGAAAATTTTCGATCTGTCGCAGAATGCCGTGGGCGTGTTCTTGGAAGATTTGCCCGGCAGAGGTGAGCAGGATCCGCTTACCGCGGCGCTGAAAAAGGTCGACGCGCAACGCTGTCTCGAGGTCGCGCATCTGCTGGGAGATGTTGGGCTGGGAGAGGCCGAGCCGGTCGGCTGCGCGGCTGAAGCTGCCTGCTTCGGCCACGGCGAGGAAGTAACGCAAATGCCGAATTTCAAGGGGATCGTGAATCATCCCTTGAGATTGTCCAGTGGTGGCACGGTTGGCGACGCTGCAAAATTCATGAAATTTGTCTTCTATGAATACCACTTATTATTTCATGGTCGAGACGGTAGCGCCGAAGAAAGATGTGCGCGAAGCGACGGCGTAAAGGATTCGATACGTTTCAACGGAGTTTGTTTCCATGAATGGCGGTCTGACTCCCGGGACCCGTCGAACTTGAGCGACCGCGCGATCGGAGCAGCGAGGATCTCCTGCGTCCTCGGGGCGACATCCTCGAGACACTGCACTGCGCTGGCCAGCCGCTGGCCGTTAACAACAACTGAGCGGCGGCCGTTGCCGCCGACTGCGCGGCGAAATCCCTCCGGGATCGTGCGGAAGAAAAGGGCAAGCGCCGCGCCAGGCGATCCATTCCGCGCCTGTTCCAATCGCCTGCCGCAGGCAAGCCAGACGCAAATCCGGATGGACGGCGCTCGGCCGCCGCTCTACATCTTCTCTCCTCTAACACTCGATGCCCCGCCGACGAAAATTTCCAATCGATGACGATGAATCCGGTCGTCCCACCCCGGCGATGAGGTCACCGCTCGCTCCGGGCGAACCGACTGATCTCGAATTGATGGAGGGAATTCAGCAGGAGGATCCCGAAGCCCTCTCCAAGCTTTACGATCGCTACAGCGGGATCATCAAGGCCCTTATCCTGCGCGTGGTACACAACGAACCCGAGGCAGACGACTTGCTACAAGAGATTTTCATGGAGCTCTGGAACCAGGCGAAGAACTTCTCGGCGCAAAAAGGCAAGCCACTTGGTTGGATGGTGACGCTGGCGCGGCGGCGGGCGATCGATGGCCTGCGCAAGAAGCAAGCCTACCTGCGGGCCGGTGAGCGGTTTCAGATTGAAAAGGAACAACAGCCCGACGCCTGGGTGCACAACGCGACCGAGGAAGAAATCAACTTCTCGGATACCCGCGTGCTGATTCGTAAGGTGATCAACGGTTTGCCTCCCGCGCAGCAGCGGGCGATAGACCTGGCATTTTTTCGCGGCATGAGCCAGCGCGAAATCGCGGCCCATACGAATACACCTTTGGGAACGGTAAAAACGCGCCTCGAACTGGGGCTGAAAAAGATCTACGACGGCCTCAAAGAATTGAAAGATGAGCTTTGAAGAATTCCAGAAAAGCGCCCGGCTCTACGTGATCGGCGCGTTGGAAGACAACGAGATCCGCGAATTCGAAAAGGCGCGAGCGAAATTTGGCCAGAAGGCAGAGGCTTTCGTCACCGAATGCTATCGACTGCACGAAGCATTCGCGCTCAGCCTGCGACCCGCGAAGTCATCTCAGGCATTGAAGGAACGGCTGATGAAAATGGTCCACGAACGAAAAAAGCAGGGCGTCCCGGTTTCGCGGAGGCCAAAGCCCTAACGGCAGCGATTTGGTTACTCGTTGGGCGAAGCGGGGTCGCAGTCCATCTCGCGCAGAATGAATTCCTGGAGAAACCCGTAAAAGTTCACCTGGAAAAGGCTCAGGTCGCGCCGGGAACCGATCGGCGAGCGATAGTGATCGCACAGTTCGGCCTCGCTGAAATCATATTTCGCCGCGATCGCGAGCCGTGCCTGGTTGAGGGCGTTGAGCCAGGCCTCGGAGTGTTCATGCGGGATGCGCAGGGCGCGGTTGGCGAATGGTTTCTCGTTTGCCTCCAGTTGGCGCAGATCGGTTTCGACGATCTCGGTCGCACTCTGGAAATGACGTCGTAGCTCCGGTTCGACATAGAGTTTCCACTCCGCGCAGAACTCTTTCTCGTTAGGGCTGACCGGTGGACTGAACAGCCGTTGTTCCGCCGCGGAAGCAACATCGGTCCTGGTGCTGACCGGGATCTGGCGCAAAAGCTCCGCTAGAAAAGGATCGATCTCGCTGATCTCGAGCGCGCCGTTGTTGCGAAAGACCTCCATCTCAGTTCACCTGCTCGATCGTCGCGAGCAGCAGGTAGCCGTGCAATTGCTGGACAAACAGCTCGGCGCGCTCCCGCACCCCGCTCCACAGAATCGAGCGTCCCTTCTGATGCACCTCGAGCATGTGCAGTTCGGCCTTTTCCTTCGGATAACCAAAGACCTTTTGGAAGACCATCGTGACGTAGCTCATCAGATTCACCGGATCGTTATGCACAACCACATTCCAGGGCAAATCGACCGCCTCCTTGCTCCTGGTTTCCTCGGTGATCGCCGGGCTTTCTACGGCACTGGAAATCTCCAGAAAAGCTGGCATAACGACGAACCCGGTGGGCTTCACGTCCCGGCCAGTAACCGGTGCGAAATGGATAAGCGGACGAGCCAAAGCATAACAAAAACCATAACACGCAGGGGATTTGAATCAATCCCTCCCACAGGCTGACCGATTTCTTAAGACGAAGCCCGCACGACAATCCTTTCCTGGACACGCTGCATCCGCCGCCGAGCCACCGGCGCGCGATCGTCGAATCCGTGCAAATGGAGCAAGCCGTGAACAAGATACGTGCGCAGCTCATGCTCGAGCGAAGTCCCGTAGGCTGCCGCCTGACGCCGCGCGGTCTCGACGCTGATAAATATCTCGCCGTGCTGGAAAGTAATCACGTCGGTCGGTCCGGCGATCTGCATGAAACGACGATGCAGCTTGCTGATTTTGTGATCAGAAACCAGCACCACGTCGACTTCTTTTAGAGCACTCAGGCCGTTCCCGCCTTCCGCCAAGCAGAGAGGCAACGCACGGACCGCAAAGCGCGCCAGCGAGGCCCGGTCGACCCCGATCATGCGTTGCCGATTGTGCACAGCGATGGTGGGTAAGTTCATTTTCGACGTTTCTCATCCCGCGACCTGAGCAATCGATAAAGCATCTCGAGACGCGGCGCGGCGACCCCAGCAGCCTGCGCACGCCGGAGCGTCTCGCCCCAAATCGACTCAATCTCCAACGGCCGTCCGGCCTCATAATCGAGCAGGGTCGAAGGTCTGTAGGCGTCCATCGCTTTTGTTCGCCTCATCAGATCGAGCGCGACGGCAGTAGGCAACTGATGTCCGCAGGCATTCGCGATTGCGATCGTTTCGTCCATCAGCTCGACCGTCAGTTGTCGCAAACCGTCATCAGCCAGAATCGCGGCCGTATCGAGGCCGCCGGCCACGATAGAGAGTCCATTGAAGGGAATGTTCCAGACGAGTTTGCGCCAGCGTTCCAGCGTCAGGTCGTCCGCCACGTTGCAAACGACCCCACAACGTTTGAACTCCCACGCGACGTCGTGCGTGCGCGGCTGCGGATGATCGCGATATTCGCCAATCGTCAGGCGACCGGCGTCGAGGCGCTCCACTACTCCCGGCGCCGTGCGGTTGAGGGAAATATAGCAAAGGCCACCCAGGATGCGCTCGGCCCCGAAATGCCCGGCGAGAAAGTCTTCATTCCCAAGTCCATTCTGCAGCGTCAGGATCATGGTTTGCTCGCCTAACAATGGCGGAATGAGTGACGGCAATCCCGCATTCGAAGTGGTTTTGACCGCAACGATGACCAGGCCGCATACTCCGATCTCTTGCGTCGAACGGTAGGCCTGCACCTTGGGCACGTGAATGTTTTCCTTCTTGCTCCGGAGGCGCAGCCCGCGTTTGCGCACCGCATCGTAATCGCTCCGGAGAAGGAAATGCACGTCGCGCCCGAAGTGCGCCAGCTTCCCGCCATAATAAAGCCCGATCGCACCCGAGCCGACGATGGCAATGCGGAGGTTTGGAAGAACGTGCCGTGACCGCATGGCTATTTAACCACGAAGAACGCTAAGGACACGAAGGTTGGCAGATAGGTCCCTGCATCGCGACCTTCGTGTCCTTCTTCTGGCCAATCTGCCGTCTCATCCCAGCGGCCGTTGCTCGGATTGGAAGTTTCGCGTGATGAGACGCGCGCCTTTGTTGAAGGTGACGTATGCCCAGGCCCACTGGAACAGCACCAGGATCCGGTTTCGAAAACCGACCAGATAAATCACGTGAACAAAGAGCCACGCGAGCCAGGCGAGAAAGCCGCTGAAGTGGACGAAGTTTAGGTCGGCTACGGCGCGGTTGCGGCCGATCGTGGCCATGCTGCCTTTGTCCCAGTAATAAAAACGCTGCGGCTTCGCCCCTGCGACCATGTGCAGGATGTTAGTCGCCGCGTGGCGCCCCTCCTGGATCGCGACCGGCGAAACGCCTGGCAAAGGTTTGCCTTCCTTGGAGGTGAAGTTGGCCAGGTCGCCGATTACCTGCACCTCGGGATGACCGGGGATCGTCAGGTCATCCTGCACGATGACCCGGCCGGCCCGGTCCACCGCCACACCAAGGGTCTTCCCCACGAAGGAAGCGGCGTTTCCCGCCGCCCAGATTTTGACCCGGCATGGAATGAACTTCCCGGCCACCTCCAGGCCGTTCTCAGTCAGATCACCGGCGTGCGTTCCGGTGATCACCTCAACCCCCAGCTCTTGTAACTGTTTCTGCGCACTGGCCGAGAGGTCTTCCGGATAACTTGCCAGAACCCGCTTCTCGCCTTCGACCAGAATGACGCGCGCGTTCGACGGATCGATATGGCGAAAATCCTTCGCCAGCGTCTCGCGCGCGATCTCGGCGATCGCTCCCGCCATTTCCACCCCGGTCGGGCCACCACCGACAATAACAAAGTTCATCGCCGCGGCCCTCGCCTCCGGGTCGGTTGTCTTCTCGGCAAACTCGAAGGCCATCAAAATGCGACGCCGAATTTCAATCGCATCCTCGAGACTCTTCAGTCCAGGAGCGAGTTTTTCCCATTCGTCGTGACCGAAATAAGAATGGCGGGCGCCGGTCGCGACGATGAGGTAATCGTACGGGATCTCGCGATCCGCGGTTCGCACGGTTCGACCCGCGACGTCGACCGCCTGCACCTCGGCCAGAATGACTTCGATGTTTTCGTACTTTCCCAGAATGCCGCGCACCGGCGCGGCAATATCCGCCGGAGAAAGCGCCGCCGTGGCCACCTGGTAAAGCAACGGCTGAAAGAGATGATAATTTGTCCGGTCGATCACCGTGACTTGAACCGGTTTGTCGGCCAGCTGCTTTGCCGCCTCGAGTCCGCCGAAGCCGGCTCCGAGAATCACGACGCGTGGGTTGGTCGGATCTTCGTTTTCCATCGGGAAATGATGATCGGATTCATCGGTCGGTAAACAGAAAATCGGTTGTCAGCCTCGGGTGACGTGCTTATCTTCCGCGCCTTATGCCGAAGCCCATCGCGCGCAGCAAGACGAGGAAATCAGTCGCCAAACGGTTCAAGATCACCGGGACGGGCAAGGTATTGCGCTCGCATGCCAAGCGCCGGCACCTCCTCTCGGCCAAGAGCGCCAAGAGCAAACGTCAGCTCGCGAAATCGGCTCTGGTCGACAAAACCGACGTTCAGCGAATCAAGGCGAACCTGCCTTTCGCCTGAAGCTTGCTGTCCCTGAGGTGCGCCTTTGTTTCTAGGAAAGGCTTGACGCGCCGGGCAACCGCTCTCTAAAAGAGAAGCCCTTTATGAAATGTGCTTCCTCTTTCCGCGGGCGTGGTCTTTTATTTTTCCTCCTCGTCACGATCGCTCTGGCGGCTCCTGCGGCGCGCGGACAGAACAGCGCTGCGGATCGGGCACGACTGCTTAGCAGTCAATCGCCAGCGTTCACACCATCCCCAAACGTCAACGCCAACGGTGTCGATCAAAATTACGCCGCCTCCACCCCTAACGACAGCGACCTGGGAGAACAGGCGATCCTGAAGCGGGCCGATCAATACCAACCGTTCACGCTCGAAGCGGGCGTTCCTGTTTACTACACCTCAAACGTCGCGCTGGTGAACAGCGGCGAGGTCGGCGCCGTCATCACCGCTCCGGTCATAGGGCTGACTTACGCGCCGAAATTCCAGCGTACGCTTTATGGTGAGTTCACCATTCGGCAGCAGTTTTTTTACTACACTAACAATTTGAGCAGTTTCAATTTCGCCAGCTTCGATGCGATCGCCGGCCTGACTTATTTTATACCGAAGTTCCATAATCTGGCATTGCGCGCCGGTCTTGACTTCAATCGGCTTACGCCCACGGATAGCTTTGACGCTTTCTTTTCCAATCTCGGGCTCGCGCTCAATGCCGAGGTCCCGATCCCCATCGGACGCGCGCAGCAGGTATCATTTGGGACGTTTGCCAACATCAGCCTTTATGCGGATTCGCAGCCACCGCGTCGCAACGATTTCGGTATCTATGCAGGTTATGCGGTGAATCTGAGCCGCAATTTTTCCATCAACGCTGCCAGCACCTTTGTCGTGCGACCTTACGATTCCGGCGGCCGGACGGATGTAAGTGAAGTCCTTTCCCTCAGCGCCAACTATCACATTCGCGACTGGCTGACCGTGAGTGCAATCAGCACTTA
>CAWAIY010000034.1:0-67017 GCA_963782205.1 uncultured Verrucomicrobiae bacterium | reverse complement strand
AGGGTAAGTGACGCTGTCGGCGGCGGAATCTCGTGACCTCAGTTCGTCTCGAAAGTTCGGGATTAACGCTTCTTCCCTCCGACACCGGGGACGGCCGTGACCTGTCTCATCCACTCCGCCACCTGGCGTTCGTCGAGCTCGTCCGCGGATGCGAGTTCGACGCCCCGTGTAGACTTGCCCATCCCCACCGGCGCGACCGGCGGGACCGGTTTGAGGGCCACGCCGTTGACGAACATGAGCTTGACGTGGCCGGCGAACCCGCCGCAACAGAAGCACCAGCCGTCGCCGACGCCATAGTACGACATCCCCCACTTTATGGAGCGCTGCAGGCCTGGCAGCGTTTTGGCCGCCAAGACGTCGACTCTCTCGGCGATGCCGCGCTGCGGCTGCGGCAGGCTGGCGATGTAGGCGAAGACCGGCTCGTCGCCCACCGCTGCCTTGGCAGGGCTCGCCTTGCCAGTCATGGCTTCCGGCAGCGTCGCAGCGAGTTTGCGCGCTGCCGCGCCACGCCTGGCAGATTTCCGGACGGCGAGTTTAAGAGGCTCGTCTGTCTTGCGAGCGGACATGGTTTGTAATCTCGAATTGTTTCGCCGGACTTCTGGTTATTGCGCGAAGTCATAGTTACCACCGGTGAAGGCGTCAAGCTCGTTGACCTTTCCAAAAAAGGCGGGTTAGAGCGTGAATCTTGGAATGGTCTTCATGCCAGAAAGATTCTTTGCTGGCTCCGGAATCACGCTCCGACCCCTGTTAGGTCCCTGGCCGACGACGTTGCCGGGCTGGCGCAGATACAAGAGCGGGATTTTGCCTTCCCCATCTGCGCCAATTTGAAAGCCCGGCCTCGCCTTCGGCTGCGTTACCGGCGTAATCTGCGATGACTTCGTGCAAATGAAATCCGCGACCGCAAATACTGCTCCGCCGCGCCGGCCCTGGTATCGCCCTTCCCTCACGACCCAAATCTTCATCGGCCTCATCCTCGGCGGCCTCCTCGGCTGGGTGCGTCCGGAGTGGGGGAACAAGGTCTACTTCCTGCGCGATATTTTTCTGAACCTGATCAAGTCGATCATCGCCCCGCTGGTTTTCTCGACCATCGTGGTCGGGATCGCCGGCGCCGGCAGTTTGAAGAAGGTCGGCCGGATGGGTCTCAAGGCGATCGTCTATTTCGAAGTCGCCACCACCGCGGCGCTCGCGATCGGGCTCGCCATCGTCAATCTGACCAGGCCGGGCATGGGCGTCGAGCTGGTTGCCGGGCCTAACGAAGTCGTCAATACCGTTGCGCAAACCCATTCCAAGACGCTGCTCGAAATCGTTACGCACATCTTTCCCGCGAGCGTGATCGACGCGATGGCGCGCGGCGATGTCCTTCAGATCGTTGCCTTCTCGGTCCTCTTTGCGATGGCGGTCTCGGCGATTGGGGAAAAGGGAAAGCCGATCGTGTCCGTGGCCGACAGCCTCATGCACGTCATGTTCAAGTTTACCAACTACGTCATGATGTTCGCCCCGATTGGTGTCGGTGCGGCCATGGCGCACACCATCGCCACGCAAGGGCTCGGCGTTCTGCTCAACCTCGGCAATCTCATCCTCTCGCTCTATGTCGCGCTCGTGATTTTGATCGTGGTGGTGTTTGGTGGAATCATCCTGCTCCTCCGGATCCCGCTGCGCCAGTTCGTCAGGGCGGTGCGCGAACCGGCGGCGCTCGCCTTTGCCACCACGAGCAGCGAATCGGCCCTGCCCAAAGCGATGGAATCGATGGAACGCTTCGGAGTTCCTCCCCACATCGTCGGGCTGGTCATGCCGACGGGTTACTCCTTTAACCTCACCGGCTCGACGCTCTATCTGGCGATGGCTTCCGTTTTCGTTGCCCAGGCGGCGGAGACGACGACCGGCCATCACATCGGTCTTGGGCAACAGATCACCACCATGCTCGCGCTCATGATCACGTCGAAGGGTGTAGCCGGAGTGCCGCGCTCGTCGCTCGTGATCCTGCTCGCGACGCTGAACAGTTTTTTGCCCTCTGGCCTCGGCCCGATTGGCGTCGCGGTCATCTTCGGGGTGGACGAGTTGATGGACATGGGCCGCACTTGCGTGAACGTGATCGGCAACTGCCTTGGCACGGTGGTGGTGGCGCGCTGGGAAGGGGAGTTTGACGAGGAACGGGCGCGCATTTTCGGAACACCGGCGGAAGTGGAACTGGATCTCCGCGCCGGTGAGGTGGCCTTTGCCGAGGCGGTTGGCCAGGACTAATGCACCGGTTGGCAATCTCGCTGAATGCTTTGGACGAGCGGAAGCTCGTCCCTCCGGAGGGGCATGCTTCCGCCTGCCCGGGACTCGCAGAGGCGCATCGCTCGAAGTGGTCGAACCGCTGGCGTGCATTTCGCTTTCCCGATCGATCCGGAAAAGCAGGCACTCCTGCGGGCCCGCTGGGAATCGTTGCCTAACGAGTTGCGCACGCCGAACCAACTCGCCGGCCGCCATCTCACGCATTGTGGATTCGTCACCGGCGCGAGCTATTGCTCCTTCCGCTGCACGCACTGTTACCTGCCGCAAAACGCCAACGAAGTTCCCATCCCTTCGCTCGCTGAAATGACGGAGCAAATCGAAGCCAATCGCCGCTTCCAAGGGCCCGGCGGCGGACTGCAGATCACCGGTGGCGATGTGGCCGATGCCTATTGGCGGGCCGGACGGCAGGAAGAGCTGGTCGAGATCGTGCGGCACGCGGTCGGGGTTGGCCTGGTGCCGATGCTCATGACTCACGGTCAGACGCTGATCGAGCATCCCGAGTTTCTCGAGGCGCTGGTGATTGACGGCGGGCTGCGCCAGGTCGCGGTCCACATCGACATGACGCAGGCCGGCCGGCACGGGTTCCCGATCAATCGCCTGACGAGTGAAACAGATCTTCATCCGGTGCGCGAGGCTTTCACGGAGCTGGCGCGGAAGATTCGCGCGCGGACCCGTCTGCCGCTGGAGCTGGCGCACAACTGCACCGTGACGGAGCGAAACATCGACTCGATCGCGGAAGTCGTGCGCTGGTTTCTGGCCGATCCGGCGCGCTCCCGCATCTGGCGCATCCTGAGTTTTCAACCGGAGGCAAATACGGGTCGGACCGTTTTCTCCCGCCAACCTGTGACGCCCGCGATCGCCTGGCGGGAGTTGTGTCGTGGGATGGGGCTGCAACTCGACGGCAGCGCCTTCCTTGGCGGCCATCCGGACTGCAACCAGGGGGTGTCGCTGCTTGTTGAAGGACGCCATGGACGCTATTTGCCGCTCTTGCCTAACGACGAAAAGACGAAGCAACTGATGGTCGATATCCTGGAGAAGATTGGCGCGATCTCGACCATGACGACGGATTCTGAGGCGGGCGGCTCCCTGTTGCCGTATCGCGTCGCGGGCGCGTTCGCGCGCCATCCGCGGCCTCGCGTGGCGCAGTCTGATTCGCGCTCTGGCCCTCGTCGCCTCCGGGCAGGTTCCTCTCGCTTTCGCGCGGGCTATCGCGACTGGTCGGGCGCACACGATCAATATCGGGACGCACAATTTTATGGATGCGAGCCGGGTCGCACAGGCGGCGAGTGATTCCGTGGCGCGCGCGCGTCTCGACGCCTGCGTCTTCAAAGGCGCGGTCAGGAATCGCGCAACGGGAGAATGGGAAGCGGTCCCGATGTGTGCCATGAACCAATCACGCTGGAGCGAACTTTACGCCGAGCGTCTGGCGGAAACTGCGTTGGCGCAGGAAACCGTCGTCGAAGTCTCCGGTGCTACTTCGCTTTGGTGAGGTCGGCGCGATTGAGGTCGAGGTCTTTTTGCTCGATCACCTTCACGTCCGGAGACGTCTTCTTCAGCGCGTCAAGGAAAGCGCTGGCTTTACCCGCGATGACCAGACTCATCGGTTGCGCGAGGTACTTTTTGGCAAAATCCGTTACTGCGTTACTGGTCACTGCGTCGATCGACGGGATGTATTTGTCGAGCGTATCGAGCGGCAGATTGTAAACTGCCAGATCGGAAATCTTCGATGCGAAACCCTCATTCGTCTCCAACGCTCTCGCGTAACGTCCGGTCAGGACCGCCTGGCGCGATTTCAATTCGTCATCTTTCACTGGATCAGCGACAAGATTCTTCAACTCCGCTTCCATCAATCCCGCAACCTCCGCCGCAGACTCATTCTTGGTTTGCGCGGAAGCGCTGAACGGACCGTCTTCGCGTCGCGGATCGAGCGAGCTGCCTGCCCCGTAGCTCAGTCCTCGCTTGATTCTGATTTCGCGATTGAGCCGCGAGCCGAAACCGTTGCCCAGCACGGCATTTGTGACCAGACCGGTGTAATAATCAGGTGAAGCGCGCTTGATCGCCGGCCGGGCCACCATCACCGCCGCCTGTCCCGCCTCCGGCATGTCGATGACCACACTTTCCGGCTTCCAATCGGCCGCGCCCGAGCGAAACGATTCGTTAGGCACCGTGGCAGCGTTTTTCCAATCCCCAAAATATTTCTCCGCAAACGCTTTTCCCTGCTCCAAGGTCAGGTCTCCGGCGAGGACGAAGGCGGCATTCCGCGGCTCGTAGTATTTTCCATAGAGTTGAACGATATCGGGGCGCCCGATCGCCTGCACCGTCTCGAGCGTGCCGCTTGCAACGTGACCGTAGGCGCCCGCGCCGAAGACGACCCGCGTCGCAGCGAAACGCGCCAGGGAACCTGGCTGCTGCATGGCCACCCGCAGGCCGTCGAGGAGCTGATTCTTCAGCCGGTCAATCTCTTCCTGTTTGAAAACCGGATGCCTGACCACGTCGGCCAGGATTTTGAGCGCTGGATCGGCTTTGTTCGACATCACCACCAGGCTCGCCGCAGAGAAGTCCCAGCCCGCGCCGGAATCGATCGAACCGCCTAACGACTCGATGGCGCTCGCGATTTCAGGCGCCGACATCGTTTCGGTCCCCTTGGTTAACAAGGAGGCCGTAACGCTGGCCGTGCCGGCAAGATTTGGCGGATCAACTTCGGCGCCGCTGCGGATCACCAGCTGCGCGGCGAGGAGCGGGAGACCGGGGCGCTCGGCCACGATCACGCGCAACCCATTTTCCAGGCGCGTTTCTTTGGGCCTTGCGAATTTCGTTTCGTGCTTTGCGGAAGGCGCGGGCGGGGTGTCGACGCCGGCGATCGCGAAGGCGGAATCGATGGCCGTCAGGCAGAGGGCGACCATCAGAACGCTTGTCATCCCGATCAGCCGGAGGACGGAGAGGGACCCTCCAAGCCGAGCCCGGGGTTGTTTGTGGAGTCCCTCGCCACGCTGCGCCGGCTCGGGATGACGATGCGGTTCGCGGTCAGGCATCATGATTTCTTCGCCTCCTTCTTCGCCGCCGGCTTCATTGCTTCGGGAAGATATTCGATCACAACCTTTTTTGGGCCTGAGAGATAGCGATTCAGGACCTCCCTGACCTGCGCGGTGGTTACGGCCTGCAATTGGGCAAGATCGGTGTTGACCCGATTCGGGTCGCCGTAAAGAACGGCCGCTTCTCCGAGCGCGCTGGCCTTGCCATTATTCGTCTCGCGCTCCAGCAGCTTGCCAGTCAGGAAGCGAGTCTTTGCTTTTTCCAGCTCCGCTTCTGTCACGCCGTTTTTCAAGACGTCGTCAATTTGTTTGCGAAGTGAGGCTTCGGCTTCCGCAGGTGATTTTCCGCTCGCCAGGATCATGCGCGTTGTGAGGAGGCCGAGGTCCTCATTCAGGTCGGCATCAAACGAAACCTGCTGCGCGACCTGTTCCCGGTAGACCAGCGCCTGGTAAAGCCGCGACGACTCGCCGCCCGCAAGGATCTCCGCCGCGAGTTGCAGCGCCGGCGCATCCTGACTTCGAATCGAAGGCCCGAGATAGGTGATTGCAATCGCGGGCAAGGGGGCCTTCGGGTTATATTCGACGATCTCCTTGTCCTTCTTGCGCGGCGGTTCTTTCGCCGTCACGCGCGGGATTTTTTCCGCCGGTTTCTTGATCGCGCCGAAATACTTTTCCACCCAGGCGTGCAATTCGTTAGGCTGAAAGTCGCCCACCACGATGAGGGTGGCGTTGTCCGGCCGGTAAAAGGTGGAATGAAAGGCGCGCACTTCCGGCAGCTTCGAGGCATCGAGCTCGGTGATATTGCCGATTCCCGGTCGTTTGTAGGGATGAACGGCATAGGAATTCTTGATCGTGTCGAGATAGAATTCGCCGTAGGGATTGGCCAGGATCCGCTGCCGATACTCTTCCTTCACGACGTCGCGCTCGGAATTGAAATTCTTTTCGTTGAGCGCGAGGGACGACATTCGCTCTGCCTCCGCCCAGAGGATCGGCTCCAGATAGTTCGACGGCACGACTTCGTGGTAAACCGTCACGTCCTCGGCGGTGTAGGCATTGTTTTCGCCGCCGATGTTCTCGGTCAGGTCATCGAAGGTATCGGGTGTAAGGTGTTGGTTGCCCTTGAACATCAAATGCTCGAAGAGGTGAGCGAAGCCGCTGCGGCCCTGCGGATCATCCTTCGAACCGACATGATACCAGACCTGGACCGCGACCGTGGGACTGGAATGATCTTCCACCGAGTAAAGCTGCAATCCGTTAGGCAAAGTTTCGTGCTGAAAGCGAAGGGGCGGGACGGAAACGGCGGGCGGGCTGGCTTCTGGCGTGGTCGCTTGCGCCAAGGAAAACTGCGCTGCGAGAAGCGCGATGAGGGCGAGATGAAATTTCACGACGGGTTCGACACCATACATGGAACTTCGTTGAGCTAAATCATGAATCGCGGTTGAGAAGCAGATTCCCTGGGCCTGAATGCGGAACCGTAAACCGTCAATTGTGCATGGGTGCCTTGACCAACCACCGATCACCCATCACTATTCAGTCCTTCGGCGCGCCTCGCGCCTCCCGGGCCTGTAGCTCAGCTGGTTAGAGCATGCGCTTGATAAGCGCAGGGTCAAAGGTTCGAATCCTTTCAGGCCCAGCCTTCGCTTGGAGCGCAGCGTGAAGCTGAGGCTGCCGCGCCGGAGAGAAACGAAGGCGGGCCTTTCAGATGAAAATTAGTGCCAGCACTCCAAGACTACGGCTTGGCAGGCCAGCCGATGAACAAATTCTACTACGTCTACATCCTGGTAAGCGAGATAAACGAATCGGTGCACTACACGGGCGTAACGGCCGATCTCAAGGCCCGGCTGCAAGAGCACAACCGGGGAAGCTGTAGTTGCACTGCAAAAGGCAGGCCTTGGAAAATCCAAATGTCGCTCGCCTTCCGTTCTGAAACTAGAGCCAGGGCTTTTGAAAAATATCTGAAAAGCGGCTCCGGTCGCGAATTTGCCCGTCGTCACTTCTGATCGCCTAACAGCCGCTCGACCCGCTTTCGCAGCTTTTCAAAGTGCGAGCCGCTCCAATAAATCTGGCCGCATTGGTGGCAGCGGCGGAATGCTTGGTAGTAAATTTTGGTGAGCGGCTGCAGTTGCTCGACAATTTCCGCCTTCGGCACGGCGCCGAGCAATCCGTTGCAACGCAGACAGCGCGTGAAGGGCGCAATGATTCCATGCAGATCGAAGCGATCGATGACCTCGCGCGTTTGCTCCTCGGCCATCTGCGAACGCGGGTAATACCCGCTCGCGACCGCGGCGCGCATCAGGAGAAGCCGGTCGCGGGTGAGCAACGCCCGATCTTCCGCGACGGAAAGAACGACCAGTTCCGCGTCCGAAGCGACTGGGCGATAGGCAACGTCGATGCCTAACAATCGCAGATTCCGCGTCAGTTTTCCGAGGTGCCCATCAGCAACGAAGCGCACAACGCCGCGCTGCTGCAAACGCGCGTTGGGAAACAGATCCGCACCTGCAGAGACCGGATAAACATCAATCGCCGCGTCCGACTCCAGACAGCGTCGAAAGGAGACGGGTGCGCCATTGATCAAAATCAGATCGATCTCGGGATGCGGCACGCCGCAGGCCTCGATCGCGTCTTTAACCGAGGTCTTCTCCCGCAGCTGCCTGAGGACAAAGCTCGCCCCGCGTTTTGGCCTAACGAAAAACGGCAGGTCGCCGTGGAAGTGAAACCTGATCGAGAACCCTGCGCCGGGCGCAGTCATCCCGCCGCCGGCCCACGCCGCGTCAGCGCGAGGTGAATGACGCGGCAGATCAAGATGCCGAGAAACGCGCCACTGTAGTCAATTAGCACATCGTAGATCGAGCCGTTGCGCGAAGGGACGAATATTTGGTGGAATTCGTCGGCCGCGGCGAAAATCATGGCCGGGACGAACGCCACCGCCGCCCGTCGCCAGAAGCGGTCGATCAACCCGTGCAACGCGCGAAAGAGCAAGCCAGTCAGGATCGCGTATTCCGTCACATGGGCCGCTTTACGCAAGAAAAGGTGGACGTGCGCGATCGTGACCGGTGAAACGTTTGGGTCCAACCAGCGCAGAAAAGGAATCAGAAATCGCGAGGTGTGATCAGACGACATGAGGTCGGTTGAGCCGAAAAACATCAGCGCGATCCAGAGCACGACCGGCAGCCAGGCCTTAAGGATTCCGCGGAAACTCAAGCTCGCACTCTAAACGGCGGACGTTGTCTGACAAACCGGCTCGCTCGGGTTAATCTCGCGACCGAATGACCGTTGCGTCCACTCAACCTCTCGTTTTCGAACCGCTCTTTATGGAGCGCGTCTGGGGCGGACGGCGACTCGAGAGCCTCTTCGGTAAGAAACTTCCGATGGGCAAAAAAATTGGCGAATCGTGGGAGATAGTCGATCGGCCGGAAGCACAGAGCGTCGTCCGGCAGGGACCATGGAAGGGGCAAACATTGCACGAGCTCTGGCGCGATCATCGGGTGGAGATCTTCGGCGAGAGGATGCCGGATGTGCTCCGCTTCCCGATCTTTGCCAAGCTGCTCGATGCGCAGGAGAAGCTTTCGCTTCAGGTGCATCCCGGCGCCGATGCGGTCGGCGCGCTCGGGGGCGAAAGCAAAACCGAGATGTGGTATGCCGTGATGGGCGGGGAAATCTATGCCGGCTTACGGCGCGGCGTCGACCGACGCCAACTCGAGCAGGCCCTTTGTGACGGAAAGGCCGCAGATCTCGTGCACCGAATCGAACTCAAACCGGGCGATGCGTTCTTTGTGCCGAGCGGACGACTGCATGCCATCGGAGCCGGCAATTTGTTTGTCGAGATTCAGGAGAACAGCGACACCACATTTCGCCTCTTCGACTGGAATCGGTGCGCTACCGACGGAACGCCGCGCCGGCTGCAAATCGAGGAAGCTTTGCAGGCGATCGACTTCAATGATTTCGAACCAGACGTCATCCGATCGCCTGACGAAGAGCTGGTGCGATGCCCGCATTTCGTGGTCGAGAAGTGGGATCTCAGGGAAGGGCGCCATGCCTCGGAAGGCGCGGCCTTCGCTCTTTTTGTTTGCCTGCATGGGGCGGTGGAAGTGAATGGTTTGCCAATCGTCCCCGGCGAATTTTTCCTTGTGCCAGCGAGCGCTGCCGGGAGCGAACTTCGACCTGCCGCGCCCGGAACGAGCCTGCTCCGAATCACTCTACCCATTCGTTAGGCTAAGGCACGGCGGGCCGTCTCCTAAATGTGGAGGCCGGGCAAACGATGGACCGGCTGGGGACCGAACGGCTGCACGCCATCAATTTTCCAGCCATCGCGCTCCGCGGTGAAGCTGTAAAGATAGGCGCGCGTCAGTCCATCGGGCGTGGTCAGGTAGACCGGGACGAGCGCGCCCTCCCCGGCCACGCGAACGGCGCCGAATTCTACCTGGGCCGTCTGGGTTAAAGATGAAAAATCGCGCCGGATCATGAGCTCAAATTGCGAACGCGAAAATTTCTCCTGCACGCCGGCGGCGGCATGATGATAGGCGCTCTCGAAATCGGCCGCGCGAAAGTCGGAGAGCTGCCGGTTCACCACCGAATAGAGTTCCCGCGCGGCCGGCACCGGAGTGTGTTGCCGCGTGAGGTGCGTCGCGATCATCGCCGCGCCGCAGAGGGCGAAGAAAAAGAGGAGGAGCGAGATTTTGAGCAGGCGATTCATGGCTTACGAAGGCCGCGCCGGATCGATCCGGCGGAGATAATCGAAGGGGTAAAGACCGGTATTATGTCCGTCGCCCCAGGTCGGCTGGAAGGCGTAGCCGCCGACCAGATTCCAGCCGCGGAGCTCAAAGCTCTGGCCGGTATAGCTGACATTCGGCCGGACAACATCGCCGAGCACATCGGGCTCCCCGCCGCAGGCCGCGCAGGGGCAGGCGGTGCGGAGAAAGCGGAGCGGCAGAAAGGTCTCCGTCCCGTCCTTCCATTGAATGGCGAGTTCGCTCCCGATTTGCTCGATGTTGACCGGTTCCAATCGCATTCTGGAAGAGCCTAGCAATTCGCGCGGGAGAGGCAATGCAAACCGAGGCGGGCCGGAGGATGCGTCCCTCCTCAGGAAGCGAATCACTCGCGTTTCGGGCGCGAGCGCTCGCCAAAAATCGCGGTGCCGACTCGGACGAGGGTCGCGCCTTCCTCGATTGCGATCGGGAAATCGCCGCTCATGCCCATCGAAAGCTGCGGCAGCCGGAGATTGAACTCCGTCTCCATTTGGTCGCGCAATTCGCGCAGCGCGACGAAGTAGCGGCGCGATGCTTCCGCTTCCGGAGCGAGCGGCGGGATCGTCATGAGACCTTCGATTGATAACCGGCCTAACGACAACGCGGGTTCCAGGTCGCGCCGGAGCGTTTCCGGAGAGAAGCCGTGTTTGCTTGCTTCGCCCGCCACATTCACCTCGAGCAAAATCCGCGGCCGCATTCCTTCTTCGTCCGCGATGCGCTGCATGTCTTCGGCAAGGGCAAGCGAGTCGATTCCGTGAAAGAGTTCGAAGAGCGGGAGGGCGTGCCGGATCTTGTTCTTTTGGAGGTGGCCGATGAAATGCCAGCGGAGGCGCGAGGGCAGAAGTGGGATCTTGATCCGCGCTTCCTGCACCCGGCTCTCGCCGAAAAGAACCTGACCGGCCTCGACCGCGGCCTGCACTTTCTCGGCCGGATGCGTTTTAGACACGGCAACCAGCTCGATATCGTCAGGCGAACGGCCGCTCTTTCGCGCCGCCCCGGCGATTTGCGCCTGAACTCGCGCGAGGTTGGCCACGATTTCCTCCATCGACGAATTATTCATAGACGAAAGTGACGGGCAAGCGCGAGGGAAGAGAACGCCGCTAGAGATTGTAAACTTCAATCAGGGCGATGCCGGTCCCATCGTTTGTCCCGCGGACGACAGCGGTGTAGCTGCCTGGGACGAGGGGCGCGAGGACGGCGGGCTCGAGTTCGTTAGGTGGAGCGAGGGTGGTCGCCTCGATTTCCGATTCCTGGGTTGTTTTCCAGTCGTCGTTTGCGGCGATTTGTGTTCCCTGCGCGTCGAAGAGCTCGAGCGTCGGATCGGCGAGCGGATTTTGAATTCCGAACTGCGCGAGCGAGGGACCAAGGGCGCGAACGAGAATTGACGCCGGATCAACCCCGGTGATGATGACGCCGCCGATCATGACGCGGTCGCTCGTTCCAACAAACCCGCGCGTGCTGATGTTGGCGAGCTGTGCGGTCGATTGGTCGAGTTCGTAGACTTCGGTCAGCGCGACACCGGTCGTCGCGTTCCGCCCGGCGACGACGGCGGTGTAGCTGCCCGGCGTCAGGCTGGCCCAGATCGCCGCTTCCCGCTCATCGTCAGGCGCGAGCCCACTGCCGGAAATGATGTCTCGCTGCGCGTCTTTCCAGTTGTCGTTTGCGGCAATGAGGTTGCCGCCGCTGTCGTACAGCTCGAGGGTGGGATCGGCCAGCGTCCCCTCCACACCGCGACTGGCGAGGGAGGGTCCGATAGCGCGGATCAAGATCGTCTCCGGCGTATCTCCCTGGATGATAAATCCGCCGATCGAGACATTCTCACCACTGCCGATCGCGGCCCGGGTTGAGATGTTGGAGAGACGTTCGTTGCCGCGGACCGAAATCACGACTGCGTCGTAGGCGACCGCGTGCACGCCGTCGTCCGCGCTCAGCTCGAGGACATACGAGCCGGGCTGCGGAAACGTTGCCGTCGGCGCGGGGCTGTTCGGATTAGAAAAGGTGATTTCACTCGGACCGGAGTAGAGCTTCCACTGTACGATCGCGTCGCCGGTCGCGTTCACGACGCCATGCAGCGTGACTGCGCCGCCGGGCGCCACGGACCGGTCAGCGCCGGCATCGACCGTCGGTGCTCCGGGCGAGCGTGGTCCCTCGGTCGGTCCGGTCGTTTCGATGACTTCGAAATCGTCGACGTCGATCGTGGCGAGATGATTGAAGGCGTCGTCGGCAAAGCGATCATCCGGGCAGATCGAGACGGAGAAAAAATTTCCGTTGTCAGCCACGATCGCGCCGTATTTCTTCAGCGCGCGCAGGACCGCTTTTTCCTCGATCGTCCAGTCGTCGGGAATGACGAAACTGGCCTTGAGGCGAAAGCGCTGGCCCATCGCTGGATAATTGATTGCGCTGGCCGGAATCGAGGAAGCGTAATGGTTTGCCGGGTAGATGTATTCACGCCGTGTTTTTGCCACGACCAGGCGCAGCGCGTGCTCGACCATGCCGCGCTGACATTCGTCGTAACGCACGAGCGCGGGAAACATCGGGAGGCCGGCGGCGTCGCCGGAGGTCCACCCGGGGGGACGGAGCGCGTTCGAGTTGAGATCAAATTTGGCCCCGTTCGATGCTTCCCAGCCGTCGTTCGTCAGGCGAGTGAGCCAGGTTTCCCAGATCGAGCCGCTCGCCGGCGCTACTATGATCGCATGACGGTCACCGCCGTCATCGTTTACGTCCCGTTGCCAGTCTTCGAGCGTCAAGTCGCCGGTTCCCTTGGGCCAGCCTTCCACCGGCAGGTTCGAAGGGATCGGATAAGAACCGTTCGGAAACGTCCCACCATCGAGATCCGATTCGTCTGGATAGTTAAAGAACGGAATCGTCAGGCGCGGTTGATTATCCGGCACGAGGACATAGTTCATTTCGTAGAAACCGCGTACGGTCTGGCGGGTCGAGAGCAGGTCACTCTTCACCTGGGCGATCATTGCGGCCGAGTTGGCGAGGAGCGGGCGACGGGTGATATCTTCATTCCACGCGCTCGTCACCGGCATGATCTGCATCGCCGCGACGACCGCGTCGCCTTGCGGAGTATTGAACAGAGTCGGCACGGTTACGGGCGGCATGGCTCCGAGAATTCTGCCCTCCTGGTTGATCCGCTCCGCCGTGGCGTTGGCGACGAGCGCGGCGGCACCGAGGAAGACGAGGGGGCGGAGCAGAGTTGCCATGAGGTTAAAAAGCAGCAGCATCTGCGCCCGTTCGTTCGATTCGCGGTGCCATTTTTGCCACGCGAAAACATCTCCTTTGCGAGACGATTATTGGGTCTGCTCGATACTCGTTGGCCGGTTTTCGTTCCGGTCTGAGGAGCTGACAGTCCTACCGGATCATCCAGCGGAGGAAGGCATGAACTCACTCGGTCTCGCGCACGTTCCCTGTCGGCCGTGCGATGATCCGAATTTCGACAACAGTCATTCCAGCGCCAGCAGATCCATCATCTGCCGCGCCAATTTCGGACCGGTGCCGGCCTCTTCGTGCTTGAAATAAACGAAGACCTCCCGCCAATCCGCCTCTTTTTCCCTAACGAACTCCGTCCAGCGCGCGATATCGGCGTCCGTGTAATCTTCCCGTCGCAAACGGAGATAACCATAGTCGGCGGTGATGGCCGTAGGTGCAGCCAGCTTCTCTGTGTCAGCCAGGCAAAGTGCGATGTGACGCGACTTGAGCAGGCCGAAGATTTCCTCGTCGAGCCAGGAGGCGTGCCGGAATTCAAAAGCCGCACGGATGGTCGGCAGCTCGCGCAGAAATGCAGCAAGCACATCCGCGTCCTTTTTGAAATTTGGCGGGAGCTGAAACAGGATCGGGCCGAGCCGGTCGCCGAGCTGTGCCGCGACGCGGCAAAAGTAGCCGAGCGTGTCCTGGCAATCGCGCAGCCTGGCGAAGTGGGTGATTTTCTGCGGCGCCTTGAGCGCGAAGCGAAAATTCTCCGGCGTCTGGGCGAGCCAGTTCTCGATCGTTTTGGGCGAGGGAATGCGATGAAAGGTGTAATTGATTTCGGTCGTGGAGAGGCGTTCCGCGAAATAGGGCAGCATCTTGCTTGCGGATAGGTCCTCCGGATAAAAGGAGCCTTTCCATTCGGTGTATTGAAAGCCCGAGGTGCCGATCCAGGTTTTCATCGCTCGTGTGATCATGCGCCGGGCGTGGCGCGCTGACAACTTTGCTGCGGCGGTCCGAGACGGCCGACCCAAAGCAATCGGCGGTCGTTGACTGCCGCTACAAATTGCTCGTTAGGCGACTTCCCCCGCGGCGTGCCCACTTGCCCAGGCCCACTGGAAATTGTAGCCGCCCAGCCAGCCAGTCACGTCGACCACTTCGCCAATGAAATAAAGCCCGGGAACACGGCGCGCTTCCATCGTTTTGGAGGAGAGTTCGCTGGTCGCGACGCCGCCGACCGTGACCTCGGCCTTAGGATAACCTTCGGTATCGTCAGGCCGGACCGGCCAGGCATGGAGGAGACGGGCAAGTTGTTCGAGTTCGATTTTTCGCACCTGGTTGAGCGGTTTGGGTGCAGCGTAACGGGAGCACCACACCTCGGCGAAACGCGCTGGCCATTCGCGCTCAAGCAAACTCTGCGCGGTGAATTTTGAATCGCGTTGCGCGAGCAGCCAATCGCTTCCCGGATGGTGCGGGAGCAGATCGAGCGTGACGGTTTCGCCTGCGCGCCAGAATGACGAAACTTGCAGGATCGCCGGACCGCTTAACCCCCGATGAGTGACGAGCATCGCCTCGGCAAACGACCCGCCATCGGCCCGCGCCACGACCGGCAGCGACACGCCGCTCAAGGGCGCGAAAGCGGCGCGCTCCTCGTCCGCCAGCGTTAAGGGCACCAGACCCGGGCGTGGTGCGCTGAGGCACAAGCCGAACTGTTCCGCGATGCGATAGCCGAAATCGGAAGCACCGAGTCGCGGGAGCGACAACCCGCCAGTCGCGATGACAAGGGAATCGCATTCCAGCTCGCCAAGATTTGTGCCTAACGAAAAACCAGTGGTCGATTTGTCGACCGACGCGACGCGGCAGCCGCAGCGCACCTCCACCTCCGCGATCGCGCATTCCGCAAGCAGCAGGTCGATGATTTGGCGCGAACTGAAATCGCAGAAGAGCTGCCCCAGTTTTTTCTCGTGAAACGGGATCCGATGTTTCTCCACCAGCGCGATGAAATCCTGCGGCGTATAGCGGGCGAGAGCCGAGGCGCAGAAGCGCGGATTGCCCGAGAGATAATTTTCTGGCGCGGCCAGGACGTTGGTGAAATTACAGCGACCGCCGCCGGAGATGGCGATCTTGAGGCCGACCCGCGCGTTGTGCTCGAGCAGGGCAACGCGCCGACCGCGCCGACCGGCGGTGAAGGCGCACATCAGCCCGGCGGCCCCGCCACCGATCACGATGACGTCGCAGCGCTGCAATTACTTGCGCGCCTCGTCGTGCGCCTCCGGCTTGAACCAGGGATCGAAAACAATGGCGCCCTTTTCGCGCAGGAAGTCGGCCACTCGGTTGCGCCAGCCGAGCTTCTTCTCGTCCGCGCGCGAGGCGACGAAATCCATCGGCCCGGAAAAGTAGACGCGGGCGCCACCCAGAAAGTGGTGTTCCATGGCGCGAGCTTAGAACGACGCGGGATGGAATTGAAGGCGCGAGTTAGCGGCTGGTCTTTGCGCGATTGACCAAACACCGCAGAGCAATTACTTCTCGCCCTCATGCAAAAAGTGATTGTTCCCGCTCTCCTGCTCGTGCTCACGTGTGCGACCGCGCACAGTTCCGCCCCGCTCACGGCGCTGGATGCGTTTGTCGTCTCGCACGGTTACGGCGGCGCCCAGTTCGTTACCGTGGAAAATGCCTATCGCATCCCAATGAGCGCCAACAGCAAGGTCGGCGACCTGACGATCGACACCGGCTCACCGACCTCGATCATTTTCAAGGCAAGCGTGAAAAAATTCGGGCTCCTGCCCACGGAGACAAACGAGCACGTGCACGGCGCTTTTGGCAAAGGCAAAGAAAAAATCAGCGTCGTCACGATCCACCAGCTAACGATGGGGAATCTCACCCTCATGAACGTGAAGGCGGCTGTCGTGTCGGATTTCGTCGGCAATGGTCTGCGTCCCTACGGGCTTACCGATGGCCTCTTCGGTCTGCGCGAGATGCTCAAGTATGGTGTGGTGCTCGACCTCAACAATCACCTCCTCCTCGCTCATCCCGGCGGACAAATGAAAGGAATCGTTGACGGGATTCATTCCATCCTGACGAAACAAGGATATACGCCGGTCCAGCTCTCCCTGGTGGAGGAGCACCTGGAGGTCCCGGCGGTCGTCAACAACACCCCGTGCAAGCTGATCGTCGACACCGGGGCATTTTTTACGGTCATCGGCCGAGAGTTTGCGCGCAAGGCGCGCATCGGCGGCTATGACACTGGGTTGAATGCCCAGGGACTCGGGACCAACGGGCGCGGGATAGGGTACAGCCATTTCTCGGAGCTCAAGGTCGGCGATTTCCCGATCAAGAACGCCAGCGTTACGATCAGCGATCTCGACGCAGAAATCACGGGCGGCAAGCTCCAGGCCGGCGGATTACTGGGGGCGGAGTATCTTGGCTTGCACGGAGCGATTTTCGATTTCAACAGCGGCACGCTCTATCTGCGCCCGGAGAAGAGTTAGCCAACTCGCTGGCTCGTCTTTGACCAAGGGGAATCGAGCGGTTGCAGGCTAACCGGCGCAGCTGGCCCGGGTTGTTACCAATGATTCCGCAACGGAATGAATCCGTTTGCAGCGTTCAGGCGGAGAACGCCTTGAATGCGCTCCGTGCCCACAATCGATTCTGCTCGATCCAGGACCCGCGAAGCCGTCGTCATCGGCGCCGGGCCCGGGGGTCTGGCGGCGTCCATCCTCCTCGCCACTGGTGGAATGCGTGTTCGCGTCCTGGAACGGCTACCGATCATTGGTGGACGCACTTCCACGATAGAGGCGAACGGTTTCAAGTTCGATCTCGGGCCGACCTTTTTTCTTTATCCGCGCGTGCTTAACGAAATTTTTCGCGCTGCCGGCACCTCGCTCGCGGCGGAGGTCGAAATGGTCAGGCTCGACCCGCAGTATCGCCTTACCTTCGGTCGTGGCGGGACTCTGGATTGCACGCCGAACCGGGCGGAAATGGAACGCCAGATCGGCGCGCTCGCACCTCAGGACGCCGCCGGATTCGGACGTTTCCTCGACGACAACCGGCGCAAGCTCGCGCGCATGCAGCCCTGTCTCGAGAACGCGTTCTCCGGCTGGCGCGACATCCTCACTCCGCGTCTTTTCAAGCTGCTCCCGATGCTCCGTCCCCATCAATCGGTCGATACTTACCTGCGCGAGTTTTTTTCCGATGAACGCATCCGGCTCGCCTTTTCTTTCCAATCAAAATATCTCGGCATGTCGCCGTTCCGCTGCCCGAGTCTCTTCTCCATTCTCTCCTTCCTCGAGTACGAATACGGTGTCTTTCATCCGTTAGGCGGCTGTGGCGCGATCACGACCGCCCTGGCGCGCGTGGCCCGCCGGATCGGAGTGGAAATTCAGCTCGACGAGCCGGTCGAGGAAGTGTTGTTGCAAGGCCGCCGCGCTACCGGCGTCCGCACCCGGCGCGCGGTTTATGAGGCGGACGCAATTGTCTTGAACGCGGATTTCGCGCGCGCCATGGCACGGCTTTTCCCGGACGGGAAACTGCGGCGCTGGAACCGGCGCAGGATGGCGAGGAAGAAGTTTTCCTGTTCCACCTTCATGCTCTACCTCGGGATCGAAGGCCGCTACGACCTGCCGCATCACAACATCCATATCGCGGCGGATTATGCGCGGAATCTCGATGAGATCGAAAACCAGCACGTCCTTTCGGAGGATCCGTCTTTCTATATTCAGAACGCCTCGGTCACCGATCCTTCCCTTGCGCCCGCCGGCATGAGCACGATTTATTGCCTTGCGCCGGTGACCCACCAGCATCCCAACGTCGATTGGTCGCACGAACGCGACCGTTTTCGCTCCCTCATTCTGCAACGGGCGGCCCAGGCTGGTTTCACCGACCTCGAATCCCGTATCCGTTTCGAGCGCGTGCTGACGCCGGCGGATTGGGACAGGCAATACGAGATCCATCGCGGCGCCACCTTCAATCTCGCGCACAATCTTCGGCAGCTCCTTCATTTGCGACCGCACAATCGCTTCGAAGATGTGGACGGCGTTTACCTGGTGGGCGGCGGTACGCATCCGGGCAGCGGGTTGCCGGTAATTTTTGAGTCGGCACGGATCAGTTCGCGACTCCTCCTGGAGGATTTGGGGATCAGGGCGGAATCGCCGGTGCAGCCGATGGAAGAGGTGGCGGCGTGATGAGTTCAACCGACGCTGTCCGAGAGGCGCAAAGGAGCTGGGAAGCGATTCCGGTCGGGCGCCGGGTCGCGCTCGTGGCGCATCTGCGGGCGGCAATTGTGCGGAACGCGTCCCGGTTCGGCCAACTGGCGGCTGCGCCTAACGACCGGCCAGTGGCGGAAACGATGGTCGCGGAAGTGATCCCGCTGCTCGATGCCTGCCGTTTCCTGGAACGGAACGCGGCTCGCATTTTGCGTCCGAAAAAGTTCGGCGCGCGCGGTCGTCCGCTCTGGCTCCGCGGCAGCAGCTTTACGATCGCACGCAAACCGTTCGGGGAGGTTCTGATCGTTGGACCGCGTAATTACCCACTCTTCCTGCCCGGCGTGCAGATGATTCAGGCGCTCGTTGCCGGCAACGCCGTCCTCCTCAAGCCGGCGGAGGGCTGCACCGCGCCGTTGCGCTGGCTGGTCGATCAGCTTCTCCAGGCCGATCTCTGCCCGCCCGACCTCATTCAACTGTTGCCCGAGCCGCCCACTTCCGCGCAAGAGGCAATACGCGCCGGGGTCGACAAGGTTCTCTTTACCGGGTCGTCAGCGAATGGTCGCAACCTGCTTGCCCTGATGGCGGCGCGTAATACTCCGGGAGTTTTTGAGCTTTCAGGGGTCGATCCCGTTTTCGTCAGACAGGACGCTGATCTGGAACGTGCAGCGCGCGCCATTGCTTTTGGACGCAGCTTGAACGCCGGGCAAACCTGCATCGCGCCGAGGATCGTGCTTGTGCATCAATCGATCGCCTTCGGCCTAACGAAACGGCTGAGCGAACTTTCGGTGTTTGATCTGGAGATTCGCTCTTTCGCGGAGGACGACGAAGCGATCGAGTTCGCCCGGCGGATGGAACACGGGCTGGGGGCGGCGATTTTTTCCGCCGATGAAGCGACTGCGCGCGAGTTTGCGCGCCGGTTGCCGACCGGCTTCGTCACGATCAACGACGCGATCGTGCCTACGGCTGATCCGCGCTTCCCGTTTGGCGGGGTGCGGGCGAGCGGCTTTGGCACGACGCGCGGGGCCGAGGGTTTGCTCGAGCTGACTTATCCGCATGTCGTCGCGGTGCGCCGGGCGCGCTGGTTGCCGCATCTGCAGGAGGTGCGTCCGGGCGACGAAGACCTCTTCGCGGCCTACATCAAACTGGCCCACGGCCAGGGCCGGGATCGCTTGAAATCGATCCGAGCATTTTGGCGAGCCGCGCGGCAACGGGGCAGGGAGGCGGGCGTGTCGCCCGCGGAACCTGGCGCAGTTGAAAATGCACCCACCGTTCGTGCGGCCGATACCGCCGTCCCTACAGCCTCTGCGAATAGATGAAACGCGTTGGAATTATCGGCGGCGGATTAGGAGGGCTGGCTTCGGCTTGCACGCTCGCGGCGCGTGGCTACTCGGTCGTGCTCTTCGAGCGCAACGACTGGCTGGGCGGCAAGGCCGCGGTGCTGGAACAGGATGGCTTTCGCTTCGACATGGGTCCGACCATTCTCACTCTTCCCTCGGTCTTGCGCCGGATCTTTGCCGAGGCCGGGCGAGATCTCGAAGAATCGTTGGATCTCGTCAGGCTCGATCCGCAGTGGCGCTCATTCTTCGATGATGGCAGCACGCTCGATCTCCATTCCGATCTCGGAAAAATGCGCGAAGTGCTGACCCGGTTCTCGCCCGAAACTGATTCCGCCGCCGGCTATGATCGGTTTCTTCAGCTTTCCGAGCGCTTGCACCGCATCTCACGCAATTGGTTTTTCTATCGACCGATCGGCGGTCTGCGCGACATGTTTAACGCGACCAACATGGTCGAGGCCGGCACATTGGGCGACGTCCTGGCGATGCGGATGGGTCGCACGGTGGCGGGCACGGTGCGCAGTTTCATTCCCGACCAGCGAGTCGCCCAAATGGTCGATCACTTCACGCAATATGTCGGCTCCGCGCCGGACGCGTCACCCGCCGTCCTCTGTGGGATCGCGCATATGCAGACGAGCGAAGCCATCACCTATCCGCGGGGCGGGACGGGTGAAATCCCGCGCGCTCTCTGCCAGTTGGCGCTGGAGTTGGGCGTGGAACTCCGGACGAGCTGCGGGGTACGCAGAATTACCACGCAAGCAGGCGCGGTCAGCGGGCTCGAGCTGGAAGACGGTGAGATCGTTAGGGTGGATGCCGTTGTGTCCAACTCTGACGCCGTCCGCACCCATCGCGAGTTGCTCGGCGGAGTGAAAAAGTTCGAGCGCCGCCGGCGTTACGAGCCGGCCTGTTCGGGCGTGGTCCTTTACCTCGGACTCAAACGGCGTCTGCCCCAGTTACTGCATCACAACTTTGTTTTCTCCCACGATCCGGATGAGGAATTTGATTCCATCTACCGCCAGGGCGAGCCGGCGCCCGATCCCACCTGCTACGTTTGCGCGCCGGCCGGGAGCGATCCCTCCGTTGCACCGGAGGGAGGCGAAGCGCTCTACGTTCTGGTGCACACGCCGTTTCTGCGGCCGCACCATGATTGGTCGAGGATGTTTCCGGAGTACCGCTACGTCATTCTGGAAAAGTTGCGGCGGGCCGCAGGCCTGGAGATCGATGGTCAGATAGTGACCGAGGCCGCGCTCACTCCGCAGGATATTCACGATCGTTATGCCGTGCTCAATGGAGCCATCTATGGGATTGCAAGCCATGGCCGCTGGACGGGAGCGTTCAAGCCGAGCAATCGCAGCCCCGATCTGCGCGGACTCTATCTCGCGGGCGGCGCGGCCCACCCCGGACCCGGAATGCCGATGGTGCTGATGTCGGGGTGGATCGCGGCCGATGCGCTCGATCAGGACCTTGGCCACGATGCCGGGGCTGAGCGCGAGTTTGTGGCCGGCCGTGCGCGCTGCCCGGAGCCGGAACTCGAACACGTGTGAGGGCATCGGGCACGCTCCCGGAAATTTCGCGGCCGCTCCTCCGTTTCTTCGGCGCGTATGCCACAAATTATTTGGGGCGACATTTTCATGCGGTTCGCGTCCTGGGGACGGCCCGGGCGCCTAACGAATTGGGCAAGCCGCTTGTTATTTTCCTGAACCACGCCGCCTGGTGGGACCCGCTCGTTTGTCTCTTTCTCGCGCGGCGATTTTTTCCCAACCGCCGGGCCTATGGTCCGATCGAGGCGACGGCTCTCGAGCGCTATCGCTTTTTCAAACGGCTCGGAATCTTCCCGGTGGAATCCGGCACGACGCGGGGGGCGGCGCAATTCTTGCGCGCTTCGCGCGCGATTCTGGAGCGCCCGGAGAGCGCGCTCTTTCTGACTCCGCAGGGCAAGTTTGCCGACGTCCGCACACCGCTCGCACTGGCGCCCGGGATCGAGCATCTCGCCGCGCACGCGCCCGAGGCGCTCTTCGTTCCGCTCGCGATCGAGTATCCGTTTTGGGAAGAGCGGCAGCCGGAGGTCTTGCTCGCCTTCGGTCGAGCCAGGCCGGGTGGCGATGGTGACTCTCTGACCCAGCGCCTGGCTGCGACGCAGCTAATGCTGGCTGGGGCCGCGCAATGCCGTTTGCCTAACGAGTGGCAGGTTTTGCATAGAGGAAAGGGCGGAGTGAGCGTGCCCTACGATCTTTCGCGCCGAATCCGAGCCCGGTTGCGCGGAGAAGCGTTTCACCTTGATCATTCTTCGCTATGACCTGGCTCGCGGCTCTGTCGCTGCTCTGTGCTGCCGGTCCCGCGCTGCTTTTTCTGCGGAACCTGCGCGCCTTCCGACCGCCGCCGGGTGCGACCTCGGCGACGACCCGGGCGGCCGTTCTCATTCCGGCGCGCGACGAGGAAGAAAACATCGAGGCGACCGTCCAAGCCGCCCTTGGCAGCGGCGCGGCTGAAGTCATCGTGCTCGATGATGGATCGAGCGATCGGACGGCCGAGCTCGTCAGACAAATCGCCGCGCGGGAGCCGTCGCTCCGGCTGATTAACGGCCGGCCGCTACCGGCCGGCTGGTGCGGAAAGAATTTTGCCTGTGCCCAGCTTGCGGCTGCGACCCGGGAACCGGTTTTGATTTTCGTGGATGCCGACGTGCGACTGGCGCCGGGAGCAGCCCCGCGACTGGCGGCCACTCTCGAGCAATCGGGCGCTCAACTGACCAGCGGTGTGCCCAGGGAGATCACGATCACTTTCTCCGAACAACTCCTGATTCCGCTCATTCACTTCCTCCTCCTTGGATTCCTACCCCTCAAGCGCATGCGGCGTTCGCGTCATCCGGCTTACGGCGTGGGTTGTGGTCAACTATTCGTCGCCGCCGCGGCGGCCTATCACGCGACAGGTGGGCATGAGGCGATTCGCGATCGCATTCACGACGGGCTGGCACTGCCGGAGAAATTCCGCGCGCATGCTTTTCGGACCGATCTCTTTGACGCGACCGCGCTGGCGACCTGCCGGATGTACCGGCGCAACGGCGAAGTCTGGCGCGGTCTGGCGAAAAACACTCGCGAAGGTCTCGGTGCGCCGCAGCTCATCCTGCCGATGACGCTGTTTCTCTCGTTAGGCCAGGTCGTGCCCTTTGTGCTCGCCTTCTCCGCCGGCGCAAGCGCTGTGCAAATCCTGGCCGGAACGGCGGCCTGTTTTGCCCTGCTGCCACGGCTCGTCGCAGTTCGACGGTTCCACCAGCCGCTGGCGGGCGCATTCTTGCATCCGTTGGCGATTGGCGCCTTGCTCAGCATCCAGTGGTTTGGACTCGGACGGTTCCTGCTCGGTCGCCCGGCGCGCTGGAAGGGGCGGGCTTACCCGGCCCGGCCGCCGGACTGCGTCGTTAGGCGCGCGGATGCCGCGGCACCGGAGACCTTGCGTTTGGTGCAACACCTCTGGGACGAACTGGGCAATCTCTACCCGGAGTTGAGCGCGGCACCTTTTTCGCCTGACGAAATTGCGGGCGAGCGGGCGGGTTTTGTCATCGCCTGGCTGGCAGGGGAGCCGGTCGGTTGCGGAGCCTGGCGTCCACTCTCCGAGGCCGAACCCGGCGTGGTCGAGATCAAGCGCATGTATGTGGAACCAGCGCTACGGCGCCGCGGCATTGCGCACGCGATCCTCAATCAGCTGGAAAGCCTTGCGCAAGCGGATGGCTATTCCGTGGCGCGACTCGAGACAGGCAGCAGGCAACCGCTCGCGATCCGTTTGTACGAAACCTCCGGTTACCACCAAATCGAACCGTTTGGCCGTTATCGCGACGACCCGCTGAGCATCTGTTACGAGAAGCGTCTTTGACGGCTTAACAGGCGATCGCGTGACGGCGGCAAACGCCGGAGAGCAATTCCCAGAGCGCGTTCAGCACACGATCGGCGGCACTCGTGACCGCCTCCGCGTTGTCTGGTCGAACGTGTGTCTCCAGGAGGGCTCTTTCCGTGGCGGCGTGTTCACGGTCGGCCTCGATATGGACGGTGAAATAGCGGTACGTTTCCGGATCTTCGAAATAGTAGTGTTTGATCAACCCGTCGATCTTCGACGCCGAGACCGCCGGGATCTGGCTCTCGTAAGCGTAAAGCGCGGCGAGTCCAGCCGCGATATCGCCCTCGCTGCAAACAGAACGGAAGGTCGCGATCAATTCCGCGGTCTCCGGCCACGCTTTGGCGTCGTCGAGTTCCTCCGGTGTGACGCCGAGGGTAGCGGCGAAGTTGCGCCAGAGCTGCGGATGATTCGGGTCGCCGGCTTCTTCGTCGATCAGGTTGGCGAGGAGCTGACGGCGGGTCGGTTGATCGTCGCAGCGCGCATGCACCGCGGAGAGATAAGTCGGGAACGCGACCACGTGCCGGTAATACTGGCAGGCGTAATCAGCCAGCGTTGCCTTGTGCAATTCGCCCCGCGTCCAGGCGAGGTAAAACGGATGGGTCAGAAGGTGACGGGCAGCGATCTGTTGGTCGAGGCGATCAAGATATTCGTTCATAGGTTTGGAGAGTTTTTAGGCGATCCGCGCGCGCTTGGCAAAGCTGATTCGGATTTTTTCCCGACAAATATTGACCGGTCAAGAGGAGGTCGTTCCAGGTCGTGCGGAGCGGGCCTTTCGCAGCGAAACGGCGGGCCGAGGAAGAGACGGGCGGGGTGAGGGTGGCGGTCTTGCCGAGACGCCGAAGTCGCCGCGAAAAATCGAGATCTTCAAAAATCGCGAGATCGCGATAGCCGCCGAGCTTTTCAAAAATATCGCGCCGAACAAAGATCGCCTGGTCGCCGAGATGCCAGCCGCAAAGTCGATTGCGCAGACTGGCGAGGCGGCTGGTGAGCGCGAGTATCACGGACCTGGATCGATAGCGCCGGGCGAAGCCGCCTCCGACGGCTCGGTCGCGGCGGATCGCTTCAGCGATTCTGGCCAGCGCCCGGCTGGGTAGCCAGGTGTCTGCGTGGAGAAAAAGGAGAATCTCACCGCGTGCCTGGGCCGCGCCGCAATTCATCTGACGCGCGCGATGCCGCTCGGGGCACTCGATTAGGCGGCAACCAGCCGCTTGGGCGATCGCGCGGCTCTGGTCTTCGCTCCTGGCATCGACCACGATAATCTCGTTAGGCACGCCATTGATTCGCGCCAGGCAGAGCGGCAAGGCCGCCGCTTCGTTTGCGACCGGAATAATAACCGAGATTTCGGGATTATCGGCCGGCCGCATGCCAAAGCTTACGGCTCTTCGCGCGGCATGGCACGGCTGTTCCTTCGTCGCTAACGACCGAGCGGGTTGGTTACGTTGGTTCCGGGCGGCGGAGTGAACTCGAAAGTTGCCGGCGGAATCGGAGCGCGGGATTCGTTCGCGTAAGTGGTCACAATGTGATCGCCATTCGGCTGGTCCATTTCCGTCCGGCGCACTTCAAGGTCCGCACTCATCTGGACAGCGAAGGTTTTGAGAAGACGCTTGAGCGATGGATTGCGCGGGACGAGCTGGAGCTCGTAACCCTGCTCCAGCTTGCGCGCCGTGATGTGGTAGCTGTTTTCCACGTTATCGAGGTTGAGGGCTGCGGTCAGCGCAGCAATTCCGGCGTCGAGCGGGGAGTGTTTGCCCAACGAATAGTGCTCGGCCGATTGGAACTTCGGGTAGTAAATCCAGAGTTGTTGTCCGTCGCTCACCGTGATGCTGGGCGAATTGCCCTTCACTTCGCGCCGGAACTTGTTGGGGGCGGCGAACCAGACCCTGCCCGAGCTTTTGATTGGTTCGTTCATCAGATGAACATCTTTTTCTTCCCGGAAATCGGCCTGCACCTGGGGCGCGGCGGCGTGCTTCGCCCGGATGCTCTCGAGGAGCGCCTTGACCTCGTTAGGGGCGAGCGGCTGGGCCTGGGCCAGGTTGAATACGGACAGAAACAGGATGGGAACGAGAGCAAATTTGGTCGTCATGGCTTCTTAAAAACCTCCTGCCATCAGGTTCTACGCGGAGAAATGAATCAGGCAGGCAGGAACGCAGGGAAATGAAGTCGATCAACCTGCTCAGGTTGGCAAATTCTTCCTGCTCGTCTGCCTTGAGAGCCCGGCTCGGCCCCTCGCCTGAGGCGGTGTGTCGCGGCTTGATTTGATCGTCCTCGGTTCGACGAGCGCGGCGGCGGGAAGAGTGAAGAAAATCGTGGCCAGCAGGCTCCAGGTCAGCCCGATCGCGCAGGCGATGCCGAGACCGCTCAGGGTCGGATTATTGGCGAAGCCCAGCGAACCGAAGCCGGCAATCGCGGTCAGGCCCGCCAGTGCGACGGGCTTCACGACGCCAGCCACGTCGTGCTCCACCTCGCGTGCTTTCTGCCAAACGAGCAGGACGTAAATGCCGTAGTCGACGCCAATCGCAAGGACGAGACGGAAGGCGAGGACGTTGAGCAGATTGAGGTAGATGTGGGCGAATTTCATGGTCGTGATCATCGCCCCCATCGCGAGGGCGAGAGTGAGGAGTTGGATCAGCCAGAGTCGCCAGTCGCGATAGAGAATGGCGAGGAGGGAAGCGTCAAAAAATGCCATTAGCGTGCTGATCAGGATCAATTGGCTGCGCGACCATGGGATGAGGTCGGTCAGGGTGAAGCTCCAGCCCGAGAGGGTCATCGGCGCACCGGCGACCGGCAGCTCGCGCTCCAGCCTTTCCTTTTGCTCGGAAGTTTCGACCGGCTTCTTCGTGGTCACGAATCCGACCGTGAGGAGTGGGTCCGCGGCGAAGTAGCGATCGACAAGGAACCACCAGCTGGAAGAAGCGGGTAGAGCTTTGCGCCAGTCCGGAATGGCCATTTTGCCGCGCGCGACGCCTTCAAGCTGGTCGAGGAGCCTGAAGCCCGCGCTGAATGTCTCGCGGCGGAATCCTTCCCTGACGATCGCTGCCTCCAGCGCCCGGCGGGCGGCAGCGAAATCAACCGCGCCGAGACGCTGGCGATTTTGTTCCATCATCCGCGGAGAGAGCGCGAGCGCCGCCGGGGTGGAGAAATCCTTGATCTTGCCGGCTTGCTTGAGTTCTCGCCAATGAGCTTCGATTTTCTGCCAGTCGGCGTGCAAATGCTCCTCGTCAGGCGCGTGTACGATGCCGAGAACCGGCTCCCAGCGAGTCGGCATTTTTGCCATGATCGTCTTAAGAGCGTAGCCGGCCTCGCTCGACTTGGGTTCCATCGAATGGGCGCTGGAGTCGAAAACCAAGGGTGGCTTCGGCACGATCGCGAGCGCGAAAAGCAGAAGCAAAATCGGCACCGCAATCCAGAGGATCAAACCCGGGGCGCGCAGCATGCGGCCGACATAGAGCCTGGCCAGCGCAAGGATCCAGTCGTGGCGTGGCGGGAGCGAGCGTTGGCGGGTGAAGAGAAAGAAAACGGTCGTCATGCAAACCGCCGCGACCAGGATACCGATCGCAATCAGAACGCCGAGCTGGGTGAAGCCGCTCGCGCCCGCCAGAAGCAAAGCGAGGAAACCGACCGCAGTCGTTAGGGCGCCAAAGAAAATGGCGCGTCCCAGTTTGGCCACGGCCTCCTCAACCGCCGGGGCGTGGGCGCGGCCTTCGTTTCGCGCCTGTTGGTAGCGGCCGAAAATCAGGATGGCGAAATCAACGCCGAGCCCGATAAGAATGGCGCACATTCCAATCGTCACCATGTTGAGCTGGTGGAAAATGAGCAGCCCGCAGGCGAGGGCGACGAGGCAACAGAGAAGAAGTGAGAAGCCCATCCCGACAAGCGGGAGCCAGCGCCGGAAGCCGATGTAGAAAACGCCGCTGACGAGAAAGATCGAACTAAAGAGCGTGACGACGATGTCGTGGCGCATGCTGAGCGAAATTTCTGCGACGTAGGCGGAGCGGCCCGTGACGAGGATTTGAAGCGGGGCGCTGCCTTCCCAGCCCTTGCCCGCGGTGGCGCGGAAGGCGTTCACCTTTTTCATCAAGGCCTGGCAGTCGAAAGCGCTGATCGATGGCTGGTTGGTGACGGTGAGAATGATCCGCGTGGTGTGATCAGTCGAGGCGAGCGGCTGGCCTTCCTGTAGCGCGGTGTTTCCGGCGAAGGGCTTGAGCGCCGGGGTGAGAACGCCTAACGGATCGAGCGAAAGTTCAAACTCGGGCCGGGGCGAGCCGGCTTCGATTTCCTGGTGCAAACGATCGAGCCGCGCCTGCAATTTGGTCGGTTCCAGAATGGCGATGGTCTGCTCAAAGGCCTTGGGCTCGAGGTTCAAAAGCAGTGGAACAGCGAGGCCCTGAAGGTCGTGAATTCCCTCCGGCGTCTCGATCGGCGAACCACTCAGGACGCGCGTGCTCCACGGCTGCCGCCGTAGGCGCTCGGCGAAAATCGGCGCAAATTCCTCCAGGCGATCGACGTCGTCAGGCTGGCAGACGAGGGCGAAAGTCAGCTCGCGGGTCTGGGCAAAGTCTTTGTTGTAAACCTTGAGCCCCTGGACCGATTCGAATTTTCCAGGAAGCAAATCCAGCACCTCGGTGTCAAGGGTCAGGCGGGTCATGAGGACGTAGAGACTGAGTCCGGCGATGAGGGCAACCGCGAGCCAGACGAAACCCCGACGCTGCGTGACGAGGCGGGCGACAAGTTTCGAGTACGACATCAGCGACCGCCCGCGGTCAGAATGCAAAAGTAAAACTGTCGCGGCCAACCCTCTGGTGGACGATCGGTTCAGCCTTCCCCTGGAGGAAAAGTTGGCGAAGCGAGATCCAGCCGCGGAGGCGCGATGGTGCTTCGTTAGGCGGACCCGACCACGAGCCGCGGGCGAGGGGACCACTGACGCGAACAAACTTGTCGTCCTGCCGCACGGTCAGGAGGGTGACGCCGGGCCCTTTGCTGAAAGTCAGTTCAAAGTCTCCTGCGCTGGAATAACGGATCAGCACATCGCCGATGAGCGAGGTTTTGGGGCCGCGGTATTGGAGCTGGCCCACCTTGGCCTGCCAATTCGGCGTCGGCTGGACGAACTGGTGGCGCAGCGTTTCACAACTCGTTAGGCAGAGAAGAGCGAGGAGGAGGAGCAAATGTGGGAGGCGCCTTGGGGCGGCGATCCGCTGTGCCATCGGGGCGCAAAGGCCCCTCCCACCCTGGTTGTTGCTGGCGGACCAATCCATTTCGTCAGGCGGCGGTGCGCAGCGCCGGTTCCGGCGCGATCTTGGGCGGGACAAGGGTGCGGCGCGGGCAGAGCGGCAGGTAGCGTTGCAGCCAGACGATGAAATAAAAGGCCGACATGCGCCAGCGGATGGCGAAGCTGCCGCTGATGTTTCCCCCAAGGACGGCGTTCACGGCCGGCGGAATCTGGAGCACGTCCTGCGGGTAAAGGAACACCTCGATGAATTCCTTCGAATACCAGGCATCGACAAAACGCAGGTAACCTTTCATGACGCGGCGCAAAAGCCGTTCGTATTGCGCAAAGAGACGTGGCGCCCTGCGCGGATGATCGAGCACAACGTCGAGGATGTCGGCGGACTGTTCGCCGGCAAGAAGCGCGAGGAATACACCGCTGCTGAAAACCGGGTCAATGAAACCAGCGGCGTCGCCGGCCAGCATCCAGCGATCACCGGTCAGGCGGGTGAGGCGGTAGGAAAAATCGGCGCTGGCGTAGACCGGTGTGACGCGGCGGGCGCAAGTCATGCGCCGGGCGAGAAACGGCTGTTCGGCGAGCGCTTCCTCGAGGAACCGCTCGGGCGATTTTTTCATCTGCCGGTAGAGCGCAGTATCGAGGACGACACCGATGCTGGAGCGATCGTTAGGCAGGGGCACATACCAAAACCAGCGGTCCGCCCCGCGCACCTGGCGGGTGAGGGCAGCATCCCGGCCCTTCTCCAGTTCAACGCCCTCGTAATGGGCAAAGATCGAGATCTTTTGCAGGTGCGAATAGGCTTCTTTGAGCTTGAAGTGATTTCCGAGAACGGAGTGACGGCCGCTGGCGTCGATCACGTAGCGCGCAGTGATTTTTGTCGAAGCGGCGAGGCTTGATTGCAACTGCAGTTCGACACGGTCGGGAAAAAACTCAACGCCGCTTACGGCGGTTTGTTCGCGCACTTCGGCCCCGTTCTCGGCCGCATGGTCGAGCAGGACCTTGTCGAACTCGGCCCGCGGCACCTGATAGGTCGATTCAATCTGCGAGCGGTACCCGTCCTTAAAATAAAATTTTACTCCCTCCTCGCAGCAGGAACTGGTCATTTCGCCGCCGAACTTTCGCAGGAACCCGGCGCGCTCGAATTTCTCGTGCACGCCGAGGCGAGTGAAGGTTTTCATGCTTACCGGGAGAAGCGATTCGCCGATGTGGAAGCGGGGAAATTTCTCCCGCTCGCAGACGATGACGCGCCGGCCGGCCCGTGCGAGCAGGGTGGCCGAGGTGCTGCCCGCGGGGCCGCCGCCGATAATGGCCACGTCGTAGAGTGCCTCAGACATGCGGCGATCAAGTTAGCCAACTCGCGCCGGAAGCAAACTGCCTAACGACGATGCCTGAGGACGATGCCGGCGCGATTATTGATTGGAGATGGTCGCGATCGTGCCGTCGATTTTCTCGAAACTGACGGTGAACTTCTCGGCGTAGGTCGTCGCCCGATCCTGCAACATACTGATCGCGACGGCCTCTCCCAGCTGAATAGAGGAGGCGGTGTCGCTGCGCCAGTGAATGCCGGCGTGAAGTCCATGGGCAAACGAAACGTTGTTGGCCAGCTTGTTCAGCTCGCCGTTGACCGTCAACTGGTCCGAACCGGTATAGGGAACCAGCGAAAGGCCGTCGTTAATCGAGACGACCGGATCGGGAATGACAAAATATCCATCGAAGAAGAACTTTAGGACGGTGATACATGCGCCTGCCACGGCGCCGTGACCGGTCGGATACGACGGATGCGAGGGCGAGCCTTCGGGGAAGGCCTGCGAAAGGAAGTAATCGCCATACTTGTTGAAGCTCGCCTGGACGGCCTGCGAATTGAGGACATTGCTGTTGAGCTGCACGTCGATCGTGTTGCCGAAACCGCTCAGCATCTGGCGAGCGATCGCGCCGCCCGATTCAGGACGATGCCGAAGGTGAATCCACCACTTCTGATACCAGACGTTGTTCAGCGCCTGATGAGCGGCAGTTGCCATGGTCGCTGCAAAATCGGGTCCGCCAAAGGTGCCGAAGCCGTTCTGCTTGACCGCATGAGCATACGGATTTCCCGGATTGACCGGGACTCCAAGGCTGCCGAGCACGAGATAGGCGGTAAAGAATGTTTGGAAGAGCACGTCAACGTGCGTGTAGGAGTTGAGGCCGCGGCCATTGTGCAGGTAGCGCAGTTGCGAATCGAACTGGAGCGTCGCTCCGGTATCGATGCCATTCTGGACCTGTTGGAACGTCACCGGGTCGGTCATGTAATCGACGTCCGGCACGAAAGTGACCAGTTGCTGACTCATCGGCTGCACGCCCATGTAGGTGGGCTGAAGATAAAACTGGGAGACGTAAGGCCCGAGTGTGTCGCCTGGATACGGGCCGCGGAAAAGCAGATCGGGCGTCACATTACCCGAGCCATCTCGCGGACCGGCGTAGGTCGGCATGGTGGTAAGTTCGGCGGCTGCCTGGGTCGCGATTTCATTGGAAGCGTAGTCCGTGAAGGCCACATCGCGCAGGAGCGAAGCCCAGTAGAGTTCGATTAACTCCGTTCCATAAGCCTCGCTCGCGGCGGCGGGAGCAGGCGGCACAACAATCTGGTTGATTTGGTTGGCTGGCGAAGTGGCGTTGCCAAACTGAACATCATCGCTGCCCTCCAAGGCGAAGGCACGACCGCCGAGCGGCCCATTCATCGTCCGCGGGCCGCCGGTAATAATGTTTTCAAAGTCGCCAAATCGGCCGGTGGTAATGGCGTGCCGGAAGGTATTAAAGGCTGCGAGGTTTACGAGACCGATCCCATCTTGCAGGACGACCTTGCTGTACGTGCCGGATTTGTCGGGGTAAAGCTGTTCGTCGCCGTTGGTTGTGTGGGGCGGCACTGGAATGAGCGCTTCCTTGGTCGCCGCCGCGACGCGGATGGCAAAGGATTGTCTGACCCGCGGATCGAGAAGGTTTCCCGGCGCTGCGACGCCATCTCCGATCGCGGGGGTTTGGGCGGAAGCGCGAGGGATCTTGCCCAACATTGCACCCGTCGCCAAGGCCGCACTTACCTGGCCGAGAAACTTGCGGCGGCTAGGGCCATTATCGGCAGGGTGCCGGGGCGAACGAGCTTCTGCATTGTCGATCTCGTTGTCGTTATTTTTCATAGAAACCCTCGAAAAAGGCGTCGATGGATGTATCAAAAATTCCGATTCATGGCCAATCCTTTTTTCATGTTTTTCATAATTGCCTCCGCAGACGCGAGGAGGTGCTTCCCGGCCAGCCTTGCTTCGACTGCGTCGTTCCGCCCGGATAGGCGTTGACAAGGGGGGTTGCGAGCGGGATGGAACGGCACTTGGAAAAGCTGTCATGAAATTGATCGATCGCTTCGTCGGCCGCGAGCTGATCGTGAACGTGCTGTTCGCGATCGCGGTCCTCAGCCTCGTGCTCGTGGTCGGCAACATCTTTCGCAAGCTTCTCCCGCTACTCGTGAACCACGATGTCCCGCTGCAGTTTCTCCTCACCTTTATCGCCTACGTCTTGCCCTTCTCGCTCATCTTCACCATCCCCTGGGGGTTGCTGACCGCGGTCCTGCTCGTCTTTGGGCGGCTCTCGGCGGATAACGAGCTGATCGCCCTCCGGGCCAATGGCGTAAGCGTGACGCGCGTTTCCCTTCCGCTGGCGGCGCTCGCGATTCTCTGCACCGTCATTTGCCTCTGGCTCAATGTGGATGTCGCGCCCGCTGCACAGGAGAAATTGCGCAGCAGTATCTTCGATCTGGCGACGCAAAACCCGATCGCGCTTTTCGGAGGCGATCAGGTGATCGATCAGTTTCCCGGGCGCAAGATTTACGTCGGTAAAAAGGACGGGAACAAGCTGGAAAACATCATCGTTTTCCAGATGGACAACCACGACCTTCCGGTGCGGGTGACGCATGCGCGCACAGGCAAGCTGGAAACGGATTTGCCTAACAAACGGCTCCTGCTGCACCTCTACAATGCGCGTTACCAGGAACGCGATGCGAAGGACCCTTACGACCTGCGCAAGATTCGCGACGGCATCAGCCTCGCCGAGGGCACTCTGCCGATCAGCCTCGAGGAACTTTACGAAAAAGAGAAGAAGCGCCCGGCCCGCTCCGCGCTCTCCCTTGCCCAGTTGATGGAGCAATTAAGATCGGACGCGGGTCGCGCAGACCGCAGCGCGACCCGTACGGAGATCAACAAACGCTTTTCGTTTCCCTTTTCCTGCATCGCCTTTGCCCTCATCGGAGTGCCGCTGGGCATTACCACACACCGGCGGGAGACTTCGGTCGGTTTCACCACCGGTCTGATCGTGGCGGTTTTTTATTTTCTCTTCATCATCATCGCCGACACGATGCGCTCCGACGCGAGTATCCATCCGGATTTGCTCGTCTGGTTCCCGAACGTCCTCTTTATCGTTATCGGCGGAATTCTTTTCTATCGCCTGAGCAAGCAGTAGTGACCGTGTCGTTAGGCCGGATCCGCCGGGATTTCGTCGCTGATGACGAAAAACTTCTTCAGCGTCGCGCTCCCGAAGTTGGTCGTTAGGGCGACATCCGCCGCGTCGCGCCCGACCGCCATTAGCACGCGACCGATGCGCGGGACGTTATGGCGGGCGTCGAAGGCGTGCCAGCGATCGCCGAGATACACTTCAAACCAGCCGCTGAAATCCATCGGGAGAACGATCGGCACTCCGATGTCTCCCATGTAGCCGGTTGCATAGCGTGCCGGGATGTTGAGGCAACGACAGAAAGTGAGCGCAAGATGACTGAAATCGCGGCAGACGCCCTCGCCGCTCTGGTAAACATCGAAGGCCGATTTCGACGGATGGGCGAAATGATAGCCAAAGGTAATGTGACTGTGCACCCAGTCGCAGATCGCCTTCACTCGCGCCCAGCCGGGCGGTGTCTCGCCGAAAAGCTTCCAGGCGATATCGGTTAGCTTGTCCACTTCGCAGTAACGGCTGGGCATGAGGAAAGCCAGGGTCTCGTCAGGCAGATTTTCGATCGCGTGCTGGATCGCGTTCGGAGATTGCGGATCAGGTTCGCCACTGTCCTCGATCAGTGTCTCGAGCGCGAGGCGCAGATTGCCCGCCGGTGGGAAGAGGCGCGCGCAGCGGTTCCCGAAGAGGTCGGTGTAGTAGGAAAAGGGGACAGCCGGCTCGACCTCTAATTCCTCCGGTTGCCGCAAATCGGCCTGGCGCGAGGGATGGACGAAGAGCATCAGGACCATGGGAGTCGGTCCGCGCAGTTCAAATTCGATGTCGAACCCGATCTTGATCAGCATGTTGTTAGGCGACGTCCACGAAGTTGGCTGCCGGCCGGCAACGGGGAATTGTCTGTTACCGTCGCCCCGACCGTGGGTCGGCGCAATTTCTCACCCGAAACGCTGGAAACCTTTCCAGAACTCCGGCCAGGACTTCTTGAATCCGCGACAGACAAAAATATCCGGATGATCCTTCGTTTCCTCATTTCGTACGCCATAGGGATTTGTGACGTGCCCGACGAGCTCGACATCCTTGGCAAACCATTCAGCAGACTCGCGCGAGAAGCCGACCAGGATCACAACCTCGGGTGGCTGCGCGCCGTAGCCGCGCCACCAGTAGGTGTTGATTCCGCTGATCACCTCGGGCAGTTCGTATTGGGCGCCATAGAGATTGATCGCACCGGCCTCGCCGTAATTGCCGGCCAGAATCGCGGTGCGCGATTTCTCGGTCTCGGGCAGTGCGGCGTAGATTCTGGCGACGGTCTGCGTCAGTTCCGGCCAGCCGATTTGTTCGGTAAAGTTATCGTGCAGCTTGCTCGTCAGGCGCCAGCCCCACGAATTGATCGGTGCAATCGGCATTATCGTAACCGCGCTGAAGGCAGCACCGGCGGCGAGCGCCGTCCAGGTGGCAGCCCGGCCGAGGCGCGCACCGCTCGCGCTCCATCGCTCGAGCCAACCATCCCAGCAGACCGTTCCCGCCGCCAAAAGCATCGGGTAAGCCGGTGCCATGTAGTAGGCGCGGCCACGCGCCAGGAAGAAAAGAACGAGCGGAACAAGGAACATCCAACCAAGGGCGCGAAAACGGCGTCCGGCTGGGGAGACGAAATAGAAGTAAAGCCCCGCGAGCCACAACGGGAGGGTGAACAAATTTGCGCTCACGAAAAGCTGCTGCACGAGGAAGCCGTCGGTCCGGCCGATCTCGACATCGCGCGCATGGATGTGATTCAGGAAAGCAAGCGAAACAAAATTGTGTTGCATCTGCCAGATGATGTTGGGCGCGAAGATCACAAGCGAAAGTGCCGCGCCCGCCCAGAGCCACGGGCTCATCAGGTAGCGGCGCGCCGGTGTGAGCACGACTCCGGCGACGATTCCAGATACGAAAAAGATCATCGTGTATTTGGTCATCATCCCGAGGCCAAGAACGGCGCCGATCGCGACCCACCAGTGCGGATTTTCGCTGCGCAAGAGTCGGATCACGGAGTACGCCGCCAGCACCCACCAGAGATAGTCAAAGGAGATGTATTGAAACATCGTTCCCATGCAGACCGACATCGGCGAGACTGCCGCGGCCAGCGCGGCGACCACCTGCGCCCAGCGCCGTCCCCCGAGCTCCCGTGCCATCAAACCGGTGATGACCATTGCGACGCTTTGCGCGAGCGCGGCAAAGAAGCGCAGCCCGACGAGGGATGGCCCAAAGAGAATCAGTGCAACCCGGGCGACAAACGGAGTGAAGGGCGGATAAGAGACATAACCCCAGTCGAGAAAACGCGCGTCATCCAGCACCCCGAGTTCGTCGCGATGAAAGCCGTAGTGCCAGTTGGTGGCGCAATGCAGGGCGAGTCGTGCTGCCGCCAAAGCCAGCAAAATCGCGAGGCTACCGCGTGTCTTCATTGAGTAATTGAGCGGGAGATCACTCGTTCACTCAATCTCTAATTGTCTCACTTCCTCCCAGTTTCGTTGTCACCCGCAACTCGTCGCCAACCGCGATTTGCACATCGCGCAATCGCAATTCTCCCAAGGGCAGGGCCAGGAGAGAGAAGTCGCGGTTGTTCAACCGCTGCAATTGCGGCCCGAGAAAGCCGCAGGCGAGCGTGCCGAGAGTGCCTTCGCCGGCACATTCGAGTCCGGAGAGGCGCGCATTCAGTCGGTCGTCGATCTCCAGGCTGGCGTTGATGCGAATTGCCGCGTTGAGGAAAAGCTTTCGCGCGCGCACCTGCACCGCGGCGTCGAGCGCGCGTTCCGAGCGAGTGAGCAATTGCAGGCGAACGTCCTCGAGAATGACACCCTGTTTTCTAGCGGCGGCGGTCGCACCCGTGCGCACTAGCGTCTCGAGCTCGGGGACCGGGATCGAGATCTCCACACTTCCTTCCGCCGCATTTTGCAAAAGCAGCAGCACCCTGTCCTCGGCATCGCGCGCCTGGCCGATCTCGACCTCGCGCGCCTGACAACTCAGATCGATGGCTGCGCCTTGTACGTGTACCGGCCGACCGCTCATCTCAAAGTATTGCACCCGCAAAGCCGGTTCGGCTTTTCCCGCGGGCGGTGCCGGGCGCGGAGGCAAACGATCGTTCGCCGTCGCGCCATCAAGCGACAGGCGAATCGCCGCCAGCTCGGGATAACTCTTCTCCTCCACCGTTACCATCGGTCCCGCCGGCGTTACTACCTTGCGCAGACTCTCTTCCAAGGCTGCGCGCAACGTTTCAGCGTCTGCCGGAAAACTTTTGCCTGGTAACGGAAACATCCTAAAAGCTACGTTTTTGCATGCGCGGTCGGTCCCATGATCGGCTTTGGCGCTTTGCGATCGAATATCGGGCAGGTCAGCAGTTAAAGTCCCATGTTTGCCAAAACGACCGCCGCCTGGCTGACCGTTTCAAAGAGCTTGGGATGGGTGCGCTCGAAGCCCTCGACCGAGGCAGTCAGGCCATGCCGGGCCGCCTCGATCAGTTTGGCTTGCTTCTTCGTTCGGCTGATTTCGTGAGTCGAGGCATCGAGAAAATGCGCGATGCTTTGTGCATCCTCCTCGTGGCTGCGCGCCAGGGCGGCGACTTCTTCGCGCAATGTCGCCACCAGTTGCAGGAGTTTTCCCCGTTCGGTTTCAGGCAGACCCGGTGCCTGCTCGATCCGCTTCTCGATTTTCCGCATCCGCTCTTCGATCATCCTCCTACTTCGGATGGCGACCCGATGACGTCAATGAATGCTCTGATCACGGAGTCCCGTGTGCCGGGCTGTCACCTTTTCATCCCTCCACCCGCGAACTAGTGCAGGGTATCACTTGAATCGAAACCGTCGGCTGCGGGCGCGAGCGTGGACGCGCGGAAGCGCGTCCCTCCGGAGGGACATGCTTCCGCATGTCCAGGCTCTGCCATGGCGGTCTCGATTTCATTGATACACTGCACTAGGCAAGCCAGGCTTCGACAACACTCACCGTTGATTCAGTGGGAACCACTCGTGTCAGACGCAGACCCGCCTTGCCGAGGAGCGCTTTATATTCCTCTTCCGTCCGCTCCTGCCCGCCGGGCCCGACCAGCATCATCATGTCGAGAATCTTGCCCGGGTGTGGTGCATCGCCCTGCGGCCAGCACCATCTCGATGATCAATAAACGGCTGGTCGAATTCATCGCGCGCCGGCAGTGGCCGAGAATTGTGAGGCACTGCTCCTCCGTCATGAACGGATAGCAGTGAGGCAAAGGACAAAGATTTGTCCGCGGAACGGTAGGGCGGAGAATCTCCCAACCTAGTAATTCATCAATACCCGGCAGCTTTGGATCAAACTTCTGTCTACGTTACGTTTGGGACGATAAAAGGTCCTCCCTCAGGAACAGCCGCCCCGGGAAGAAAATCGGTTGCGCGCAGCGCTTTTCCCGCTAACTTCCGCGTTCCCTTATGGCGAAGACTTCGTGGATCAACCGCAATGAACGCAAGCGCAAGACGGTGGCAAAATACGCCGCGCTTCGGGCTGAGCTCAAGGCGAAGAAGGATTACATCGGTCTTTCGCAACTGCCGCGCGATGCCAGTCCCACCCGCGTGGTCAACCGCTGCCAGGTGAGCGGACGCCGTCGCGCTTTCATTCGCCGTTTCAAGGTTTCCCGCCTGACCTTTCGCGAGCTCGCCTCCGCCGGTCTCATTCCCGGTGTGACCAAGTCGAGCTGGTAGCCCGCTCCAGTCGGGCTCTCGGGTGCCTGCCTCCGCATCCGCTCCATGAATTTTTTCCTATCAATTTTGGCCTTCGCTACAGTCGCCGAAGGCGTGACTCAACATTGGGGTTCGCCCGGCCTTGTATTTGGCAAACTGATCGCGATCGCGGCGCTCGTTTTCATGAACGGCTTTTTCGTGGCGGCAGAGTTTGCTTTGGTGAAAATCCGCCTGAGCCAATTGGAAGCACTAGCCGAGGAGGGAAACACGCGCGCGGCCAAAGCGCAGAGCGTGGTGGGCGACCTCGATGCCTATCTCTCCGCCTGTCAGCTCGGGATTACTCTCGCCAGCCTTGGGCTCGGCTGGGTGGGAGAACCTTTCCTCGCGCAGGTGCTGCAGCCGATCTTCACCCTTTTCGGGATCAGCTCCCCGACCGTCATTACGTCCGTTTCATTCCTGCTCGCTTTCTCGATCATCACTTTCCTGCACATCGTGCTTGGTGAGCAGTCGCCCAAGATTCTCGCAATTCGCAAGCCGGTCACGGCAACACTCATCGTGAGCGGACCGCTCCGCTTTTTTTACATCGTTTTCAAACCGGCGATCTGGTTTTTGAATGTCTCAGCGAACTGGGTGCTGCGTCACATCCTGCGGACTGAACCGATGAAGGAAGGCGAGATCGCTCATAGTGAAGAAGAATTGCGGCTCATTCTCGATGAGAGCGAACGATCCGACGAAGTCTCCTCAATTGGTCGTGAGATTCTGGTCAACGCGCTCGACATGCGCCGGCGGGTGGTGCGCGACATCATGACGCCGCGGGCCGACGTGGTCTATCTCGATATCGAGGAGAGCTTCGACGACAACGTGAAGAAGGCGCTCGAGTCGCGTCACACTCGGTTTCCCCTCTGCCGCGGGCATCTCGACAACACAATCGGCCTCATTCACATCAAAGAATTGGTGCCGATGATGCGCGATCCCGCGCCCGACCTGATGAAGATCCGACGCGACCTGATCCCGGTGCCGGAAATGATGTCGCTCGAGAAACTGCTTAATCTCTTTCTCGTCAGGCACGCCCATCTTGCGATCGTGGTTGACGAATATGGCGGCACGGTCGGGATGGTGACGATGGAGAACGTGCTCGAGGAATTGGTCGGCGATATCCAGGACGAGTTCGACACGGAGAAGGCGGAGTTTCGCAAGATCAACGACCAGGAGTTCACAGTTGCCGGCGGACTCGGGCTTTATGAGTTGCGCGACCTGGCTGATATCGAGCTGGAGAATGCCGATGTCAGCACGGTCGGCGGCTATGTTACCCACCTGCTGGGTCACCTTCCGAAACAGGGCGAGCAGGTGCAGATCGAGGATTACCGGGTCACGGTTACGCAAACCGATGGCCGCCGCGTCGGCCAGCTCCATTTCAAAAAGCTGCTCGAAAACGACGATCGTCCGGTCGCGAAAGATTCCGCCGCCGCCTAGCGGCAACCGGAATCAGAACTTCCCGAAGTCGGCCACGACATTGATGCCGCCGGCCGTCGCTTTTCCGTTCTCGTAGGCGGGAGTGAACTGCGCCTTCTTCAATGCGCTTTCCAGCAGGTTACCGAGGCCGCTGCCTTTCGGATTCTCCGAGATGGCCGAGGCGCCCGTGACTACGCCCTTGTCGTTTACATTCACGAGCACTTCCGCCTGGCCGTTAACGAGAACGCCCTGGGAGAGGGTGCTGATCGCTTTCTCCATCAGAAGGCGCAGCCCGCCGAGCAGTTGCGGCTGAATATAATTTTCCAGCTTGCCCACGCGGTCGCGGTCGTGGGTCGCGAGCGAGACCACGATCACTTCTTCGTTGTTTTGGTGCATGAAGAGGACGGTGCCGCCGAGGTAGGCGCGGACTGGGTTTCCATTCACAGTCGCGGGCGTAAAGCGTCCCCAATCGAGCGCGGTCTGTACCGCTGCCTTAAAGGCGTCATTTTTCCCGACCAGCGCTTGCGTGCTTTCCACCATCCCGGTTTCGGTAATGTCGCAATAAAATTGGACCGCCCCGTCGAGCTTCGACGCTTGCGGGTCCTTCGGATAATGGAGGTAGTGGGTGATCGAATCACCCCCCTCAGTGACGAGCGCGGGGGTGACTGGTCCGGCAATGGCTGGTTGCGCGGCGGATTCGCCTGCGGGGGGAGTGACTTTCGGCGACGACGCAGGCGAGGCTGCGGCGCCGGTTTCAGTTTTGCGCTGGCAAGCAGAGAACGCGCCGAGAAGAAAAATAAGAGAGCAGAGCGAGATCGTCAGACGGCGGACGGACATATTTTCCATGGTCAAACTCGGGGGAAGTAACCTCTGCCCCTCGCTTGCGCAAGTGAAACGGGCGTGCTGGAAAAAAAGCTACCCAACTGCGCAAAGCAGTCCGAAGTTTCAATTCTTATGGCATACGAACTACCAAAATTACCCTACCCGAATGATGCACTGGAACCGCACATCGATGCGAAGACGATGGAGATCCATCACGATAAACATCACCAGGCGTACGTCACCAACTTGAACAAAGCGATCGAGGGCAAGGCCGACCTTGAAGGCAAGTCGATCGAAGATCTGATTGGCAACCTCAGTGTCGTCCCAGAAGAAATCCGCGCTGCAGTGCGGAACAACGGCGGCGGTCACGCCAATCATTCGTTCTTCTGGCAAATCATGGGCCCAAACGGCGGCGGCGAGCCGAAAGGCAAACTGGCCGATGACATCAAATCCGCCTTTGGCACCTTCGACGCGTTCAAGGAAAAACTGGCTGATGCGGGCGCGAAACGTTTCGGCAGCGGCTGGGCCTGGCTGATCAAAAACAAAAGCGGCGGGCTCGAAGTTTGTTCCACTGCCAATCAGGACAGCCCGCTCATGGGTAAAGCGATCGCCGGATGTGAGGGCACGCCGGTCCTGGGGGTGGACGTCTGGGAGCACGCCTATTACCTGAAATACCAAAACCGTCGTCCCGATTATCTCAAAGCGTGGTGGAACACGGTGAACTGGGACGAAGTTTCCAAGCGTTACGGGAAATAAACGAACAATCACAAGCTGGAGCTCTCGAGAGGCGCGCTGCCAGTGGCGGCGCGCCTCTTTCTTATTTTTGGGCGCGATCCCGCAGCCTCGCAGCCCTTGCGAGCCGGGCGAAACAAGGCAGAAGGAATGCTTCTCGTTAGGCAGCGAGATTGGCTCGCCGCGTTTTCTGCGTAGCTGTATCGTTGTGGATGACGATGAACCGATTCCTCTCTAATCGTGATTCTCGCGCTCGGCTGTGCGGCCCGCCCGAGTGCGATCGCGCTCGACAACCTCGTGGTACTACGGGAAGGGCAAGCGTGCTCACGAGCAGACGTTCGCCTTGAGCGTGGCGAACAAACCAATGTGGCACCGCAAAAAAGCGCGTGCTTCCGATTCGCAGAGCGTGTTGTGATGAAAGTGACTTTCCTTTCCCTGGCCTGCATCACTCTCATCGCGCTGCCGGAGCTCTCAGCGGAGAGTCAACCTCCTCGCGAATTGTTTTCTCCCGATGGCAAACACTCTGTCAAAATGCTCGAGACGGCGTTGCCCGGTTCCGACCCCGATGATGGTTTTCTTACCCTCACGGTCCGGGCAGGGGAGCACATCCTTTCCCAATTCCCGACCGAGGGTTACCTGATCGACGCGTTCTGGAGTCCCGACGGGCGTTATGTAGCGGTCGACAACCGGCGTGCGAACAGCGGCGATTACCTCTGGCTCTTTTCGTTAGGCGATGGACGGGCTGTCAAAAAGCCGGTCGACGCGGGCCCGCAAGGCAAGGCCGAACCCGATGCCTACGAGCATCTGGTCAAGTCGCTCCTGGACCGCGTGACCAAACGCTTCCCCGCCCTGAACGCGACACATTTCCTGAAGCTCTTCGTTTTCGCGCATGGTTGGACTAGATCGGGCGAGTTGCAGGTGAAGACCAATCTTGGATTCGACAATTTGGAGCACCAGATCGTCGCCGTATGGGAAACCTATCGAATCAAGGAAGACAAACTCATCCTGAAGAATGTGAAGATCCAAAAGCTCGCGTGGCCGCCGGCATCACGGAAACAAACTCCCCCGGCTGGGTTATGAACGAAATCACGATTGAACCGGCCGACGCGCAAGAGATCGGCCCTTTGCTCGCGCTCTTCGAGCGGCAGCATCGCGAACATCACATCATTCGTTCTCAGGAGGAGCTGCATGCGGTCCTCGTCGCTTTGCGGAGGCAGCCGGACGAAGGCTTCGTGCTGTCGGCGAATTGCCAGGGCTCACCCGTCGGAGTTGCCTATGCCGCGCGCATTCTTAGCCTGGAGCATGGCGGCTGGAGCGGGTGGCTGGAGGAGTTTTACGTCTTGCCCGAGTGGCGTGGCCAAGGAGTTGGCTCCCGGTTGCTCGCCGCGGTGCTGGCCGGTGCGACCGGACGCGGCTGGGCGGCGCTGGATCTGGAAGTCGATATCGGCCATCGCCGGGCCATCCCGCTCTACCAGCGTTACCGCTTTGAGGGCGTTAATCGGACCCGGCTTGTTCGCCGTCTGGCGCGCGAATAAAAGCGGCGATGGTTTGCGATTTCCGCTCGCCTCTTCCCGTATCAGCTGATCTTGTTCTGCCAGACCGATCCCTTTGCTCCTGATGCGCACGCTGGGCCACCTCTTCGCCAACAACAAAGCCTGGGCGGAACGCATCCGGGCGCAGGACGCGGATTTTTTCCTCAAGCTTTCCCGCCAGCAATCGCCCGAATATCTTTGGATCGGTTGCTCCGATAGCCGCGTGCCCGCAAACGAAATTGTCGACCTGCTCCCGGGCGAATTGTTCGTGCATCGCAACGTGGCCAACCTCGTCGTGCACACGGATCTGAACTGTCTCTCCGTCATTCAATTCGCGGTCGATGTTCTCAAGGTCCAACACGTCATCGTCTGCGGACATTATGGTTGCAGCGGCGTGCAGACGGCGTTGCGTCGCCATCGTCTCGGCTTGAGCGACAACTGGCTGCGTCACATCCAGGATGTGCAACGGAAGCACGCTTCGAATCTCGGGCAGTTCGGCGCCGAACCGGAAACCTTCCGGAGGCTGTGCGAGCTAAACGTCATCGAACAGGTTGCTAATGTTTGTCAGACCACCATCCTCCTCGACGCTTGGGAGCGCGGCCAGGAGTTGTCGGTGCATGGCTGGATTTACGGAATAGAAGACGGACTGCTCCGCGACTTGAATGCGACCGTCGTTAGGCCGGAGGAAATCCCCGCCGTTTACCAGTCTGCGATTGCCCGGTTGGCCTAGACGCAACTGCGCGAACGTCTCTCCGCTTGTCATCCTGAGCCGGCGAAGGACCTCGCAGGCATTGTCGCAGCGCTTTTCTGCCTAACGACTATCACATAATTTGAGCAGTCCCACTCGGTCCTTCGCCGGATCGGGATGACAAACCCAGTGGGTCGTCGCTGTTCCGTCACATGGGCGGATCCGTTGACCATCCCGCGGCACACCCGCATACTGTGCCCCTTCATGTCGATCGAGCTGACCCGCAATTTCTGCATCATCGCGCACATCGATCATGGCAAAACGACTTTGTCGGATCGGCTGCTGGAGCGCACCGGCACGATCCACGACCGCGAGAAACAGGATCAACTCCTCGATTCGATGGATCTCGAACGGGAACGCGGAATCACGATTAAGGCGCATCCGGTGGCAATGCGTTACACGTCCGAAGACGGCCAGGAATACCACCTCAACTTGCTCGATACACCAGGTCACGTCGATTTTGCCTATGAAGTCTCGCGCAGTCTCGCTGCCTGCGAAGGCGCGCTCCTCATTGTGGACGCGGCCCAGGGCGTCGAGGCCCAGACGGTTGCGAACGTGCACCTCGCCCACAAACAGGGCCTGACGATCGTGCCCGTGATCAACAAGATCGACCTGCCGAACGCCGATCTTCCCGCGGTACATCGCCAACTCGAGGAAATCCTCGCCATTCCCGCCGAGGAAGCGATCGATTGCAGCGCGAAAATGGGCATCGGAATCGACGAGATTCTCGAGGCCGTGGTCCACCGGATCCCGCCGCCGCCGAAACCACAAGACGACATCTTGCGTGCCCTCGTCTTCGATTCGGTTTTCGACATTTACCGCGGTGTGGTCGCCTATGTTCGCGTTTTCTCGGGCAAAGTGGAGGCCGATCAACACATCAAGGTGATGAGCACCGACACGCGTTACGAAGTGAAGGAGGTCGGCGTCTTTACTCCGAAGATGTTTGCGCAGCCGACCCTCCAGGCGGGCGACGTGGGCTACGTCATCGCCAATATCAAGACGACTTCGGAGCTGAAGATCGGCGACACCATGACCGATCAGCGACATCCGGCGAAGGCGCCGCTGCCCGGTTTCCAGGAAATTCACCCAATGGTTTTCAGCGGAATTTACCCGATCAACACGGCCGATTTCGAGCACTTGAAAACCGCCATCGGGAAGTTGCGAATGAACGACTCGGCGTTCGTTTATCAGCCGGAAAGCTCGGTCGCGCTGGGCTTCGGTTACCGCTGCGGTTTTCTCGGGTTGCTTCACATGGAGATCATCCAGGAACGGCTCCGGCGCGAGTACGACATGGACATCATCGCCACTTCCCCCAGCGTTATTTACGAGGTCCTGACCACGCGCGGCGAAGTCGTGCTGGTCGATAACCCGGCGCATTTACCCGACCCGAGCGTGATCGAGGAAATCCGCGAACCGATCGTGCGTGCCTACATTCTTTGCCCTAACGAATGCATCGGCGACATCCTCCAGCTTATCCTCGAGAAACGCGGGACGATGGACCACACCGAGTCGCTCGACACCCGCCGCGTCATGCTCCACTGCGAGCTGCCGCTGAACGAAATCCTGGTCGACTTTAACGACAAGATCAAAAGCATCAGCCGCGGCTATGCCTCGATGGATTACGAGCACGCCGGCTATCGCGCCTCGAAACTGGTCAAGCTCGACCTGCTCGTGAACGGCGAGCCGGTCGACGCTTTCTCGACCATCGTGCACCGGGATCGAGCGGAATCGCGCGGTCGCCAGCTCGCCTCGAAGCTAAAGGAAGTGATCCCGAGTCAGCTCTACCAGGTCGCGATCCAGGCCGCGATCGGCGGCAAGATTGTAGCGCGCGAGACGATTTCGGCTCTGCGCAAAAACGTCACCGCCAAATGCTACGGGGGCGACATCACGCGCAAGCGCAAGCTGCTCGAGAAACAGAAGGAAGGGAAGAAACGGATGAAGAGCATTGGCAAAATCAACATCCCGCAGGAAGCCTTCATCGAGGTCTTGAAGTCGTCGCAGTGAGATTTCCCACCAGCCCAGTTTCCGCGCGAACTCACCGACAAAGCTACTTTGCAAAGCCCATTCCTCAGCTAGCGTTTCGCCGCATGTTTCAACCGCGCTACATCAAGCACAGTCACCTCCTTATTCGCCATGCCGAGAAGTTGATTCGTTATCGGCGCGACCGTTTGAGCGCTGAAACGATCGCAGAGCTTCAGGCGCAGATCGAAAAGGTGCGGGCTGCCCTCAAGGCGCGCGACAATCGCGCCGCCCACGAGGAATCGGAGCGGCTCGACGCCCTCCTCGACGCCCACACTCCGCCGCACAAGGACGCCGTCTGGCGGGAGAATGTCGAGGTTATCCTCGTCGCGATTGTGGTCGCGGTCGGCATTCGTTCCTATTTCATTCAGCCATTCAAAATCCCGACCGGCTCGATGCAACCGACCCTCAACGGAATCATCGGTCATCCGTCGACCGAGCCGGCGCCCAACTTTCTCACCCAGATCGTTGACTTCGTGGTCTTGGGTCGCAATTACATCAATGTTGTTTCCGGCGATGAGAACGTCGTCGAGAGGATCACTTCGCGAAAATTTCTCTTCTTTTTCACCCTCTCCCGCATCGAGTGCGACCGTCAATCGTTCACAGTCTACGCGCCGCCGGAGATTCTGCGCCAGGATTTCCAGGTTTACCCAGGAAATCGCTATCATCGCGGCCAGATTATGGCGCGTGGCGCCATCGATACCGGCGACCAGGTTTTCGTCGACAAGTTCAGCTATAACTTCATTCATCCGCGTCGCGGCGATGTTTTTGTTTTTCGCACCAACCACATTCCCGGCATCCGCGAAGATCCTGAAGCGGGCGCACCCTATTACATCAAACGGCTGACCGGCACGCCGGGCGACGAGCTGCGAATCGATTCGCCCAAGCTATACGTCGACGGTCAGCCAGCGCGCAGCTATGGGATCAAGCGCGTGATGGCGGCGGAGCCGCCATATCGCGGTTACTCGCAGGGGCCGCAAAGAATGCAGCTCCCGAGTGGCGCCTTCGGTCCGGGGCTCTCCACGCCGAAAGCGACATTCGTTGTGCCCGCGCATCACTACTTTGCGATGGGCGACAACAGCTACAACAGCTACGACAGCCGCTACTGGGGGCCGGTGCCGGAGGAAAATGTGGTCGGCCGCGGGCTTTTGGTTTACTGGCCGTTTGGCCGGCACTGGGGATTAATTCGTTAGGCCGGCGACCCTGGGTGATGGAGTGATGGGATCGCTCGCAGCCCCACTACTCCAATACTCCATCACGCCAACTCTTCTCTCCCTCGTTGGCATGCTCGGCGGGTATCTGCTCGTCATGCGGACCAACCCGGTCCGGGTCGCCTTGCGAGATGGCTTCCGCTGTGTCCTGCGTTTCAAGCGTCTTTGGTTCATTTTCGCCTTTCTCGCGCTCGCCTACGCTGCTTTTCAGTTTGCGGTTTTCACTCCGCTCAATGGCACGGCCGATCTGCGGCTCGGGCAATTTGCTCTCCCGCTCTGGCATTGGCCGCCCTTCTCTGACGTCTGGCGCGAGAGCCTGCTCCACACCCTTGAATCGGTGGCGGGAATCTTCGATGCCGCCGCCACGACGTTTCCGCTCTCCGTCATCGCGGCGGTTCTCCTCATTGTGAACTGGCGCGGGCTTCACCTCAGCCTGGCGCGCGCTGTGCGCCGGCAGTTCGGTCCCGGCGGCTGGTTGATTTACGTCGCGGTTTTGCTCGGCGCGCTCGCTTCCCTTTTTAAACCGCTCATCTATTGGCTCCTGCCGGATCGCGCCGGTTTTCTTTCGCCGGCGCACTTCCTCCAGACCTCGGCGCTGGTCGATACGGTGGCTTTCGTTTTCGAATATCTTTGCGCGGTCTACATCCAGGTCTACCTCATCACGGTCTCGCTCGCGTGGATCAAGGGGTTGCACTTTCGGGAGGGAGAATTGCTTCGCTTTGCCATGCGCCGTTTCAGCTTTGTCCTGAAATGGGTCGGGCTGGTGGTCCTCGCCGGCATGCTCCTCCTTCGTCTCCCGCTTCTCGTCGCCTACTTTCGCAATGTGCCGGACGTGCTCGATTATCTGCCGACCGGACGTTGCGCGATGGCCGGGCTCATCCTCTCTTTTGCTGCGATGCAGATTTCACTCACCTTGCACAACGAGACTCTGCGCGAAGCGTTCCGGGCGCATTGGCAATTCGTCCGGCGGCACGCTTTCCGTTTCGTTTGGTTCCTGTTAATCTGCGGACTGCATTTTTGGTTTCTCGCACTCGCCGACACCGTCGTTCGCGCCGCCGCCACGGAGCGTCCACTCGCTCTCATTCTCTGGAAACTGCTTTACCTTCTGGCGCGTGCCTTCGTCACCGGCTGGCTGCTGGCGAGCTGGGTGTGTCTCTTCCGGCAGTGTGAGATTGGGCAGGTGAATCGCGAAACCTGGATCCGCTATTGAGCCATGCCACCGCCCGTTTCCACCGCCGAGGAGATCACGCGTGCGAGCAAATCCAATCTCGCTTTCGCCTTTATCTCGTTAGGCAAGGAGCGCCGGGGCGACATCACCATCTTCTACGCCTTTTGCCGCCTGATCGACGACATCGCGGACTCGCCCCAACTTGCGCTCGCGGAAAAGACCCGCCAGCTGATCGGCTGGCGCAAGGCGCTCCACGGTCCGCTGCCGGACGAACCGGTGCTGGCGTCCGAAGTGCGCCGCCTGATGAGCAGATACCCGATTACTCCGGCCATGCTGGAAGAGATTATCGACGGTGTGGAAATGGATCTGACGATCTCCCGCTACGAAACCTTCGCCGCGCTGCGCCAGTATTGTTACCGGGTGGCGAGCGCGGTCGGCCTCGTCAGCATCGAGATTTTTGGCTACAGGAATCCGGCCTGCAAAGAATACGCCATCGAACTCGGCTTGGCCCTGCAGGTTACCAACATCCTGCGCGATGTGGCCCGCGATTTCGCCGGCGGCCGCATCTATTTGCCGCAAGAGGACATGACCCGCTTTGATTATTCGACCGTCGACCTGGCGGCGCGGATTTACGACGAGCGATTCGTCGGTCTAATGCAGTTCCAGGCGGATCGGGCTCGCGAGTATTTTCGCAAAGCCGCCGCCTTCCTGCCGCCGGAGGATCGCCGCTCGATGGTCAGTGCCGAGATCATGGCTTCGATTTATGGCGCGCTTTTGTCGCAGATGGAACGCGACCGCTTCCGCGTTTTCGAGCGCGACTACCGGCTGAGCAAGCTGTCAAAGTTCTTGCACGCCTCGCGCCAGTTGTTGAAGCTTGCCTGAATAACCGGCCGGAGCGTCCGTCTTAACTTCAACCTTCGAATCTAAAGCATCATGAAAAAATATTTTATCCCGGCGATCGCGACCGCGAGCCTTCTCGCGCTGGGCCTGAGTTCCTGCGAAACGCCCGAGGGTCAGGGGGCAGGTTTCGGCGCTGTTAGCGGCGCCGCTACCGGCGCGCTCATCGGTGCCGTCGCGACCGGCACCGGCCGGGGCGCGGGAATCGGTGCCGCCGCCGGAGCCGCTGCGGGAGCGCTTCTCGGCGCGGCGGTCGCGTCGGATCAGGCGCAATATTATCACCCGCCTCCCGGCGGTTATCCGGTCGCGCGCTGGACCGGGACGCCAGGCTACGTCTACAGCCCGTATCGGCCCTACAACGTGATCGACGTACGCGGCGTGCCGCGCGGCGCCATGGTGCGCGATCCCTCGACCGGCGGAATTTTCATCAAGCCCTGACGACTTCCGGTTGTAGCGGCGGTCTATGACCGTCGAGCGTCTGTCTCCCGGAAGACGGCGACGGTCGCAGACCGCCGCTACAACTTTGCTTGCAGCGAGTCGACGATTTTGCGCGTCTCTTCGTTCATCCGCACCAACTCCGGCCAGCCGCGATGATAGCCTTCGCCCGGCAGTTTGCGCGTCGCGTCGAGACCCATGTGCGAGCCGACGTTCTGCACGCTGGGTGCGTGATCGAGTGAATCGCTGGGGTTCGTGATGATGGTGCTGTCGCGTTTTGGATCGGTGTTGGCACAGAGCCGGAAGAGCACTTCGCTCGTGTTCTGCACGTCGCAGTCGTCGTCCACCACCACGATGTATTTGCTGAACATCATCTGCCCCATGCCCCAGAGACCGTGCATCACCTTAAAGGCCTGGTAGGCATACTGCTTGCGGATGCTGACGAAGACCAGGTTGTGAAAAACGCCTTCCGCCGGCAGCGCCATGTCCACGATCTCGGGGAAGTTCATTTTGAAGACTGGTAGAAATATCTGCACGCTGGCCGAGCCGAGATAAAAGTCCTCCATCGGCGGGATACCAACGATCGTGGTCGGATAAACCGCCTCGCGCCGATGCGTGATGGCGGTGAGATGAAAGACCGGGTAATCCTCGACCGCCGTATAGAAACCTGTGTGATCGCCGAACGGTCCTTCCGGCCGTGTCTCGCCCGGCTGGACGTAGCCTTCGAGCACGAAATCGACATCGGCCGGCACCTCCAGTTCGTTCGTTAGGCACTTGACTAATTCGACCGATTTCTTGCGCAAGAAACCGGCGAAGAGAATTTCGTCGAGTCCATCGGGGAGCGGCGCGGTCGCGGCGAAAGTGTAGGCGGGATCGCCTCCAATCGTGACCGCGACCGGCATCCGCTCGTTGCGCTCGTAGTAAAGCTTGCCATGCCGCGCGCCGACCTTGTGTACCTGCCAATGCATCCCGGTCGTGAGGCCGTCGTAAACCTGCATGCGGTACATCCCGAGGTTGCGCGCGCCAGTTTCCGGATCGCGGGTGTGAACGTTCGGCAGGGTAATGAAACGCCCGCCGTCCTTCGGCCAGCATTTGAGGATCGGCAGATCGTGAATCGTGAATTGTGAATCGTGAATTGGACTGTCGAAGCGGCAGACCACTTCCTGGCAGGCCGCGCTTTTCACATGCTTCGGCCGCGCGTGAAGAAGGTTGATTCCCTGTTTGAGCAAACTCCAGCCTTCGCGCAAATCGGTCGGTGGTTTCGCCTTCAAGATGAGCGCAATCTCCCGCGCGAGATCACCGATGCTCTCGACCTGGAGCGCCATCGCCATTCGCTTCTCCGATCCCATCGTATTGATCGCGAGCGGAAACTTCGATGCCTTCCCATCGATCATGGGCTGCTCGAAGTGCAGCGCCTTCCCGCCGCCCGGCGATTTCATCTCGCGGTCCGCCCATTCGGCGATCGCCAGCTCAGTATCCACGGGAATCGTGACTCGCGTCAGCTCGCCCGCATTTTCCAGCCGGCTGACAAACTCTGAAAACGAAGCGTAAGCCATGATTGTTACCAGAAGCTCCTTTACTCCCGTTTTCGAACTCTGGCCAGTTCGCACTCATTACTGGACCCGGGCTACTCTTTGGGCCAATTCGAGTGATATTTCGCGCATCGAGAGCGAGTGAAGCGAATCACTCCGTCTATCCTTCAGTTCCGACAACTCGGAGACGATCGCGAAACTCTAGCGCTGAGACTGGTAGCTTCACCTGGAGAGAAGCGCTCCGTCGTTTCCCCCAAACGTTCCCAACGCTCAGCCTCATCGAAATGCCACAGAGCGGGCGCTGACAGAGCGGATTCCCTCCAGCCATTGCCGCGGTCAACCCGTCGAAGAAGGGATCTCGCGCTTAGGTGCAACGAAAATGACGGGATTGAATTGACTCAATCCCCTCAGCTATGCCTTGCGGCGATACAGCGACGGATCAATTACCATCGTCATCACCTTTTCGTTAGGTAAGCGCTCTCGGCCGAGAAATTCGACAAGCCGCGAAATGGCCGACGCGGGGTCGCGCACCATTGACGGATAATCGATCTCGAGCCACTCGAAGTGGGGAGCATGCGAGCCCCAGCGTCGCACTTCTTCCCGGTGCGCCCGCAATCCGCGCTCGAGCTGGTCGCTCGGCAGATCCGCACCCTTGGTTCCGAGCCGTGTTGTCATTGCTATTTGCGACGCGGCCACTTGGGCGAGCGGCCGCATCATAAAAATCACTTTGTATTGATGGCGTACGGGCATCTGCGGGAGAAGCATGGAAATGCATTTGATCGCACGCCCTTGGACCGCTTTATCATCCAGCAGCTCCGGTTTTTTGCGGATCTGCTTGATCGCCTCCCATTCGTAATAGCCGCGTGGGTTATCGACGTCGGCTGCACGAACCCCATCGATCATTGGCGGCAGCCCGCCCGCTTCCAGCATCTGCATCATTAGCGAAGTGCCGGAACGCGGCAGGCCCGAAACGATGACAAAAGTCTTGCCGGACTTTTCCTCTTCTGGCTTGGGGTCGGGTCTCTCCTTAAGTAAGATGGCAATACGTTCCTCGCGCTTGGGGATGTCGGGTAGGTCGAAGAGTTGTTCGCGCTTCGAATCGGAAAACGCTCCACCTCGCTGTCGCTCTCGACCAAGGCGCAACAGCTCTTCCCGGTGAAAGCGGGCTTTCTCCGCATCGCCGCCTTCCTGGCGATGTATGAGAGCGAGATAGCGATGCGCATTTGTCATCCTGGGTTGGAAGCGAAGGGCTGTTTCGAAAGCGAGTGTTGCCCGCTCGCTGTCTCCGGAGCGCGTGAGGCCGACGCCTAGATTGAAATGGGCCATGGGTAAACGATGAAGCAGGCTCACGGCTCGCATGGCACAATCGACGGTCCGCTGATTATCGCCTATCCGACGAAAGGCGCTGGAAAGCCCGAGAAACGCGCGGGCATTATCTTCATCGAGGGCCAAAGCTTGGTGGAAAGCAGCGACAGCGTTTTGTAACTGCGCCAGGCGAAGATAAGCTTCGCCCAGCTGAAGATAGAAGGTGGCATTTTGCGGCGCGGCTTCTTCGGCGTCGAGCAGGGCACGAAGTGCGCCACCGAGATCGCCGCGCGCGAGTTTCACTCGCGCCCAAAACAGTTTGTCGCCGGCGATGTCCGGCTCGTGGCCGTCCGAGATAGCGCGAAGCAAGCCCTCGGTCTGGGCCAGGTAACCACCTTGGAAATAACAAGTCGCCAATTGATGCAAGAAGCGATCTTCCCAGGGCCTTCGCCTGACGATTTCTTCCAGAAGAGGACGAGCCGCTTCCGGCTGACCTTTCCAGAGGAGCGTGCGAGCGACATTGTATTTGGCTTCAATTTCGGCCGACTCGGCTGCTTTCTGTTTATCCGTACCAGGATTTTCGATATAACCCAAGGCTGCGAATTGCTGCATGACTTCGCCCGCCTGGGCCGGGTCGAGCTGCTGCTCGCCCGTGTGCTTTCCACTCTCGCCTTCGACTGATTCCCAGCTCGGAATGGTTTTCACTTCCGGCGTCTTTTCGAAGGCTTCCAGCAAAGGCCGGCCGTCCATGTCCTGGCCAACCGGAAGGTCGAACAGAGTGAGAACAGTTGGCGCGATATCGATCAAGCTCGCGCCGTAGATGCGTTCGTCGCGGCGGATTCCTGCCCCGGCCATGACGAAGATACCGTACTGCCGGTGCCACGCCGCCGGTCCAGCCGGTTCTCGCGGCGTGCCCCGCGGGCGCTGCGACCCGGATTCGAAGCCATGGTCCGAACAGAGAATGACTGTCGTCTCAGGCCCGGCAAGGTCAAGCAAGCGCTCCAGCATCATGTCATGGAAACGGTAAGCGCCCTTTACGACATCCTTGTACATGGCGAAGTCTTCCGCTCTAATCCACTCCAGCTTCGGCGGATGATAGTGCATGAAAGCATGCGAGAGGTGGTCGATGCCGTCGTAATAGATCGCGGTGAAATCCCATGGCTCGCTTTCCATCAACGCTGTCGCGACCGCATGCACCGAGGCATTGTCACTTAGGATCTTGGCGAAACCGCTAAGTCGCTTGTCTTTCTTCTGGTCGATCTTTGCCGCGTCGGGAATGAAAGGCAGGATATGAGCCTCTGTAAGTTCGTTAGGGAAGATTTTGAACCGCGCCAGCTCTGCGCTTCGCTGCTCCGGATGGATAGCTCCTTTGGGCACGATCCAGCCGTTATGCGGATCGAATTGCACCCCGCCAAAAGCGTTGGTCACAACTGTGCCATTGATCGGCTCTGCAGGATGACTCGCCCACCAGCCAACGACGTTACTCCTAAGTTCGCTCTGAGTTAAGATATTCCAGAGAGCTTTGCACTTACGCGAGGTGCTGGTGTAAGGCCGAGCGCCGCCATTGACCGGATCCGGCTCAATGAATCCGTGAATTCCATGTTTGTCGGCAAACTTACCGGTCGCAACAGAATTCCATAACATCGGCGAAAGGATGGGCTGGAGGGTAGCCAAATTGCCCATCACTCCGCGGTTGATCAAAGCGTCGAGCGTCGGCATCAGACCTTGCTCGAGCAGCGGCGTTATAAGCTCCCAATCGGCCGCATCCCATCCGATCAGCAGAACTTTTCGCTGCTGGGAGACCTCAGCCATGGAAAAAGAATATGGCGGAAAACTTCAGCGTACCAGCATCACGTGCTGAAGCCTCCTCACCAGCTACTAGCAACTGGACAACTAACTTGCGGCTCGCGACCGTCCCTTGCGCCATGCCAGAAGCCCCGCGGCTCCCAGGGCGAGCCAACCGATACCGCCGTCCCTCGGAACCGTTTCGTTACTCGACGTCTGGCCGGCAGTAAGCTGATCACCGGGATCGCCGTAAGCGTAATCAATTAGCGTAAAGTCGCCAGTCAGGGGTGGGTTGCCCTCGATGTGGACGCGCGCCCAGCCATATTGAATGCCAGTCCCGGCGTCGAACTTGAAGGCAACAAAGCCGGTATCGCCCCGGTTCCAATGGCCATAATTGTCGTAGTATTTGACCAACTTCCCCAGTTTATTGTCAAAGTACAGACCCTGTTGCAATCTGTTTTGAAGAAACTGGTGTTGCGAAATGGCGTCGCCATAAGTCAGTTGAGAGACCCAGCGATACACGCCGTAGCTGGTGGCGGCGAATCCAGCACGCCCCGGGGCCTTAATGAGAAAGCCGGCCATGCCGTATCCGGTCCAAGGCTGCGGAGCACGCAGATTGGCCAAGCCAAAGTAGGCGCTGCCGTTGTTGAGTGGGAACTTCATGCGCACAGGGTGCCCGGGAGACGCGTCAAAGGTAATGTTCAGTGGGCCGGAGTAATGAATCTCGGCGTCAGCCGATTGATCGGCTGCAAAGGAGCTGGCAAGCCCGGCCGTCGCGTAAGCTAACCAACGAGAGTTTGTGATCACAGCCGACCTTCTGGAGCCGACACGGCTTGGTTTCATGACAAACGCCAAAATAACAAACACGCGACCGCGATGTCGAGAAGAAACTGCGATTGCTTCTGCATTTGCGGGCCCGGCTGGCGGCGCTTCAACTAGGGACAGCATTCCCCGACAATGTCCGGCTTCACGCTCGGCTGATGTGCTCGAGTAACTCCGGGCATCGCCGTTCACCGAGTCTGGCTTGATGGATCGATTGAAGGGTCGCGGCATTGCCGAATACGGCGCAGTTCATGAAGGCATCGGGGCGGTATCAAACCTCTCGAGTAGAGTGGCCATGTGCTCTCAATCGGCTGTGTCCTATCTGATTCGCGCCGGTCCGTGATCGCGGTGAGATGAAACACCGGGTAATCCTCAATCGCAGTGCAAAGTCCAGTGTGATCGCCAAACGGCCCTTCCGGTCGTGTCTCGCTTGAGGATGAGTTGAGTTTTTGCGCCACATCCGCGACGCTCGGCCTCTGCAGAGCCAGCGCCATCCGCTTCTCCGAACCCATGGTGTTGATGGCGACTGGAAACCTGGAGGGCTTGCCGTCGATCAACGGCCGCTCGAAAAGCAGCGCCCTGCCGCCGGCCGCGGCTTCATTTCGCGGCCCGCCCATTCCGCGATCGCGAGATCGGTCTCGACCGGGGTCGTGACGCGCTACGGCTCGCCGCCCCGATCAAGTGCTTCGAGGAGTTGGAAAAAAGAAGGGTAAGCCGTCGTCGCTTGTCTGACGCTTCCTTAATCTGCTTTCTCGGCCGTCGCCAGTCGGAGCCGCCGGTAACGAATCAAACCGAGCCCTTGATCGCCACCGGGACGGGCGTCTCTCGAACTTCCGAGCCGTCGGGGACTGGCTCAGTCTCGTGGATCCGCCCGTAATCCACGCTGAGCCGATCAGTCCCCAGCTCAGTGTAGATTTCGACGAAACGCTCACCGAAGCGAATATCACGCCAGCTATAACCCTGCTGACTTTGCACCGAGGCCGGGATAACGGTATCAACGCAAACCACCGAAGCCATCAGTCGCGTCTCGCTGCTGCGCAGAAGCTCGGGCGTGATACCATGGAGCGGGCTACGCTCATCGATCGTATGCCGGAGCGTGAGAACAGTCGGGAAAGCCAGCAACCGGTCGAAGTGGAGCTTGAGCGAATAAAAGCGCCGGATCACATCACCTTCCCGGGTCGGCTCATCCCGATGCATCATGAGCCGGAACTCAGCCTCCACCATGCTGTGGGTTCGCATGTTGGCCACGCGCAACATCAGGGTTGGTTGCCCATCGAAAGGGGCAATTACGAGACTGTCACTGAACGAGATGCGTGCGGTAGGCCGGGAAAAGCGAACAAAGATCAAACCGGTCATGACCGCAAGCAGGAACAATCCCACCATGATCTCGCTCGTCGTAATGATATGACCATAGAGCGTCGCCGGATACATATGGCCGTAACCCACCGTTGCCAGGGTCTCGGCGCTGAAGAAGAAGGCTTCGAGATAGGATCCGGACCTCATCTCCGCGATGCAGGGTCCGCCGACGGTGTAGAGACCGGCAAAGGCCAGGTTGATACTCAGGTAGGTTCCGAGCAGGAGGAGGATGAAACGCGGCCAACTGAGCGCGAGAATCCAGTGATAGATATCGCGCCACTCCTGTCCCTTGGCGTTGAGCTTTAGAAACTCAAGCTGCCCGACGCGTAATGAGACCGGCTTGGGTTGTCTTTTCACGATCGGTTTTTAGCAAAACGCAGCATAAGCCTCAGGTCCGCCGGGAATCGAACTCGCAAGCTGGAAGCGCGCTCTACCATGTAGACTCACTCTTCACCATCGAAGTAATCCAATGCTTCCCCGCGCAGGAGTCTTCGCTCCGGCGAGCGAACGAGCCACTTCTTACTGTCCGGATAATAGCAGGACTCACCGATCGGATTATCGGCGATAACATAAAGGATGAGGTCTTCCGAGCTGTCATTGATCAGCTGGTGCGCCTCGCCCGGTCCATAGATGAAGGCGTCGCCTTGCGCGATCGGTATTTTGCCGGAGTCATCGCGGGCGACGCCTCTACCTGAGATGACGTGATAGAACTCCCATTGCGCAGCATGCGAATGATAGGGGTAGGGAGTCTGGCCCGGCGCGATCCGGAGAATCTCCACCGCAAAGGGATGCCGCGCCCTCGCGTCGCCGGACTTCGGATCCCAGCCGAGCGCTTCCGAAATGTCCTTCCCGGCGCCGACGAACTTCCCTTTCGGCGAAGCCCAGGGATACTCCTTGATTTCCTTGCTGTTGATCTTTTTCAATCCGGCTCCTCCGCCGTGAATAAAACAGGGCCGGGAAGAAAAGTCGAGCCTCCGCCTGCGCTCTCAGTCTTCGGCGGCATGCTGATTCTGTGGTAGTCGGGCAGGAAACCAGCACGCTCGTTATCGTGGCACTCGTCACGGCGGCCATGAAGAGGCCGCACTTGAGCATCTTTGGACGGGAACGCCGCCGCCAAATGAGGACAGCGTCGCCTGTCTATTTTCGAATCGTGGGCCAGTGCTTGGGCCGCGAATCCGGACCTCTACCGTGCTAAAGCCACTGCGGCTGCAAAGACAGTCGGAGTTGGTAGCGCGGCCGCTACTCCCGATCAATCTATCGAAATGTCAGAAAGCACACCCGCGAATACATGGCCGGGCGTTGTCTCGACGGTGTGGATAAATTTCCGCATCGCGTCCAAAACCGGCACTTCCCGACGATCAAACACCTCACCCTGGAGCAGGCGCAGCACCTCGATGCGATGTTCCTTCGATTTGATAAAATGAGTGAAGGCTGGAAGCAGCTTGTAGTAGAGTCGGATGAACTCGTACCAGATCTCTGTGCCGCAGCGGAGCTTCTGCTCATATGGTTTAAGAGCCGCCTCACTGAAATCGTTGTTTTCGAAGGCGTACTTGATCCGTTCCGCCGAATACTTCGCGCTAAAAAGCGCCACACTCACGCCGGACGAGAAAATCGGGTCGACAAATCGGGCCGCGTCGCCAATCAGGACAAAACCGTTGCCCGCAAACGTGTCCATCTTATAGCTGTAGTCGCCCTCCAGCTTGAAGTCGTTGACGCGTTTGGCGTTCCGCATCGCGTGCGCGAGGTCGGGGTTTGAATCGACGTATTTCTGAAAATATTCGCCCGGCTCCAACCGTCCGCTCTTAAACACGGCCTTCTCTGCCACGACGCCCATCGACGTGATTTCATGCGTGATGGGGATTTGCCAGGCCCAGCCCCTCTCCACCGGCAGGAAATAGATATGGATATATTCCGCTGAGTCTCTCTGGCTCTTGTCGACATTCTCAAACCACGCATGGACCGCAAACTGATCAAAAATGGGATCGTTCTTTTTCACTTTGAGCTGTTTTCCAAGCAGCGTTTGGCGACCGCTTGCGTCCACCACCAGACGGGCCGGAATCTCGATCTCCTGTTCGGCCAAACGAACGCATACGCCGCGAGCGTAATTTTCGTCGTCAAATATCACCTTGGTCGCGCTGATTCCCTGGTAAACCTTGGTGCCGAGACTCTCCGCGTGCTTCAACAGGAGGAGGTCAAACTTCTGCCGATCCACGTGATACGTGTAGTCCTGCTTCACATGGGGCGAGGGAAACTCGCTGAACGCAATCGCCGCCTCTCCCTTGCGCACCGGTGGATGCCACGAGGCGCCATGTTTCTTGACAAAACCCTCCCGCTCCAGCACGGGCAAAAATCCAATCTCGTCAAACACCTGGACGGATGACATGACCATGGACTCGCCCACGTGAGCCCGGGGATGGTTGGCTGCCTCGTAGATCGTGTTCTTGATCCCCGCTTTCGACAGGTAGCATCCCAGAGCTGATCCGGCCGGTCCGCCGCCAATAATTACCACACCATCCGTTTTTGAATTCATAGCTTGAGTTTCAACCTGCGGCTTCCAGACCGCGGGCACGCCAATCGCAGCGTTGCTAAGATGACCCAGGTTTCATATGCTGTCAGCATTTAATCGGCCATCGCTGGAATGTGTAAGGATTCCGACGCTTATTTGACAGAAGCCGTATGTAACAATCACTGAACAAATTATGGATTTACAAACTGCAAATGCCTTTGTTCGGGTCGCGAGCGAAAACTTTTCAAACTATTGCCGCGCAACTCAGCGAGACCTCCTCGACGGTATTTTCCAGCTCGCGGATGAATGCACGGAGGATCTTCGCGAACGCCCCGATGCCCAAAGCTACGAGCATCTCCAAACGTCCCTAAGCCTGGCCAAGCTTTTCGTCAGTGATGCTTTGAAGAATGGCAACTTCGCTGAAGGTTTTCGACTCGCGACGGAATGCTTCTGGCCGACCGCCGCCGTGCCCCGGGAGTATTAGTAGCAAGCGTTTCTGGCCTTCGCCGCATGATCGGGCGGGCCATGGGCGCGAATGCTGCGCGTTTCTGCTCGCAAAACGCGATTCTCGCATTTAGATGAAACGCGCCGTGCCCGCGCAGCCCGCCAATCAGCAACCTGTTTCTGTCGTCACCGGCGAGGCCGGATTTCTTGGCTCGCATCTGACCGACCGGTTCCTCGCCGAGGGCATCGCGTGATCGCGATCGACAACCCGATCACCGGACACCTCACCAACATCGAGCACCTCGCCGGGAACGAAAGTTACCGCTTCGGGGCCGGTTCGCTACGCGATCCCGACCCCCATTCGGGAGCGGAATCTGGCGGACGCTTTCAAGCGTTCGCGTTCGCGATCGCGTGGCGGAGCGTTGGTCACCAGAGAATGCAGTAGGGTGCGCGACGCCTGCGTCACCTCCAAAATGGCTCGGTCGAATGCGAGTTCGTTCGCTTTTGACGGCTTGGCAAAGCCACTGAGCTTTCGCACATACTGCACGGCCGATGCCCGGATTTCTTCGTCCGTCGCAGGCGGCTGAAAGTTATGCAGAGTTTTGATGTTTCGACACATGGAAGACCTCCTTTTCGCCCGGGCAAAAGGTATTGAAACGCTCGACCCGGCGCAAGCTTGAGACAGGACTGGGTGGAAGAACCCCGTTTCCTGCATCCTATAGAAATGTCACATCTGGAGCCTAAGGATCTTCAGGGCTTGAAGTTCGGTTGGCGAACGGTGACGATGGCAAGGAACTGAGCCGTGGGTCTCGGGTTCGGTTCCCGCTGCTTCTCCAGCACGCCAACCACCCGGTCGAGCGTCAGGATGCAAAACCAAAACGCCTTTACTATACGATAACTGAGGTCCTTAATAGCGGTGGCGCGCGTGGTGGCGCTTCCCCTCTCATTTTCCTCCTCTGCGAAGGGATTCAGCCGTCCCGGTGCTCAGCACCGAGGGGGGATCGGACGCGGTCGCGGACTCGAGATTGCTGAGGCTTAGGGATCCGCAGCTCAGGTTGCGGGTTACTCTTGACCAACGAATTTACTGCCGACGATCATCGAGTTTCTCGACAAAGCCGCGCGTCCTTGCCGCCGGTCACGGATCCCGGGCCGTTCCGATCGATTCGCTCGGGCTCATGCGACTTGTCGCCCTGATCGAGAAGGAGCTTAAGAATCAAATCGAAGATGAAAAACTCTTGGCGAAGAACTTCGCGACCCTTCCGCGCGCTCGATGCGCTGATCGCTTCGAAACTATCCGGGGCGAACCAGACTAGCGCCGCGGTGAGCGGTCGAAAATCTTCCTCGCCAACCCGGCGCCTAGCCGGTAGATAAAGCGCGCTAATGCCTGCACATTCCGCCAAACAACCTGTTTCCGTCGTCACCGGCGGGGCCGGATTTCTTGGCTCCCATCTGACCGACCGGCTCCTCGCCGAGGGCCATCGCGTGATCGCGATCGACAACCTGATCACCGGCCATCTCACCAACATCGAGCACCTCGCCGGGAACGAGAGTTACCGCTTCATCAAGCAGGATGTAACCCGGTATTTACTGGTCCCGGACGAGATCGATTACGTCTTCCATTTCGCGTCGCCGGCCAGCCCGATCGATTATCTCGAGCTGCCCATCCCGACCTTGAAAGTCGGCGCCCTTGGGACGCACAACACGCTCGGCCTCGCCAAGGCGAAGAAGGCGAGGTTTCTCCTCGCCTCGACCTCCGAATGCTACGGCGACCCGCTCGTCCATCCGCAGCGGGAAGATTACTGGGGGAACGTCAACCCGATCGGGCCGCGCGGCGTTTACGATGAAGCGAAGCGCTTCGCGGAGGCGATCACGATGGCCTATCATCGTTATCACGGCATCGACACCAGGATCGTCCGCATCTTTAACACCTACGGGCCGCGCATGCGATTGCGCGACGGCCGGGTCGTGCCGGCCTTCATCGGCCAGGCGCTCGTGGGCCAGCCGCTCACCATTTTTGGCGACGGCTCACAGACCCGCTCGTTTTGTTACGTCTCCGATTTGATCGACGGGATCTACCGGCTTTCGCAGTCGGATTTCCACGAGCCGGTCAACATCGGCAACCCGCGCGAAATGACGATCAAGCAATTCGCCGATGAGATCATCCGCATCACCGGCACGAAATCGGGGATCGAATACAAGCCGCTCCCGGTCGACGACCCGAAGGTGCGCCAGCCCGACATCACGCGTGCGAAGAAAATCCTCGGCTGGGAGCCAAAGGTCGAGTTTGAGGAAGGAATCACGCGCACGATCGAATACTTTCGGCAATGGCTGGAGCGCGCGAATCAGCGGTAAGGCGTTATTTGCTCAGCCAGGATTAACTGGATTGCCGGACTAGACGTGGCGAGGGCGGTTTCGGTTCATCGCCGGGCAAGGCAGAATCCGCTTGTCACCATGCGGCGTTCCACCCCATTCTCGCTCGGTGCAGCAGGAACTGGATCGCAAATCGCCTCTTCTACGGCAAGCGATGGCGAGCCGCTCTACGGATCCCAGCTTTCAGGTGATTAGCACGGTTCGACCTCGCGGCCATCGGTGTTCCCGCTCGCCGAACCGGAGCTTTTTCTCGTCCGGCGCACCCTGTAACTGACCCAAGTGAGCGCGCCAGCCAAGTCGCCAAGTGCAAAGCCTGCCAGCGCTTTCGGACGCTTCACCCTCTGGGCTCTGTCGCGCAGCGTGACCTACGTTTTGTTGAGCGCATCCATCTTGCTGCTCGATCTGGTCACGGGCCGATTTCTGCAATTCCCCATTCTGTTTGTCGTTCCGGTTGGCTTGTCAGCGTGGTTTTATGGCGCTCGCTTGTCTTATTCACTGGCCGTCCTTCTCCCTCTCGGGCGGCTCTTCATTGCTACGTTCGTGGACACCCCATTTCCGTTTCCCTATATCGCGGTCAACGCTCTTATTCGCGTAGCCTTGCTCGCCATTATTGCCTCTTTGGTCGGCCGTACGGCCCGTCAGACAAAGGAAAGAAAGGAGCAACTCAACACCCTTGTCACCATCTGTGCCTGGTCACGCACGGTCGAGTATCAGGGCGAGTGGATTTCTTTCGAGGAGTATTTGCTGCGCCGCTTTCACATCAACGTCAGCCACGGCATCTCTCCCGCTGAAGCACAAAAGATATCCCAGGTCTCAAAACAAAGTGACTGCGGCACCTAGCCCATGCGCGGACGGGTAGCCGTGTTGTAGTCGCCGGTGGTGTTTTAATGGAGCGGGTGATAGCCAAAGGCTGAATGCTGAATACCAGTCGTCACATTCTCCAGTGCACCCGTCCCGTAAGATGTGTCTGTGATATTCGCACCTTGCACGGTGGCATCGACTGCTTCCCCCGATCCCGGATTCCCGATAAACCGAAAGGATCGGCAGCTAGTTTTGCAGCAATGCCTTTTATGAGGTGAACGGTGTTTGCTTTTTCATCGAGTCTTCCATTTGCCCGGTGGTTGGACCTGCGGGTTAAAGGTCTGATAGAGGTGGGATGCTTCCCAGGCGGAAAAACGTCTCCGCCAGCTCCAGACGTTTCCGAGGCCGAGTGACCCAGCCGGGGCGCCGTCCTGTCGAGCCAAGAGGCCACGCAATTGTAGCGATTTGATGACATGACGCCTACATCTTGCAGCGTCTCTTCACATGACAGCTCACTACACCAGCGGCGCTAAGCCGATGGGGTGATTTCCGGGCTGTTGCCGTGCGTTGGGGCTGAGATGCTACGTCTTTACCGTAGTCCGTCGAAAGAGGTGAAGACGGGACGCGAGAGCGTTCCATCTCAGCTGCCGCTGGTGTTGTTTGCGGGCCCGGATGTAGTTTCGAAAGACAATCGCTCCAGCGACGAGCGGCTCTCGACCGATGGTGAAGACTGGTTCCCGGTGGCGGATTGACATTTACAAGGATTACCATATTCGCCATAAATTTGGCAACGTTTTTGTCAACGACGACCGGCGAACACTAAAATCCCGGTGCGTCCGAGCAGATTGCCGCAGGTAATTACGCGGCTCTAAACCTCTGGGAGCCGTCCCTGGTGCTGGACTGTATTGGCGATTTCCCGAAGGTCGGGCAGTGCGTAATGCAACCTCGCGGCGAAGGCGAACCCGGCCTTTCGAAGACGCCTGACAATTCTTGCTCGCTTTTCTGGCGTGCTTTGTCTCAAAATGCCCAACCCATGAACCGAAGGATCCCCCTGTCGATTTTTGCTTTGGCTCTCGCCGGCTCCGTTTTCGCACAAAATCACGGGAACGATTTCCGAATCACGAAGATTAGCCGCGACCTGATTACGACGCCGCAATTTAACTACAACGGCGCCGAACAGAAGCGCGAGACGCATGAACGCTGGCTCCGGGTCGATGTCCAGTTCTCGGCCGCGCCCGAGTTCACCGAGGAGCTGATCCTCAAGTATTACATCCTGATGAACGGCAAGGTGCTGACCGGCGAAGTGAGGCACGTCAACGTGCTTGCGGGCCGGGATCTTTACTCCTGCGTGTATGTGCCGCCGCATGCACTGGCTTATGTCCTGGGCAGTCGCCCGCCGAATACGACCTCGGTGGAAAATGTTGCTGTGCAGGTATTAGAAAAAGGAGAGGTGAAAGACGAGTTGAGTATGGCCCGGGCCCGGCCGCAATGGTTCGCTTCCCTGCCAACCTTGCCCGGCTTGGTTCTGGACAAGAGCGAGACGCCATTTGCACCCCTGTTTTGGGGTTACTACGAACAGGTCAAACCGGTCGGCCGTTGATCGCGATTCATGTCAGCTCCCCCCCGCATCCTCTGTCTTGACCTCGGCTCGCAAACGCTAAGATTGGCCGCGTTTCAGCCTGGGCCCAACGGCGGCGTTGTCCTCACCGGCTATCGGTGCCGGGAGATCTTGGCCGATCCCGCTGCGGAAACAGACCGCAACCGCCAGATCAGCGAGGCGTTGTCCGACATGCTGTGCGAGCTCGGGATCACGGGCGGCCCGATCGATTACGCGGTTCCGGGGCAATCGGTCTTCGCCCGTTTTGTGAAACTGCCCCTGGTCGATCGGGATAAAATCGAACGTATCATCACTTTCGAGGCACAACAAAATGTGCCTTTTCCTCTCGAGGATGTGGTCTGGGATTATCAGCTCGTCCCCAGCAGCGAGGCGGACAAAATCGAGGTCGTGCTGGTCGCGATCAAGGCCGACCTGCTCGAGGGGATGAACGCCGCGGTGGAGGCGGCCGGCTTGCAGACCAGGCGGGTCGACGCCGCGCCGATGGCGCTCTACAACGCGTTTCGTTTCAACTACAGCGAGCTGACCGGCTCTTCCCTCGTCATCTACATCGGGGCGCGCACGACCAATCTGCTTTTCGTCGCGCCGGGAAAAATCTTCAGCCGCAGCGTCCCGATCGGCGGTAGTTCGATCACGTCGGCGATCGCGAAGGAATTTAACGAGCCCTTCGACGCGGCCGAGCTGCGCAAGAGGCACGACGGATTCGCTAGTCTTGGCGGCCCCGAAGCGGAGGCCTCTGACTCAGATGTGGCGCGCGTCGCGCAGCTGACCCGCGGCGGCATGACGCGGCTGCACGCCGAGGTGGCGCGCTCGATTAGTTTCTATCGAACGCAGCAGCAGGAGAGCCGACCCGAGCGCGTCTTCCTCTGCGGCGGCGCAGCGAGCACACCTTATGTGCGCGAGTTTTTTTACGAGAAACTCCAGGTGCCGACGGAGTTCTTCAATCCGCTCCGAAACGTGACCGTCTCGAATGTGGTCCTGGCCGAAGAAGCGGCGCGTTCCGCGCACTTGTTAGGCGAACTGGTCGGACTCGCCCTGCGCAACACGATGACGTGCCCGATGGAGTTGAACCTGCGCCCAACGGTTGTCGTGCTCCGAGAGCGCCTTGCGCAGCGTCAGCCGTTCTTCATCCTGGCGGGCGTCTGTTTCGTGCTCGGCCTGCTCGCCTGGGGCTTCTATTTTCTGCGAGCGGATCAGATTGAAACGCATGTCGTCGAGACTGCGCAGATTCAGGTCGCCCGGATGCGGAGCATCGAAACTCAGCTCAATCAGTTGCGCGGGGAGATCGCCGCGCTCGACCACGCGACCACGCCTCTGCTGAGCGCGATCAGGGACCGCGGAATGTGGCTGCGGATTCTCGATGATCTGAATACGCGCCTCCCGGAGGAGAATATTTGGATCACGGAGCTCGCGCCGACTTCCGGCGGTCGCATCGTGGACGAAAAAGAGCTGAGCGCAGTGCAAGCGGCGCCTGCATCGTCGGCGATAGGCCGCAGCCCTGAAGCGACGAACAAGAAGAACGTTCCGGTGGTCGACGGCGTATTCGTCAGGGGACTTTATCTCTCTAACCCGAAGCAGCAGGAAATCGTGGTCGATTATTTTCGGAACCTGATCGGCTCGAACGTCTTCGAGGTCGATCCGAATAAACAGTCCGAGGTGATCAAGCCGAGCACGCCGACGAGCACGGAATGGGGCTACCCCTACGAGTTGCGGCTGAAACTGCGCCAGCCTTTCGCCCTGCCATGAGCTGGTTTCGGCAAAACAGATTCCTTGGCATCTTCCTCGGGGCGTTTTCTCTCGCCATGCTCATGAGTGCCTGGTTCCTTCTCCACGAAAAGGGCGCGGCCGACGAGGCACAGTCCCGGCTCGAGCAGACAATCAATGAACTGACCCGTCTGCGTCGGAGTACGCCCTTTCCAAACGAAGAGAATTTGCGCAAGACCAGGGCGCAAACCGAGAGCTATGGTATCGCACTGCTTGCGCTCGAAAATGATCTGAAGAACCGGATGTTCGCGCAACTGCCGCTTCAGCCTAACGAATTCCAGTCGCAACTGCGACTCGCTTTCACGGCGATAAGCGAGCGGGCGGCGGCGAACAAGGTCCAGCTGCCGGTCAATTTTTACCTTGGCTTCGACGACTACGCGACGTCGCTGCCGAATAGCGAGGCCGCCCCGCGTCTCGGCCAGCAGTTGCACGCCGTCGAATGGATCGCGAATACGATCATCGAGGCGCATGTGGATGCGCTCAACAGCCTGACCCGCACTCCGCTTCCGCAGGAAAAAGCGGGCCGAAGCCCGACTCCGCCGGTTGCATCGCGCCCCGCAAAGCCGCTGAATCGCGCGGCAACAAAAGAGGAAATCGTCGATCGAACGTCAGTCAACGTCTCGTTTTCGTGCAGCCCCGCCGCTGCGCGCCGGGTCTGCAACGAAATCGCCGCCGCCAAAGATCAGTTCTATATCATCCGTGCGCTTCTGGTGAAAAATCAGGTCGACAAAGGTCCGAAGCGCGGGACGCCGGAGACAACGACACTTGCGCCGGCGTCGCCCGCGCCTGGAGCCAAGGGGAAGGAGCCAGCCGTCTCCTTTATCGTCGGGACCGAGCATATCGACGTGGCGGCGAAAATCGAAATTCTGAAATTCACTCTCCCGGAAAAGGAGCCTCGTTAGGCAATGGAATGGCTTCGGAGAAATTATGATCGCGCGGCCGTCCTCGCCGCTGCGCTCTTCTTCATTCTTTGCGCGCTCTTTATCTTGCTCGGCGCCTCCGGCTTCAGTGAACGATTCAGTGCCCTGCAAAATGTGCCGCCCCCGAACAGCAGAATCCCGGCGGGTAAGGGGCCGGAGATCACGAAGGCGATGGAGCGATTGCGGACGCCGACGCAATGGACTGCGGCCGGGCGCTCCGGATTGTTCGTTCCGGAAAAGCATTTTATTGGGGCGGACGGGCAGCCTGCGACCCTTCGCAACACCCTTCTCCATCCGCCCGTGCCTAACGACTGGTTGGAAGACTTTGGCCTCCCCACGACCGAGGCCGACGTCCTTGTCCAGGATCCGGACAGCGACGGTTTCACCAACCTCGACGAGTGGAATGGCCAATCCAACCCGGTCGATAAGGAATCGCACCCACCATACACCTTTAAGCTCAAGCTGCGTTCCTATACCAAGGAGATCTTCCCTCTCATTTTTTCCTCCTCGATCGGCGACACCTACGCGATCAACAATGTTGACAGAAGCAAGCCGACGCAGTTCCTCCACCTCGGGCAAACGGTCGGCGGAACAAACTACAAGCTGACGAAGTACGCCGAGAAATCCGACACCGACAAATACGGGACGATGATCGACATCTCGGAATTGACGCTCGAACAGGCCGACACGCACGACATTGTCGTCTTGGTGAAAGAAAAGCGCGCCACCTCGCCGGAGTCGGTCGCAAACTTCGTTTATG
>CAWAIY010000033.1:0-27343 GCA_963782205.1 uncultured Verrucomicrobiae bacterium | reverse complement strand
ATGTAGCTAATCAATCGAATCAAAGCGTCTTCCGTTACAACGTCTTCAACGGCGGCGGCGGCGTCACGCTTGGTTTGAAATTCTGATCTCGGACGGTCCTCACGGGAAGGTTGTTCTGGTTCGTTAGCTAGAACTCTGAAATCGACCCCAATTTCATGGGTTCGTCGTGGTCCTTGTCGGCAACGTAAAGTTGAACGGCAACTCAACCAAAGCATCGCGGGCAACAAGTGTCACAATTAGGAATGACGTGCGGGTCAACGTCGCGGGCTCGAAAGCATCAATCTACGTCAACAGCACCAGTTCGATTCCGAACGCAAACTACTCCGGCTTTGGCGGGAACGGTCACACCAACGGCACGTTTGGCGGTTCGGGCGCCAATCCTCCGCAGCCCCTCTCGAACGCACCGCCGCTCGGTCTTCCTCCGGGCGGTTAGGCGGCCCGTTGCAACCAGTCAACGATCCTCTTTCGGCCAGCCTGGTGGGGCGAGATTCCGTCGAGCCGAGAAAGGTTGCGCCTCGCAACACGCCAGTTGCCCAGTCCATCGAGAACTAATCGAAGGCGAGAAAGCTTGACGCCGCGACCACGAGTCGGTCACACTTCTTGCGGTCCATCACCCTCGCCTTCGTTGGCCGCCTGGCCAACCGGACGGGAGGTCGGGCTGGACGTAGTCCAACGCAGAGCGGTTTCCAATCAACATGATTCCCAAAATGAAGAAGAACGACTCGCAAAATCACACACCCAGCAACAGCAGCCCGCCGCTTTCGCTCCTCGCCAAAGCGATGCGTTACTCTTCGTTGCTCGCTTGCCTCCTTTTACCTTTCACCTCCAGCGATGCGGCGCAGCTCAAAGAAGCGCGCGTCAGTCAGGTGATCAAAGATGTCAATCTCCTTCCCGAGCAGGCCGCGCCGCGCCCGGCGCGCGTGAGCGATGAAGTCCGCAACGGAACCGCAGTTCGCACCGGCGTGGAATCGCGCGCCGAACTTGTCTTCACCGATCAGACGCTGGCCCGGCTCGGCGCGAACACGATCTTCAGTTTCAACGAAGGCACCCGCAACTTGCAGCTCGGTGGCGGCGCCATGCTCCTGCGCGTCCCGAAAAATGCCGGCGGCGCGCAGATCAACACCGCCGCGATCACCGCCGCGATCACGGGCACGACAGTCATGCTCGAGTTTCATCCGAACGCTTACATCAAGTTCATCGTCCTCGAAGGCACCGGGCGAATCTTTCGCAACGACCGGGTAGGCGAATCCGTGCTCGTCCACGCTGGCCAGATGTTGATCGTGAATCCCAAGGGCAAAGGCCTGCCCGATCCGGTGGATGTCGACCTGGATCGGCTGATGAAGACTTCGGAACTCATAAACGGTTTTGAGTCGTTACCGAGCGACGGACTGATCGCGCAGGCAATTCTCGCACAAACGAAGATGATGAACGACGGCGGTCTGATCGAAACCAATCTCGTTATTTTCGGCGGCGGCACGATCGTATCCAAGCTCGACCCGACGAACGCCAACGCAGTCGACCAGGCAAATGCGAGCGGCGCCCGTCCACTGCAATCGACTCCCACTCCTCCACCCATAACACCCACGCCACCGCCCATCACTCCTACACCTCCACCCATCACCCCGACCCCGACACCCATGACACCCACGCCGACGCCGATGACGCCGACACCGACACCAATTACGCCAACGCCGCCCCCGAGCAAATACGGGACACCCGCGCCCATTTCCTCTCCTGTCCCCTACGTCATCAGCAGCGCAACTACGATTGAGACTGATCCCACCATCACGACCAATGGCGTCACTGATTACGGCAAGATCTATCGGGGCCCCGCCCTGGACGGTCCGGCTTCGGTCTGGTTGTTTACCGCGACTTCAGCTTTCGATACGAAAATCGGGTTAGATGCTTTCTTTGGTACCACCAGTCCTTATGTGCCACTGGCCGCGCTGAAGTTTCTCGCTTTGAATTTGACCGGCAATCCCACGATCTCGATCGCGAACGGCGGGCCGACCAATCTCGCGCTCATCAGCGTGGGTGATATCACCTCCGGGCCGCCGGGCGGCACCATCACCTTCAGCGGGCTCGACGCACTCTTCCTCGGCACGCAGGACGGCTCGATCACGCTTACATCCGATCTCGCTTTCCAGGGCATTCCCGCCATCGGCATCTATGCCCGCGGTCCAGACTCGACTCTTACTTTCGATTCCACGGTCGCGGGCACGACCTACTTCGCGCTGGAGTCGGAAGGAAGCATCCTCTTGAATAACGAGCTGAGCGTGACCGAGACCAACGTCTCTGGCTCGCAACTGAATGTTTCTTTGCAATCCGGCGGCGATTTCACTGCCAGCAATGGTCTTACCATTAACCTCGATAATTCCGAAGGTGGCGTCCTTAATTCGAGCACGGACGCGCAGTTGACGACGGGCGGCAACCTGACCGCTAATGGTGAAACCGGCTTGAGCCTAACGATCTCGAATAATGGCGCCGGACAGATAAGCGACGACGCTTCGTTGGACGTAAGCATCGGCGGCGACCTGACGGCCAGCGCGATCAATCTCCTGATCAATAATCGCGACGGCGGATCGATCGGCGGCGATGGGACGGTTTCAACGAATGTTGGCGGCGCACTCGCCACGACCGGCGACGCGACGTTCGTTATTTCCGACCGCGACGACGGCGGCGGCGCCGGAACGATTGGCGGCAACGCCTCGGTGACACTGACGGCCGCCAGCGCTAACATCGGCGGAAATTTAATAGCGGCCACTAGTGAAGCCGCGGGCGGACAAATGGCGAGCGCCTTGGTCGCCATCAATGTGACCGGCGACATTACGACTGGAAGCGGCCTCCAGTTCTCCATGCAGAACGGTGGTTTCAATGCTTTCGGAGTGTTCGAAGGCGGAGGAACAATCGACCAGAGTGCCCTCGCTTCCCTCACCGCAACCAACGTCACGACCGGCGACTTTCTCACCGGCCTTATTACGAACCTGAACGGTGGTCAAATCGATGGAAGCGCTGCACTTGGCCTCGCTCTGACAGGCAATCTCAGCTCCCAGGGCGACGTCACTTTCCAAATCGACAATAGTACCTCGATGGGCGATCTTTTCTCCAGCATCGGCTCCAGTGCCACCATCGGTGTTAGCGTAGCTGGCAACCTGAGCGCCAATAGCGAGAACGGGCTCGCCGTAACGATCTCAAACAACAACAACGGCTACATCGGAGGCGAGGCTCTGGCCAACGTTGGTGTGGGCGGGACCCTAACGGCGACCACGGCCAATCTCCTCATCGATAATAGCAATGGCGGTTCGATTGGATCCGCTGTCGGGTTGGATTTGTTAGGGAGCCAAGGATCGATCGGTGGCGATCTGGTGACCGACATCGCCAATAATTCGGGCGGCAGTATTCTTGCCAGTAGCGCTCTGCTTGTTTCCTTTTCGGGAGATTTGAGCACCGACGGTGAGGCAGACTTTATCATCGAAAACTCGGCCATCAGTGACTTTGGATTTACTATTGGCGGAAATATTGCGCAGGACGCTGCAATCGGACTGATTGCCCAGGATATTTCCACCGGAAGCGGTCTCTACACCTTTCTTTACAACGACGGCGGCGGTCATATTGGCGGCGACGCCTCCATCGCGGCGGCAATCTTCGGAAATCTTACGACCCAGAGCGACCTCTTCTTCGACATCGAAAACTCCGCCGACCCGGGTCAAGACGGAACGCTTCCCGGCGGCACAATCGACGGCGACGCTAACGTCGCGGTCGGTGCGGGGGGCAACATTGTCTCGCACGGTGTGGGCGAGTTTGCGGTCCTGAACAACGATTACCGTTTCCTCGACCGAGGTGGGACGATCCTGGGCGACGCGACGGTCGACGTTGGCGCGACGGGTATCACGACGACCGACTTTTTTCAGCCGCTGATCAACAACATCAATGGAACTATCGGGGGCGACGCCAACCTGTCGGTCATTGCGAGCGGAGACATCAGCATCGGGACAGAGACCTATTTCAACATCCTCAATAGCAACGGCGCAATCGGAGGAGACGCGCTCTCCAATGTGACCGCGAACAATTTCACCAACGGAAACACCTTCGAATTTCAGATCCTCAATGACGGCGGCAGCATTGGCGGCAATGCCACCCTCACCGCCGATCTTGCCGGTAGCCTAACGAGCACGGGAGCGGCGACGATTCAAATTACGAACGGCGGCGGCAGCATCGGCGAAAACGCATCCATTAGTCTGACGGCGAATGCGCTTTCGGCTCCGTCTCTCCTCGCCCAGATCGATGACTCTGGCGGTTCGATCGGTGGCGATGCGGGGATCACCTTCAACATCTCTCAATCGCTCACTACGACCAGTGATGCCACATTTAACATCGACCTGACCCCGCAAGGGCACGCGCACGCCGGCAACAACCAGCCGGCGACAATCGGGACGATCGATTTCAACGGCGGCTCTTATGATGTCGGCGGAACCCTTCTCGCCACCATCGTTGGTGGTGACGGCGGGATTACAATCGGCACCGCCTCGATGCATGCCGACATCGTGAAGATCGGCGCCTTCGGCGACAATGGCAGCCTAACGATCGGCGGCGGCAGTATTTCGGGCGACACGCTTTTGAAGCTGTACGCGCCCGGGAGCAATGGAATGATCGACTTTGTCTCCAACGTCACCCTGAACAGCAACAGCAGCGTGCTCATCGCAGGCAATACTGTCACGGTCCATAACGGCGTCCTCGTGACGATCACAGGGGATGACGGAGTTAGGGCTTCGGTTTATACCAACGTCCCGAACTACACCGGGTCGGGCGGCAACGGGACCACGACCGGAATGTTTGCCGGTAACGGGGCGACAACTCAACCACTTGACCAGGCCCCGCCGTTTGGTCCGGCAACCCCGGACACGCCTGCCAAAGGCTCTACGACCTCGATTGCGACCGCTGCTCCGACTCCGGCCACGAATCCCGGTTTGCCGGGAAACGGTGGCAGCGGAGCAGATACGGTTGTCCACCGGGTGAGGCCGCACGTTGCAATCGCCAGGGTCGCAGATTCGAACGAGTTGCTGGATCTGGCTGATAAAGCCGCGGCCGCTCCGACCCAAACGGGACGCAGCAAATCGAACACGCCAACAGGCAGGACGGCGCACAATCCGATCAGCGCCTTGCCAGCGAACGGGCGGCCATTATCTCCACGTCCAAATGCTGCTTCGGAAGAGCTGACCCTTAATCAGCGCGGAGGTGGCCGACCGGCGTCGCTACCCTGATCGCCGCGCGCGGGCGCGAATTGAGTTGACTCGTTAGGCCGACATATCCGGAGCACGGGTTTCCCGCCCGTGCTTCGCCTAGTCACGTAATTGTTCCTCCAGGTAACCGGATCCGAGCGCAATGCCCGCGAGCAAAAGCGCCCCAGCCGTCACCAACGGCACCGGATCAAATGGCGCGGGCGGCAGCGCCACCACTCCCCTCGCATCTACCGCCGCCGGTGCATTCACATATCGCCCGCGGCGCGGTGCGCGGAAACGTTCCGCGAGACGTTGGAGCTGATCGGGCAATTCACCGCCGCTCGTCGGCACGCCATGCCCGCAACCGACCACGGTGGGTCGCAAATCCGCTAGCTTCCTTAAGGACTCCCGGGTTGCGCTCCAGTCCATGTTGAACGGCGCGCAGGCGCGGGACAGTTTCTTTTTGCCACTGATCAAGCCGCTCCACGAGTCCATGTTCATGGTCGCAAACGCATCGCCGGCCAACAGCACCCGGTCCGATTCGCGAAAGAATGAAATATGCCCGGGCGAATGACCCGGCGTCGCGATCCACTTCCAGTCTGGCAACCCCTGCAACCCGCCGTCGGGCAATTCGCGCACGCGGTCGCCCAAGTCGCGCCCTCGATAGGGAATGAAGCGCGAGAGAAACGCCATCGCCCCGCCGATTGTCGGGTCCGGCGGCGGATAGGCTGAGAGTCCGGTGAGATAAGGCATCTCCATCCGGTGGGCGAAAATTGGCACATCCCATCGCTTCGCGAGCGCCAGGGCCGAACCGGCGTGATCGAAATGACCATGTGTGAGATAGATCGCCTGCGGTCGCGACCCGGTACCGAAGCGCGCTTCGGCGGCCGCAAAAATTTCATCCGTGCGCCCTGGCAATCCAGCGTCAATCAAAGCCCATGGTCCACCTGAGTGGCCGATAAGATAAGCATTCACGAAACTGATCGGCTGCCAGCCGACATCGGGAGCAATTCGTTCGATCGCCTTCATAAGACCCCGCCAAGATAAATCGAAATCGCGCGTACTTCCTGCCGTAAATCGCACAAGAATGTGGAAGGTGCCTTTGCGCCCCGATCGAGAAAAGACAAGACGCGCCTCCCAAATCGGGACGCGAAGGCCCCTCCCACAGTGCACACACCACACCGCCGCGTGCTATGGAATGACGAGCGTCTGACCGGGCTTGAGATCACCCGGTTTGGAGATCGTACCGGAGTTCGCCTCCAGGATCCGCGGCCAACGGGCTGAGCTGTTGTAAAATTTCCGCGCGATCGAGGCCAGCGTATCACCCGGTTGGACCGTGTAATTGCGCTCTTTTCCCGCGCGTTTCGTTTTCTCGTCAGGCCTGGTCTTAAATCGAGGTGCGGCTTTCTCGGCTTTTTCCTGGGCCCAGTTTTCCCCGATCTGCTTGCGCAGACTCAGATTTTCATTGTTCAATCGCACCAGCTCGGAACGCGGCACCATCGAGTCGCCCCCCAGGTTGGTAAGCAAAGTCAGCTCGTCGCGTTTCATGAAGGCCTTGACCTCCTTGGCCCGTTTCCCGCTCGGCTCGAGCGCGAGGAAGCGCTTGAAATGGTGCAGAGCGTTGAGCGGGTCATTCAGCTTGTCGTCGTAAATAAGGGCAAGCTTGTAATGCACCTCAGCCGTGCGGGCCGTGCCATCGAGCGCGGCTTCGTAAAGACTGATCGCCTGCGCATAGTTGCCCTCCGCCGCTTTCGCATCCGCATCCGCGCTCAGCTGTTCGTCGTGCTGCGTGATCATCCGGTCGCAACCGCCAAGGAGAACCAGCATGCCTAACGACGAGATCAGGTACTAAAACTCCTCGTCGTGGGGAAGGGTATGACAAAGGACTTCTAGTACCTCGGAACATTGGGATCGATTTCCTGCGACCACGCGTCAATTCCACCCGCGACATTTGCGACCCGCGCAAGTCCCGCCGAGCGCAAAAACTCCGCCGCCCGCTCACTCCGCATGCCGCTGTGGCAAAAGACACAAATCTCTTTCTCCCGATCGAGCTCCTGCCAGCGAGCCGGAAGTTCGCCTAACGGAATCAAATTTGCGCCCTCGATCCGCGCCATCTCAAATTCAAACGGCTCGCGCACGTCGAGCAGCACCAAAGGCCGGCCCGACGCCATCCTTTCCTGCAACTCGTGCACGCTGATCTGCAGTGCCGCCGTCGTCAGGTCAGGCGCGCCGGCACAGAACATTTCGTAATCGATCGGCTCCGTGATCGTCGGCTGCACCCCGCAGACTGGACAATCGGGATCACGGCGTAAGTTGAACTCGCGAAATTTCATCTTCAACGCATCAAAGTGAACCATCCGGCCGATCAACGGCTCACCAATGCCGAGAATCAGCTTGATCGCCTCGGTCGCCTGCATCGTACCGACAATTCCCGGGAGGACGCCGAGGACGCCGGCTTCCGCGCAACTTGGCACGTCGCCGGGCGGCGGCGGTTCGGGAAAAAGGCAGCGGTAACAAGGCCCGTTAAGGTGCGGCGCAAAGACAGTCGTTTGCCCATCGAAGCGAAAGATGGAGCCATAAACGTTCGGCTTGCCCGCCCAGACTGCGACGTCGTTGGAAAGATAACGGGTGGCGAAATTGTCCGTTCCATCAACGATCAAATCGTAGTCCCGCAAAATTTTCTCCGCGTTTCCGCTCATGAAACGGCAGGCGTGTAGTCGCACCTCAAGATGTGGATTCACCTCCATTAACCGATCGCGCGCCGATTCCGTTTTCGGCCGGTCGATGTCTTTCGTGCCGTGCAGGAGCTGGCGATGGAGGTTGGAAAGTGCCACCCGATCGCCATCCACGATCCCGATCGTCCCGACGCCCGCCGCTGCGAGATAGAGCGCCGCGGGCGAACCGAGTCCGCCAGCCCCGAGACACAGAACGCGCGCTGCTTTGAGCTTTTTCTGCCCGGCAAGCCCAATCTCCGGCAGCATGATGTGGCGCGAGTAGCGGCGTTGCTCATCCGCGCTTAGCTCCGAAATGCGGAAGGGCCCCTGGCGCCCCGACTGCGAATGCCCTTCTAGTTTTTTACCAGCTCCCATTTGATCCCTACGATTCGCTGATCCGCGAACTGCTTCAAGGATTTCGGGAATTCGAGATAAAGCGCGTGCCGCCGTTCCAGAAAACCGACGACTCCAAACTCGCTCCCACTTTCGGTCCGTTCGATCGTCATAATTTGATGCTGCCGTATCTGCGATCGCAAATGGCGATCCTTCTTCGGCTCCTGCCAGAGTGTGTAGGCGCGCGGCTTGCCGCACGCTTCCACGACCAGGGCAAAACGAGCGGTTGTTGTCGCAAGAACTTTCAAGGTGACAAGAACCGATCGTGGAGAACGCCGAGCGCGCAAGTTGCCTCTCTGCTTTCCCAACAACCTTGCCTGTACCATTCGCCCGGGATGCCTCGCAAGAAAAGTCCGCCAGAGGACTACGGCAAAGAGGATCAGACTACCGTTGCTGCATTCCTGCCCTGGCGGGGTTCGTTAGTCCCCAGTCCATAGCCCCTGACGGAAGAGAAAGTTCCTGCGAAGCAGGCCAGCGCGCAATCTGTTTCTCCACCATCGCGTCGTGCCGGCATGCCCGGCGTGAGTTCGGCTAACGAATCACAGGCCAAGCAGATCGCGCTGCCATTGCACGAGCAGGGTCTGACTGCGGGCGGGGTCGGCGGCAATTCCTTCCAGTGCGCTGCGCGGCGCGATGAAAGCTGGATCGACCGCCAGCTCCTTCGCGTGATGATCGCGGCGCCGTCGCAGTTCCTCCAACTTTTTATCGAACCCGGGCGTGCGCCTTCGGCTCGCCCGTGCCAGCCGTTGCGGCCAGGCGGCCTCTGGCAGCTGGAGCGCCGCCCGCGCCGCCACGAGAAATCCCTCCCGTCGCCGATCGGAGAGATGGCGAAACTCCGGTGTCTCGCCCGCCACGAACTGTTTCGCGGCCTCGATCAGCGCGCTGTTTTGCAAAATATGAAAAGAGGGTCGGTCGGCCTGCTGCGCCTCGCGATCGCGCCACTGCCAGATGGCGCGCAGCACCGCGCAAGTCTGGGCCGGCAAAGTGCCGCTGCCGGTAATGCGCCACACTTCCTCGGGGTCGCGTTCGCGCGAGACCATGGTTTGCTCGATCGCGCGCTGACACGATTGGCGGAACCATTCCATTCGGCCGAGCGCCTGCATCTCTTCTTCCATTTTCGCCGCCAGCGGGAGGAGAAAATGAGTATCGTTTTTCGCGTAGGCTTCCATCGCTGGCGGGAGCGGACGTCGCGCCCAATTGGCCTTTTGCGATCCTTTGGCCAGTGTGACGCCAAAATATTGCTGCACCAGCGCCGCATAGCTGAATTCTCGCAGGCCCAGCATGCGCGCCGCGATCACCGTGTCGAAAACGTCGCGCACCGGAAGATCAAAAGTGCGCCGCAACAGGCGCAGGTCGAAATCCATTCCCTGCAAGACAATTTCCTTCTCCGCCAGGACGGTGCAGAGCGGCTGCAAATCGACCGGCGCCAGCGGATCGACCAGCAGGTCCTCGCCGTCAAAAGTCAGCTGAATGAGGCAGAGCTTTTCAAAGTAGCAGTGCAAACTGTCGGCCTCGGTGTCGACCGCGATGCGGCGAAACTGGCAGAGCCGCGGCAGAATCCCCGCGAGTTGTGAGTCGGACGCGATCACCGCAGGCCTGCCAGCAAGAGTTCCGCGTTGGTTTTAGTCGCGTGCAGGTTTTTGATCAGCAACTCCATGGCTTCGAGCGGCGGGAGCGCAGCCATCGTCTTGCGCAACAATTTCACCCGCTCCCATTCCTCGGGATGATAGAGCAGGTCCTCGCGACGCGTCCCAGATTGCTGAATGTGGATCGCGGGATAGAGCCGTTTCTCGACCAGCGAACGATCGAGATGCAGCTCCATGTTTCCGGTGCCCTTGAACTCTTCGAAAATCACTTCGTCCATCCGGCTGCCGGTTTCGATCAGTGCGCTGGCGAGAATCGTCAGGCTGCCGCCTTCCTCCACGTTGCGGGCCGTGCCAAAAAAGCGCTTCGGCTTGAGCAGCGCCTTGGACTCGACCCCGCCCGACATGGTGCGGCCCTTGCCTTTTACGAGCGAGTTATAGCCGCGCGCCAGTCGCGTAATGCTGTCGAGAAGGATGACGACATCCTTCTTTTGCTCGACCAGGCGCTTGGCGCGCTCGTTTACCAGCTCCGCTACCTGCACGTGGCGGGTCGGAGGTTCATCGAAGGTCGAGCAATAAATCTGGCAATCGACTTCGCGTCGCAGGTCGGTCTCTTCCTCCGGCCTTTCATCTACGAGCAAGATGATGAGCACGATATCGGGATGATTGATGCGAATTGCCTTCGCGATCTGCTTGAGGAGGATCGTCTTCCCGACACGCGGCGGGGCGACGATCAAGCCGCGCTGCCCGCGCCCGAGCGGAGTGAGCAAATCGACCGCGCGCACACATACAGAATCGATCGAATCGTTTTCCAACATGATCCGGCCCTCGGGGTAAAGCGGCGTCAGACTGTCGAATGCGGTCGGCGCCTGCCATTCGTCGGCCGGCTGGCCTTCGATCGAAAGGATGCGATCCAGCATCATGCTTTTCTCGCGATCGCGCGGCGCGCGAATCGTCCCGCGAAGCGCCTGGCCGGGCCGGAGACCAAACTGCCGGATGAGAAAATGCGGCAGGCCGACGTCTTCCGGCAGGGGGAGGAAATTATGGAGTGGCGAACGCAGCATGGCGGGTCCGTCGTTAGGCAACTCGAGGAAGCCGCTCGTTCGCACCTGCTGCCCCCGCGCCACGGCATGGCGGACAAGATCGAGGATGAGCTGATGGCGCGTCCGGCCCGGATGCGGCCGAATTTCGGCCTGGGTAAACCACTCCTGAAGCGCGGCTGGCTCCATTTTCTGGAGTTCCTCCAGTTCGAGTGGAGGGAAGGTCGGCTCCGGCCGTTCGTCAGGCACTTCCATTCCGGATGGTTCCGGCGGCGTCTCGGTTACGGTTGAATTGTGGGGCTCTTCTTCCATCAGTTTGTGGTCAGAAATCGCGCGAAGAGTGCAGCCTGGGCCTCAAGATTCGAGAGAAGTCCGTTGTTCCAGACGAGGTGATCGGCCCGGGAGATTTTTTGCGGGAGTGGCATTTGCGAGGAGATCATGGCGAGAGCGTCAGAGGGCGGGAGACGAGTTCGGGCGATCAGCCGTTGCAGCTGGATCGTTTGCGAACAGGCAACGACCACGACGCGGTCGCATAACGTTTCACCTTTGGTTTCATAGAGAAGTGGGATGTCGGCCAGAAAAATTTCGCCGGATTGACGGCTTTCTTCCGCTTCAGTGGCCCACTGACGGCGGATGCGCGGATGCAGGATTTGCTCGAGCGCGCGCTTCTTTCCCTGGCCGGCAAAGACTATCGCGCGAAGTGCCGCCCGATTCAAATCACCGCTCGCAGAAAAAATCACCGGGCCAAAACGCTCTCGCAAGAGCCGGCGCACGTCATCGTCCTCATCGGTCAGTTGGCGCGCGGCCCGATCGGCATCGAAAAGCCGCGCCCCCGTCACCTCTTGCAGGCAGCGGGAGAAAGTGGATTTGCCGGTGGAAATGCCGCCGGTAATCCCGATAACGGTGCAAGGTTTGGACATTACGGGAGGCAAATTCGCGGTATCGCAGCAGCCGCTGATTCCTTTTTCAAGAAGATTTGAGTCGTCGTCTCATGGCAAGCTGTTGTTGCGAATTGTACTCGCCGGCTTGGCGCGGCCGTCACTTTGACCGGGCTGCGACCACTGGCACGCCTTAAGTGCAGCGCCGGTTCTTTACACTCATTGGTGTATCTTGCCCCGCTCCCAGCCGGTTCGGACAACTGTTTCTTTTTATCTGGTTCCTTCGGTTTTGACCCATAGCCCACTAACAGTCAAATCCGGGCAACGCCGACACGACCCATCCGCTACCCCTTTGGAATTTGGTGGAACTAAAAAGCAATACGACCGACTCCTTTGGCCCGTTCCGACTTCGAGCCCAGACTGCCCTAGTGAGTCACCGAACGCCTAAGCATACATCTGAGGTTGTCTGACAAAAATTTTGAGTAAGGTTAACAATTGGAAGATCAGGCGGATTCGGCAAACTGGAGTTCGAGTTGAGGAAACGAAAGGCGCAGAACGGAGGCGTGTCCATACACTTGACATTTGATGGTGAAGAGCGCCCTGCGGAAACATCTGATTGCAATCGAATTTCAGATGAAAGGGCGCGACCCCGGTTTATCCACTATTCCCTCGCAAGCCCTAGCTGACCAGCTTCAATGAGCAACGACCCAAAAGAAGCTTTGCCTCTGCAGGGCAGGAACTTGGGAATTTTGGTCGTCGGAGATCACGCTAGCGCGTTGAGAGTATTGGTCCGCTTGCTCGATCATTTCGGCATGGACATCCGATCGCTTTTTGTTTGCGGCGCCCTCCTATTTTTCGCAGGTGTCGCTTACGGTGCCGGCTCTTATCAGCGCACGAGAGACGGAAAAACGCTCGTCTGGAATGATTCACCTAAACGTGGCGAGGTGGCGACGTGGTCCGGCAAGCGCGACAAGAATGGATTCGCCGTTGGCTCTGGGACACTGACCTGGTATAAATTTGTGCCAACAATCATCACTGGCTCCCTGATTCCGGATACCAGAAGATACGCGGTCGTCATCGACCGTGATTCAGGCAAAATGGTGAAGGGCAAATTCAAGGGAGTTGTCACGTCCGTCGATGCCAATGGAAAAAGATTGCAGACGGTCTTTGTTAACGGAGTTAGGAGGCCGGTGAATGGGCGGCCGCAGAATCGCCGAAGCCCTCGTAAAAAGGCGACCCGCGCGCCAACCCCAGCAGTGACAGCAATCCCAACCCCGGAGCAAACTCCTGCGTCAACTCTACAGCAAACGGCCACGCCGACTTCAGAGCGCACCCCTACACCAGCCACACTGACCCCGACGCCAGCTCCAGAGCAGAGCCCTTCGCCAGCCGCACAAGAAACCCCGACTGCAGTCCCACAACAGGCGGCCACTTTTGCGCCGAAGCGGACGGCGACCCGAACGTCGAAGCAACAAGCCAGGCAACCCGATATCCAAAGCACAATCGTCCCAATGCCAACCCCGCCTGACGATTCTCTACGCTCGCGCACCGGTCCGCCATTGGCTTTACCGAAGCCGCCGCCTGCTCTGGACGGACAAACCGTCGCCGAATTAGACACTGTGTACCAAGCGGCAGTTAAGGACAATGACGTCGCCGTAATGGATCGGATTTTGGCCGATGACTTTGTTTTGGTAACAGACCGCGGTGTTTCTTTGACGAAAGCCGACTTGATCAAGGAAGCGCGAGAAAAACGAACGATCTACGAGCACCAGGAGGAGGAAAAAGGCACGCAGAAGGTGCGAATATGGCGCGATACGGCTGTTGTTACTGCACTGTTGCGGATCAAAGGCACGACAGGCCAACACCCCTTCGATTACAAAGTCTGGTTCACTGAGACCTACGTTCGGACGGCTACTGGGTGGCGTTACGTATTTGGCCAAGCTTCGATTCCGTTGCCGGAACCGGACACGAAATAGTTTTTCGATCACCTGATTGGTCTTTTACTACAAATAGTGCGCGCGGGAGCGCACTTGACACGAACTTGGCAAATGCCTCGAATAGTGCTTGAGGCGATTGAGGGCCCGAAACTGATCGCGCAGTTCCGGGTTGTTCAGTCTCCCCGCACCGAGCGCTCTTTGGATGAGTAGCCGCCGGCAGCGCGCTGCTCGGCCTCGGATTCGAATTATGCGAAAAAAATGTTCGCCTTTAAGATGCGAACGTTCGGTTAATTTTCGTTAGGCTCCGGTTCGCCGCCCACTACCGTGCGACCAGAAATCGCGCGAAGAGTGCAGCCTGGGCCTCAAGATTCGAGAGAAGTCCGTTGTTCCAGACGAGGTGATCGGCCCGGGAGATTTTTTGCGGGAGTGGCATTTGTGAGGAGATCATGGCGAGAGCGTCGGAAGGCGAGAGACCGGTACGCGCGGTCAGGCGTTGCAACTGGATCCTTTGCGAACAGGCAACGACCACGACACGTTCGCATAACGTTTCACCTTTGGTTTCATAGAGAAGTGGGATATCGGCCAGAAAAATTTCGCCGGATTGGCGGCTTTCTTCCGCTTCAGTGGCCCACTGACGGCGGATGCGCGGATGCAGGATTTGCTCGAGCGCGCGCTTCTTTCCCTGGTCGGCAAAGATTATCGCGCGAAGTGCCGCCCGATTCAAATCGCCGTTCGCAGAAAGAATCGCGGGGCCGAATTCCCGGCGCAGAAGGGTGCGCACTTCGGCATCCTCGTTAACGAGCTGCCGCGCCGCCTGATCGGCGTCGAAGAGTTTCGCGCACACCCAGTGGCGCAGGTGTTGGCAAAAGGTGGATTTACCGGTGGAAATTCCGCCCGTGATTCCAATAACGTGGCAGGGTCTGGGCATTGCGCGAAAGCCGCTTCTAAGGGAAGCGATCGAATCTCGTCAATCTTTGTCCGCCTTTCCAGCTCGCCCTTGACGGAACGGAGCGAGAGCGCATCGCCCGGTCTCTAGTGCGGTGTCTGAATAAAATTGAGACCGCTATGGCGGAGCCTGGACAGGCGGAAGCATGTCCCTCCGGAGGGACGCGCTTCCGCGCGTCCACGCTCGCGCCCGCAGCCGACGGTCTCGATTCAAGTGATTCGCTGCACTAGTAACCCGCAGCCTGACCGTCCTTGCGCGATTCGCTCGCACCGACATAGACGCGCTGGCCGTCGTGCATTTCGACCTTGATCGCCTGATAACCGCCGTAGCCGCCGACATCAAAGCGCACGTTGTGGCCGCGCTTCATCAGTTCGCGTGCGGTCTCGTAAGGGATGCCACTCTCGAGTTCGACGTAGCCGCCGTTCTCCATCTTTTCGCCGGTCGGTTCGTTGTCGCCCTCGTGCTGCCAGCGAGCGGCGTCGCCGGCTTCCTGCACGTTCAACCCGAAATCAATCTGGTTGGTCAGCACCTGCACGTGGCCCTGAGGCTGCATACCCCCGCCCATGACGCCGAACGCCTCCCAAGGCTTGCCGTCCTTCATCACGAATCCCGGGATGATGGTGTGGAAGGGGCGTTTGCCCGGCGAGTAAACGTTGGCGTGGCCCGGTTCCATCGAGAAAAGTTCGCCGCGATCCTGAAACATGAAGCCAAGCCCCGGCACGGCGATGCCGCTCCCCATCCCGCGATAGTTGCTTTGAATAAGCGAGACCATGTTGCCTTCGTCATCGGCCGTGCACATGTAAATCGTGTCGCCCTGGTCGAGCACGGGATTGCCCGGCGCGACGGTTTTTGCGGCGTGCTTCGGGTCGATCAACTTGCGCCGCTCCGCCGCGTAGCTTTTCGAGAGCAGACCTTTAAGCGGAACCTTGGAGAAGGCCGGATCGGCGTAAAACTTCGCGCGATCGGCCCAGACGATTTTCTTCGCCTCAATCATGGTGTGGAGGGTGTCGGGCGAATTGCGGCCCATCGCCTTCAAATCGAATCCTTCGAGGATGTTCAGGATTTGGAGCGCAGCGATGCCCTGGCCGTTAGGCGGCATTTCGAAAACATCGTAACCGCGATAATTCGTCGAGACCGGGTCGACCCAGGTGCTCGTGTGCTTTTCGAAATCGGCTTTGCGCAGATAGCCGCCATTCGCTTTCATAAAGGCGTCGATCTTGTCCGCGATCTCACCCTTGTAGAAAGCGTCGCGCCCTTGCTCGCCGATCAAACGCAGCGTGTGGGCGAGCGCGGGATTCTTGAAAATGTCTCCTTTGGCGGGCGTGCGGCCTTTGCCATCGAGGGTGTAGGTTTCGAGAAACGCGCCGGGCAAGCCTTTGTAAATCCGCGGCCCGAACGACCAGTAAAAGGAGATCAGGTCAGTGACTGGAAAGCCCTCCTCCGCATAATGGATGGCCGGTGCGAGATCGTCGCCTAACGAGAGCTTTCCGAATCTTGCGTGCAGCTCCGCCCAGGCGTCGACTGTGCCGGGCACACTGATGGGCAGCATGCCGAGGGGCGGGATCGTCTGGCGATGAAGTTTGTCGAGCTCGGTCTTCATCTGGTCGTAGCTCAAGCCGAGCGGCGAACGACCGCTGCCGTTGATTCCGTAAAGCTTGTTCTCCTTCGCGCTATAAACGATGGCGAAGAGATCGCCGCCGACTCCGTTTGAAACCGGTTCCATCAAACCGAGGGTCGCGTTCGCGGCGATCGCCGCATCGACCGCGCTGCCGCCTCGTTTCAGAATGTCGAGACCGACCTGCGTGGCGAGCGGCACGCTCGTGCAAACCATACCATGCCGCGCCAGAACCTCCGAACGGGTAGCGAAAGTTTTTCCGGTGATCCGATCGATTTGGCCCTGCAGTGGAAGAGCGGGAATGAGAAGCGCGGCAAGCGCAAAGGCGAAGCGACTGAGCGAAGGCATGGACGAAGAGTAATCCGTCTTGTCAGCGAATAAAACTGTCGCCTAAGACTTGTTCGCCTGGCCGATCGAGACGGCGAAATGCAGCTTGAGCGCGTGCGATCGAGATCGCACGGCGCCGCTGCCCGGAGTTACTTTTTGTAAGATGGGAGATCGGGCAGGACCGGCGGCTCAAGCTGGGCTTCAGTTTCCTCTTCTTCTTCCTGCGTGTTGATCGGCTGACCGGCGGGATTGACCAGACGCGCCGTCACGAAAATGATCAGGTTGCGCTTGATATGTTGCTCGGAGTTGGAGCGGAAAAGGCGCCCAACCAGCGGGAGGTCGCCGACGATCGGCGTGCGATCCTCGGTCTTCTGCACGTCTTCGCGCATCAGCCCGCCGAGCACGACGGTCTGGCCATCCCAGACGCTCACGCTCGTGGTCACTTTGCGCGAGCTAAAGATCGGCTGGTTAATGACGTTAGGCGTGAGGACCTGCATCGAGCTGACACCCAGCGCGTTGGTCGAAAATGTCTGGATGGGACTTCCGTAGTTGATGAAGCCTTCAAACTCGACCACCTGAGGCACGAGATTGAGGTCGATCGTGACCCCATCGGGGCCAACGACGGGTTCGACCTCCAGAGTTACACCGGTATTCCGCGTTTCAAAACCAGTCGGAGTCGTTGGCGTCACGGGAAATGCATTACTGGTGGTTCCACCGACCACCGAGGTCCCGGTGGCTCCCGTTGTCTGCGGAATTTTTGGCGGATCGAACTGCGTCGGATAACGAAATTCCCGAACGATCTCGATCACGGCGCGCTGACCGCTCTTGGTCGTGACGCGCGGCGCGGAGAGAAGATCGACGCCTTTCTTTTGGTTCAGTGCTCTCACCACAACCTGAAATTGCGGATTGGTGAAAACTCCAGCCAGGGAAAAGAAACCGGGCGCGACCGCGCTGGTACCCGGGACCCCAAAGAGAAGTGCATCAATCGCGTTGGCCGTAATCGCCAGGTCTCCACTGCGATTGCCGGCAGTGACGGGGAACTGGCCGACTGGCACGCCGTCTACTGCGAAGGGGTAGTTGGCGGGGTTTACGCCCGGAGCAGTGCCGGAGGTCCCACCGGCACCGTAGACTCCCTGACTGCCAATCTTGAATGGTCCCAATAACGAATCGAAGCCAAGCTCCTTCTGATTGACTTGCGAGATCTCAACGAACTTTGATTCAATTTCCACCTGCTTGGGGCCAGCGACGTTGGCCTGTTCCACCAGCGCGTCGACCAGTTCGAGATTTTCCTCCGTGTTGCGCACGATCAAGCGGCTGCTTTGCGGCAGAAAATTGGCACTCGCGCCGGGCGGAAACGGAACGCCCTGATCCTTCAGAAAATCGAGCGCGGTCTGGCGATTTACCAGTTGCTGACCGCCGGTCGTTTCCTGGGTATCCTTGCCCCCGCCCTGTCCGACACGCGAAGCCGGGCGGTCGAGCGCAGCCGCGCCGATGTTCACCGAACTGCCGATGAAGCCGGGCGGAACGCGATATTCTTTCGTGAAAAGATCGTTGCTCTGTTCACTTATCGGGATGATCGAAACTGCGTACGGCTCCACCTTCACTTTCAAGCCGGCCTGGCTCGCAACATAACGCAGCGCCTCGCCTAACGGAATTTCAGTGAGCGTGATCGTAATCCTCGCATCTAAGGGTGAGATCGAGGTCGCGCCTGGATTCGGCGCCGCTACCGGTGTCGGCTCAACTCCGGTCTCGGGCGCTGCGCCCGGGAGAGGCGGCGTGCTCTCCGGTAACGCTACGGGCGCTTCCGGACGGCCTAACGAAGTGGTGCGCAGAACGATATCGATCCCGCGTTTGCCCTCCGTCGAGGGATCATTCGCCGCCGCCTGCTGACGGACAAAATCGATCGCCTCCCGGATGCTCGCGTCGCGAAATTCGATCTTTGGAATGATGATGCTGTTGAGCTTGTTCGTGATCCGCGCCGTGCCGCCGGCATCGCGTGCAAAGGCGTCGCTAATCGAGCCGACCGACTGACCGTACTGGCGGACGGGTTCTTGCCAGCTTTTTTGGACTTCCCAAAGCTGGCGAGAGCGGGTCTCGTTGTAAGCCTCCTCGCCGTAGTGCGCCTTCGTCAGGTCAATCCTTTCTTCGCCGCGGCGCGCGGCGACGTTATAGGGATCGAGATTCAGGACCTGCTCGTATTTCTTAAAAGCGAGATCGTAACGACCCGAGTCATAATAGTCCTCGGCGTCGCTCAGGAGTTTCTTTACATCTTCGACCTTGGCGATGAACTTCGAGCCCATCGTCTTGTTGAAATAGCCGGGCTCGGCCAGATGAGCGAGGAGCTCGAGCGCCGGGCGATAATTCGGATCGTACTGATCGCTCACTACTTCCCTGACGATCTGCTCCGCTTCGCCATACTTTCCCTCAGCGATACGCTGTTCGGCCAGCTTCACTCCGCTCTCGCAGAAACCCTTGAGCGCGGCATCGTGCTGGTTGGCGGTTGTCAGCGCATCGGGCAAAAAGGTCACTGCAACCCGGAATTCATCATGCGCCCTGGCAAAATCCTTCGCCTGCACCGCGACCTGTCCACGAGCAAGCGCGTCCTGTCCTTGCACAACCGCGGCCTGTCGTCTGGCGATCTCGCGCTCGGCGATGCTCCGCACATTTTGCGCGACGGCCAATGGTCCAACGGCGAGTAATAGAGTGAGTAAGAGCGGGATGGAACGGCGGGGAGATGTCATGAGAGGATTCCAGTTAACGGTGGGGAGACGGAAACTGAGGCAGTCCTATGGTTTGGCCGGACCGATCTCGATTTTCTCGTTGGGGTTTTGGGTGTCTATGATGATGGCTTTATCGGGCTGAACGTCGAGCAATTTATATTTGATTTCTTCACGCGGTTTCAATGAAAAATCCCGATCTTTTCGGGCCGCGAAGGACCGTTCAACTCCGCCCCAGTCATAAACGAAGTTTGCGACCGACTCCGGCGAGGTGGCGCGCTTTTCTTTCACCAAGACGACAATGTCGTGCGTGTCGGCCTGTTCGAGCGTCAATTCCGAGATGTCGATCATCGTCCCGTATTTGTCGGTGTCGGATTTCTCGGCGTACTTCGTCAGCTTGTAGTTTGTTCCGCCGACCGTTTGCCCGAGGTGGAGGAACTGCGTCGGCTTGCTTCTGTCAACATTGTTGATCGCGTAGGTGTCGCCGATCGAGGAGGAAAAAATGAGAGGGAAGATCTCCTTGGTATAGGAACGCAGCTTGAGCTTAAAGGTGTATGGTGGGTGCGATTCCTTATCGACCGGGTTGGATTGGCCATTCCACTCGTCGAGGTTGGTGAAACCGTCGCTGTCCGGATCCTGGACAAGGACGTCGGCCTCGGTCGTGGGGAGGCCAAAGTCTTCCAACCAGTCGTTAGGCACGGGCGGATGGAGAAGGGTGTTGCGAAGGGTCGCAGGCTGCCCGTCCGCCCCAATAAAATGCTTTTCCGGAACGAACAATCCGGAGCGCCCGGCCGCAGTCCATTGCGTCGGCGTCCGCAATCGCTCCATCGCCTTCGTGATCTCCGGCCCCTTACCCGCCGGGATTCTGCTGTTCGGGGGCGGCACATTTTGCAGGGCACTGAATCGTTCACTGAAGCCGGAGGCGCCGAGCAAGATAAAGAGCGCGCAAAGAATGAAGAAGAGCGCAGCGGCGAGGACGGCCGCGCGATCATAATTTCTCCGAAGCCATTCCATTGCCTAACGAGGCTCCTTTTCCGGGAGAGTGAATTTCAGAATTTCGATTTTCGCCGCCACGTCGATATGCTCGGTCCCGACGATAAAGGAGACGGCTGGCTCCTTCCCCTTGGCTCCAGGCGCGGGCGACGCCGGCGCAAGTGTCGTTGTCTCCGGCGTCCCGCGCTTCGGACCTTTGTCGACCTGATTTTTCACCAGAAGCGCACGGATGATGTAGAACTGGTCGTTGGCGGCGGCGATTTCGTTGCAGACCCGGCGCGCAGCGGCGGGGCTGCACGAAAACGAGACGTTGACTGACGTTCGATCGACGATTTCCTCTTTTGTTGCCGCGCGATTCAGCGGCTTTGCGGGGCGCGATGCAACCGGCGGAGTCGGGCTTCGGCCCGCTTTTTCCTGCGGAAGCGGAGTGCGGGTCAGGCTGTTGAGCGCATCCACATGCGCCTCGATGATCGTATTCGCGATCCATTCGACGGCGTGCAACTGCTGGCCGAGACGCGGGGCGGCCTCGCTATTCGGCAGCGACGTCGCGTAGTCGTCGAAGCCAAGGTAAAAATTGACCGGCAGCTGGACCTTGTTCGCCGCCGCCCGCTCGCTTATCGCCGTGAAAGCGAGTCGCAGTTGCGACTGGAATTCGTTAGGCTGAAGCGGCAGTTGCGCGAACATCCGGTTCTTCAGATCATTTTCGAGCGCAAGCAGTGCGATACCATAGCTCTCGGTTTGCGCCCTGGTCTTGCGCAAATTCTCTTCGTTTGGAAAGGGCGTACTCCGACGCAGACGGGTCAGTTCATTGATTGTCTGCTCGAGCCGGGACTGTGCCTCGTCGGCCGCGCCCTTTTCGTGGAGAAGGAACCAGGCACTCATGAGCATGGCGAGAGAAAACGCCCCGAGGAAGATGCCAAGGAATCTGTTTTGCCGAAACCAGCTCATGGCAGGGCGAAAGGCTGGCGCAGTTTCAGCCGCAACTCGTAGGGGTAGCCCCATTCCGTGCTCGTCGGCGTGCTCGGCTTGATCACCTCGGACTGTTTATTCGGATCGACCTCGAAGACGTTCGAGCCGATCAGGTTCCGAAAATAATCGACCACGATTTCCTGCTGCTTCGGGTTAGAGAGATAAAGTCCCCTGACGAATACGCCGTCGACCACCGGAACGTTCTTCTTGTTCGTCGCTTCAGGGCTGCGGCCTATCGCCGACGATGCAGGCGCCGCTTGCACTGCGCTCAGCTCTTTTTCGTCCACGATGCGACCGCCGGAAGTCGGCGCGAGCTCCGTGATCCAAATATTCTCCTCCGGCAGGCGCGTATTCAGATCATCGAGAATCCGCAGCCACATTCCGCGGTCCCTGATCGCGCTCAGCAGAGGCGTGGTCGCGTGGTCGAGCGCGGCGATCTCCCCGCGCAACTGATTGAGCTGAGTTTCGATGCTCCGCATCCGGGCGACCTGAATCTGCGCAGTCTCGACGACATGCGTTTCAATCTGATCCGCTCGCAGAAAATAGAAGCCCCAGGCGAGCAGGCCGAGCACGAAACAGACGCCCGCCAGGATGAAGAACGGCTGACGCTGCGCAAGGCGCTCTCGGAGCACGACAACCGTTGGGCGCAGGTTCAACTCCATCGGGCACGTCATCGTGTTGCGCAGGGCGAGTCCGACCAGTTCGCCTAACAAGTGCGCGGAACGCGCCGCTTCTTCGGCCAGGACCACATTCGAGACGGTCACGTTTCGGAGCGGATTGAAGAACTCCGTCGGCACCTGGAGTTTCTCGTAAAAAAACTCGCGCACATAAGGTGTGCTCGCTGCGCCGCCGCAGAGGAAGACGCGCTCGGGTCGGCTCTCCTGCTGCTGCGTTCGATAGAAACTAATCGAGCGCGCCACCTCGGCGTGCAGCCGCGTCATGCCGCCGCGGGTCAGCTGCGCGACGCGCGCCACATCTGAGTCAGAGGCCTCCGCTTCGGGGCCGCCAAGACTAGCGAATCCGTCGTGCCTCTTGCGCAGCTCGGCCGCGTCGAAGGGCTCGTTAAATTCCTTCGCGATCGCCGACGTGATCGAACTACCGCCGATCGGGACGCTGCGGCTGAAGATTTTTCCCGGCGCGACGAAAAGCAGATTGGTCGTGCGCGCCCCGATGTAGATGACGAGGGAAGAGCCGGTCAGCTCGCTGTAGTTGAAACGAAACGCGTTGTAGAGCGCCATCGGCGCGGCGTCGACCCGCCTGGTCTGCAAGCCGGCCGCCTCCACCGCGGCGTTCATCCCCTCGAGCAGGTCGGCCTTGATCGCGACCAGCACGACCTCGATTTTGTCCGCCTCGCTGCTGGGGACGAGCTGATAATCCCAGACCACATCCTCGAGAGGAAAAGGCACATTTTGTTGTGCCTCGAAAGTGATGATACGTTCGATTTTATCCCGATCGACCAGGGGCAGTTTCACAAAACGGGCGAAGACCGATTGCCCCGGAACCGCGTAATCGATCGGGCCGCCCGTGATCCCGAGCTCGCACAGCATGTCGGACAACGCCTCGCTGATCTGGCGGTTGCGGTCTGTTTCCGCAGCGGGATCGGCCAAGATCTCCCGGCACCGATAGCCGGTGAGGACAACGCCGCCGTTGGGCCCAGGCTGAAACGCGGCCAATCTTAGCGTTTGCGAGCCGAGGTCAAGACAGAGGATGCGGGGGGGAGCTGACATGAATCGCGATCAACGGCCGACCGGTTTGACCTGTTCGTAGTAACCCCAAAACAGGGGTGCGAATGGCGTCTCGCTCTTGTCCAGAACCAAGCCGGGCAAGGTTGGCAGGGAAGCGAACCATTGCGGCCGGGCCCGGGCCATACTCAACTCGTCTTTCACCTCTCCTTTTTCTAATACCTGCACAGCAACATTTTCCACCGAGGTCGTATTCGGCGGGCGACTGCCCAGGACATAAGCCAGTGCATGCGGCGGCACATACACGCAGGAGTAAAGATCCCGGCCCGCAAGCACGTTGACGTGCCTCACTTCGCCGGTCAGCACCTTGCCGTTCATCAGGATGTAATACTTGAGGATCAGCTCCTCGGTGAACTCGGGCGCGGCCGAGAACTGGACATCGACCCGGAGCCAGCGTTCATTAAACGAAGTTTGCGACCGACTCCGGCGAGGTGGCGCGCTTTTCTTTCACCAAGACGACAATGTCGTGCGTGTCGGCCTGTTCGAGCGTCAATTCCGAGATGTCGATCATCGTCCCGTATTTGTCGGTGTCGGATTTCTCGGTGTACTTCGTCAGCTTGTAGTTTGTTCCGCCGACCGTTTGCCCGAGGTGAAGGGAACGGCGTCGGCTTGCTTCTGTCAACATTGTTGATCGCGTAGGTGTCGCCGATCGAGGAGGAAAAAATGAGAGGGAACATCTCCTTGGTATAGGAACGCAGCTTGAGCTTAAAGGTGTATGGTGGGTGCGATTCCTTATCGACCGGGTTGGATTGGCCATTCCACTCGTCGAGGTTGGTGAAACCGTCGCTGTCCGGATCCTGGACAAGGACGTCGGCCTCCGTCGTGGGTAGGCCAAAGTCTTCCAACCAGTCGTTAGGCACGGGCGGATGGAGAAGGGTGTTGCGAGGGTCGCAGGCTGCCCGTCCGCCCCAATAAAATGCTTTTCCGGAACTAACAATCCGGAGCGCCCGGCCGCAGTCCATTGCGTCGGCGTCCGCAATCGCTCCATCGCCTTCGTGATCTCCGGCCCTTACTCGTCGGGATTCTGCTGTTCGGGGGCGGCACATTTTGCAGGGCACTGAATCGTTCACTGAAGCCGGAGGCGCCGAGCAAGATAAAGAGCGCGCAAAGAATGAAGAAGAGCGCAGCGGCGAGGACGGCCGCGCGATCATAATTTGTCCGAGCCCATTCCATTGCCTAACGAGGCTCCTTTTCCGGGAGAGTGAATTTCAGAATTTCGATTTTCGCCGCCACGTCGATATGCTCGGTCCCGACGATAAAGGAGACGGCTGGCTCCTTCCCCTTGGCTCCAGGCGCGGGCGACGCCGGCGCAAGTGTCGTTGTCTCGGCGTCCCGCGCTTCGGACCTTTGTCGACCTGATTTTTCACCAGAAGCGCACGGATGATGTAGAACTGGTCGTTGGCGGCGGCGATTTCGTTGCAGACCCGGCGCGCAGCGCCGGGGCTGCACGAAAACGAGACGTTGACTGACGTTCGATCGACGATTTCCTCTTTTGTTGCCGCGCGATTCAGCGGCTTTGCGCTGCGCGATGCAACCGGCGGAGTCGGGCTTCGGCCCGCTTTTTCCTGCGGAAGCGGAGTGCGGGTCAGGCTGTTGAACGCATCCACATGCGCCTCGATGATCGTATTCGCGATCCATTCGACGGCGCGCAACTGCTGGCCGAGACGGGGCGGCCTCGCTATTCGGCAGCGACGTCGCGTAGTCGTCGAAGCCAAGGTAAAAATTGACCGGCAGCTGGACCTTGTTCGCCGCCGCCCGCTCGCTTATCGCCGTGAAAGCGAGTCGCAGTTGCGACTGGAATTCGTTAGGCTGAAGCGGCAGTTGCGCGAACATCCGGTTCTTCAGATCATTTTCGAGCGCAAGCAGTGCGAACCATAGCCTCGGTTTGCGCCCTGGTCTTGCGCAAATTCTCTTCGTTTGGAAAGGGCGTACTCCGACGCAGACGGGTCAGTTCATTGATTGTCTGCTCGAGCCGGGACTGTGCCTCGTCGGCCGCGCCCTTTTCGTGGAGAAGGAACCAGGCACTCATGAGCATGGCGAGAGAAAACGCCCCGAGGAAGATGCCAAGGAATCTGTTTTGCCGAAACCAGCTCATGGCAGGGCGAAAGGCTGGCGCAATTTCAACCGCAACTCGTAAGGGTAGCCCCATTCCGTGCTCGTCGGCGTGCTCGGCTTGATCACCTCGGACGTTCGTTCGGATCGACCTCGAAGACGGTCGAGCCGATCAGGTTCCGAAAATAATCGACCACGATTTCCTGCTGCTTCGGGTTAGAGAGATAAGTCCCCTGACGTATATGCTGTCGACCGCCGGGAACGTTCTTCTTGTTCGTCGTTCCAGGGCTGCGGCCTATCGCCGACGATGCAGGCGCCGCTTGCACTGCGCTCAGCTCTTTTTCGTCCACGATGCGACCGTCGGAGGTCGGCGCGAGCTCCGTGATCCAAATATTCTCCTCCGGCAGGCGCGTATTCAGATCATCGAGAATCCGCAGCCACATCCCGCGGTCGCTGATCGCGCTCAGCAGAGGCGTGGTCGCGTCGTCGAGCGCGGCGATCTCCCCGCGCAACTGATTGAGCTGAGTTTCGATGCTCCGCATCCGGGCCACCTGAATCTGCGCCGTCTCGACGACATGCGTTTCAACCTGATCCGCTCGCAGAAAATAGAAGCCCCAGGCGAGCAGGCCGAGCACGAAACAGACGCCCGCCAGGATGAAGAACGGCTGACGTTGCGCAAGGCGCTCTCGGAGCACGACAACCGTTGGGCGCAGGTTCAACTCCATCGGGCACGTCATCGTGTTGCGCAGGGCGAGTCCGACCAGTTCGCCTAACAAGTGCGCGGAACGCGCCGCTTCTTCGGCCACGACCACATTCGCGACGGTCACGTTGCGGAGCGGATTGAAGAACTCCGTCGGCACCTGGAGTTTCTCGTGAAAAAACTCGCGCACATAAGGCGTGCTCGCCGCGCCGCCGCAGAGGAAGACGCGCTCGGGCCGGCTCTCCTGCTGCTGCGTTCGATAGAAACTAATCGAGCGCGCCACCTCGGCGTGCAGCCGTGTCATGCCACCGCGAATCAGCTGCGCGAAGCGCGCGACATCTGGGTCAGAGGTCTCCGCTTCGGGACCGCCAAGACTAGCGAATCCGTCGTGCCTCTTGCGCAGCTCGGCCGCGTCGAAGCGCTTGTTAAATTCCTTCGCGATCGCCGACGTGATCGAACTACCGCCGATCGGGATGCTGCGGCTGAAGATTTTTCCCGGCGCGACGAAAAGCAGATTGGTCGTGCGCGCCCCGATGTAGATGACGAGGGAAGAGCCGGTCAGCTCGCTGTAGTTGAAACGAAACGCGTTGTAGAGCGCCATCGGCGCGACGTCGACCCGCCTGGTCTGCAAGCCGGCCGCCTCCACCGCGGCGTTCATCCCCTCGAGCAGGTCGGCCTTGATCGCGACCAGCACGACCTCGATTTTGTCCGTCTCGTTGCTGGGGACGAGCTGATAATCCCAGACCACATCCTCGAGAGGAAAAGGCACATTTTGTTGCGCCTCGAAAGTGATGATACGTTCGATTTTATCCCGATCGACCAGGGGCAGTTTCACAAAACGGGCGAAGACCGATTGCCCCGGAACCGCGTAATCGATCGGGCCGCCCCTGATCCCGAGCTCGCACAGCATGTCGGACAACGCCTCGCTGATCTGGCGGTTGCGGTCTGTTTCCACGGCGGGATCGGCCAAGATCTCCCGGCACCGATAGCCGGTGAGGACAACGCCGCCGTTGGGCCCGGGCTGGAACGCGGCCAATCTTAGCGTTTGCGAGCCGAGGTCAAGACAGAGGATGCGGGGGGGAGCTGACATGAATCGCGATCAACGGCCGACCGGTTTGACCTGTTCGTAGTAACCCCGAAACAGAGGTGCGAATGGCGTCTCGCTCTTGTCCAGAACCAAGCCGGGCAAGGTTGGCAGGGAAGCGAACCATTGCGGCCGGGCCCGGGCCATACTCAACTCGTCTTTCACCTCTCCTTTTTCTATACCTGCACAGCCACATTTTCCACCGAGGTCGTATTCGGCGGGCGACTGCCCAGGGCATAAGCCAGTGCATGCGGCGGCACATACACGCAGGAGTAAAGTTCCCGGCCCGCAAGCACGTTGACGTGCCTCACTTCGCCGGTCAGCACCTTGCCGTTCATCAGGATGTAATACTTGAGGGTCAGCTCCTCGGTGAACTCGGGCGCGGCCAGGAACTGGACATCGACTCGGAGCCAGCGTTCATGCGTCTCGCGCTT
>CAWAIY010000032.1:0-139185 GCA_963782205.1 uncultured Verrucomicrobiae bacterium | reverse complement strand
GACGTGGCGCCGCCGCGCAAACTTACGCCGGCGTTTTGCGGCTGTTACGACTGGCATTCCTCGGTCCACGGTCACTGGCTGCTCGTACGACTGGCGCGCACCTTTCCCAAGGCTTCATTTACGAGGGACGCGCGGGAAGCGCTGCGTCAGAGCCTAACGAGTGAAAATATCAAACAGGAGGCGGCTTACCTTGCCGGGCCTGGACGGCAGAGTTTCGAAAGACCCTATGGGCTTGCCTGGTTGCTCCAGCTCTCGGCCGAACTTCGCGAATGGAATGATCCGCTCGCCCGGGAGCTTTCGGCAAACCTGCGTCCGCTCGAGAAGGTGGCGGTGGAGCGACTCTCGAACTGGCTGCCCAAGCTCTCGCATCCTGTGCGCATCGGAGAACATGATCAGACCGCCTTTGCGCTCGGCTTGATTCTTGATTATGCGCGCGGCAGCGGCAATCAGGCCCTGGCCAAACTGGCGGCTGAATCTGCGAAGAAGTTCTTCCTGAACGACAAAGATTGTCCGCTCGCCTACGAGCCTTCGGGCGAAGATTTCCTCTCTCCATCTCTGGGCGAAGCTGATGTGATGCGGCGAATCCTTGCGCCTAACGAATTCGCAAGTTGGTTGACCGCCTTCATGCCACAGATCCCGACCGAGCCGAATGTCGACTGGCTGCCGGTCGTGGTTTCACCCGACCCAAGTGATCCAAAGCTGGCCCATCTGGATGGGCTAAACCTCAGCCGGGCGTGGATGCTGGAGGGAATCATCTCAGGCCTGCCGGCAGATGACCCGCGCCGCCCCGCGCTGGAGGCAGCCGCCGCGGCCCACAAACAGGCAGGACTCGCGGCGGTGACCGGGGCGCATTACGAAGGCGGCCATTGGCTCGGCAGCTTCGCTGTCTATCTCACTACCCGGCGTGGAATCTCCGACCAACGGCCGCAGCCTGCTGAGAGGCAGGCGCGCTGAGAAGGGATGGCAGCTCATACGGGGATCGAACCCGATTTTGACGCTTCGCGAGGCTGCGCGATTTTGACATTATTCCGCACCATCTCGCATGTTAGAGGGAAACACGGATTTCATCATGTTGCCGTATTCGCGCAGAAATATGCAGTTCGAGCGTCCGAATTTGTCCGAAAACTTCCGGCCTCGCGGTCGGCAGCGCTGACTCCGATTTCGGGTGGCCATCTGAACTCCGCCGTCACAACTGCGAGCGTTTCGTGAATGGGGGAGCAGACCCCGGGTTGCTTGCGCGGCTGGCAGGATCTGACAAAAAAGTAAGGTCGGTGGTACACGAATGACGCGCACATAACCTGGGGGTTTGCCTCCCTGTTTTGTCTTGACGACTGTGGTCTGTTTCTGTAGTCGAAGTCCGCTCAAATAGGGAATTTCTTATGATAATTTTTTTTAGAACGCTAAAGGCTGCTACTTCCACCTGTCTGTTGTCGTTGTTTTTGGTTCCGCTTGCCTCGGGCCAACTGGCGCCGACTACCAGGGTGCCCCGAAATGAACCGCTGGAGAAATACGATAACCCGCCTGCCCTCCCTCGGACGATAAAGACTTCGCCGCGAATGATCTCGCAATTCGGTTCGTTTACCAGTTTCCAAGTGAACGTCGATGCAAATCATCAAAATATTCTCGGCGACGCCGCGAACGAGTGCGTGATCTCGGTTGACCCGACAAATGGCAATAAGAAGGCCATCGTCTGGCGACAGTTCAATGACGTGACCTCCAACTTCCGGCAGGGCGGTTGGGGTTACACGACCGATGGCGGCGCAACATGGACTTTCCCCGGTGTCCTCGAAAACAACGTCTTCCGCAGCGATCCGGTGACAAAGTCCGATGAGGTAGGAAACTTTTTCTACCTGAGCCTCCAGTCAGATGTAAACACCTCCTTTTTTTGCGACGACCTTTGGCGTTCGTTAAACGGCGGCCAAACGTGGACGCTCCTTTCTGGCGAGCGCGGCGGGGGCGGGGGCGACAAGGAATGGTTCACGATCGATAAAACCAACGGCCCGGGACATGGGTTCCAATACCAGTCGGACGACGGGATTAACTGCAGCGGCGGCGGGGTGCAATTCCAACGTTCCATCAATGGCGGAGTCACCTGGCAGTCGCCGATTAATATTCCTAACTCGCCCGTATACGGAACGCTCGACGTGGACACCAATGGCAACCTCTTTATCGGCGGCGAAGGTTCCAGCACCTTCTTTTGCGAGCGATCGAGCAATGCGCAGATCGCGACCCAGACGCCATTTTTTGACCGAAGCACCCCCGTCAATCTGGGTGGCTTTCTCGGGAGCGGGGGAATCAATCCAGCAGGTCTGGATGGACAGTTATTCCTGGCGATCGATCACTCCGGCGGATCGACTAACAACAACATCTACATGCTGGCCAGCGTGGTGCCGAACGGGCGCAGCACAACCGACGTGATGTTTGCGCGCAGCACAGACGGCGGCCTGACCTTTAGCGCACCTACGAAGATCAATGACGACCCGGTTAATCCCAGCAAGTGGCACTGGTTTGGGACATTTTCCGTCGCGCCTAATGGACGGCTCGATGCCGTCTGGTATGACACGCGTAATGCGGCGAATAACACCGACTCGCAACTCTTCTATTCCTGGAGCACCGATGCGGGCGTGACCTGGGCGCCGAACGTGGCGGTGAGTGATTCGTTTAATCCGTTCGAAGGCTATCCGAACCAGAGCAAAATAGGTGATTACATCACCGTGGTGTCGGACAACACCGGAGCCGATGTAGCATATTCGGCTACGTTCAACTTCAATCCAAACCGGGGGCAGCATGAGGAGGACGTTTACTATGTCCGGGTCGCTCCTCCTACCTCTGTCCTCAGCCTGCTAAGCGCGGCGTCCCGTCTGACGCATGGGGGAGCGGGTACATTCGATATCGCGATGCCGCTCACCGGCACCTCCGGGGTGGAAGACCGCAGCGCGAGCACCTACAACGCCGTCTTCACCTTTGACGGTGCGGTCACCTCTGGCGAGGTTCAGGTGGTTGGTGGCACGGCCACGGTTGGTGCGATCTCCTTCAGTGGAAACAGCCTGACCGCTCAGGTGACTGGGGTGACGAGTGCGGAGGTGGTCACGCTGCGGGTGCAAAACATCAACGGCGACGGGCAGCAACATGGCGACGTTCCCTTTGGTTTCCTCACGGCCGACGTAAACGGCAATCGCATCGTCGACAAACCGGACCAGCAACGAATTAAGACCGACAAAAATCAGGTGGTCAATGCCGGCAACTTCCGCGACGATATCAATCTGAGCGGCATAGTGGACAGGCCGGATCTGCAATCGGTGCAGACCAACCGGGGCCACTCGATCCCGTAACAAGAGAAAAGATACCTGGTCCGCTCCCAGTCGAGGCGCGCCAGAGCGCGCCTGTCCAGATCCCAGCGTGAAAGGGCTGAATTCTGAACACTGATTCCTACCCACGGGCCGGAATCAACCGAGTGTGCCAGCTCGCTCCGATGGTCTTAGCCCCCGCGGTCACGTTCTGACGAGGCACTTTTAAGGAGCAGGCGTTGTAAAAGCCTCGTTTGAGTATTCCGAATTAATCGTTCCGTTCGTGGCGCGCACTCGATAATAATACCTTGTGCGGGATGCAAATGCGTATGTGTCAACATAACTATGCACATTCATATCCACACTTCCGATCTGGTCATAGGTGCCAGCGCTGGTTTCTTTCCTTTCAATCAAGTAACCGGTTTCAGACGCTGAGTTATCCGTCCAGCTGAGACTTACCTGGGATGAAGATACCGCGGTTGCACTAAGAGCCGTTGGCGTCGCGAGGAGCGTTGTGCCGTTGACTTCATTTGAAAACGGGGAATTTCCAGCGGTGTTGTAGGCACACACTTTGTAATAGTACTTCGTGCCGTCCAAAAGGGCGTTGTCGTTATCAGTATAAGTGGTTACATTGGCTCCAAGCGTTGCGATGTCAGCATAGGTTCCTGTAACACCCTGCTTTCGTTGAACCTTAAAACCCGCTTCATTTCCAGAGTTGTCAGTCCAGGCGAGAAAGACTCGGCTTGAAGTGAGGGAGGTAATTGTAAGTGCTGATGGTGCAACGGGAATACTGGAAAGCGTAGTGGCGTTCTTTTCCGCGCTATAGGCGGAACTCGCAATTGCATTGTAGGCTCGCACTCTGTAGTAATACTTGGTTCGCTCAGCAAGATTGGCAACAGTGTAAAACGTAATATTGGGACCCACTGTGGCAATGGCAACATAGTGTAAATTGTCGATAGGGCTTTGCTCGATGGTAAAACCGGTTTCACTGGATGAGTTATCAGTCCAGCTAAGATTTATCTGAGATGAAGACACAGCAGTGGCGTTAAGAGAGGTCGGGATCGCAAGAAGGGTTGTTCCACCTACTTGATTTGAGAAGGAAGAATTGCCAGCGGGGTTGTAGGCATAAACTTTGTAATAGTATTGCGTACCATCCAAAAGAGCGCTGCCGCTATCCGTATAAGTTGTCACGTTGGCTCCAAGCGTTGCGATGTCAGCGTAGGTTCCTGTAGCACCTTGCCTTCGCTGGACCTTAAAACCTGCTTCATTGCCAGAATTGTCAGTCCACGCGAGAAAGACTCGGCTTGAAGTTAGGGAGGTGATTGTAAGCGCAGACGGAGCGGTGGGAATATCAGAGAGCGTTTTTGCGTGCTTTTCGCTGCTATAGGCTGAGGTGGCGAGCGTATTGTAAGTTCGTACTCTATAGTAGTACTTGGTTGCTTCGGCCAGACCGGAGTTGGTGTAAGAGGTTACATTCGCGGCCACGGTGGCAATCTGGGTATAGTGGTTATTATCGAGGGGACTTTGTTCGATCTTGAAGCCGCTTTCGGTGGAGGATTTATCAGTCCAGGTAAGCCTTATTTGAGTGGACGACATGGCAGTCGCTTGCGGCGATCCCGGGGTGGCAAGAAGAGTGGTTCCGCTGATTTCATTGGAAAAGGGAGAACTGCCAGCGGAATTATAGGCACAGACCTGATAATAGTATTTGGTGCCATCTAAAAGTGTGCTGTCGTTATCCGTATAAGTGGTTACGTTAGCGCTGAGCGTGGCGATATCAGTGTAGGTGCCCGTAGGGCCTTGCTTTCGCTGAATTTTAAACCCCTGTTCGTTTCCAGAGTTGTCGGTCCAGGCGAGAAATACTCTGGTGGAAGTAAGGGAGGTGATGATAAGATTTGACGGCGCGGCGGGAAGGTTGGAGAGCGTGGTGGTGTGCTTTTCACTGCTGTAGTTGGAGTTTACAAGCGCATTGTAGGCTCGCACTCTATAATAGTACTGGGTTCCTTCTTCGAGCCCGGACGCCGTATACGAGGTCACATTGCGGTCAACGGTCGCGATTTGGGTGTAGTGCAGATTGTCAGCGGGGCTTTGTTCGATCGCAAAGCCGGTTTCGCTAGCTGACGTATCAGTCCAGGTAAGATTGACTTGAGAGGAAGAGACAGTCGTGGCGGTGAGAGCGGTCGGAGCGTTTAAGGGTGTGATGGCCGATTGTTCATTGGAGTAGGGAGAAAACCCTCCGGTATTAAAAGATTGAATGCGGTAATAGTACTGGACGCCATCGAGCAGGGTCCCATCGGTGTATGCGGTCGTGGCAGGCCCGGTGTTGAACAAAAGAGCGTAGGCCGAGTTCGATCCAACACTGCGTTCGATTCGTTCGCCAATTTCGTTGGTCGCATTGTCGTTCCAGGCAAGATCAATCATCGACGAGGACGTAGCGGACGCTGTCAAACCGTTGGGAGGGCCAGGAATCGATGGGGTCGTTGTCAGTGTACGCGCAGCAGATGTAAGCACTGTGGCTGAGTTGGGGTCATCACAGTCTTGAGCGTAGACCTCGATGAAGTGCGCGCCAAAGCCAATTCCTCTTTCCAAGCCCAAGTCTAAGAGCAATCGTCCTGTTTCGGGGTCGATGGCCCCGCCTTGGGGCAGGTAGAATTGGTAGCCTACGGTCGAAGTAGGACACAATAGGGAGACCTCCGTGACTCCGGCGGAGCCATTTGGTGGACCACTCGGATATTCGAGGCCGTCCGATTTTACACCGAAATGGTTGCCGGGATATTGAGCGGCCCCATAATCACACATCGCCTGCAAGGAGGCATCCCCGTCGGCCGTCGGAATTGGCGACGCCATGTCGAGGATGAATGGCGTGTTTGGAAAATAAGTGCCGTATTGATCGATAATCCATCGAACGCCCTGCTCCCAGTTGGGAAGTCCCCCGAGGGTGTTGATGAAATAGTCCATATCGTAGGGCGTGAAACAGAAATAGGCTTCCGCTCTTCGACCTGGACCGCCCATTACGACGTAGGCGAGGTTCGGAGCGTTGCTGTAGCGCGCGGCGAGCGCCTGAACAAATGCGCCCCATTTCGCTTGAAAGACCGGGTCCCAAGGCAGGGGCATCGGCTCAATCTGTGCGGTCACGACCGCGACTCCCGTAGCTGATTCTGTTGCGGGTGCCGAAATCGTAATGCTGCTGCTTGAGTTCACCGCGACGACAGTCGCTCCAGCCGGTATGCTGCCCCCGGACACCTGTAACCCTATGCTATAATGAGAATCCCAGGCCGCGGTATCTCCGGCGCTTCTAACGGTAGTTGATCCGGCAGTAGTCACTCCATCTGTGATCGACGAATAACCATATTGCTCCGTTACGTTGAAATGAGGCGCACCGGCATCGTACACCCACTGCGGCGTCGTCACCCCGGCCGTTACAAGAATCGAAACCTTTTTCCCGTTAGCGGCCGCCAAGGCCACGCCTTGATCGAGAAAGTCCCAATAAAAATCATTGGCGTCCGCGTGTTCGTGGGGCTCAACTCTACCCCACTGCGTTCGCAAGGCTATACCCTGCGCAAACGGGTTTGTTAGTGCTGGATCGTTGGACCAATCATGTATCGGGTTTCCGACTGCATCGCTATTTGTTAGATACATGATCCCGATGCCGGGGGGTGCCTGGGCATCGGCGTGGTCGGAGGGATAGAGCAGAAGCCCGGTGATGATAGCCGAGAGAGAACCGACAAGTGGTGGCAGGGCGCTACGCATGGTTTTGGAGGCCGCGTCATGCAAAAGGCAAATGGCTGATGCAAGCTGGCTGCGGCTAATGAAATCCAGCAGCTTGCTGGGCTTGCAGCCGCGTTTTTCTTCGGTCAATCGGCAACCGAGCTCGATCACGTTTAGATCGGTTGCGTCATAATCGAGATCGTTGCGGATGTGTTCCCCGCGGCTTTTACAAATATGCTTGCGCATCGTGCCCCCCATTGGAATGACCCTGCCCAAAAAGCTGCGACGTGCCTTTAGCACCGAAAGCGATGCCATCATGAAGATTCACAGAGGCGACGTATCGGCATAAGGCAGGTCTGCGAAAGAAATCAGGAGCAGTCATTGTGCCGCCGTTTAGAGATAATATAATTTCTAGAACGTGCCATTCAGGAGAAAAATGGGTCCGACTACTCGGAAAAACGTGGCCGACCCCTTCGGAACGTTGACGCCCGCAACATGGCATCGTTTCGGGGACACCGTGCCTGCTGTAGCGGATAGTTCTTCCGCGCCGCAATCCAGCGCGCGTACCTGGTGCACCTTGCCGAGTTGGAAACGCAAGCGAAAGCCGCTAAGCGCGGAAGGTGGCGTCGCTTCGTGCCGAAGCTTCACCATGAGCGCAGTTCGGTCGCACCATTCTTTCATTCAGGCGATTTCGCCTACGAAAGATTTCGCAGCGCATACGGGGATCGAACCCGTGCACCAGCCTTGAGAGGGCTGTGTCCTAACCACTAGACGAATGCGCCGTTTTCGCTCGGCCATTTTAGCCGCACTCGTTTGACGCGGCAACCTCCGGTTTTCAGGCCTAGACTACGGTCGTCGCCCGTTTCCGGCGCGTGCTTGCACAGGCGTGGGGAGTGCCTGAAGAGGGCTCGCTCCGGCTCTCGCTGGCCCGAGCACCGCTGTGGCCGTTTCATCCGTTTCGTGCCGGACCCGCGGCTGAAGCAAGCTCGCTTCATAGGCTGCTTCCTGCGAATTGAGATAGGCAATCAGATCCGGCGCGGTGGTGAGTGCCCGCAGCTTACTGTAGTAGAGCTGATAATAAGCCTTGAGCAGGTGGCGTCTTTCCAGATCGGTCGGGACCTGCATGGCCTTGACCTTCAGCGCGTGAAGGTCCTGATCATTTCGAATCCGTGTTTGCAACTCCGCCGTCTGCAGGTGAAGACGATAGTCGTCGGCAGCTTTGCCGAGTGAGGTTTGTTTGAAAAATGCGTTCAACTGCTCCAACTCGGGCATCGCTGGCACTTTCGGAAGTGCGCTCGGCGGAGGCAGGATGTTCGCCGGGATGAGTGAAGGGGGCTCGATCGCCGCCGTGGCGGACGGGGAGGGCGTCGGCAGCGAAGTGTCGAGCTGCGCGGTGGGTTGCTGGGTAGAAGTTTTGGCCGGGCTCGGCGAAGATTGCGCCCAGACAATTGCCCCGGCAGCGACGATCAGCGCAAGAAGCGGCGGCAGGAAAAATTTCATCGCATCATCGGAGTCTGGCAATCGGGGTGACAGGATTTGAACCTGCGACCTCCTGGTCCCAAACCAGGCGCTCTACCAAGCTAAGCTACACCCCGCGATTGCCGAGTCTGCGCGATGTTTACCACGCCGCGCTGCGGTTCGCATCCGGAAATCTGCCTTTGCCCCGAGGAACACGATCCTTCTCCTGGAGCCGGCAATATTTGGCCTAACGAAAAGCATCGCCGCACTCTCTGGCAAAAACGGCTTGCCCTGAAGCCAGTTACCGACGAAGCTGCGCTTTCTCTCCGACCGGCGGCAATCTGCTCTTCGCCTCGCTATGTTCAAAAACGAAAAAATCAATATTGCCATTTTCACGATCCTCGTCGTGTTGCAACTCCTTGGGATCGCGGCTCTCTGGACGCACTTCCAACTCTACTATCTGCCGGTCATGTGCGGGATTTATCTCTGGCTCGGTCTCGGCACGACGCTTTATTTGCATCGTTATCTGACCCACCGCGGTTTTGAGATGCCGGGTTGGCTGAAATTTTTCTTTGCCACCGGTTCCGCCATCGGTCTGGCGGGCGATCCGGTCACCTGGGTCGGCGACCATCGGTTTCATCATTTGAAATCCGACACCGAAGAGGACATCCACAGTCCGCGGCATGGGTTCCCTTACGCCCACATGATGTGGCTGATCCGCAAGCCACGCTCTTTTCGCGAGCGCTCTCTCCGGTACGCGGCCGACGTGCGCAAGATCTGGTACTGCAAACTCTGGGAAAATTCCGCACTCTACGTCATTCCGCATCTCCTCATGGCGGGAACTCTTTTCGCCGCTTTCGGTCTCGCCGGTCTCCTTTGGTGTCTCTACGTGCCGATGTTGATCATTTACAACTGCACCTGGGCGGTGAACTCCATCTGCCACATGAAGCAGTTCGGCTATCGCAACTTCGAGACCTCCGACGAGAGCAAGAACAACTTCTGGATTGGTCTCGGCGCGCTCGGCGAAGGCTATCACAACAACCATCACGCCAAACCCCGCTGCGCCGCGCACGGCTTGAAATGGTGGGAATTCGATTTCACCCGCTACTGCATCTGGACTCTCGAGAAGCTGCACCTCGCCTGGAATGTCGTCTGGCCCGCGCCCGATGCGACCGTGGCGGAGACGGATGAGATCTCGCCAGATGAAGCCGGCACGATGCTGATTACGAGCGTCGATCCGAATTCCGTGCTGTAGGCCTTCTGTACTGCCCGACGCGGGTCTGCGTCTCGATCGCAGATCCCTCTTTCTCATCCGTCCTCTTGTCGGACGGTCGGTGTCGAAGCCCAGAAAACTCCGTGCCAAACCCGAATCCTCGGGTTTAGTGGCAGGCAGCCGTGTCCTTTTTTCTTCGGCAATTTCAGCGCCTTCCGGAATCCAGCCGCTCGATTCTTCTCACTGGAATCTACGGATTGGCGGGCGGATTGGCCGCTGTCGTTTTCGAGTTGGGAATTAGCTGGATCTACCTCTCGACTTTCGTCGCACTTTCCCATCGCACGCTCACCGTCTTTCTCATCGGCACGCTGGCCGTCGTTGTTTTCTGTTCTTTAGGTGGGGGCTGGCTCATGGGCCGGGTTGATCCGGGAGCGGCTGGGAGCGGCATCCCGCAGCTCAAGTTCGCCTTTTGGGAGGATTTCGGACTCGTCAGGATGAAGACCGTGCTGGTGAAATTTGTCGCTGGTCTGCTCCACGTCGGCGGCGGGATGAGCCTTGGTCGCGAAGGACCTTCGGTGCACATCGCCGGCGGGGTCGCTTCTGAGTTGAGCGGCGTTCTGGGCATTCCCAAGCAGCGTCGGCGGCGCCCAGCAGCAGCGGGTGCTGCGGCAGGTCTGGCGGCGGCGTTCAATACTCCTTTGGCGTCGATCACCTTCGTGCTTGAGGAGATTGTGCAGGATCTCAACAGTCCGCTCATCGGCAGCATCATCCTTGCTTCGGTTCTCGGCGCGTTCACCGTGCACGCGATTATCGGCAAAAACCCGGCGTTCGTTCTGCCGCAGATCGAGAACACGACCTGGCAGGTTTACGCTGGCGTCCCTCTTGCGGCTGCCTTCGCTTCTCTCGTCGGCATTGGATTCCAACGTGCCACGATGCACCTCCGCGTTCTTTCCAAGAAATGGAATGGACTCCCGCGCTGGATGCATCCGCTCCTGGGCGGACTGACCGTCTGGTTGCTCGGCGTGAGTGTGTTTCTCTGGTCAGGGCGTCTCGGGGTCTTTGGTCTGGGCTACGACGATTTGTCCGCCATGCTTCACGGCCGGATTCCATGGCTCGTAATCGCGGTCCTGCTTCTCGCCAAGTGGATCTCGACCGTGGCCTGTTACGGCTGGGGCGGGTGTGGCGGCATCTTCGCGCCACTCCTTTTTCTTGGCGCCGCTGCCGGCGGAACGCTTGCTGGTTTGGCCGCGCTCGCCATCCCTTTGACGGGCGACGACCACACCCTCCTCGCAATTATTGGAATGAGCGCCTGCCTTAGTGCAGTCGTTAGGGCACCGTTCACTTCCATCCTGATTGTCTTTGAAATGACGCATCAGTTTGCGCTTGTTCCTGCGCTTATGCTGGGCGCGTTGGTCAGCGAAGCGATCTCGCGCGGCCTGACGACGCACAATTTCTACGACGAGGTTCTTTCCCAGGACGGGATCGTTCTCGTGCACGTCATTCCGCCGCGCGACTTGCGCAGTTGGCAGGCGTATCCCGTTTCTGCAATCGCAAATTTTCGACCGGTGATCATCAACAACCTGGCGCCGGAAAATCTGAAATCAGTCCTCGAGAAGAATCAATTTAAGCGCTTCCCTGTGGTGGAAGGCGAAAAGCTGATCGGCTGCCTGACACGTGACGAAGCCGAAGGCGCGATCAGGGAGAATCGGGCACCCGTCCTAGAACAGGCCGCGACCTTCCGGCGCAGCCTGACGATCGGCGAAGTCGCACGTCTGCTCATTGAGGCGCCCGGGGGCTTCGCCGTCCTGGAAGCTGGCGACAAGCCGGCCGGCATCCTGACACTGCACGATCTGCTTCGTGCTCAGGCGACACTGGCTGCCCGAAGCACGCACTAGCCACGGCCACAGCCGCTTAGACGGGCGGAATTCATTTTTAACCTGGGAAGAAATTATAGAAATTATAGCACCGGCACTTCTCTTGCTTCTAAGCATCCTGTATGCGTGTTCCACGCCATCCCGCTTGCAGCGGTTATACCTTGATCGAGACGATCATCGCGGCCTCCATCGCGGCCATGTTTCTCGGGTCTCTTTTCACGATGAACATGGCCACAATGGACACGATTCGGTGTGCCAAGGAATTCATCGCTGCCAGCCAGGTTCTGCAACAGCGAATGGAATCGATGCGGATCGCCAATTGGCATGAGGTGACGGATGTTAACTGGCTGCACGATAATCTTCTGGATGCCGATGTCTCGGGCAGCGCCCAACTCAAGAATCTCGTCGAGACCTTGATCGTGGTTCCCTACGGGAGTACCAGCGTCGGTAACACGGAGCTCACGCGCAGCAATGGCACGGCGACAATTGTCAATCAAGACCCCGACTTGCTGGCAGAGAACGCGGTCAAAGTGATCTGGACGGTAAGCTATACCGGCGCGCCTAATAGTCGGTCGGTTTCGCACCAGATCGTTGCGATTCTGGCCAAGGGAGGGGTGGCAAAATGATAATGCCGCAGCAATCCTCGAGAGGCGGTTACCTGCTCGCCGAGACCATGATCTCAATGTCCATCTTTAGCGCCGTCAGTCTGGCTCTGATCATGGGCTTCACCAGCTTGGAGCGAAATTTTGCCGCCACGACCGATTTCGCGACCAATCACACTGATGCGATGCGAATTTCCGATTACCTCGCGCTGGATTTGCGCCGCGCGCTTAGCGTTGAGTCGACCGCAAACGACACGACGATTTCTATCCCTGCCTATTACGATGCCGAGGGCAATCCGCAGACCCCGCAACTCGACGGCGAAGGCGGCGTATATTACGGGAGCAGCGACAGCGTTGTCCAAATCCGCTACTACCTGTTTAACGGTACAATCTATCGGCGACAGGATTCGGCCGCTCCGGCCGCGATCGCCGAGAATGTGGCCAACTTTAATTTCGACGTGATTGACCTCGGCAAGGTCGTGACGACCCGGATCACCTTTAACCCGACCTTTGTTTCCGGCGGCCCCTCGCAGACCGTGATCGACGCGACTGCGGTCTATAACACCACCTTACTTCGGAACACACGTGCCGATACCGGAAGCAGCGTCTACTGATGCAACGAAGCCGGTATTCTGAGGAGAGTGGCAGCGTCCTGCTCTGGACAGTGTTCATCATCGCCATCCTTTCGCTCTTCGCAACTGAAGTGCTCCGCGCGGTCTCCGGACGATTCCAGGTCGGAATGCAGGCCGCCGCATGGCAGGAGTCGTTGATTGCCGCGGAATCGGGAATCGACCTCGCCGTAGTGGAGTTGCGCAAATCGCTCTATCCCGCTCCCAATCACGCCTGGGATGGCTGGACCAATACTCCGGGCAACGGCGTGATCAGCCACGGCCTAACGACCATTCCGAACGCCGGACTCGCCAGCACACCGATGACCATAGAAGTAGACGTAGACGCTCCGGCGAACCTGATCGATCCTGCCAACGGCTGGCAATACTACCGCGTGCGAACACTCGGCAGCATGCCGCTGACCGGACCGCCACGAGTCGCCTTTAACAAGCAGGATAACCAACTGCGCAAGCTGACCCTGCGTGTGCAGCGGTTCATCGATGACCTCTTTACCAGCGAAACGAACGCACCGCACGCTTCGCGGCGGGTCGAGGCGGTCGTGGCGCCGCTCTCCTCCTTTGGGCAAGCCATCTTTTCCGTCGGCACGCTTAACCTGAACAATCAAAATATTGTCGTCGACAGTTACAATTCCACCGATCCGACGAAGTCCACCAATGGTCTCTACGACGCGACAAAGCGTCAGGAGAACGGAAACATCGCCACAGACGGCGACTTGATCCAGGCCGGCAACGCCCACGTGTATGGAGATGTTGCCACCAACTCGGGAACAGTCACTGGCGTAGCCAACGTGACCGGGGTCCAGCGAACCGACTTCTATCAGGACCCGATTCCGATTGGCGAACCGGATTGGCTCTCGATTAATCCAACACCTTCCGCTGTTAACGGAAACGCCACCCTTACCGCGAGCGCGACCCAGGGCTCTGCTTCTTCGCGATACCGTTTGAGCGGGATCTCGATCAGCGGCAGCCAGACGCTGACGATCGCCGGCAGCCCGGATGGAAGCCCGACCTACATCGAAATCTATGTCACCGGCGACATCTCAGTCGCGGGAACTTCGCAAATCATTCTTGGCGACGGCGTGCAAGCGAAGATCTATTTCCAGGGGAACGTCGATATTGGTGGCAAGGGCATGCTAAACCCCGCAAACCAGCCGGCTGACCTACTTCTCTACGGGGTGCAACCGACGGGCAATGTAACGCCGCACGTGAATCTCGGCGGTAACGGCCAGATTACAGCGGCGGTTTACGCTCCGGGCTACGACGTCACTGTAAACGGCGGCGGGAATAGCGGCCATGTCTTTGGGTCCATCGTGGGAAAGACCGTGGCGATGACCGGGGTGACAAACCTGCATTACGACGAAGCACTGGCGGGCAGGGGACTCATTAACAACTACGAGATCGTCAGCTGGGTCGAAGACACTCGTTAGGTGGAGATCGTCCCCCGGAAGACCCGCGCCGTATCAACCTTCGGTCTGGTAGTTCAGGTTCGGCGAAAGCCATTTCTCGATCTCGCCTAGCGATGCGCCTTTGCGCACCGCATAATCGCGCGCCTGATCGCGCTCGATTTTTCCGACCGCGAAGTAACGGGATTCCGGGTGCGAAAAATAGAGGCCGCTCACGCTCGCGCCCGGATGCATGGCAAACGACTCTGTCAGGGTGATGCCGGTGTTTTGCTTCGCCTGAAGAAGGCCAAAGAGCGTCCGTTTCTCCACATGATCGGGCGAAGCCGGGTAACCGGGCGCGGGCCGAATGCCGCGGTATCGCTCGCGGATGAGATCCTCTTTCATCACGCTCTCGCTCTTGCCAAAGCCCCAGGCTATCCGTGCTTCGCGGTGCAGAAATTCAGCGAACGCTTCCGCCAGTCGATCGGCCAGCGCCTTGGTCATGATCGCGCTGTAATCGTCCTGCTCCGACTGGAATTGCTTCGCCAGTTCATCCGCACCGATTCCGGCCGTGACGGCGAATCCACCCAGGTAGTCTCGGATCCCGGAATCCTTCGGTGCAACGAAGTCCGCCAGGCAATAGTTCGGTTGTCCGGCCGGTTTCTGCATCTGCTGCCGGAGGAAATGAAAGCGGTTGATTAGTCCGGAGCGCGAGTCGTCCCGATAAATCTCAACATCATCGCCTAACGAGTTGGCGGGCCAGAAGCCGTATACTCCGCGCACCGTGAGCAGTTTTGCCGAAACGATTCGTTCAAGCAATTCTTGCGCGTCGGCAAACAACTCCCGCGCCTGTTTCCCAACGACTTCGTCGTTCAGGATCGCAGGGTAGCGTCCACGTAACTCCCAGGCATGAAAGAACGGCGACCAATCGATGTACTCGACCAGTGTTGCGAGTGATACTGCGAGAGCGTCGGCATCCAAGTCGCTTGTCATCACGCGCACCCCTAAGAATTCCGGCACCGGCGGTTGATAGCTGCTCCAGTCGATCGGTAGGCGATTAGCCTGCGCCTGCCCGAGCGCGAGCATTTTTTTCTCGCGGGAGCGATCAGCGTGGTCTTTCCGCAGCCGCTCGTAATCGCTCCGCATTGTCACGTTGAACTTTAGTCTGGCATCGGGATTCAAAAGCGTGCTCACCACACCCACGGCACGCGATGCGTCGTGCACGTGGACCACGCTCTCCCGATAGTGCGGCGCGATTTTCACCGCGGTATGCGCCCGGCTCGTGGTCGCGCCACCGATCAGCAAGGGCAGACGAAATTCCTGGCGCTCCATTTCCTGCGCGACGTGCACCATTTCATCGAGTGATGGCGTGATGAGTCCACTCAGTCCGATGATGTCCGCCTGCCGCGCGCGCGCGGTCTCGAGAATCTTGTCTGCTGGCACCATCACGCCGAGATCGATCACCTCGTAGTTGTTACATTGCAGGACGATTCCGACGATGTTCTTGCCGATGTCGTGCACGTCGCCCTTCACGGTCGCCATCACGATCCGACCCTGCGGTTTCGCGCCCTCCGCCTTTTCCGCTTCCATGAACGGCAGAAGATGAGCGACCGCCTTCTTCATCACCCGCGCGCTCTTCACGACTTGTGGCAGGAACATTTTCCCCGATCCGAACAAATCACCGACGACGCTCATGCCCGCCATGAGCGGTCCTTCAATCACATCGAGCGGGCGCGCAGCTTTCTGTCGGGCCTCTTCCGTGTCGGCTTCGATGTAATCGACGATGCCTTTGACGAGGGCGTGCGAGAGCCGTTCCTCGACCGTCGCTAAGCGCCAGGTTTCATCCTTTGCCGCGACTTTGCCTTTCGACTTCACGGTTTCGGCGAAATCCACCAGCCGCTCGGTCGCATCGGGACGCCGGTTGAAGAGCGCGTCCTCCGCCAGGTTCCGGAGTTCCGGGTCGATCTCCTCGTAAACCGCGAGCTGCCCCGCGTTCACGATCGCCATGTCGAGTCCGGCGCGGATGGCGTGATAGAGAAACGCCGAGTGCATCGCTTCGCGCACCGTGTTGTTGCCGCGAAAGGAAAACGAAATGTTGCTTACCCCGCCGCTCACTCGCGCGCCTGGCAGGTTCGCCTTGATCCAGCGGGTCGCTTCGATGAAAGCGTTGGCGTATTCGTTGTGCTCTTCGATCCCGGTTGCGATCGTCAGGATGTTGGGATCAAAGATGATGTCGTTAGGCGGAAAATCGAGCTGCTCGGTGAGGAGGCGATAGGCCCGGGTGCAGATCTCTATTTTGCGCGCAAAGGTGTCGGCCTGGCCACGCTCATCGAAGGCCATGACAATGACCGCAGCGCCGTAGCGCCTGACGAGCCCGGCCTGGCGCAAGAATTCCTCCTCGCCGGCCTTGAGCGAGATCGAGTTCACCACGCCTTTGCCTTGGATGCAGCGCAGGCCGGCCTCGATCACGCTCCATTTCGAGCTGTCGATCATGATCGGCAGGCGGGTGATGTCGGGTTCGCTCCCGATCAGGCGCAGGAAGCGCGTCATGACGGCTTCCGAGTCGATCATGCCCTCGTCCATGTTGACGTCGAGAATGTTGGCGCCGCCGTCGACCTGATGCCGGGCCACCGCCAGCGCGGCTTCGAAGTCGCCGGCCAGAATCAACTTGGAGAACCTTGGCGAGCCCGTGATGTTGGTTCGTTCGCCGATGACGAGGAACCCGAAATCGGACGTGACATCGAGCGCTTCGAGCCCCGCGAGATGCAAGGTGGGAGGGGTTTTTGCGCCCGGATCTTCTGCTTCGCGGCCGTCGGGACGCAAAGGCCGCTCCCAGCTTGCCAGCTTTCGCGGCGGACAATCGCGTACCGCTTCCGCAATCGCGCGGATGTGATCCGGCGTCGTGCCGCAACATCCACCGATGATATTGAGCCAGCCACTTGCCGCCCATTCGCGCAACTGCGGGGCCATCGACTCCGGTGTTTCCGGGAATCCCGTTGGCGAGAGCGGATCGGGCAGACCGGCATTCGGATAGGCGCTGGTGAAGCAAGGCGCGAGTCGAGCCATCTCTTCGACGTGTGGCCGCATCTCGGCGGGACCGAGCGCGCAGTTCAATCCGACCACGAGCGGTTCAGCGTGCAGGATGGAGGTAAGAAATGCGCCGACCGTCTGACCGGTAAGCGTTCGCCCCGAGAGATCAGTGATCGTGCCGGAAATCAGCAGCGGTGCTTTGCTCCCCAGTTCCTCGAAAACTTCAGTGATGGCAAAGATCGCTGCCTTTGCGTTCAAGGTGTCGAAGATCGTCTCGACGAAGAGCAGGTCGACCCCACCTTCGAGCAAACCGCGCACCTGTTGTTTGTAGGCGCGTCGCACCTGTTCGAAGGTGACGGCGCGAAACCCGGGATCGTTCACATCCGGCGAGAGCGAGGCGGTAACGGGGAGCGGGCCTAACGAACCCGCGACGAATCTTGCCTGGCCGGTCTGATTCGCGACCCGGTCGGCCGCGGTGCGCGCGACCTTGGCCGCCGCGACGTTCATTTCGTGGACGAGGGTACCCAGCTCATTGTCGTCTACGACCTCGTCGAAGAATTCCGCGTCCTTCCGCCCGTTAGGTGGTTGGCCAGCGAAAAGAAAATCGTGTTGCCCGATGGTCGTGGCGCTGAAGGTGTTCGTCTCGATAATGTCGGCGCCGGCCTCGAGATAGCGGGTGTGAATCTCTTCGATCACCTCAGGCCTGGTGAGTTGGAGGAGTTCGAGATTGCCTTTGAGATATTTCGCCGCGTGCTGGGCGAAGCGCGCGCCGCGAAACTGTTCCTCCGAAAGTTGATACTGCTGCACCATGGTCCCCATCGCGCCATCGAGAATAACGATGCGTCGGCGGAGCAGGCCGGCGAGTGGATGGTCGAAAACGGTGTTCACGGCGGAGCGGCAATTTAAGAGCAGTGGCGCGGGCTCGGCAACTAACAAATTAACGTATCATGATGCGTCGATATGTTCTCGGTCGGTGGAGATCACATGCGACAGGCGAAGCGCCCGCCCTACAATTGCCTTCCTTGGGGGTGCGGCCGGTTTTAGGGTCGAAGTTGTGGAAGCGATCCAGATTTATCGCTCGCTCAACCAGGTGCAGCGCAAGACCTTTATCGCCTGCTTCCTTGGCTGGACGCTCGACGCCCTCGATTTCTTTCTTCTCACCTTTGTCGTGCGGAATGTTTCCGCCGATTTCTCGGTCTCGATCGTCCAGGTGACGTTTGCCATCACCCTCACCCTCATGATGCGACCGCTCGGCGCGTTGATTTTCGGATTGTTAGGCGATCGCTTCGGGCGACGGATCCCGCTCATGATCGACATCATTTTTTATTCGCTGATGGAACTGCTGACGGCGTTTTCGCCCAACTACACCGTTTTCCTGATCTTCCGCGCGCTCTACGGCATCGGTATGGGCGGCGAATGGGGCCTGGGCGCGTCGCTCACAATGGAGGCGCTGCCGCCAAAGGCGCGCGGCCTCGCCTCGGGAATTTTGCAGCAGGGTTACTCGTTTGGTTTTCTTCTCGCGGCGGTGGTTTACTGGACGGTCTTTCCGCATTTTGGCTGGCGCGCGCTTTTCGTCGTTGGTGCGCTGCCGGCAGTGCTCGTCGTTTACATTCGGGCCCACGTCCCGGAATCAGCCGTCTGGGAAAAACATCGGCGCGCGGCGCGGCCGTCGTTAGGCATGGGGCGCTTCATCCGGGAGCACTGGAGGCTCTTCCTCTATGCCGTGCTCCTGATGACGGCGTTTAATTACATGTCGCACGGCACGCAGGATCTCTACCCGACATTTTTGCAAAAGCAGCGCGGCCTCTCCGTCGATCAAACCGCCTCGATCGCGATCGTTTACAATCTGGGCGCGATTTGCGGTGGAACTTTGCTTGGTCATTTCTCACAGAACTGGGGACGGCGTCGCACCATCATCCTCGCGGCGGTGTTCGGGATTCTGCTTATTCCGGCATGGATTTTTTCGCCGACGCTTTCGCTCCTTATTGCCGGTGGATTCTTTATGCAATTCATGGTGCAGGGCGCGTGGGGCGTGGTGCCGGTGCACTTGAACGAACTTTCGCCGCCAGCCTGGCGTGGGACGTTCCCGGGCGTCGTTTACCAGTTGGGAAATTTCTTTTCCGCCAACGCCGCGATGCTACAGGCGAAACTGGCGGAGCATTTTGTCCGGCCAAATGGCCAGCCCGATTACGCGCTCACCATGGCGTGCGTGACCCTGGCCGTTTTCCTTGTCCTCATCCTGCTCGCCGCGCTCGGACGCGAGGCGCGCGGAATCGAGTTCTAGCGGTCATCCGGCTGAAACGATGCGCCGCCGCCTCCTCCACCGCTGCGCGCGGCCACTGCCGAATGCCGTCGATAGGTGCCTTCGCCGTAGCGATAGTCAACGATCGCCTCGGCGATTTTGTCCGCGAGTTTCTCTCGATACGCGGCGCTCGCCACCTCCCGGCCTTCGGAGCGATTGCTCAGGTAACCGCATTCCACCAGCACCGAGGGATAAACCGCATTGCGCAGGACGCGGAAGCGCGCGGTGTGCACGCCGCGATTCGTCGTCTCCGGCAGGGAAGAAAGGCTGCGTTCAATCGCTTCGGCGAGATCGTAAGCATAGGGCGAATGGTAGTAGGTTTCGACTCCCTCCACGCCGCGTCGACGCGAGTCGTTGAAATGAATGCTGACGAAGATCGAATTCTTCTGTTCGTTCCCGATCGCCACCCGGCTGTCGAGCGGGACGAACGTGTCGTTCGAGCGAGTGAGTACGGTCTTGAGCTGCGACTCGCGCAGCTTGCGATCAACCCGCAGGGCAACATCGAGCGCAACCGCTTTTTCCGGCGGGCTATAACGACGCAAGGCGCCGCTGTCCTTCCCGCCATGGCCGGCATCGACCACGACCGTGCCAAAGGTGTGGCTGGAGTTTGTCGCGACCGTTTCGCAGCCGCCCAAAAAAAAAGTGAGGGCGAGGGCGGCCAGGGCGGTTGCACTGATCAGACGCTGCATCAAAGTTGATAGAGCCAATAGCGTGCCGGGTAAAGGGTAAGCCCGTCTAAAATGAATCCCCGGTTGGAGGGAGCGAAAATCGCTTGTTTTTTCCGCGGTCGCACTCGATGGCTACGATTCGATCTATGCGCAACCTTCTCACGATTATCTTGCTGCTTTGCGGGCTCGCTTTGGGCGGCTGCAAAAAGGGGAGCTTCGCTTTCAAGGCGAAGGCGACCCCGACCCCAAGCCCCGCGCCGACGGTGGCCGTGGTCGCAACGCCGACGCCGGCACCGACGCCCGCCAAACCGGTGATCGACCAGGCCGCGGAGGTGGTTGTATTTGGCTATCACCGCTTCGAAAAAACGATCCACCGACCCGATACCGAGATCACGCCGGAGGCATTCGAGGCCCAGATGCAGGAGTTGAAGGACAAAAAAATCGCGGTCATCAGCATGCAGGATTTTCTGGCCTGGAAACGCGGCGAGAAGAACATCCCGTCCCGCGCGGCCATTATCACGATCGATGACGGATGGAAGACTGGCTACGAAGTCGCCTGGCCGATCCTGAAAAAATTCGGCTATCCCTTTACCCTCTTCATTTACACCGAGGGCATCAGAGGCGGAAAATTCGGCGGCGGCGCGGCGATGAGCTGGGAGCAACTGGCCGAGATGCGCGATGCCGGTGTTGATATCGAGGCGCACAGCGAGACCCACCAGGATTTGCGCAAGCCCTACGACAAAGTGACGAAGCGCAAACTCAATCCTGAGGAATACACCGCTTGGCTCAATGAGGAAGTGGCCGGCTCGAAGGCCACGCTCGAGCAAAAGCTTGGCATCAAGGTTAACTGCTTTGCGGTGCCGTTCGGCTATTACAACGAGCGGGTCAAGGAAGCCATCAAGGCGGCGCGCTTCGAGGCGGTCTTCACCGTCTATGGCCAGAAGCTGACTTATGGTACGCCGAACGATTCGTTGGGCCGCTACATGATCGAGGGGAACAAGCCGAAGGTGTTTGAGAATGCAATCAACTTCGGCGGCTCCTCGAGCGGCGGGAGCGTCCCGGTCGAGGAAATCCCGACCTACAGTCTGCAGCCAGAGCCAGCCGACGGGTCGACCGCCAGTTCGAAACCGTTGATCAGGGCCAACCTCGGCGCGATCGGGGGGGTCGATGCGGGCTCGGTGAAAATGCGGGTGAGCGGTCTTGGGCTCGTCCCTTCGAAATACGACGCGGCGACCCAGACGATCTCCTATCAGGTAACGCAGCCGCTGCACGGCGATTCCTGCACCGTGATCGTGGAAGCGAAGATCGCCGGGAAGAAAGCCGAGGCGCACTGGACCTTCAGTCTGAAGCCAGCTCCAACGAAGGTGCCGACCGCGTCGGCTGGTCCCCGGTCCTCGCCGAAGAAATAAGGCCGCGGCTCGCCGCGGAAATTCGAAATTCGAGGCTCGAAGGAATGACCAAAACCCGAAAACGATCTCGCAGCGTTGTTCCCGGTTTGCAGATTTTGTTCATTTGAATTTCGGAATTGTTTCGGATTTCGATATTGGGCCCCATGTTTCCGAAAAACTCTCTGCTTTTATCGCGGCCGCTTACGCATATAAGCTGGCGCCATGAGCTTGAATCTCGAAGTCCTCTCGCGCGCGGCGGATCAGGCCCGCGGTCTCTGCATCGATGCCGTCCACGCCTCTCAATCCGGCCATCTTGGTTTGCCGTTGGGCTGCGCCGAGATGGGCGCGGTGCTTTACGGCTACGCGCTCCGGCATAACCCGGATCAGCCGCGTTGGATCAATCGCGATTACTTTGTTCTCTCCGCCGGGCATGGCAGCATGTTCCTCTACGCCTGGCTGCACCTGGGCGGGTTCGATTTGCCGATGGCGGAGATCAAGCGCTTCCGGCAACTGCACAGCAAGACGCCGGGGCATCCAGAATTCATGGAAACCCCCGGCGTCGAATGCACGACCGGTCCGTTGGGCCAGGGCGTGGGCAATGCGGTCGGCATCGCCATGGCCTGCAAAATGGCCGCGGCGCGCTTCAACACCGCCGAACATCGCATCTTTGACCAGCACGTCATTTGCCTCGCCGGCGATGGCTGTCTGCAGGAAGGCGTCTCGGCGGAAGCGAGCGCCTTCGCGGGCCATTTCGGGCTCGATAACTTGATCCTGATCTACGACTCCAACGCCGTCACCCTCGACGCGATGGCCAAGGAAACGCAGAGCGAGGATACCGGCATGCGTTTCCGCGCCTACGGGTTCGACGTGCAGGAAATCGACGGCCAGGACATGCAGGCGTTCCTCGATGCGCTCAACATCGCGAGGGAGCGCAACAACGCGAAACCGCAGATGATCATTGCCCACACTCTCATTGGGAAGGGGATTCCCGAAGTGGCCGGCACATCGAAGGCGCACGGTGAAGGCGGCGCGAAATTCGCCGAGGCCGCGCGTAAGGGTCTCGGCCTGCCTGAGGAGCATTATTTCGTCTCTGACGACGTGCGCGAATACTTCGCGCAGCACAAAACGGATTTGCTTGCGGAATACGAACGCTGGGAAAAAACCTATTATGACTGGCGGAAGAAGAATGCCGACAAGGCACAGATGCTGGATGACGCGCTGAACCGCAAAGTGCCGGCCGATCTTCTCAACAAGATCCCGAATTTCCCTAACGACGCCAAACTTGCGACCCGCAAGGCGGGAAGCGAAGCGCTCCAGCCGCTCGCGCAGGCGTTGCCGTTATTGATCAGCGGCAGTGCCGATCTGCACGGGTCGACCCTCAACTATATCAAGGACGGTGGTGACTTCACCCGCACGACCCCAGGCGGGCGTAACATTCATTTCGGCATTCGCGAACACGGGATGTGCGCGATCATGAACGGCGTCAGTTATCACGGCCTCTTTCGCGCTTCGGGCGCGACGTTTCTCGTCTTCACAGACTACTGCCGCGCTTCCATCCGGCTGGCCGCGCTCTCGAAGCTGCCGAACATCTACATTTTCACCCATGATTCGATTGGGGTGGGCGAGGATGGACCGACACACGAGCCGGTCGAGACGGTGGCGAGCGTGCGCGTGATGCCGCAGATCGATGTTGTCCGGCCGGCCGATCCGGAGGAGACGGCCGGTGCTTTCGTTGCCGCGGTCGAGCGCACGGATGGGCCGACGCTGCTCGCGCTCACGCGCCAGGCGGTGCCGATGCTGAATGAGATCGGCGCACAGCAACGACGCGAAGGGGTTCTCCGTGGCGGGTACATCGCGAAGAAGGAAAGCGGTAAGCTCGATCTGATCTTGTTATCCTGCGGAAGCGAGTTGCAGCACGCTATGGCGGCTGCGAAAGAGCTGGGTGGGGGGACACGGGTCGTTTCAATGCCCTGCTTCGAGCGTTTCGCGCGACAGCCGGAAAGTTATCGCGAAGAAGTCTTGCCTAACGAATGCAGAAAGCGGGTGGCGATCGAGGCGGGTGTGCCAGAGATCTGGTCGCAATATGTCGGGCTCGACGGGAAAATCATCGGCCTCCATCGCTTCGGCATGAGCGCGCCGGGGAATGAGGTGATGAAAGAGTTGGGGATCGACGCGCAGCACGTGGTCGAGGCCGCGCGATCTTTGGGTTAAAGCGGCTCGCGTTCCTCGCGGGCGCGGTCTTCGAAGCGGGTGAATTCCTTGCGGAAGGTGAGCGAGACATCGCCCGTCGGGCCGTTGCGCTGCTTGGCGATGATCAGGTCCGCTTTGCCTTCGGTTTCGTCTTTTTCTTCTTCGGTGTCGGCGTAATATTCTTGTCTGACGAGGAGTCCAACGAGATCGGCATCCTGTTCGATGCTGCCCGACTCACGCAAGTCGCTCAGGCGCGGCCGGCCTTTGCTGTCGCCGGTCCGGTTTTCCGGATTTCGATTGAGCTGAGCCGCAACGATAATCGGAATGCTTAGTTCCTTGGCAAGCCCCTTGATGCCGGCGGAGATTTCCGAAATCTCAATCTGCCGATTGTCCTGTCCGCGCCGCGAGGTCGAGCGCAGAAGCTGTAAATAATCAATCACGATCAATCCGACATCGTGTTTTGATTTGAGCCGGCGAGCCTTGGCCCGTAGCTCCAGAATGGTGAGACCCGGCGTGTCATCGATGTAGATCTCGGCCTCGGCCAATTTCGCCGCGGCCGTGGTCAGCTTGTCGAAATCGCTGTCGGCGAGGAAGCCATCGCGCGCCTTGCGAAGATTGACCCGCGCACCGGAGCAAAGCATGCGTTGCACAAGCTGCTGGCTGCTCATTTCAAGGCTGAAAACGGCGACCGGTCTTTTCTCGTGTACCGAGACATGCTCGACGATGTTCATGACAAATGCCGTTTTGCCCATGCTCGGCCGGGCTGCGATCACGATCATCTCGGAGGGATGCAGGCCGCTGGTCATGCGATCGAACTCGACGAAGCCGGTCGCGAGCCCGGTCAGGCTGCCCTTTTGCTCCCAGAGTTTCTCGATCGCTTCGATCGCGTCCATGACCTGATCCTTCATCGTCAGGCTTTGGCCCTTGAAGCGGTCTTCGCCCACCGCGTAGATTTTCTGCTCCACTTCGTCGAGCAGGTTGTCGACTTCGTCCTGCTCCTCGTAGGAACGGCGCGCGCCCTCGGTGCAGGCGGCGATGATTTGGCGCAGGACGTATTTGTCGCGCACGATGTCGAGATAATACCCGACGTTGGCCGCCGTCGGGACAAAAGCGAAGAGGCTGGTGACAAACGGCGCGCCGCCGACGGTCTCGAGCAGGTTCCGGTCGCGCAGGACTTGGGTGAATGTGATCAGGTCGATGCCCTGATTGGAGTTCCAAAGGTCGACCAGCGCGGTGTAAATCGTCTGATGCGCCGGGATATAAAAATAGTCTTCGTTGATCTGCTCGACCGCTTCACCGATCGCTTCTTTGGGCGAGATGAGCATCGATCCGAGCACGCCTTGCTCCGCTTCGACGCTGTGCGGGAGGGCGCGGTGAATATCCGGTGAAGAAGCTGTGAGCTTCTGGCCCCCGCCGTTCTCGCCTCGCCCGGGCCATTCTCGGCCGGACCCGTTTCCGGGTTCTTTCCGAGTTTTCTCTGCGGCTCTGCTCGAGCCTCGAGAATCTCTCGGCATTTACTTGGTGCGTTTGCGCGGACCGCGGTGTTTTTCCGCCGGCTCCTCGACCGGCGTTTCAGGTTTAGGTTCCTCGGCAGATTTCACGTTGAAGGTAAATTTCGCCGTCACGTCGTGGTGCAATTTGATCTGCACCTCGTGTTCGCCGGTGGTCTTAATCGGATGCTCGAGTCCGAGCAGATGACGATCGAAGTCGCGATTGAGCTCCTGTTTCAGCCGCTCCGCAATATCATTCGCCGTGATCGAGCCAAATGCCTTGCCTGTCTGGCCTGTTTGGAGAGTGAATGTGACTTTGAGCTTGCCAATACGACGCGCCAGTTCCTCGGCTTCGTTCAATTCGCGCGCCTCGCGCTCGGCCCGTTTCGCCTTCAGCATGTCGAGTTGGCGCATGGTGCGCGGTGTCACTTCGTAGGCCTTGCCGCTGGGCAAAAGAAAATTCCGCGCATAACCGCGGCGAACTTTGACGACATCGGCCTCGGCGCCAAGGCCGGGGATGTTTTCAGTGAGAATGATTTGAGTGGAAGGCATGAGAATCGTGCAGGTAAGTTTCAACACGTACCATCCCGACGATGGCAGGCGCAGGGGACGTGATTATATGACGCGAAGAACGCGTGTCAACGTTGGGGCCTTGGATCGGTGCGCATAATAAGTTGGCGAACTTCCATCACTTGCAATCGCTTCCGCAATCTGCGGGCCTTCCGGCGGCTTAAGCGATATTTGCGCAGGATCCCACGCGCTAGATCATTCCAAGCTTCATTCGGCCGGCTTCGCTGATCATGTTCTGGTTCCAGGGCGGATCCCAGACGAGTTGCACATCCGCTTCGTCGACTCCCTCGATGCTGAGGATTTTGCTTTGCGCGTCGTGGGCAATGGCGGGTCCCATTCCGCAACCGGGCGCGGTGAGAGTCATCTTGACCTCAACCTTTGAACCTCCGCTCGGATTTTGGATCAGCTTGCAGTCGTAGACCAAGCCGAGATCAACGATGTTGACCGGGATTTCCGGGTCATAGCATTGGCGCAGTTGTTCCCAAATCGCTTTCTCATCGACCTGTCCGCCCGTGGCTCCGGCCGGCTTTTCGCCGTTGGAGGTCGCAGACTTTTCCAATCCGATCGCATCGAGATCTTTCTCCGCGATACGGGCGAGACCCTGGTAAGTCGCAATGGTGTAGCTGCCGCCGAGGGTTTGCGTGACGACACCGGGCGTGCCGGCGGGAATGGTCGTTTTAGTTCCGCTCGGGATCTGGATCGCTTCGACTTCACGTTTGGTGGTGAATTCAGTATTTTCGTGCATGGCAAAAGGTTCGTTAAGTTAGGAATCGAGGACGATTTTCAGTTTGCCCTTTCCGGTCTGTGGCGGGGCAAATGATTCCATCAAGGTTGGCGCCCGAGTCGCGTTCGTCGCGGATGAATCTCCTCGCCAGGTTCGCCGCCCAGGGCGGAGCGCAAGGCGCCTTCGACCAGTTGCGCGCAATGGATTTTGACCGGTGGCAACGGGCCCAGCGGTGCTGCAAGTTCTTCGCCCGACATTGACATCGCTTCATCTACCGTCTTGCCGGCGAGCATCTCCGTCGCGACGCTGGCGACGGCAATGGCCGTCTGGCACCCGAAGGTCTGAAACGTTGCGCGATCGATCACTTTGCGGCCGTCCTGCTCCTTAAACTTCACCCACATCCGCAGCATATCGCCGCAATCGGCGCTCCCGACCGTGCCGATGGCGTCGGCGTTCTCCATTTCGCCAAGGTTTTGCGGGTTTTTTACCGCAGCTTCGATGCGTTTCTCCAGTTCGTCGCTCATCGTCAGGTTACTCCAAGTGATAGCGGGGCAGCTTCGGATCCACCTCCGCGCTCCAGGCGTCGATGCCGCCGCGTAAACTTCTAATCTGCTCGAAGCCGTGCCCCTGAAAATAAGCGGCCGCATCCATGCTCCGCGCGCCTTGATGATCGTAAATCACAAGCAGGTCAGTGCGTGACCAGTGGGCGAGAATTTCCTGCATGAATTCCTGGGTGAAGAGGTGAGCTCCGGGGAGCTTGACGGCGTCGAATTCCTCGCGGGTCCGGATGTCGAGGAGGTGAATGGTTTCGCCCGCTGCGAGACGATGGGACAATTCCAAGGGCTCGATTTGCATGGCCCGATCGGCCGCATCGCTAGCGAGAATATGATCGCTCACGTCCTCGACATCGAGATTTTCATTCCGTGCACAAACCCCGGCAAGCGTCTCTTCCGGGCTGAAGCCGCAACTCGCGCAACCGCCGATGTGATAGCGGCGGAAAAGCGCGCGCTGAGCGCCGGGAAACTGCTCGAGCAGCTCACGCATGGTGATGCTGGGATCAATCGTCGCGGTGTAATTCATGGGCGCACTAAACCTAAGGGCGGGTCGCTTTTTCGCAAGACGCGTGGCGACTGTTCCGGGGAGCGCACGCGCCTCGCGTGCCGCTTGCGGCGCCCGGCCGCAAACATCTCACGCGTGGAATCGCAAGGCGACTAACGAACGTTCTGTCCGCGCGAGCCATCCGGCGAGGCACCGGATGGAGCATACGAGGCGCGTGTGCTCCCCGGAGGACTCGCGCGGAAGCACTAGAGTTTTTCCGGCGCGCCTAACAATTCGACGACACGCTGCAATAGGCGCCCCGCACCGCCGCCGTCGAGGCTGCGGTGGTCGAAGCTGAGCGTGAGTTCGGCTTGGGTCGTCGGAACAAACTGCTTTTTTTCCTCGCTCCACATGGGCGCCTTTTTGCCGGCGCCCAACCCGAGCAGAAGCGTTTGATCGGGGAGGGGAATGGGTGTCCCCCAGTCGAGCCCGAACGTGCCGAAATTAGAAACGGAAGCGATCCCGCCGGATGTCATCTCGGAAGTGACGCGACGGCGCCGGGCGAGATCGACCAGTTCGGTGTAACGACTCGTCAGGTCTGCAAGCGAAGTTTTGTCCGCGTTACGAATAACCGGCACCATGATCCCGTCCTGCGCTTCCACCGCGACGCCGATATCGATTGAGTCCGAGCGAAGTGCACGACCGCCAATCAGACGAGCCGCCGCACTCGGCGTTTCCGCCAAGGCCAAAGCAAGCGCGCGCAAAGCATACAGAGCCGGACCTGGTTTTGGATCGCGTTTCTTCCGATCCTGCAGCACGGGATCGAGACAGACGGAGACCCCCACGGTGGCGAGCGGTCGCATCCAACTGCGCCGCATCGCATCGGCCACACCGGTACGAATCGCGCTCGCGTCTTCCGAGGTTTGCTTTTCCAGGCTGCCGAGAAATGCTTCCAGATCTCTGATCGTGACGCGTCCGGCGTTTCCGCTCCCTTGGATTGCCGACAGGTCGGCCTGCGTCAATTGCAGCTCGGCCATGCGCGCCTTTACTCGCGGCGAGAAATAGCCGGCGCCTTTCGCGCTCGCAGGCACGGGGAGAACGCCGGCCTTGTCGACTTGGAAATGCGAACCAGCCGCGACCTGGGGCAGACTGGTTTCATCGACTTGGAAATGCGAGCCGCTTCCGTTCCCCGTTTTCGCAGCTTTGGCGGGTTCCTCCTTTCGATCGGGCGCCTCTTTCGCGATCTCGCCCTTGGGCGGTTCGGGCGCGGTCTTCACGAAGCGGGCGGCGTCCGCTTCACTCGCCTCGACGTATCCCAGCACCGCGCCGACTGCGTAAACTCCCTTCACCTCCGCATCGATCTTCGCGATCTTGCCAGGGCAGGGCGTGGTCACGCCCATCACGGCTTTGTCCGTCTCTACTTCGATGATTTCCTGGTCGGCCACGACCTTCTCGCCCGGCTGCACCTTGATCGCGACGATCGTTGCCTCGGCCATTGATTCGCCGAGCTGTGGCATGGTAATTGGAATGTTCGGCATAAATTACTCGGCCAAAATCTGGCGGGCTTTCGCTGCGATCGACTTCGCATTTGGGCGATGCTCGCTCCAGAGATTCGGATGATACGGAATCGGCGTGTCCTTCGCGTTGATCCGTGCCGGCGCCGCGTCGAGGAGATGGAAGCCCTCCGTTGCGACCCGGGCGATAATCTCTGCGGTTGCGCCGCCCCAGGGGAACGATTCGCCCACGCAAAGCAGTCGTCCGGTTCGCGCAACCGAGGCGAGCACGGTATCGGTATCGAGCGGCTTCACACTGCGCAGGTCGACCACTTCGATCTCGACTCCGTCAGCGCTGAACTCCCTCGCGACCGCGAGCGCTTCGTGCACCATCGCGCTGTAGGTAACGATGCTGAGATCGCGTCCCGGCCTGACGACCCGCGCTTTCCCGATTGGCAGCCGGTTTTTCGGGAGCGCGTCCGCTTTGAGGTGGTAATAGAGATATTTGTGCTCGCAGTAGATGACCGGATCATCGATCGCGACGGCGTCGATCAGCATCGTATAGGCGTCCTCCACTGTGGCCGGCGCGACGACGATCAGGCCCGGGTAGTGCGAATAGATCGCTTCCATGCTTTGGCTATGAAAGGGACCGCTGCCCTTGGTTCCGCCGGAGGGCAACCGCACGGTGATTGGGCAGGGGATATTCGTCCGCCAGTACTGTGTGCCGGCATTATTCAGGATTTGATTGAGCGCGATGCTGGAGAAATCGGCGAACTGCATCTCGACAATCGGCCGCATCCCTTCCATGGCTGCGCCGATCGCCGTCCCGACCATTGCGTCCTCACTGATCGGTGTGTTCAGAACGCGACCGGAAAATTTCTCCGCCAAACCCTTCGTGGCCTTGAAGGCGCCGCCGAATTTTCCGGCGATATCCTGCCCGTAGAGATAAACACGCTCGTCCTCGCGCAAAAGATGCGCCTGCGCTTCACGAATCGCCTCGAGGTAAGTGACGCTCATGGAATTTGGTCGACCAGCGCGCGCGTCGACACTGCGCACCAATCTTCTTCACTTCCCACCGGCACCGCTTCGCGCTGCGCGGTCTCGACTGCCTTGTCCACTTCGGCGGAAATTTCCGCGCGCCATTGCGTGAGCGTTTCGGCATCGAGCCAGCGGTTCTTCAGGATCAACTGCTCAGTGAGTGCGACACAATCCTGGGCCCAGCGTTCCTTTTTCATCCCCGCCGGGACGTAGCTCGCGTCGTCGTGTTCGCCGTGACCTGAGAGACGCAAGAGCGAAGCGACGACCAATTGCGGCGGACCGCCAGCACGGGCGCGTGCGACCGCGCCGCCGATTACGTCGAGGCAGGCGGCGAGGTCGGTGCCGTCGAGTTTGTAGCCTTCGTAGCCGTAGGCCAGGGCGCGATCGACCAGATGGGCGCAGGCAAATTCGCGATCGTTAGGCGTGGAGTAGGCGAAGTGATTATTCGAGGCCACGAGGACAAGCGGCACCTTTTCCACTGCCGCGATGTTCATCCCTTCGTGCGTCGCGCCGGTCTGCATGCCGCCTTCGCCGATCATTGTCAGGCCGACAAAATTTTTCTCCCCCTTCATCCGCTTGGCGAGCAGTTTGCCGACCACGACCGGAATCATGGCGCCGAGGTGACTGATCATCGCGATCTGTCCGGCCTCGGGATAGCCGCGGTGGATATTGCCGTCGCGCCCGCGCATCGACCCCTGGCGCGAGCCGAGGTAGGTGCGGGTCACATTTAAGAGTGGCTCGCCGAAGGTGGCGCGGGCCGCCTGGTCGCGGATGAGCGGCGCCATCACGTCGCCCTTCTGCAAAAACAAACCGCACGCTGTGCTCACCGCTTCCTGACCGCGTCCAACGTAAACGCCGCCGGTGATCATGCCACCGCGGTAGAGGCTGGTCAGCTTTTCCTCCAGGATGCGCGTTTGTAGCATCCAACGAAACGCCTCCAGATAACGCTCGTGCGGAGGCGCACCGGAAGTCTTGGTTGCACCGCGTTCCGCCGTTTTGAGCATCGGAGGATTTAAACCAGCAACGTCCGGTGCGCCAAAATTTTTTCCCTTTGGAGCGCGTTATCTACTGAACGCCCGGGCGGCAGTTGCCATTTTGGGATTGAACTACCCGGGGGCGAATTAAATGGACCCAACCAAGATCGAGGCGGTAGCGGCCCGTCGAGCTCGAACCGTCAGGAATAGTACAACTAGGGTGAAAGCTCAAGCTTCGCACGCAGCGATACTCCCTGGCCTAACGACATCCAGACGAAGGTTCGCCTGTTGCACGTCTTCACTGCAATCCACGTTTTCCGCGTCACAGACCGCCCCTACAAGACGTCTTCCCGGTCTTCTCAACGTTTTTCACAACAGTCTCGTAGGCGTACGGAGGGTCACGTCTTGCCTGAAGTTGTGGGAGGCCCCTGCTTTGGGGTCGCGCAAGCCGGACGGTTGGCGCACCTTCGACGCTTGGCCACGATGCTCGAACACCTCAACGACTTGATCCTGCGCCTCGATAACTGGGGTTATGTGATCGTTTTCCTCATCGTGATGCTGGAGTGCCAGGCTTTCCTCGGTTTTTTCATGCCGGGGGAGAGCATGGTGATGGTGACCGGTTTCCTTGCCGGCCAGGAGGTGCTCGACGTGCGCGTGCTCATCGTGGTGGTGGCGGCGGCGGCGATCGTGGGGGACAGCATCGGCTATGAATTTGGCCGGCGGCTGGGACGCGACTGGCTGTGGCGGCACGGCGGGAAATTTTGGTTGCGGCCGGAGCGGCTCGATAGGATGGACGCGTTCTTCCACCGCTACGGCGGCTGGAGTGTGCTCTTCGCGCATTTCCTCCATTTCGGCCGGGCGCTGATGCCGTTCATGGCGGGCGCGGCGCGGTTGCCTTATCTGCGCTTCCTCTCTTTTAACGCGATCGGGTGCATTCTCTGGTCGGCGATTTTTTCTCTGGTCGGCTACGTTTTTGGGCAGAGCTGGCATCTGATCGATCGCTGGATCGGACGGGCGGGAATCATCGGCGCGATCGTCGCCACAATGGTGGTGGCGACAATTGTGCTCTGGCGCGGGATCGCGAGCCGCGAGCTGGAGATTCGCGAATGGTGGCGGCAATTTTGCGCGCGTCCCGCGATGGTGGAATTCCGGCGGCGTTTCGCGCGACCGATCGATTGGCTGGAGCAGCGCTTCTCGCCCGATGGATATCTGGGCATTCACCTGACGGTGGGAGTTTTTCTCCTCCTCGCGGCGACGGCGATCTTCAGTGGATTATTCCAAACGATTGGCACGCGTGATTGGTTTGTGGCGGCGGATTTGCGGGTCGCGAACTGGTTTGCCAATCATTCCGGAGGCATCGCGAGCCGGGCGATGAGCTACCTGGCCACGCTGGGTTCAGCCTACTGGTTGGTGGCGCTCTTTCTGATGGCGGTCGTTGTCTGCTGGCGCGACAAGGATCGGCTGCGTCTGCTGCTCATCGCCGCACCCGGCGGAGTGCTGCTCGATCTCCTGCTCAAATACCTCTTCGCACAGGAAGGGCCGCGTTTCGGTCGTGCTCTTGAGCACGGGTTGGCGTTCGGTCCGCTCGACGGCAATTTGCTGACGGCGACAATTGTTTACGGTGCTGTTGCCTACGCTCTGCTCCGGAGTCTGGAACTTTGGAGCTGGCGCGCGCTCGTCCTGGTGGCGACGGTGCTGGTTGTTTTCGTTGTCGCTTTGAGCAGCCTTGCTTTGCGCGCTGCGGAGTTGAGCGAAGCGCTGGCGGCTATGATCGAAGGCGCGGTCTGGCTCCTCTTTTGCATCAGCGGGGTGGAGATTATGCGCTGGCGCGAAGGGGCACAGCAAGCGGCGCTTCCTTCACGGCGCTAAGTTGGCGACGAGTTGATCTATTCGCCGATGCGTTCGCTGAGACTGGCGAGCGCGTATTCGCGATTCATTTTCGCGATGAAACTGGCGCTGACCTCGGCCGGACAAACCGCTTCGCACTCGTAGGTGTTTGTGCAATTGCCGAAGCCTTCCTGGTCCATTTGCCTGACCATGCGCAGGACGCGGCGGCGCCTTTCGGGTTGTCCCTGTGGGAGGAGTGCGAGATGCGAAACCTTGGCCGAAGTGAAGAGCATCGCTGAGGCGTTCGGACAGGCGGCCGCGCAGGCGCCGCAACCGATACAGGCCGCCGCTTCCATCGCGCGATCAGCGTTATGTTTCGGTACGGGAATGGAATTCGCCTCCGGCGCGGAGCCGGTCCGCGCGCTCACGAATCCGCCCGCCTGCACGATACGATCGAGCGCGGAGCGATTGATGACGAGATCCTTGATGACCGGAAAAGGCCGGGCGCGAAATGGCTCGATCGTGATCGCCTCGCCATCCTTGAACTCGCGCATGTAAAGCTGGCAGGCGGCCGCCGGATGCGACGGGCCGTGCGTTTCGCCGTTGATCGTTAGGCTGCAGGTGCCGCAGATGCCTTCACGGCAATCGGAGTCGAACGCGATCGGCTCCTCCCCGCGTTTGGTGAGCTGCTCATTGAGAATGTCGAGCATCTCGAGAAACGAAGTCGCCGGCGAGATGTCCTTGATCTGGTAGTTTTCCAGCTTGCCTTGCGCTTCGCGCGAAGCCTGGCGCCAGATTCTCAGGGAGAAGTTCATAGTTGAGAGTTGAGAGTTGAGAGATTCATGGCGCGAGTGCTAGCCAGGAAGCAGCGATTTACGAAGCCCGCTCAACATCTTGCTCTGTTCTTCGGCTGCCGCGTAAAGCGCTTTGAACTTCGGTTCATCGATGAACCGTTGACGGCGGCCAATGAAAACCTGCGAAACCACTTCGAAGACGGAACCGGTGGCGATTTCGAGAAACCTTGCGAAGTCGTTCTTCGACATGCGGGAACTGCCCTCGGCGATATTTGAAGAAATTGAAACGGCGGCGCGACGCATCTGGTTTGTAAGGCCGAACCGTTCCTCAGAGGGAAACTTTCGCGTCATGGCGTAAACGAGATCGGCAAAATGAATTGCCTTCTGCCAAACCTCGAGCTTTTCGAAATCAAACATCGCCAGTCGCCTTCCGGTCTCTCAACTCTCAACAAAAGACTCTCAACTTCTTCACTTATAGCTCCTCGTCGCCAAATGAACCGATTCGAAAACGAGCGGCTCGGTGTGCAACTTTGGTTCGGCCTTGTCGCCCTGGTATTCCCAGGCAAAAACGTCGGCGAAATTTTCGTCGTTGCGAACCGCTTCACCGTCCGGCGTCTGGTGCTCCTCGCGGAAATGTCCGCCGCACGATTCGTCGCGGGCGAGCGCGTCGCGGCACATCAACTCGCCAAACTCGAGGAAGTCAGCGACGCGACCGGCGCGCTCGAGTGATTGGTTGTAGGTCTCGCCATAGCCTGGGACGGTCACGTTCTGCCAGAATTCTTCGCGCAGTTGCGGAATGCGCGCGATCGCCTCCTGCAAACCGGCGGCGTTGCGCGCCATGCCGCATTTGTCCCAGAGGAGGAGGCCGAGCTCGCGATGAAAAGAATCGACCGAGCGTTTACCGTTCACGTCGAGCATTCGCTTGGTGCGTTCGCGCACAGCGCTTTCCGCTTTGGCAAACTCGGGATCATCGGTCGAAGGACGTTTGCCGATCTGGCCGGCGAGATAGTTGGGCAAAGTGTAGGGGAGGACGAAGTAGCCGTCGGCCAGGCCCTGCATGAGGGCGCTGGCGCCGAGGCGATTGGCGCCGTGATCAGAGAAATTGGCTTCGCCGATGACGTGCAGGCCGGGGACGTTGCTCATCAGGTTGTAGTCCACCCACAGTCCGCCCATCGTGTAATGGACCGCGGGATAAATTCGCATGGGCGCCTTGTAGGCGTTGTCGCCGGTGATCTTCTCGTAGATCTCGAAGAGATTGCCGTAGCGTTCCCGGATGGTGTCTTCGCCGAGACGCGCGATCGCGTCCTTGAAATCGAGATAAACGCCGCGCCCGCCGGGGCCGACACCGCGGCCTTCATCGCAAACTTCCTTCGCGCTGCGAGAGGAAATGTCGCGTGGGGCCAGATTGCCGAAGCTTGGATATTTTCGTTCGAGATAATAATCGCGATCAGCCTCGGCGATGTCGTTAGGCGGTTTCGCACAGTCTTCCGCCCGCTTCGGCACCCAGACCCGGCCGTCGTTGCGGAGCGATTCCGACATGAGGGTGAGCTTCGACTGATGCTCACCGCTCACCGGGATGCAAGTGGGATGGATCTGCGTGTAGCAGGGGTTGGCAAAGAGCGCGCCTTTCTTGTAGGCCCGATAGGTGGCAGTGACGTTGCAGCCGCGGGCGTTGGTCGAGAGGTAAAAGACATTGCCGTAGCCGCCAGTCGCGAGGACGACGGCGTCGGCCGCGTGCCTAACGATTTCGCCGGTGATGAGATTGCGCGTGATGATCCCCTTGGCCTGGCCGTCGACCAGGACGAGATCGAGCATTTCCGTCTGCGGGAACATCGTGACAGTGCCAGCCGCGATTTGCCGGCAAAGCGCCTGATAGGCGCCCAGCAAAAGCTGCTGCCCGGTCTGCCCGCGCGCGTAAAAGGTGCGCGAGACTTGGGCGCCGCCAAAGGACCGATTGGCGAGCAGGCCGCCATATTCTCGCGCAAACGGGACGCCCTGCTCGACGCATTGGTCGATGATCGAATTAGCAACTTCGGCGAGACGATAGACATTCGATTCGCGGGAGCGGAAATCGCCCCCCTTGATCGTGTCGTAGAAGAGCCTGTAAACGCTGTCGCCGTCGTTAGGGTAATTTTTCGCGGCATTGATCCCGCCCTGGGCAGCGATGCTGTGCGCGCGGCGCGGGCTGTCCTGGTAACAGAAGCTCTTGATGTTGTAACCCTGCTCCGCCAGCGTCGCCGCGGCCGAGCCGCCCGCCAGGCCGGTCCCGACGACGATGATCTCAAACTTGCGGCGATTGTTAGGCGCGACCAGCCGGGAGTTATTCTGATGCCGGCGCCATTTCTCCGGCAAGGGCCCCTGCGGAATCTTAGAATCGAGGGTGCCGATCATGGGTGCGGATGCAATTTCACCAGGCCGAGAAGGACCGCGGTCGGGATGGAGCTGTAGCCAAAGAAAAGTAGCCAGGCGAAGATTTTTCCTCCGAGTTCGAGCGGCGGGGCGAGCCTGTGGTTATTCACGCCAAGTGACTGGAAAAAACTCGACGACCCATGGCTCAGATGGAGGGCAAGCAGGAACATCGCGAGGATGTAAAAACCTGAGACAAGTGGACTGGAGAAGCCAAGAACCATCATGGAATATACGTCGTAATGGCCGAGCGAATCTTTCGGCAGCACCGAAAAACGCGGATCGGTCACACGAACTGTAAATTGGAGCAGGTGGTAGATGATGAAGGCGAGCAGGACGAGGCCGCTCATCACCATAGTGCGAGAGGCGAAGGTCGCCTTGACCACATCCTTACGCCGGTAGCGCTCGGGCCGGGCGCGGCGATTTTCGAGCACGAGCTGGATCGTGTAATAAATGTGGACCAAGACCACGGCGAGGAGAAAGGCGCGAATCATCCACAGAAGTGGTCCCAGATCCCGCAGATGTTGGGCGTAGCCATTGATCCAGGCCGGGCCGAGGAAGATCTGGAGGTTGCCGAGGAGATGGCCGATGACGAATAGAATCAGGATGACACCCGAGACTGCCACGATCATTTTCCGACCGACGGATGAGCGATGAAAAGCAGCGGTGTTGGTCACAAAGGTGATACGGGCCGCAAGAAACTAGAAGTGGCCGTTGCACTGTCAAGACCGCGCCGCACACGAGGAATCTGCCGCGGGAGCTATTGTCAGCGCCTCCGCGATTCCGCGGGCGGTGAGGCTGATGCGTCTCCGAGATTTCTGCTCGCTTTGAAGCGACTAAGACGCGAGTGTTTTCCTAAAGACAGAGATGATGATTGTGGGAGTCTGATGGAAAAATATTTTTTGGAGTTGAAAACGCCACTGGCTCCCGAAGAGTTGCGTGCGCGATTAAGGAAGTGGGAGCCTTGGAGCATCCGCGTGGATTTTGATAACGGCGTCTCCACGCAGGAATTCAAGAAGCGGGTCCCTTTTTCGGAACATCCGCTGAGCAAGTTCAAGGTCGTCGAGCCCGCCATTCCATTTGCCCAACTCGCGGGAGGTCGGTTACTCGATATCGGATGTAACTCCGGTTACAATTCAATCCACGTGGCCACGAAATACAAGATGTCCTGCACGGGCGTGGATGTCGTCCCGCGGCATCTGGAGGTTTCCCGTTTTTTTGCCGAGCTCGCGGGCGTGGAGGCACAATTTATCCGTGGTAGCGCCGAAACGTTCAGCGATCCGGGCGCGTTCGATGTCGTGGTTCATTTCGGCACGCTCTATCACCTCCCGAATCCATTGCTCTCGCTTAAGACGACATTTAATAATCTTCGGCCCGGAGGCTATCTTGCCCTTGAAACCCAGGTCTACGATCACCCGGACGATCCGAACATCTGCTGTTTCATGCATATGCAGAACAATGATCATACGAACTTCTGGGCGCTGAGCAGCAACGTCCTGGTCAAATGCTTGGAGCTGCAGGGATTTCGCGAGGTCCGGGAATTATTGAAGGTGGTGCCGGCTCAAGGCCTGGCGCCAAACATGTCGCGGATGGTCTTGGTGGCGCGCAAACCAGTATAGCTGTAATCTTGAAGAAATTGATCTAGCTACTCCAGTTTAGATGGCCGGGGTTTCATGAGGTACTGGCCGCCGGTGGGGCGCAAAATCCCATTCGCGATGTACAACTCATCCAACAAAACGAGAATCTCAAAGAGCGCTCTCGTGTCTTCATTCTCGTTGTAGCCAATCCGTGTCCCGGGTGGCGCGATCAGATGCAGAAACGCGTTAAACTCGCGTTCACATTCGATCGTGAACCAGCGCTCGAAGATCCCGACAATCTCTTCCGAACGAATCTTCTCGAAGGGTGATCCGAGCTTGCCGGGCTCCGGCGTCTCGATCCTCGTCACCGTCTGCTTGCTGATATGATTGGTGCGGAGTTTTTCCGGCAAAAGAGCGAGGAGCCGATTGATGATGATCAAACGCTCCGGGTCGTACTGCCCTTGCGTTTCACCAATGAAATCATGAACCCAGAGATACCCGCCGGGCTTCAGCGTTCGCCAGACCTGTTCCGCCACATGCTCGAGGAACAAGACGTGGTGCAATGCCGTCTGTGCGACGACTAGGTCGAAGGTAGCCTCGGGAAGCACGACAAAATTCAGGTCGGCAACCTCATAGGTGATGGGCAGCGACTCACGCGCGGCAGTGGCCCTGGCCTCCACGATAGCGTTCTCCGAAATATCGATGCCATGAAAGCTTTGGCAAAGGCGGTTGACGAGAAGATTGCGCTCCAGACGGCCGGCGCCACATCCCAGGGTTAGCCCATTTTTAAAGGTCAGTCCCTTCTCCCTGGCGATCTGAACGAGCGATGCATGATGGCGACCGGCCCTGAGGACGGCGCTTGCCCTGGCGTCAGCGGCGGACGTTTCCGATTGTGCCAATGCTGGAAGGATCTTTCCCCACACCTCTTTCTCCCGTTCGGCCATTGCATTGTAAACCGACCGGTCGCTCATGGCGCGGTCGATAATTTCCTGCGCCTTTGTTTTATTCATATCTGTAATGGCGGATTCTATCGCCCGCCTAGCGGATTGGCTGCCGCAACTAAAAACGCTTCTTCACAATTGCCAGCGAAATTAAGGAGCAGACGTCCGTATATTGCCGGTTCAGCCGTTGGGCTCCCACCAGGCAATCTCAGAACTTTGTTGCACTGTCGCAGCATTCAAGATCGCGACCCCCTCTGGTTGCAATTGCGCTATTGACGATTCAGGTGAGATCGTGTAGGTAGGGAAGGGTCTTGATTCGGTCTCGACTCCAGCCTGTTAGTGTCATCCGCGAGTTGGTTCGAATGTGATCGAGAGCTGGAGAATTAGATATGGGAGCGACAGAAACAACGGCGTCTCCGGAACTGTCGATATCTGGCTCATCGGGGCCAAAAATGTTCGCGATCGTTTGTTTTGTTCTATCCATTCTGTATTACTTCGGTTCCGTTCTTAGTGTGCCACTCAAGCAGACGAACCTGCTCGATCTCGGCCCATACCCGGACGCAGTAGAGTACTTCGCGCAGGCCAACTCGCTCGTGAAAGAGGGAACTCCAACCATCCAAATTGGATACGATAGATTACCCTCGCGTTACCCCCCCGGTTATCCGATTTTGATGATTCCCTGGCTTAAATTCTTCCCGCAGAGCAGTATCTTAGCCCCATTTAGAACTAATCAGGCCATTGGATTGTTATTGTTGATAGGCGGGTTCACTATTTATGCGGTTATCGGCCGACCGCTTGCGGCCGGCTTAGGGTCACTATTTCTCGCTACACAGCCGGCTTTTGTCACCTTTAGCCGATCATCGATGAGTGACCTAAGCGCCGGGACGGCGGCTGTCTTGACTTTTGCGTTAGTTTACTTTGGGTTTAGATCACAGCGGCGGTGGCTGATCTACGCGGCGGCAGTTTTGCTCGGTCTCTCCGTCTGCATCCGCTCACCATTGCTTTTCTTCGCGCCATTGTTCATTATTATGGCGTTTTTTCCTGTTCTCGACTCGCGACGACGGTGGCTGGTGCACTGTCTTCTCATTGTGCTCGTTTTTGCCCTGGCCGCCAGCCCGTACTTTCTATTGAACGCAGCGGAATTCGGTCATCCCTTAAAAACCGGTTACGATTTTTGGGTTCCGACGTTCATGGATAAACCCCCCTTCTCGCTGGGCAATGTGCCGCGCCAAGGCGCCATGCTCTTCTCTGAGCTTACCGCCTCGTGGAATCAGTTTCGAGTTGCCAACCTCTTCGGTACCGGAACCTACGCGGTGCCGGCGTTTGTAATCCTTGCCCTCTTCGGGACTGTTTTCATCCGATGGCGAGGATTCGAAATCAGCGCATTTCTCTCGACAGCATCCTTCTTTCTTGCGACGATTGCTTTCAGTTTTGCTGATGTCAGGTATTACCTGCCTGTCCTCTTTCTTTTGATTGGGCTGGTGGTCCTTCCAGCTGAGTGGGCTTTGCAGAAGGCAGTCAGAGCGCGCTTCTCGATCCCCGTCGTGGGTGTTCTCATTTTGTCCGTCCTTAGCTGTCTTGGTTACCCATCTGAATCGGGCTTCCCCCCCAAGGGTGGCCGGGTTCAGGCTTGGGACGCCCTGAGGTACAGAAAAGGACGCGGCAAGTCATCTCTGTTTAAGGCTCAAGAGGAATTCATACAAAATTTTCGGCAGTGGCCCGGAATTGTCCTATCTGATATCGATCCCGCTTACCTCAACGCATTGTGGCCGAAGGAGTTCGCAGCCGCTCCAATTGACTCTGACCACCACTATCGTTACAGCAAGCGATGGCATTACGGACATGCCGAGGCATTGCAACTGGTACGCAACGCGATGGCGAAAAACGTTCCCGTGTATGTGCTACTCTCTGCGAGAGGGAAAGAAAAGGGAGTCGAGCGCTTGCCAGTGATTGAAGGGTATCATTGGCAACGAAGTGATAAGTTGATCTCGAGGGCGGTCGTGATGACCTTGGTCGCGAACGTGGAGCAGAAGACAACCGCTGCGAGTGCGGAGCTGGAATGAGAAGTTATAGAAGTCACAACCTATAGCGGCAATACCGCACGGGCTTTGCTCGGGGAATGGCGAGAAGACCTGTTGCGTCGGACTGCCGGCCGCGTTGTTCCGCCCTTTCAGGGCGATTATCAACTGCTCGCCCTGATCGAAGAGGAGATACCTTCTGGCCAGTCAGCAGATCATTGGCGCTCGCTCGCCGAGCGTTGCCGCGCTCAAAGCCCATCCGAGCGTGACGTTCCACGGCATCGATTAAAGGCGACACGATGGGTCAAATTCCCACGAACAGGCTTGCGGCGATCCCAACGCGTTTGGCAAAGTGATTCCAGCAGAGGCTTTCCAATTGGCTCGCTTCGCCGGATGTGTCGCAGCCTTGGAGGCACAGACAAAAAAATTAAGACGGAAAAGACCCGCGCTCGCCAAACTATCTGCCATAGTGAAATCTTAGCATGACCGATGCAATCGAACTTACCATTGTGATGCCTTGCCTGAACGAGGCGGAGACCCTCGCAGGTTGCATTAAGAAGGCGCAGCTGGGCATCCAGCGGTCGGGTGTGCGCGGCGAGATTCTTGTCGCTGACAATGGCAGCAAAGACGATTCAGTGCTAATTGCGGGAAAACTCGGGGCACGCGTTGTACAGGTGAACAAAAAAGGCTATGGCAATGCTTTGCGGGGCGGCATTCAAGCCGCGTCCGGAAAATGGATTCTCATGGGGGACGCGGACGAAAGCTACGATTTTTCAGAGGCGGAGCGCTTCGTTAAGAAATTTCAGGAAGGTTTTGAGTTAGTCGCGGGCTGCCGGCTGCCGCGTGGCGGCGGGAAAATTTTGCCGGGGGCGATGCCGTTTTCGCACCGTTGGCTTGGGAACCCGCTCTTTTCGCGAATGGCGCGGCATATGTTCGCAGCGCCTATTCACGATGTTTATTGCGGTCTGCGTGGATTCACACGGGAATTATATAATCGGCTGGACCTTCAGTGCGAAGGAATGGAATTCGCCACGGAGATGATCATCAAGGCCAGTTTACATAAAGCGCGCATCGCTGAGATTCCAATCACTCTGCATCCCGACGGACGCAGGACGCACGCGCCGCACCTGCGAACCATTCGCGATGGCTGGCGCACCCTGCGCTTCTTTCTCGTGTTCAGTCCGCAATGGCTCTTTCTCGCGCCGGGCTTTGTTTTGGCTTTGCTCGGACTGGCCGGATACACCGTGGCGTTGCCCGGGTTGAAAATCGGCGGCGTAACGTTTGATGCGCACACGCTTTTGTTTTCCAGCCTCGCGATTTTAATGGGCTATCAATCGGTTCTGTTCGCCATCTGTGCCAAAACCTTCGCCATCAACGAAGGGTTGCTGCCGAGCGACTCACGCTTCGAGCAGTTTTTCCAAGTGATCTATCTGGAACGCGGTCTCGCCATCGGCGGGCTAGCTTTTTTGGCTGGCCTCATTTTGTTGGCCGAAGCCGTCTTACAGTGGAAGTCCGTCGATTTCGGTCGCCTCGATTACGCGGTCACCATGCGCTGGGTCATTCCAGGTGCAACACTGACCGCATTGGGATTTCAAACCATGCTTTCGAGTTTTTTTGTAAGTATGCTAGGAATGAAACGTCGCCCATGAAGCAAGCTTCCATAGAGGCAAACTCGGAATTTGATTCATATGCTGCGGAGTACGATGCGGCCCTTGCGCAGGGAATTTCGATTTCGGGAGAAGACAAGAATTACTTTGCAAGAGGTCGAATCGCTTGGCTGGCACGCTGTCTCTCACACTTAGAGGAGAGACCACGCGCGGTCATGGATTTTGGCTGTGGGACGGGCTCCTCGATACCATTTTTGTTGGACGAGTTCATGCTGGAGTCGTTGCTGGGGGTGGATGTGTCTGTCGAATCGTTAGCTATCGCCGAGCGGCTCTATGGCGGGGCCCGCGTCCAGTTTGCATCTCGAGCAGAACAGCAACCCGCAAAACACATGGATCTGGCATTTTGCAACGGGGTTTTCCACCACATTCCGCTGATTGATCGGTCCGCAGCGGTGAACAGTGTGTATTCTTCCTTGCGTCCTGGCGGCCTATTCGCATTCTGGGAAAACAACCCGTGGAATCTTGGGACTCGTTATGTCATGAGCCGGATTCGGTTTGACCGCGATGCTATTACGCTGTCGCCTCCGGCCGCTCTTCGTTTGTTGCGCGAAGGCGGGTTCGAGATAATACGCATGGATTTCTTGTTTTTCTTTCCAAGGTGCCTGAGCTGGCTGCGCCCCTTAGAGCGCCGCCTAACGCGTCTGCCACTCGGTGCCCAGTATCAAATTCTTTGCCGGAAGAATAATGGACCTCGGCAAGCGCTTATCTGAACCTGGGCGTCGCAGAGCGAGGCTCGGGGAAAAGGAGCCGTCAATAGAATGAAGTTGGTCGCAGACCCCGTGGCCAGTGAGCAAAGCAAATCGAAAAGACGGCGTGATTGCCCGTAGGGCATCACAATATCCGTATTGCGCTATTTTCGCGCGTGGCGGTTGACCCGTAAAGCGAGTCCGCCAGTAAGCGATGATTCAATCAGGTTTGTCGAGCCTGATTTTTTCAGCGCTGCGGTTCTTTGGCGTTGGCGAAATGTGGGAATCATCCCAGCAGCCCATATATGCCTGTCTCCGAAAGGCTCGGCAACTGTTTCTCCGCAACTGTGCATGAAAAGAGCGCCTTTGTTTTCTCGATGCCGTTACGCGAAATCTTCTGACTCGCAAAGATAAAGCAATGACGTAGGGATAGTTTCGAAGCGCCGGCTGATTTTGCAGAGGCGTCGGGTAATGAATTACGGTTTCTATTCCCTGCTGCTTCAAGTGTTCGCGAAAATGCTCCCGATTGCCGTTAACTAGGACTGGAGACAAGTGATAGACTGAATGTGAATGGATCGGAGCCGGGGGAATGGTGATGAGCGGATTCGGGATCGAAATATTATACGTCTTGGCGATGACTTGTCGGCGTTCAGTAAGGTCGGTCAGTCGAGGCAGTAGTGAGGTGCTCATGATCGCAGCAAGCGAAAGATGGAGATATCTGTCTGTTTGGCCGTAGTTACGCCACGTCTTCGCTACAGCGGCATATTGCTCAATGTTGGTAAGGAGCGCCCCTCCATCGCCCATGCAAGCGAGATTCTTGGTCGGATAAAAACTCGTGGCGACAACTTGTCCGACTGTGCCTCCTCCCCTGCAGATACGAAAGATTTTGAAGATCGAGACCGTGGCCGTAAGGAGAAAACAACGCGTCTTTACCTGTTCAAAATAAGCTGCCGCCGTGTCGAGATCTAGAAGCCCCGAGTCGTCAACATCGACGAATATAGGACAACCGCCTGCCTCGGACGATCGCGAGAGTGGTAACGAACGCGCTAAGCGGCGTTGTCATCAGCTGATCGCCTGGCTTCAGATCTAACGCATGCAGGCCGATCTTGATCGCGTCGAGTCCGCTCGCGCATCCGACGACAGTCGCCAGCTGAGCCTCAAACTGAGTCACTCCCTCTCCAAGAATGAACCATCCTTTCCGACCCACACGCTCGACTGCTTCGAGCACGTCGTTGCCGATAAGTCGTCACTGGGCTTGGAAATCATTAAACCTTACTGTAGAACTTTCGGTGGAATCAGTCATATCTCTCTGCCAGGAGCCCAGGTGAATCACCGACTGGGTGATGCACCTGTTGCTGCAGGATTTCGTGTGTGGACAAGGATGTATGGCGATTGGTAAAGCCTCAGCACGCTCGCGCGAAGTCCAGCGCAGCTTTGAGGCCTTTGCGCAGCCGTTCAATTTGATCGGGTATAAGCGCTGCGGGTTGACCAGTTTTGACCGCGGAATACCAGGCGAGGCCATTGGCAACGCTAAGGGCGACGTCGAAACGGGCGACCGCGCGTTCTTCTTCGGCACGCAATTGCCGGCAGAATTTGTCCATGGTCTCTTCAGAAGCGCCGCGCCAGATCAAAGCAGTCAAGCCATCCGAGTATATCGTCCCCAAGCCCAGACTGTCCAAGTCGACCACCATGGGACGATTTGAGCGATCAAATACGAAGTTCCCTGTTTGGAGATCGCCGTGGCAGAGAGCATCAAGACTTGTTTCGTTCCTCTCCGCTGCCTCCGCTAAAAAGCTGAGCACCGCGTCGCTCATAGCGTGCAAAACCCCATCCGACGCGGCCCAGGGAGCGTCGGGCGAGGCAACCGTTAGCCAGGAGGTGAAGAAACAGTGGTGTTCGCGAAGGCGATTCAGCAAATCGGAGCTGATTGGGCGGAAGTCGCGCCGGACACTAATGAAAAGCTCGATCAAGCGATCGAAATCGATGGGAAAAGGCCGAGCTTTACCTGCGGAGGGCAACGCTCCGATGAAAGGAAGTAGCATCCAAAAGCGGGCTCGCGGCGCCGGCAACAGGTAATCGTCATTCCGCTTTTCTGGCGCGGCAATCGTCTTAGGTTGATGCTCCTTAAGTTCGTCAAAGAGGCGATTGCATAACTCTCTGGGCAGGCAGGCAATCCGGGTTTCCGGAGCAAGCAGCTTTGCAACGAGCGGTCCGCCGGCGCTCGTCAAGAGATAGCTTTCGTTACCGCCGCGAGAGAGAGCGACATCCAGGCTGTAGACGCCTGGCAATTGTTCCAGGATGCTCGCTTCGGGCCGCTTTTCGCGAGCTTCGATCAGAATGCGTTGCGACTTGGAGTCAAAACCGAAGTAACGCATGAAGCGCACGACGCGGACGTTCTCGAAGTAACGCGTCAACTCGTCGAGCACAGCATCAGCAGAGTAAGTTTCGGCGGTAAGCTTCGTTTGTTTTTGAATAGAAGGCTCGGCGACCGACCACGGAAACTCGATGTAAAGAATCTTTCCGGTTAATTTGGCGAGGCGCCGAATCACATCTCGAAGCTCCATACCCTGGGAGACGGCCCAGTGCAGGACCTCCATAAACAAAACAATATCGGCTGCATGCTCCCGAGGAACAACCTTGTCAAAGGCCAGCTGGCTGACTGTAACCGGGAGCGCCTTTGCTTGAACAACGCTGGTCACAAAATCGACAAACGGCTGTTGCACGTCACAGGCGTGAACTTTACTGGCGCCGAGTTCAAGGGCGTGCACGGTGAGCAGTCCGGAGTTGCAACCAATATCGAGCACGGTCTGACCCGCAAAATCCCGACGGGACCAGCCAAGTTCCTGGAGGCGAATATAGGTTTCATCGTTGAGTGGTTGCAGGGTCTTGGGATCGAAGCGCTCGTAGGCACAGGTGTTGTCGGGCAGAGGTAATGGATTGGACGCGTTCATGTGAGATTGTTTCGTGAGCCGGCAGGGACTTCCTTAGTGCGTACGGCCGGCCGCAATGTCACCGTCCGCGCGAACGCCGGAGCTTACGGGCTCGACAGGGCGAGCAGTTCGAGTAGCTGCGTAGGGACGACTCTTGCGGAAGAGTTGGGATAGCCGAATGGTGGCGGCTTCGTCTGAATAGGCGGTCCTGGTTTTGGCGAGGCCACAATTGGAAACCTGCAACCAGAGTTCTTCCGATTGATAGAGCTCGATCAACGCGGCGGCGAAAGCTTGCGGATCGTCAGCGATCAGGATTTCGTGGCGGTGAGTGAGGGACATTCCTTCCGCGGCCAAAGACGTGGCCACTACCGGAACGCCCAGACCCATGCTCTGGTTAATTTTGCCTTTGACTCCGGCGCCGTAGCGCAGCGGAGCGATGGATAGCTTAACGGTATCGAAATAAGGCTTCACATCCGGCAGGGGGCCCGTGACAATGACTTTTTCGCTGGCCAGGGCGATGACTGACGGGGGCGCTTTGTCGCCGATCACATAAAAATTTGCCTCCGGCAGACTTTGCCTGACGAGCGGATAAACCTCGTTCACGAAGAAGAGCACGGCATCTATGTTGGGGGTGTGTTGAAAACTGCCGATAAAGAGATAATCGTGACGCAAGGAAAAGGGCGTGGCTGAGCCGGGCACATCCACGATCATGGACATCAGTTCGATAGAGCTATCGGGCAACTCGGAGCGAAGGAGTTCCAACTCAAAATCACTGACGACCCAGGTCTCGTCGGCCTGTTCGATGACTCGGTATTCTTCGAGCTGTTTTTCTTCCGCCTTCTTCTGGAGCGAGGGATCCCGGGCCAAATCAGCCTCGCGGCGTTGCCGAAGAAAGTGCAAATCGACCGTATCAAAAATGACGCGGCTCTGCGGGGCATGACGGCGGACATCCGCGATATGCTTGCGGGCGAAGTCGCAGCGGCTTAAAATAACAGTGTCAAACTGGTAACCCTTTTCTTCGAGGTATGCGCGGATGGACTTGATGTAGGGGTGGCAAAGCACTTCAACGCCGCGTTTTTGCAGCTCCTCTGCATAAGGGGGAATATCTGCCAGGTTATCGGGCACGAAGGTAACGCGATGCCCAAGGCGGTGGAGGATGAGGAGAATGTTGAACATGCGCAACGATCCGGCATCGCGATCAGGCATAGGCAGATGGTGATCAATAACCAAAATGTGTTCCGTCTCGGCAGCCAGCCTTCCCAAGGACGCGAGGTCTCCGTTCTCGGGCTTGTCCGACAAAACATCGGCCCAAGTCTGAACGAAAGCGGCGCGGTTGACTTCCTGATATTTTTTCGCACCAGCGGAAGTGTCAGTGCCACCCGTGGCGCCTTCAAAATGAATTACTTCGCTGAGCGGTTGATAGAGGATTTTGTAACCGGCCTGCCGAAGTTTGAAGGCCAGATCTACGTCCTCGTAGTAGGCCGGAGCATACTTGGCGTCGAACCCACCCAACCTTTTGAAGAGTGCTTTGGGAATCATGATGCTGGCACCGGAGCAATAGTCGGTTTCGCACAAGTAGTTGTATTCGGGTTTGCCCGGATCATCGAACTTACCGCGGTTCCAGCCGGTGCCGTCGCGCCAGATGATGCCACCGGCTTCCTGTAAACGCCCATCGGGGTAAATCAGTTTGGAACCAACCAGTCCGACGTCTTGTTCGCGCTCGAACGTTTCGCGCAATGCGGTTAAGGAGCCAGGTGTTATTTCGGTGTCATTGTTCAGGAAGAAGAGCAGAGGTCCGCGAGCTTCGGCGGCCCCGCGATTACAGGAGGCAATGAAACCGGCGTTGCTTTCGTTTCGGAGGTAGACGAGACCCGGCACTTTCGGAATCATCTTCGCCGTGGCATCGGTCGAGCAATCGTCCACCACAATTACCTCGAATTGTTCATCGCCGGCGTATTCCTGAAGAGAAGCGAGACAGCCTTGGGTAAAATGAAACTGATTGAAGACCGGAATGATGATCGAGATTTCGATCTTATCGTTGGTCGTAAATTGAATGTGCTCAATGGGAGTCCGGGGCTTCCATCGCTGAGACTTCTTTTCCGTCGTTCCACTGCTGGGCTCGAAGCGTGCCCGCGGGGTTAATTCCTGCAGCGCCTCAATGATATTTTGCGCTTCGGGATGCTTGGCCTTCCACTTCGCGTAGGCGTCGATAATCTTGTCCAAATGGCCATAGCCGGCCGCGCGCTTCGAAGAAATCAGGCTTTTCAGAGCAGCCAGCGGATTGGCCATTTTCCACCGACGAGAGGAGGCGAGGCGCGCAGCGGCGGTCTTGACGTCGTCGAGCAAAGTGGAGAGCCTCTTCGTGGCGTGGAGTTGCCGGCGAAGACGGGCGGTCAACTCAATGACGCGTGCCTCGTGTTCCGTTAGGCTGATGCTGCGCGCATGGAGCAACTGGTTTGTCTGAATAAAGCGATCCCTGAGCGCTTCGATTTCAGCCTGCCGCGCGCGCTCATGCGCGGTCGAAACGGCTCGCAGTTCTTCGATCTGACCAGCCAACTTGCGAATCTGTTCGTCGCGCGCCCGAATCTGTTCATCACGTCGAGCCAACTCCTCCCGATGCCGAACCTCGGCGCGCAAGTCATCCAACTGCTGTTTGGTGCCACGCAGACTCGCCAGCTCTTTGCGAACGTTTTCACCCTCCGGCACGGAAACGCGCAGGCGATTGGCCAGGCCGGGCAACAACTCGGCGGCCGGCTTTGCACTTTTTGCGATGTCTGGGGCGACCGCCGCTTGACCTTGTGCTCGCTCCTCCGGAGTTCCTTCACCGATCAGGCGGCGGTAGAGATCGACTATCTCCGCTGTAACTCTGGCATCGATCAGTTGATCGACCGTAAACGTGGTATGACGTCTTCCCTTCGCCACAAGGGTGGCTGCTGCGCCAATTTTTTCGTCGGGCAAGCCGATGAAGCCGGCCACTCTTCGCAACTCCGATTCCGGATTCGCGAAGAAGGCATTGTAGTCGGTGATGAGCCTCTCCTGCGGAGTGGTAGTGGCAAGCAAGCGCCGGCAATAAAGCTCCCAAAGGCGCAAACCAAAGGCGTAGGAGGTGCCATTGCGTTTTCGCAACGAGTAGGCGACTTCGAGCGGATTACGCACCATCACAACGACCTTTAGATCCGGCAGGAGGCTGCGCCAGAAAGGCAGAGTCAGGCTATTCCTGGGATCCTTCCAACCCCAGATGTTGCGGTGCGCAAAGCTCTCGATAAGCAGCTTCGCCTTTAGCTGGAGCGGCTGGAGACGGGCGTCGTTGAAATCTTCCCCGGCCGCTGGCGGCAAGTCCCAGGCGCCACCGAGTTCATTGAGCACTTCGTCGTTGATGGCGACAAAACGAAGGTTCTCCCAAAAACCGTCGGGATTGTCTGTTTGCGCCGGCATCATGTCGCGTTCAGGGCCTAGCTCGAGGCCGGCTTCATGCAGAAGTCGTGTCAACATGGAGGTGCCGGAACGGTGTGCACCGGCGATGCAAATGGCAGCTCGATTCATGGGTCGTCAGGGCAACTTGGCATCCCACCGATAGACCCGACGTCGAAGAGGGTCAATTGTCGCCTATCCGCGGCGCGCGACCAGCTTCCTGGCGAGTTCGAATCCCGAGAGCCGCCAATTGTCGCACGCGCGGTTCGCGGTAATATCTTGACCTCCATCTGAATTAGGTTGACGGGGTGGGAGCCCAAGTCGGGGCGACGTTTGCCATCGGGACCTCAAAATACCGCGGGGCGCGGACCCTCCGATGATCGGCTTGCAAAATGCAGACGGAAGAAAAAATAGCTCTTATCACCGGGATTACCGGGCAGGACGGTTCTTACCTCGCCGAATTGCTGCTCGATAAAGGCTATGTGGTGCATGGGATTGTGCGCCGGACAAGTAACCTTCTGCGCTCTCGGATTGAGCATCTCCGGCAGGATTCCGGCAGTTCTCGCATCGTCCTGCACTACGGCGACCTCTCGGACGGAACTACTTTGCGGCGGATTTTCGCGCGGGCGCGTCCAGCGGAGATTTATCATCTCGCAGGGCAAAGCCATGTCGGGTTAAGCTTTCAAATTCCAGAGTCCACCTGTGAAGAGGTTGCGATGGCGACTCTTCGGTTGCTTGAGATTGCGCGAGACCAGCCGCAGCCGGTGCGTTGTTATCATGCATCCAGTTCGGAGATCTTCGGATCTGGCAGCGAAATGCCGCAGACGGAAGAGACGCCGTTACGGCCGGTCAGTCCCTACGGCTGCGCGAAGGCGTTCGCCACCCAAATGGCGCGCATCTACCGGCAATCGTACGACCTCTTTGTCTGCAACGGGATTCTCTACAACCACGAGTCGCCCCGGCGCGGCGAAAATTTTGTCACGCGCAAGATCGCGCGGGGCGCGGCGCGGATCGCGCGTGGTCTTGATGACCAGCTGGTCCTCGGCAACCTTGCGGGACGACGGGATTGGGGGCATGCGCGGGATTATGTTGAGGCGATGTGGCGGATGCTGCAACACGACGTGCCTGACGATTATGTCGTGGCGACGGGTGAAGCACATTCCGTTCAGGCTTTTGTCGAGGCTGCTTTCGCTGTTGTGGAGTTGCCGTGGGAGAAATTTGTGAAGCACAGCACTTCCCTCGATCGGCCGGCGGATCCAGCATCTTTGGTGGGTTCGGCAGAGAAAATCCGGCGCACGCTCGGTTGGAAACCCCGAACATCGTTTTCAGATCTCGTCCGTGAGATGGTGCAGGCCGAGCTCGATTCTCTGCCGACCTAACACCTCTCGAGGCGCGGGAGAAGATCCGGGCAATCGACTTAGTCGGTTCAAACGGATCTCCAGCTTATCGGCTGCCGGGCTTGACCGCGGGCACGCTGACGAGATCGACCGGAATATCTTTTGCCGGAAACGTCTCCACACTCATCTGGATCAAGCCAATGAAGGGACAGCCGAAGTCCGGTCGTCGGCCCCCGCTGCGATCGACGATTACGCCGACGCCGGTGACGATGCCGCCGTGCTGGCGGACGATGTCGATCGTCTCTTGGACCCGGCCGCCGCGCGTGACCACGTCCTCGGCGACGATGAATTTCTCGCCCGGCGAAATCTTGAAACCGCGGCGCAGGACCAGTCCGCCCGCTTCTTTTTCTGCGAAAATGTGGCGCTTGCCTAACGATCGGCCGACTTCCTGCCCGACGATGATTCCGCCGAGGGCAGGGGAGATGACCGTGTCGCACTCCAGGTCGCGCAACTTATTCGCCAACTGGCCGCAGACCTGCGCCGCGATCTCGGTGTGCTGCAAAAGGAGCGCGCACTGAAAGAACTGCCGGCTATGCAGGCCGGAACGCAGGATGAAGTGCCCGTCGAGCAATGCACCGGTGCGGCGGAAGAGGGCCAGCAGATCGTCGTTCATTTCTTTTTTGTTGCGACGCATGGTAGGTGTCGCAGGCTTCTATTTCGTATTTGGCTCGGCGGTCAGGGACCGCCGCTACAACTTAGCCGGAAGTGTCGCCGACCGTTGCCTCGCCTGCATCTGCGATCACCTCGATCTCGACCTTGGCGTTTTTTGGCAGCGCGGCTACGGCGACGGTTGAACGGGCCGGTGGATCTTCTTTGAAATAAGTCGCGTAGATTTCGTTCACGGTCTGGAAGTCGCCCATGCTGGTGAGGAAGATCGTGGTTTTGACTACGTGGGCGAAACTCAGCTTCGCCGCCTTAAGCAGACCCGCGATGTTTTCGAGCACGCGCCGCGTTTGTTCACCAACATCATCGGAAACGATCTGCCCGGTGCTGGGATCGAGCGGGATCTGGCCGGCGCAAAAGAGCATCGAACCGCTGCGGATCGCCTGCGAATAGGGCCCGATCGCAGCCGGGGCTTCACTGGTTGAGACAATTTTCTTCATGGCCCCGGAGCTTAGCTGGAAAAAGTCCTCGCACAACGGACTCCATAAGCCAGCCGGGGCTCCAAAGGCCGAGGGAGATGATCCCGGATCGATCGCGAAACCGCAAGTGTCTCTCTAAAAGGATGCCCGCCGTTGACTGGCTTTCGAGTGAGATCACCCACGATTGATCGCGAGCGAATCTCGTCGATATTGCTTCTCCCATGGTTAGTTGGATTCTAAAAAAGATACTCGGCTCGAAAAATCAGCGCGAGATCAAGCGCCTCCAGCCGCTGGTGCGCTCGATCAATGCTTTCGACGAGCAGCTTAAGGCGCTCTCCGACGACGAGCTGCGGGCCAAGACCACTGCCTGGAAAGCCGAGCTCTCAGCGATTGACGATCCCGATGCTCTGGCGCGGCGGCAGGAAGAGATCTTGCCGGAAGCATTTGCGGTGGTGAAGAACGCCGCCCGCCGCATGACCGAGCGACAACAGGAGTTCATGGTCTGCGATCAGCCGATGACCTGGAACATGGTGCACTTCGATGTGCAGCTAATCGGCGGGATTGTGCTGCACCGCGGCCGCATCGCGGAAATGGCCACGGGCGAAGGCAAGACGCTGGTTGCGACGCTTCCACTCTACCTGAATGCCCTCGCCGGTCGCGGTGCGCACCTCGTGACGGTGAACGATTACCTCGCCCGTCGCGACGCCGAATGGATGGGCGAGCTTTACAAGTTTCTTGGTCTCACCGTCGGTTGCATCCAACACGACCAGGCGCCCGATCTCCGCCGCGACCAGTACGCGATGGACGTTACCTACGGGACGAACTCCGAGTTTGGTTTCGATTACCTGCGCGACAATGGCATGGCCACGACGCGGGACCAGCAGGTGCAGCGCGGTTACCACTACGCGATCGTTGACGAAGTCGATTCCATCCTGATCGACGAAGCGCGCACCCCGCTCATCATCAGCGGCCCGGCCACGGTTTCGACGCATCAATACGATCGGCTCAAGCCACTTGTCGATCAGTTGGTGAAAAAGCAGAACATGCTTTGTAATCGACTTGCGAGTGAAGCAAAGGAGGCTTTTGACAAGAACGACGTCGAAGAGGGTGGCCGGCTCATGTTCAAGGTCAAACTGGGCCAGCCGCGCAACAAACAGCTCCTCCGCATGATGGAGGACCCGGAGAAGCGCAAGGCGATCGACAAGGCCGAGCTATCGTTTTACCAGGACACGCGCAAAGAAGAGCTCTTCGCCCTCAAGGAGGAGCTTTTCTTCACCATGGACGAGAAATCGCACGAAGCCGATCTCTCGGAAAAGGGTCGTGCTTTTCTAAATCCCGACGATCCCGATTCCTTCGTGCTCCCGGATTTAATCAGCGAATTCACCGACATCGATCTCAACCACACCCTGAGCGACGAGGAAAAAGACCGGCTGAAAACCCAACGCCAGGAACAATGCGACCGGCAGGCCGAGCAGATTCACAACATCTCGCAATTGCTCCGCGCCTATTGCCTGTTTGAGAAAGACGTCGCCTACGTGGTCGAGGAAAACAAGGTTGTCATCGTCGACGAATTCACGGGGCGCAAAATGCCGGGCCGGCGCTGGAGCGATGGCTTGCACCAAGCGGTGGAAGCGAAGGAGGGCGTGCAGATCGATCGTGAAACGCAAACCCTTGCCACGATCACGATCCAGAATTATTTCCGGCTCTATCACAAGCTCGCGGGCATGACCGGTACCGCTGAGACCGAGGCCAACGAATTCCATGACATTTACAAACTCGATGTCGCCGTCATCCCGACCAATCGCCCGGTCGCGCGGAAGGACGCGAACGATCGCATCTACAAGACGCGTCGCGAAAAATACAACGCGGTCATCAACGAGATTCGCGAAAAGCACGCTTCGCAGCAGCCGGTGCTCGTTGGTACGGTGAGCGTGGAAGCGTCCGAGTTGCTCAGCCGAATGCTGAAGCGGGAAAAAATTCCGCACAACGTCCTGAACGCAAAATATCACCGGCAGGAAGCCGAGATCGTGCAACGCGCCGGACAGCCAGGTACCGTCACGATTTCGACCAACATGGCTGGGCGCGGTACCGATATTAAACTCGGGCCTGGCGTTGCGGACAAAGGGGGCCTTTACGTCATCGGCACCGAGCGTCACGAGTCACGCCGGATTGATCGCCAGCTGCGTGGACGTTGCGCCCGCCAGGGAGATCCGGGTGCGACGCGCTTCTATGTCAGCTTCGAGGACGACCTCATGCGCAACTTCGGCGCGGCCGATCGCATGACGAAAATCATGGAGCGCTTCGGCCTCGAGGAAGGCCAGGAACTAGAACATCGCTGGCTCAACAAGTCGGTCGAAACCGCGCAAAAGCGCGTCGAGGAGCGCAACTATCTCGCGCGCAAACGCACCCTCGATTTCGACGACGTGATGAACAACCAGCGCGAGGTCGTTTACACCTATCGCAACGAAGTCATCGACACGGAAGACCCGCATCGGCTCGTTTACGAGGTGATCGACGAAACCGTCCCGGCGAAAGTGAAAGAGTATCTTGGGACGGGCGCACCGAGCGAGGAACCAAACCACGCCGGCTTGCTCAATTGGGTCAACAGCACTTTTCCGCTTGGCCTAACGAAAGAAAAGGCGCAGTTCGAGACCCGCACTCCCGATGAGAACGCACAGTTCCTGATCGGAAAGATCAAGGAAGCATACGAGCGAAAGTCGAGCCACGAGGAGCCGGCCGCGGTCCAGAGCCTGGAGCGTTACATCATCCTGAACGCGATCGACCGCCTTTGGCAGGAACATCTCTACGCGATGGACGCGTTGCGCGAAGGCGTTTATCTCCGCGGCTACGCGCAGAAGGATCCGCTCATCGAATATAAGACGGAAGCCTATGAGATGTTTGTCGACCTCATGGCCAACATTAAGAACGAAGTGCTGCACAATCTCTTTCGCAGCACCTCCAACCTACAGGCCTTCGAAACCTTTCTTTCCACTCTGCCACAATTTCTCATGCGTGAGCAGGCGCCGGCTGCGTCGACCGCCACCGGCCCGGCGCCCGGGCGTCGTCCGGAGCACATCGGCGCGCCGGTGGGCGGAAATGGCGAGGCCGAAGAGAACGGTTCGGAGGTAAAATTAGAACTCGCGCCGGTCCGCCGCGAAATGCCGAAGGTCGGCCGCAACGAGCCGTGCCCGTGCGGTAGCGGCAAGAAATACAAAAACTGCTGCGGCCGCGTCGCCTAACGCCTGACGAACTGCTTTACGCAACCGCCCGAGGCTCAACCGAGCCCCATCGCGGAGAGCAGTTGATCGTTGATTTCCCCGTTGACCGGCATCCCGTTGGCACGCTCGTAATTCCGGATCGCACGCCGGGTGCCGTCGCCGACAATCCCGTCGATTTCGCCGTGGTAGTAGCCTGCGGCCGCGAGTTGTTGCTGCACCTGCGCGGCGAGCGATCCACGTCCCGCGGCGCCACTCACGACCCGCCCCTGGTAGACGCCGCGAGGATCGTAAGTGTAGTAGGCGCCGACCGGCGGAGAGCCGTAGTAGCCATATGGGTAACCGTAGTATGGGTAGCCTCCCCAGTAAGGATAACCGAAGTAGAATGGATAGCCGAAGCCGCCAAAATAGAAATTCACCCGGCTGCCATTGTAATAACCGTAGCCTCCGTGCCAATTCCCATGCCCGTGGTTCCAATTCCCATGGTTCCAGTTTCCCTGGTGGGAATTGCCATTCCAATTGCCGCCGCGGTTTCCATGCGATTGCGCCTCGGTGGGCACGGCGAAGGCCAGCAAACCTGCGACTGCGAAAATCATTGTCAGAGCTTTGGTCATTTTCATCGTTCTCTTCCTCCTTTGAACCGCCGTTATTGTAGCACAATTATTCCATTTTTCCGTTCCTTCCGCGAGGGAAATAGTTATTTTCCGCTCCGCCTATCGATGCCCGCCTTGCCCAGAATTTCTGCACCTCTTGCGCTCCTGCTTTGCCTAGCCGACCCGGTCGCGTCTTCTGCCGGGGAGCCGCGAAGTATCAGTACGTCGCGCCAGTTCCTCGTTTACGGCGTCGACCCTAGGCTCCGTGGGACGATCTGCGACCTCGCGGAGCAAACGAAGTCACACCTCCTCCGTCTCCTGGATCAGCAGGACCACTGGAAGACGCCGCTCATTATCAAGCTCGATTACCCGCAGGCAAACTTCCCTGACGCGCCCGCCGCGCGCCTCGAGGTCAGTCAATTGGGCTACGGCCTGAAAATGCAGCTCAATCTGCTCGTTACAGCCGAAATGTCCGGCCGCGATGTTCAGCGCCGACTACTCCGCGCCATCCTGATCGAAATGACGTATCGCGACCGGGGCAACATCGCCGTTGGGACGCCTTACGTCACTGGACCGGAGTGGCTGGTGGAAGGTGTGCTCGCGCTTCAACCCGGACATGATTCGGACGAGAACGCCCATTTGCTCCAGAGCATTGTGGATGCAAACAAAATCGGGCCGCTTGAGGACGTCGTTAGGCAAACGCGCCTGCCGCTCGACACACCATCGCGCAAGCTCTTCGACGCCTACTCCGAGGCAGTCCTGCAATTATTGCTCGAGGCACCGGATGGGAGGCATAAGCTTTGGCGATTCATCATGGATCTGCCGGCTGCGCCAAGCGATGCGATGGCCGATCTTTGTGCGCATTTTCCGGGAACGCTGGGTCGTTCTCCCGACAAATGGTGGGCCCTGAGCGTGGCGCGCTTTGCGGCAAGTAACCGCTATGAGGTGCTGAGCGCGACGGAAACGGCCGCGCTACTGGATCACCACCTGCGTTTCCCGATCGGTGGGCTGGATGGCAAGATGCGCAAGTATTCGTTAGGCGAGTACCAGTCGTTTCGCAAACTGCCTGGCTACCAGAGCGTGCTCAAAGAGGTCGGCCGGCAACTCCTCCTGCTCGGCGCCCGGGCTCATCCTCTCTATCGCGCAATCGTGCAGGAGGATTATGAATTGGCCAGCCTGCTCTCGCGCGGCAAGACACACCGGGTGAGCGAACGACTCGATCGCGTCGCGAGCTATCGCGCGGTTATCGAGCAGCAGGCGGCCGAGATCGATGATTACCTGAACTGGTACGAAGCGACGCAGCTTAAGACGATGAGTGGCGCCTTTGTAAAGGTGCTGCAGGGCGCCAGCGCGGCAGAATCTTCGCAGCCGCGACGCCGTGATCCGATCTCGGTTTATCTCGATTCGATTGAGATTGCAACGCAGTAGCGATCGGGAGCAAGAGTGGGTAGGATAATGCAATTTGCTCCGGTGGCGGATGCTGATTATTATAGCGCTCGCGCTTCCCGGAGCGCTTTCTGTTTCCCATGCAAAAAATCGGATTCGCTGAAGCTCTCGACTCCATTGTCGCGACCGACCCTCGCTATCATCGCGACGCCTACGTTTTTCTACGCGACGCGCTCGATTATACGACCAAGCAACAGAAGAAATCAAAGGGCGCAGCAGTGCGTCACGTCGCGGGACCAGAACTTCTCGAGGGCGTACGCCTTTATGCCCTGAAGGAATTTGGCCCGATGGCGCTGACGGTTTTCTCCTTTTGGGGAATCGAGCGCTGTGAAGATATTGGGAACATGGTTTTTAACCTGATTGGCGCCGGAATTTTCGGAAAAACGGAGCAGGATTCGATCGAGGATTTCAAAGCGGTCTATGATTTCCGAGACGCCTTTGAGAAGCCCTTTCTGCCTGCTGCCGGTCCGCCTTCCAACTCGATGCCTCCTCCTCTGCCCGCCCCGAAAATTTCATGAGCGGTAAGAGTCTGCGCCAGCGGTTTGCATTGACGCCATGTTGACTTCCGACCCACTCAGGGCCGCTTCCCCGGGCAGGTCGGCACCGATCACGTTTCCGCCGGTCACGGCGCAGAGGTCGACTTTGCCTAACGGCCTGACGATCATCGTGCAAACCGACCGGAGCGCGCCGGTCGCGAGTGTGCAGGCTTGGTGCGGGACGGGCAGCATCGATGAAGGGCGGCATCTTGGCTCGGGATTATCCCACATCTTGGAGCACATGCTTTTCAAGGGAACAAAAACGCGCACGCAAAACGCGATCGCGCAAAGCATCCAGGACGAGGGCGGCTACATCAATGCCTATACCTCTTTCGACCGGACCGTTTACTGGGTTGACGTGCCCAAGGAAGGAGTGACGAGCGCGCTCGATATCCTGTCGGACGCGATGATGAATTCGACCCTGCCGTCGGAAGAATACGCGAAGGAGCAGGAAGTCATCCGGCGCGAATTCGCGATGGGCTACGACGACCCCGACCGGATGATCGGGCAGCTCATGTTTAAGACTGCCTACCAACGGCATCCATACCGGCTCCCGGTGATTGGCGAGCTTCAAATCTTCGATCAACTCACACAGCAGGACGTGGTCGAGTATTACCGGAGCCGCTACGTGCCAAACAATCTCACCTTCGTCGTAGTCGGTGACGTGGATGCCGGCCAGGTCTACGCGCAGATGGCGCAATTCTTTGTGACATATCCGGCGCGTGCCCTCGAACCGCGCTACATCCCGCAGGAGCCGATGCAGCAGGGTCGACGCGAAGTGAGCGAAGAGTTTTCCACCGAATTGACCCGGCTCGCACTGGCCTGGCATGTCCCGGAGATCACGCATCCCGACGTCCCGGCGATCGATTTGCTCTCAACGATGCTTGGCGATGGGCGCAGCTCGCGGCTATACCGTCGAGTGCGCGAGAATGCCGGATTGGTTTTTGGAATCTCGGCCTTTTCCTACACGCCGGGTGATCCGGGCGTGCTTGGGATCGACGCCGCTCTTGAAGCCCAAAATCGCGTCGCGGCCGAGCGGCTGATTCTGCAAATCGTATCTGAACTGCGGCAAACCGGTGTAGCCGCGGATGAACTGGCGAAAGCGAAAAAGATCTCATTGGGCCATTCCCTGAGTTCGCTCACCACCATGCGGGGCCAGGCTTCGGACCTGGGCTCGAATTGGTTCGTCACTCGCAATCTCAATTTCACCCGCGATTACCTGGAGGTGATGCAAAGGGTTTCACTGGCCGACATCCAGCGCGTCGCTGCGAAATACCTTGTCGAGGACAATCTCACCGTAGTCTCGGTAAACCCGCGTGGTCGGCACGCCGCGAAGACGAGCGAGGTGCGCGCTCTCTCCGCGGGCGAGGTGGAAAAATTGGAACTGTCCAACGGGTTGCGGGTTCTCGTGAGGGAAGATGCCCGCCTGCCGCTCGTCTCGATGGTGGCGGTGTTCCGTGGCGGTTTGCTGGCTGAGACGCCGGAAACGAGCGGTCTTACGCGACTCATGGCCAAGGTGCTGGTGAAGGGAACGACGACTCGCACCGGGGAGCAGATCGCCGATACGATTGAGGCCGTCGGCGGCAACCTGGGCAGCGACGCTGGCAATAACAGCTTCAGCATTTCGCTCGACGTCACTCGGCCCGATCTGCGGCTCGGGGCGGAGTTACTCTGCGATGTTTTGCTCAACGCGACGATGCCCGAGAAATCGGTTGCGCGGGAGAAGGAAGTGCAGCTCGCCGGCATTCGTGATGATGAAGAACAGCTCACAACCGTGGCGCGCAATATTCTTCGCGGCGCTCTTTTCGGCCGGCATCCCTACGCGCTGCGGGTCAAGGGAACGCCCGAAACGGTTGCCCGACTGATGCCAAAAGATTTGCTTGCCTTTCGCGATCGCTATCTCGTGGCGAAGAATGGCGTCATCTCCGTCTTCGGAAACGTCGAGGCGCTCGAGGTGAAACAGCTTTTCGAGGAAATGCTCTCACCAATGAAAGCCGGCGAACTCGCTCTGACGGCCGCGCCACAGCCGCCGCGCCTGACGAGGACGCTGGCGGTCGATGAAGAGAAGGAAAAGGCGCAGGGAGTTTTGATGGTCGGCTATCGTGGGACCGACATGTTTAGTCCCGATCGTTATGCCCTGGAATTGATCGACGAGGCGAGCAGCGACCTGGGCTCGCGTTTTTTCATCAGGATTCGTGAGGAGATGGGGCTCGCTTATTATGTCGGCGCGAGCCAGATGCAGGGTCTGGTTCCCGGGTTGTTCGCCTTTTACCTTGGAACCGATCCCGGCAAGCTCGAGCTGGTCAAGACGGCGCTGCTCGACGAGATTGGCAAACTGGCGAGTACCGGCCTAACGAGTGACGAGCTGGCGCGGGCGAAGAAAAAACTTATCGGTCAGCAACGAATCGCTAACCAGAGCAACGATTCGTTTGGTTACATGTCGGCGCTAGACGAGCTTTACGGTCTTGGCTTCGATCATTACAAGAAACTGGAGCACGAAATCGAAACCATCACAGTCGACGACATCCGGCGAGTGGCGGCGAAATATTTTCAGCAGCCCCACGTGCTGGCAACGGTCCGCCCGATGCGTAAAGTCTAGTCATTCCACAATCGCAAATTCCGCAACTTCAATAACGATATGGCTGAAGTTCAAACCACGACCCAATCCGGAGAATTGACCCAGCGTTTCATCGAGTTCGTCATGATGCAGGCGCAGAACGCCGCGCTTTTCCTCGGCCAAATCCCCAACCCGCAGACTGGCAAGGCAGAGGTCAATCTCGAGGTGGCGCGGATGTTCATTGATCAGTTGGCGATGATTCAGGAGAAGACGCGGGGCAATCTGACGAATGACGAATCGACCGTCATTCGGAATGCGCTTTCGAGTTTGCAAATGGCCTTTGTCGAAGCGTCGCAGGGCCCGAAGAAGGAGGCCGCGCCGTCAGTCGCTCCAATCGAACCATCCGACGCAGAAGCAGGGACGCCAGGTGAACCGGTCGCTCCGTCAGTCGAGACCCCGCCTGCCACGGCCGCCGAATCCGAGTCGAAGAAGAAATTTACGAAAACCTACGGCGCTTGAGGTTCGGCGATTGCTTCCGGGCGAGCTGCCTCTACTGGGTCTCCAGATCGTAAACTTCCACCAGAGCAACGCCGCCCTCCTGGTTCGCATCGTAAACCATCGCCGTATAGTTACCCGGTGAGAGCGTCGCGACGATGGCGGATTCGTGATCGTCGGTCGGCGGAACACCTGAATCGATGATCTGCTGTTCCTGGGCCGTCCGCCAGTTATCGTTGGCGAAAACCAACGAACCGTTGCCGTCATAAAGCTGGAGAACCGGATCGGGCAATGCGTTTGGTATGCCGTTCGCGACCAGCGAAGGCCCGATTGCCCGCAGCACAACTTTCGTTGGATCAAGGCCACCGATGATGAAACCACCGATCATGACATCGTTACCGGTGCCGACGTCGCCACGAGTGGAAATATTGCTGATTCGCGAGCTGGCGGGATCGAGATCGTAAAGCTCAAACAGGCCGATCCCGGATGTGCCGTTCGCCCCGCTGAGGACGCTGGTGTAGCTGCCCGGTGGCAGAGTGACGGAGATGAACGATTCATGACCATCCAACGGTTTCAGATCTGCCGGGATGCTATTTGGGGGCAGTGAAGAACAGTTATCATTTTCTGCAACCAAAGTGCCGGTCGAGTCGTACAATTGCAGGGTCGGGTCTGCCAGCGTGTCGCTCACGCCCGCGTTGGTCAGGGATGGTCCGATGGCCCGCAGAGCCACTTTCTTCGGCGCGTGCCCCGTCAGGATAAAGCCTCCGATCATCACGCTCGCGCCACTCTCCACCCGCACCCGAGTTGAGACGTTGAGCAGCATTTTGGTGGGTGAAGCGCTTGGTTCCGGCGTTGGACGGGGAGGAGGAGGGACACTCGCGAACCAGAATGCGAGGAAGCTGATCGCTTGATCCTTGACCGTTCCCCAATATCCAAACGCGTGCTGGCTTCCCGGAATCGTAAGCGCCGAATAATTCGTCACGCCATGCGCGTCGAGCTTCGTGGTCATGTCCGCCAGTTGGCTGAACGGCATTGGATCTTGACTGCTATTGATTAGGAATAGCGGCGCGGTACTGCTATCCGCTAGATAGGCCGGAGAGGCAGCTCTCAGCGCGGCGGTATTGTCCGAAGTGACCCCAACATAGTTCGTTACGTTATCGGTGAACTTAGTAAGATCTGGATCCGGGCTGAAGTCCGAAAAATCGTATGCGCCCGATAGGCAGACAGCAGCGTCGATCCGGTCCAGCCCGGTATCGCCCGTAACCGCGACAAAGGCCGCGTGAGAGCCGCCGGCGGAGCCTCCAACGGCGCCGACCTGTCCATTGCAGCGGGAGTCGGCACGCGCTGCAAGTACGGCGAGTTTGACGTCGTCCGTCTGATCGGGGAATCGACCGGAGGAAACTTGACCTGGCAGATATCCATTTGGCGCGAGGCGATATTCGATTGAGAAGGCGATGAATCCAGCCGCGGCTAAATCGTGCGCGCAGTTGACCAAATCCCCCTCGGTCCTGCTCCCGCTCTTAAATCCACCGACATGGATGAGGAGGACTGCGGGCCAAGGGCCGTTGCCGTCTGGCGTGTAAACATCCCAATGCAAGGGCGTTCCGTCTGAAGCCGTGGCGTAGAGTTCGGTTTGCGCGGCCGCCGCTGCCTGGACGATTGGAGTAGTGGGGAGGAGGAAGATGTGGGCGATAACGGCCGCGAGGCAGGTTCTTGTGGAGCTGGAGAAGAAACAATTGTTCATGCTAGGAAATATGACAGTTATAGCAAAGTCCATGCCGCCTCTGTCGGTATGGTTTTCCGCGATTGCTCCTTGCCGCTGGCCAGCGGAGCGATTTCTGTTATCGGGTGCCGCGGGGCGAGATGCCCCGCGAATGCCTAACCGAAGAGCAAACTCTCCGGCCCGTAGCCGGGCAGGTAGATTTTTTCCTGAAACCGCAGGCCGAGTTTTTCGAGCAGGCGGATCGAGTTTCGATTATCGGGCGCAGTGACAGCGACGATCCGGGGCAACTCGAGCACGTTCAGTCCGTATTTCATGACCGCTGTCGCAGCCTCCAACGCGTAACCGCGCCCGCGAAATCGCTCCAGAAGGGAGAATCCGATATCCACACAATCGAGTGTTTCCCGTTTCACCAATCCGCAAATGCCGATTGCGGTTCCGGAATCCTTCAAATCGACACGGTAAAAGCCAAATCCGTAGCGCACGTAGCTCGGCAGGATTTTCTCCGAAAGATATACCGCGGCGTCCGCCCTCGTTCGAAGGCCGCGGTCTGCCACGAATCGGATGAAGTCCGGCTCGTTCATCAACTCGAGCATGAAGGCATCGTCCTCGATCGTCAGATGTCTCAGGACCAACCGTTCAGTCTCGATAGGCTTCATTGGTTATTGGAGGCGCCGTTCGCGAATGGATCGCCCATCTCGTCGGCTCGCTGATGACTACGCACGAACGCCGGTTGGGAAAGTAGAAAAAGGCCCGATTTGGAAATTGATGGCCTGACACAATGACGATTTTGACTTTCTTGATCAAACGATGGCAAAAGGAGACGACAGCTCAGGTCTCAAGACCTCGGGCCCGCAAATGGTCGAAAAGAAATCATCCGAGATGAAATCGGAAACCGCCTTTCAAATCCGCCTCGCGCAGCGCGATGATGTGCCGACTATCCTCGCGCTAATCCGCGAATTGGCGGAGTACGAACGCGCGCCTGACGAAGTGGTGGCGACCGAGGATCAACTGCGCGAAAGTCTTTTCGGCCTGCATCCTGCAGCGGAGGTCTTGCTTGGCGAGGAACGCGGCGAGCCGGTTTGCTTTGCGCTTTTCTTTCACAACTTTTCTACCTGGATGGGGCGGCGCGGGCTTTATCTCGAGGATCTTTTCGTTAGGCCAGAGGTTCGTGGAAAAGGCTACGGCCGCGCTCTCCTTGTTCGTCTCGCGCAGATTGCCCGTGAGCGCGCGTGCGGGCGCATGGAGTGGGCGGTGCTCGATTGGAATGAGCCGGCGATCCAGTTTTATCGAAAGCTGGGAGCTCGGCCTAACGAGGACTGGACAATTTTTCGCCTCACGCGTGACGGGATCGCGCAGCTTGCGCAGGAAAGATAGAGGAATAGCGGGCGCCCCCACCCAAAAAGGCGCCCGCCTGTCCTTCCCACCATCAACCTTTTGGCAAGGTAACGACGATCGTGCCGTTCTTGCGCGTAACCTTCATACCCTTTTCTTGCACCGGCCCCGGCAGCGTAATCAGCTGTTCGTATTGCCCGGATTCCATCTTGCTCATGCCCTGCTGTTGGCTTCTTTCCGTCTCCGATGCCGTCAGGCGCAACTCTCTGTTCTTTAGATGAACGTCGACATTCTTTAGATCCCTGTCGGGCAGGTAAAAATGGACGACATACCTGTCCTTTTGATCGTCCAGGTGGACTGCGGAATTGAGTTGGAGCATGTGCAAGCCGGTTGTTAGGTCGTTAGGGAAGGCGTCACGGAAAATCTGTTCCATCCTCCCCTGCATTCGCGCCATGCGCGTGATGATCGATTGATCGAGGCCCTCAAATCCGGAAGATGGCGAAGCGCTCGGCTCCCCGCCCGCCGATGCGGCCGCGATTCCGCCGGTCGCTTTCGGGAGCGTGATGACGACGAGATTCCCTTTTCGATCGATCTGCATCTTGTCGCTCTCAACCGGTCCTGGAAGGCTGATGACCTGTTCGTAACGCTCGTTTTGAAGAGCGCCGTTTTCCTTCTGCTCGCCTTCGGCCGTGACGTGCAACACATTGTTTTTCACGGTGGCGTTTACGTTTGAGGTTTCGGATTCAGGCACATAAATGCGCACCACGTATTTTTCCTTCTGGTCTCGCAGATCGATTGAGGAAGCGAGAGAGGAGCCACCAAACCAATCCCCGAAACTCCGGAAGGTATCGGCGAAGATCGAGTCAAGTTGTTTATCGATCCGGTGCATTCGCTGGTCGAAGTCGGGTGCTGAGGAAGCACTCCGCGGAGCGGATGCTTTCGAACTAGATGACCTGCTTCCGAAAGTCGGCACCGGCGTGCCGGACGGAGTTGGTGAGGCGGCTGCGAGAAAGAGCGGCGCGACCAGCGCCACGCCCAGAGCCGAAACGATACTGTTTCGAGTCAATTTCATTTTCATGCGCTATTGATTAGTGACGCAGGGGACGGAAGAGCCGTTCAAAAATTCCGAATTCCGAAAATTGATGAAGAAAATTCATGCCGAAGCAAAGCAGTCGCGGATCGAGGATTATGCTTTTGTCAGCGATACGCAGAGCGGGGCGCTCATTAGTCGCAACGGTTGCGTCGATTGGCTTTGCCTGCCGCGTTTTGATTCCGGCGCCTGCTTTGCGGCATTGCTGGGCGACGAGGAAAACGGCTGCTGGACCCTCAGGCCGAAGGGAAAGATTACGAAGAGCGAGCGGCGCTATCGCGGCGACACCCTGATCCTTGAGACGGATTTCCACACCAACGAGGGCGCGGTTCGCTATATCGATTTTATGCCGCCGCGTGGGACAAATCCCGATATCGTCAGGATCATCGAAGGTTTGGACGGGAAGGTGACGATCCGGATGGAGTTGATCATCCGGTTCGACTACGGGTCCATTGTTCCCTGGGTCCGAAGACGTCACGGCGGACTCGAAGCAATCGCCGGCCCTGACGCCTTGATTCTCCACACGCCGATCAAGACTCATGGCGAAGATTTTAGAACGGTGGCTGAGTTTACGGTCGTGAAGGGCGATCGTGTGCCCTTCGTCCTTACGTGGTACGCATCGCACGAGGCGCCGCCGCGCGAGGTTGAGGCCGAGGTCGCACTCGAGGAAACAGAACGGTTTTGGAACGACTGGTCCAGGCGATGCACCCATCGCAGCCCGTGGCGCGACGCAGTAATGCGTTCGCTGCTTACTTTGAAGGGTCTCACCTACGCGCCGACCGGCGGAATCGTGGCCGCTGCAACGACTTCGTTGCCGGAGGAAATCGGCGGTGTGCGCAATTGGGACTACCGCTATTGCTGGTTGCGCGATGCAACCTTCACCCTTTTCTCGCTCCTCGGTGCTGGTTACCAGGAAGAAGCAAGAGCCTGGCGCGAATGGCTCCTGCGCGCTATTGCGGGAAGCCCGTCGGACCTGCAGATTATGTACGGTGTGCGCGGTGAGCGGCGACTAATCGAGCACGAACTCTCGTGGCTGGGCGGGTACGAAAAGTCGCGTCCGGTTCGCGAGGGCAACGCCGCCGCCCGACAATTCCAGCTCGACGTTTACGGCGAAGTGGTTGATGCCATGTATCACGCGCAGCGCGCCGGCCTTGAAACGAGCGCGCCGGACTGGCGGTTGCAGGTAGCCTTGCTCAACTTCCTCGAATCGAAATGGGCCGAGCCAGACGAGGGAATCTGGGAAATTCGGGGCAAGCCGCAACAATTCACTCACTCCAAGGTGATGGCCTGGGTTGCCTTCGATCGCGCAGTCAAGCTGGTCGAGAACTATAATTGCAAGGGGAATCACAATCTCGATCGCTGGAAAAATCTGCGCGACGAGATTCATCGCGAAGTCTGCCAGAAGGGGTTTCACCCGAAGAAGAAGGCTTTCACCCAGACTTATGGTTCGGAGGCGTTGGACGCGAGTCTGCTCATGATTCCGCTGGTTGGATTCCTCCCCGCCCACGACGAGCGGGTCCGCGGAACGATTGAAGCGGTCGAACGTGATTTATTGCAGGACGGCCTCGTTCTGCGGTATCGGCCTAACGAATGCGAAATCGACGGCCTGCCCGGGAGCGAAGGTGTCTTCCTGCCCTGTTCCTTCTGGCTGGCGGACTGCCTCCATCTCATGGATCGCAAAAAAGACGCCCGGCTCCTTTTCGAGCGACTGCTCGATTTGCGAAATGATGTCGGCCTTCTCTCGGAGGAATACGATCCCAAAAATCGGCGTCAACTTGGGAATTTCCCACAGGCTTTCAGCCACGTCGGCCTTGTTAATACGGCCCAGGTGCTTTCGGAAGAACCCGGGGCGGCGGTCGACCAGCGCAAACAGGCCTGAGAAGTCACAGTCCCGGGGCGTCAGAGGAGCGATCGCTGCCTAACGAATTGCGCTGCCTCTGCACGAGATCCAAAAGGACCCCGCCGGGCTCCTCCTTCCGAGGCGTTTTCCGAGCGCCTCAAGTACAGCAAAAATCTTCCCCCGGACGATCGCCCGGGGGAAGATGTTGCGTTTGAAATATGAGGATTAAGGAGTGGGTGACGCTTCCGTCGTCGTGGTACTTTCCATGGTGCTGCTCTCGCTCGCGGCGGGAGTCGTGGTCTCCATTGGAGTCGATTCCGCCGGAGTGGTCTCAACGGCCGTGGTCGTCTCGGTCGTCGTTTCCGCCGGACTTGTCGTTGCCATGGTGCTCTCCGTTGTCTCAGCGGGTGAGGCGGCAGGAGCCGCGGTTTCGGTTTTTTGTTCGCACGCCACGAGGAGCGCGGCGCCAGCCAGGATGCAGATATATTTCTTCATAGGTTTTGGATGAACGCCCATGTTGGGTTAACAATTGAATCGGGGCAAGCTAAGTTTTCGGCCCTGCATTTTATTTTTTCGCTGAGAGAAAATGCCTGATCGGCGAAAATTTGCCGCTAGGAAGGAAATGCGTTGCTGCTCGCGTTGTGGAAGGGCGGTTCAAATTCCATCCCGTGCGCTTCCGCCACCGCGCGATGAGTGAGTCGTCCATCCATCGTGTTGATGCCGCCGATGAGCGCCGGTTGCCGCTCGCAGGCTTCTTTCAATCCGAGATCAGCGAGCAGCTCCACGTAACGGTAGGTGATATTCGTTAGGGCCTGGGTCGCGGTGCGGGCGTAGGCCGCCGGCATGTTGGCGACGCAGTAATGAATCACGCCTTCTTCGACAAAAACGGGATCGAGATGAGTCGTGGGGCGGGAAGTCTCCACGCAACCGCCCTGGTCGATCGCGATGTCCACCAGCACGCTGCCGGGCCGCATCTCGCGCAACATTTCGCGCGTGATCAGTTTCGGCGCCTTGGCTCCGGGCACGAGCACGGCACCGATTAGGAGATCGACCGATGGCATCAATTCCTGCAAATGCGCTTCGCTTGAGTAAAGGGTGTGCGCCGAGTGCATCGTGATGTCGAGAAAACGCATCCGTTCGAGGTCTACTTCCAGAATGGTTACGTCGGCAGCGAGCCCGGTCGCCATGCGCGCCGCATTCACACCCGAGGTGCCGCCGCCCAGCACCACCACGCGGCCGGGAAGGACTCCCGGCACACCACCGAGCAGCACGCCGTTTCCGCCATTATGTTTGGCCAGAAAATAGGCGCCCATCACGACCGACATGCGACCGGCGATCTCACTCATCGGCTCGAGCAGCGGAAGCCGGTTTCCAACTTGAATCGTCTCGTAGGCCACGCCGGTTACGCCAGATCTTAGGAGGGCTTCCGTGAGCGCCCGGCTCGCCGCCAGATGCAGATAGGTGAAAAGAATTTGTCCCTTGCGCAAGAGGTCGTACTCGATCGGGAGCGGCTCCTTCACTTTCACGATCATCTCTGCCTGCTGGAAAAGATCACGCGCGCTATCGATGATCCTGGCGCCGGCGTTCATGTAATCGGAGTCGAGATAGCCCGATCCAAGGCCCGCGTTTTTTTCCACCAAAACGGTATGGCCGCGTTTTGTGAGTTGGTACGCTGCCGAAGGCAGTAGACTGACCCGATTTTCCTGTTGTTTAACCTCTTTCGGGACACCGATGATCATATGTTTGCCAACTGCTTCGCATTTAATGCCGCGCGAAGCTAGTTCAAAGAGGGATCATCCGGCGCCGCGGAGAGCATTTTGAACCAGGGTCCCAGACTGCGCATGATCTCGAACCAAAGTCGCGGCAGCCGTTCCGGGACGAGGGCGGCGCGATCGGGCTTGCGCAAGATCCAGGCATTCTGGCGCAGCTCGTTTTCCAACTGTCCCGCAGTCCAGCCCGCGTAACCCACGAAGGCCCGGATCGTGCCGCGATCCTGCTCCGCCAGCTGATGCGCCTCGTCGATCGCGACATTCTGATTCAAACTCAGCGAATCGCGACCCTCCCAATCGAAGGAGGCGAACATGAGTTGGTTCGTGCCGACCGGTCCGCCGAGAAAGACCGGCACGTCGGCAAGTCCCGCCGGGGTCGGATCGCTCACAAGCTCGGAAACTTGCTTGTCGAGCGGGCGGTTAATGATCAGTCCGAGGGCGCCGTCGGTTTCGCTATGCGAGGAAATGTAAAGCACACTGCGGCGAAAATTCGGGTCGAGCATATTGGGATGAGCGACGAGAAACTGGCCGGTGAAGTTCTGCGGCTGGCCCGACGGGTGGCGCATGACAAAAATAGAAAGCGCGGCATGGAGCTGCGCAAGTTGTGGATGGGGCCATCCTCTCGCGCGTATTTCACAAACCGAGGCGTTTAGAGCTGCAGGACAGGTCCATCCCATTCTTCTTCACGCCAGGCAATCGAAGTCGCAGTCACAAGTTTTTGTGATTCGTTAGGCAAATGCCCGAGCAGCGCGTTGCGCCGTGCCGCATCGAGCTCGCCAAAAATATCGTCGATCAAGAGAAGCGGCGCCGTTGGCGAATTAGCCGCGAAAATTTTCGCCTGAGCTAGCTTTAGGGCAAGCGCAGTAGTTCGTTGCTGACCCTCGGAAGCGAACTGCGCCGCCGGCTGACCCTCCACGAGCAAACGCAAATCATCCCGCTGAGGGCCGACCATTGTTTGGCGCAGGCGTTCTTCATCCGCCCGCACACGATTGAGCTGCGCCGCAAAATCTCCCTCGCTTCCCGGCGCGTACTCGACCACCAGGGTTTCATTCCTCCTGCTGATGGCGCGCTGGCTCTCCTCCGCCCACGGCGCGAGTCGCCTGACGATTTCCTCCCGCATCTCGTGCAAAAGGCTGCCGGCGCGAACCAGCGGCTCGGTGTAGGCTGCCAGCTCCTGCGGCCGTGGGTGTGCAGATTTCAAGAGTGCATTACGCGAGCGCAACGCGCGCTCATAGATGCGCAGGGTCGGCCGGTAACGCGCTTCGACCTGCGTTCCGATGAAATCGAGGTAACGCCGTCGCAGTTCAGCTGGACCACGAACCAATTCGAGATCGTGATTTGCAAACGAAACCACCCTGCCGAGTCGCAGATATTCAGCGAGATCTCGCTGCTCGACGCCGTCGAAAGCCACTTTGCGCCGCAACGCGCTGTAATAGAATTGCAGGAGATGTTCGTCGGCGTGACCCGAGAGAACGAACGATCGCTGCCCGATGCGCACCGCCGGCGCCAGGCCGGCCGAGCGCTGCGATTGCAGGCGCAGCAGCACGCAGGCCGCTTCGAGCAGCGACGTCTTTCCTCGACCGTTCGGACCGACGATGAAATTGAATCCGGCCGCGAATTCGATCGCGGTCGATTCGAAGCAACGGAAGTTGCGCAGCTGCAGATCGCGGAGCATCACGCGTTCACAGACTGACGAGTTCCAGCCGGCTCGTCATCTGCGCCGCCGTCTCCTGCCGCGGATAAAAGCTGCCATCGATTGGCGTGACGTCAGCAGGTTCCAACCCGACTGCGGCTGCGATAAAGTTATGATTGGAAAAAATCCCGTTGGTCGCATCCATTCCCACCCAGCCGGCTCCCGGGAGGTAAACCTCGGTCCAGGCGTGCAGCGAGCCCTCCGCCCGGCGCGGCTCCGATTCCTCGCCTTCCCGCAAATACCCACTCGTTAGGCGCGCCGCCAGGCCGAGCTGCCTCAGAACGGCCGCCAGCAGCACCGCGACGTCGCGGCAGGCCCCGCGACCTGCACGTAGCGTCTCAGCCGCCGAGCGGGCCGGACCGTCTTCCCGACGCACATAGCCGATGCATTCATGCAAGGCTCTGTTGAGTCCGGCCAGCGCCGCTACCGTTGGCTGCGGCGCCTCGGAGGTCGGCCGTACCCAGCGTGGAATTTCCAGCAGCGGACCCTCTTCCGTGATCCTGAAGGGTGCGAGAACGCGGCGCAATTCTGGTGGGTAGGAGAAGGGCAGGTCAACCGCCTCGCCGGTGAGGAGGAAATCGAACGGATTCCTTTCCTGCAACTCCAGGTCGATCTCGAGCTGGAAGCGCAGCTCATGCGACGGGGTCGAAAAGGAACAGGACGCAACACAATTGTCGAAGACGTCGTGGCCAAAGCGCACGTTGGCGCCGTCGTTCGTCTCGAAATTCAATCGGAGCAACCGGGTGAAAACATCGCTGCGCGGGAAAAGCCGGATTTCGTGCGTCGAAAAATTGACCGGCGCGGCATAACGATAAGCCGTGTCGTAGCGCACCCCGAGTTTCACGCAGAGAGGGTAGAGCCGGCCTGAACTTTTTTTCAACCAAGGCGTGAAAATTTTCTTGCGGGGTAAAGTTAGTTCGCTTATCGCGGACTCGGATTTGAAAGATTGTTCTGGGGGGAACAGCCGCCCTCCATGCCCATCGGGTGTGGGGGGCGGTACCTTTTTTGGCTGATGGAGTTGCCTACAGAGCGCTCAGCAAATCAGGAGGCGTCGCGGCGGCGATGGTGGCCGCTGGCAGCGGCTCTGATCATTCTTATTCTTGCGGTTCTCGCCGGCTTCATTTTCTACCGTCTGGAAACGTGGCCCCAGCGGACGGTTGGCCAAAGTGTGTCCGAGCTGGAGCGGCTTGGGCGCGAGGCGCGAGATACCTTCGTCAAACTCGCACAGCTCCAGCCACGGGTGACGGTGAACAATCGGGTTTATCTGGAGCAGACAAGCACGATCGCCGAATTGTCCGTCCTCGCGCGCAAAGTCGAGGTCGAGCACGAGATGTTGCACACCTGGGCCGGAAGCACCAAGCGGATCAGGTTGCACGGTACTTTCCTGGTCAAAGCCGGCTTCGATCTGCGCAAGAAATTCAAGGTGAATATTCAGCCTAACGAGATCACAATCGAGCTCCCGGATGCTCAGATCCTCTCGGTTGAACAGCAGTCGGTGGAAGTGCTTGTGCTCGAAAACGGATTCTGGAACCGGATTTCCCCGGCCGACATTCAAAACGAGCTTGCCGTCCTCCCCCGGCTCGCGCGGGAAAAATCAGGCGGGCTGCCAACCGAAGCCGAGCAAACTTTCACTCGCGAGCTGCTGGAAAAATTTCACCCGCCGCAGCCGGTTCGTGTAATCTTTCCGGCGCCTTCGCCCCGCGGTTAGGTATCGTTAGGCGGAGGCATCCCGGCTGATGTCATTTCGCACCCGTCTCATTGTTTTCGTTCTGGTTCTGCTGCTCGCCATGGCGCTCGACGCTTTGTTGGCGCCTTTCGTCGTTGCGCATGGCGTAATTCTTTGGCTGGAGCGGGCGGCGCACCAAGAGGGCATGAGGGCCGAGATGGAAATTGTCGAAGCACCTTTTCTCCGCCCAGTCACGATTCGCAATCTGCGCCTTACTGCCGATCGAGCGACGTCGCGCGAAGTTTCCCTGGAGGCGACGATGGTGGTCGTCGATTTGAATTTCCGCGGCTGGATCTTTTCCCGCCGCGTTCCGTTTTTGCGTTCGATCAGCATCGATCACTTTAAAGGCGACATCCGCGCCGCGCCCAAGGTAACGGCAGTCGAAAAGCTGGATTGGCGACAACTGGCGCGGCTCCTCCCGGGCGATTTTCGCATTGCACATGGCGATCTTGATGTCACGACTCCGACGACCGCCATCGCGTTTCGCGATGTCATGCTCAGCGCCAGCCCGATCGAATCCGGCAAATTCCTTGCGCGCCAGCTTTCGATTGCTTCGCCGCTCTTGCGGCAAACCTTCGCCAACCTGAGGGGCGCGACTTCGTGGGAAGGTGATCGCCTGACGATCGCCGGCATACCGCTTGTCCAGGGACTCGATCTCGAAGCGCTCACCCTCGATCTTTCGCGACTGGAACGGCGCCGGCTCGGGATCGACCTCCAGCTCGATGCCTACGGCGGGACGCTCCGTGCCAGTTTTCAAGGGCGGGCGAGCGAGAAATTTCGCATCGATATCGCGGGCTCGGCCTCCAATATTTCGCTCGCCCAGATCTCAAGGGCGATGGGTTTCGTTGAGCCGATCTCCGGCGCGGTGCATGCGTCGAAATTTACCTTCCGCGGAAATCCTGGCGAATTCCTCGATGCGACCGCTTCAGTCTGGATGGAACTGACCGATTTCGTCTGGCGCACTCATCGTGCTGACAACGTCATGCTCGGAGCGACCTATTACGATCGCCGCCTCGAGGTCGATCAGCTTTACGTGCGACAGCGCGAGAACCAGCTAACCATCAATGGCGAGCTGCTCTGGCCAAAGGAACGCGGCAGTTGGACCCGGTTGCCTTTTCGCGGACAGCTGAATGCCACCATTCCCGACTTGAACGAATTCGCGGAATTGTTTGGCGCGACGACCGGCGATTTCACCGGCGCGCTCGTGGCCGAAGGGGAACTCGATTCTCTCGCCCCGCAAGCCCACGGGCGTCTCGCGCTGCATGGCAAGGAGGTGAAATTCCGCGGCGTCACGATCGATTCGTTGAGCGCATCGCTCGGACTCAGGGGCAGCGAACTCACCCTGGAGAATCTGGAAGCGCGCCATGCGGACGACTTCCTGCGCGCACACGGCAGCGTAGAGCTAGCTGCGGCGCATCGCTTCGAAGGGAGGCTGACCGGCGCAATCAACGATCTGGGAGCCTACGCGCCGCTTCTGCCCGTAACCTGGCGGGTATCGAAAATCGGTGGCGGTGCGACCTTCGACTGGCGCGGAGACGGTACTCCGGACGCGAACTCCGGAACGATGCAATTCTTTGCCCACGGCTTGCAGTTGCCCGTCGCGCCGCTGCGCATGCCGCTCGACATCACTCTCGATGGGAGTTATTCGCCGCGCGACATTTTCTTCCGCACTTTTCAGATTGCAAACGATCGGATTTCGTTAGGCGGTTTTCTCATGCTTGGGAGCAACTTCGTCGAGCTACAAGCCCTGCAATTTGCGCTCGATGGCGTGCCCCGAGCCAATGGCACGCTCTTTCTTCCCTTCAGCGCCAATCGTTGGCGGACCTCGCACAGTCTGCTCGCGGCTTTCGATGAGGAACAAAAGTTCGATATCGATCTGGCGATCGATCACCTGGATCTGACCGCGCTGACCAAGGCGCTCGGCGAGAAATCCGCGGCCAGTGGTGTACTCGACGGGAAGCTCGCCGCCTTCGGTCCGTTGCGCTCCCTTCAGGTAACGACGAACTGGCGGCTGCAGAATTTCGGCGCCTCCGCTCCGCACAACCTGATCGACTTTTACGGTTACTATTCAGACGGTCAAGCGGATGCGTATGCGACCGCAACCTTCGGTGTTTCCGATCCTGTGAACACGCGCGCCACGCTGCCCTTGCGCCTGGCGAAGAATCGTTTGGCCGACGGCACTGTGCTTGACCAAACGGCGCCTTTCTCGGTCACGATCGATTGCCCCGCGCTTTTCCTCGATTCCTTGCCTGGCGAATGGCGGTTTGGAGCGGCGGGAGGACTCTTGAGCGGCAGGATTGGCTTTTCTGAAACGCTCCGGGCGCCGAACGTGACCGGGGAGGCGGAGATCCTCGACGCTCGCTTCGAGCCGCCGCCGCCATGGCCGGAGCTGAGCAACCTCGCCGCGCAAACTCATTTCGAAAGGAGCGCGGCTGTGATCGATTCGCTGCGCTGCGAGATCGAGGGGACGCCACTGGCATTGCGTGCCCGCCTAACGACTTCGGCGACCGACTTCCATGTCATTCTGACGCCATTGGCCGGCGGCCTCGAGTTGCTGGAGGTTCCGCCGAGCGGCACGGATATCTCTGGCATTCGCCTCGTCGGGGAGGGGATCTCCGGCGACAAGGAACGCCTGCGGGAGGCGGTTTTGAGGGGGACGATTGCCTCGCCTGCTCTTAGCCTGACGATTCATTCGGAATCGTCCGATTCCGGGATGAACCTTCCGACGCAGACGACGTTTTTCCTTCGCGGACCATCAGGCGACGCCCAGCCGTTGATCCTTCAGGCAATGCCGGCGGAGACCTCCGCCTCGATCAAGCTGACGCCGCCTTCTCGTTAGGCCGACCTAGCGAACGACAAAGCCGGAGGCGGTCACGACCTGGCCGTCACGAATCAAGGCGGTGTGCTTTTGCGGTCCGGTGTAGGCGCCAAACACGTTGCGTGCATTGACCGAGAAATCCACGAGGAAGCCAGCCACTTTGTGGTTCTTGTCTACGTTCAGCTCGCCCGGCCTCGGTTCGCCCAGCCATCGAATTTTAACGCTCTTCGGATCGACCAGTGCCGAGTCGAGCCAGGCGGTGATGAGTTCCTGGTAGTTGTGCGGATAGGCGCCATAAACCGCGCCTGGTGGAGGCGGGGTTTGCGCCAACCCGGCGAGCGGGAGAAGCGCGACCAGAGCCAGCCAGGCCGGCACCACTCTCATCCTCCAATTCATATCGTTAGGATAAACCCACAGCCGGAGATGTCGAGACTGCGCCAGAAGAGACTTCTGCTTTCGCCTGATCGCGTCTATTCGTTTCGCCGGATGAAAACTTTCGCGTGTCTCCTCTTCGTTCTGCAACTCATCGCCGCGCCGCTATCCGTGACCGCGCAACCTGCTTCTGCTGCTCTGATTAATTCGCCGGAAACGGTCAAACCGCTCGACCCCGCAGCCGCCACTCGCGCCTGGCTGGATACCGTCCCAGCGGAGAAGCGCGCCAAATCGGATGCCTATTTCGAGGGCGGCTACTGGCTGATCCTCTGGAATTTTCTCCTCGGCGCCGCGATTTCCCTTTTTCTCCTCGGAAGCGGGCTATCCGCTCGTTTGCGCGATTTCGCGGAGCGCACCACTCGCTTCAAATCGCTCCAGGTTGTCCTCTACGCCATTCCGTACGTGGTGATCGTCGCTCTGCTCTCCTTCCCGTTAGGAATTTATTCCGACTATTTTCGCGAACACGCCTACGGATTAGCGACCCAAACTTTTGGACCCTGGTTCCGTGAGCAGCTTATCGGACTCGCGCTCGAAATCGGAGCGACGGCGATCTTGATGATGGTGCTCTACAGGGTTTTTCGGCGCGCCCAGCGGACGTGGTGGCTCTGGGGAGCGGGGGTTGGCGTTCTCTTTCTCGTCGTCTCGACGCTGATCGCACCGGTCTTTATCGCGCCACTTTTTAACACTTACAAACCGATCACCGATCAGAAAATCAGTCAGCCAATCCTGGCGATGGCGCGCGCGAACGAAATCCCGGTCCGGCAGGTCTTCGAAGTCGACGCGTCGCGGCAAAGCAATCGGGTGAGCGCCAATGTTTCCGGTCTCTTCGGAACGGCCCGCATCTCCTTGAACGACAACTTGCTCAAGCAATGCACCCTGCCGGAGATCCGCGCCGTGATGGCGCACGAGATGGGGCATTACGTGCTCAATCATGGACTTAAACTCATCCTCTATTTTGGTCTTTTCATCCTGGTGGCGTTCGCGATCACGGGCATGGTTTTCGAGCGCGCGGTGCGTCGTTGGGGTAAGCGCTGGGGTGTGCACGGGATCGCGGATCCGGCCGGTTTCCCGTTGCTCGTCCTGATCTTCTCGACCTTCTTTTTTCTCATCACTCCGCTGCGTAACACGGCGGTGCGAGTGACGGAGCGGGAGGCCGATGCCTTCGGTATCAACACCGCGCGCGAAGCCGATGGCTTCGCAAAGGTGGCGCTCAAGCTGGGTGCTTATCGCAAGCTCGATCCTGGCCCGATGGAGGAATTCATTTTCTTTGATCATCCGAGTGGGCGCGCCCGCATTCGGATGGCAATGGATTGGAAAGCGGCCAACCTCCCGGCCGGCGATGCCGGCGGTACTCTCGCCCCGCCTCGTTAGGCACTGGTGCCCCGCACCGTTGGCCTAACGAGTGAGGGCCAATTTTTCCGTGCCGGCATCGTCGAAGTCGAGCGATTTCTGCTGCGCGGGCGACGTCGCCCGCGCCGGCGCCGATTCCTCCGCCGGCTTGGCATTCGTCAGGCGCAGGCCGACCAGCTTGCTTACACCCCGCTCTTCCATCGTTACGCCATAGAGGATGTCGGCCTTTGCGATCGTGCGCTTGTTGTGGGTGATAATGACAAACTGGCTTTGACTAACGAACCGGTCGAGCACTTTGATGAAGCGGTTGATGTTCGATTCATCGAGTGGTGCGTCCATTTCGTCGAGGATGCAGAAGGGGCTTGGACGCACCATGTAAATGGCGAAGAGGAGGGCGACCGCGGTCATGGTCCGTTCGCCGCCGGAAAGGAGCGAAACGCTTTGCAGTTGCTTGCCGGGGGGTTTGGCGATGATGTCGATCCCGCAATTCAGCGTATCGTTCTCGTCGAGCAATGCAAGATCGGCGCGGCCGCCGCCGAATAGCTCGGCGAACATCTCGCGGAAGTTGATCCGTACCTGGGCGAAAGTTTCGGCGAAAAGCTTTTCCGTCGTCTGGTTGATTCGCGCAATGACATCCAGCAGCTCGCGGCGCGAATTCGTCAGGTCGGTATTCTGCGTTTCGAGAAAAGTGTGACGTTCTTCCAATTCGTCGTACTCGTGCACGGCATCGAGGTTGACCGGGCCCATCGCGTCGAGCTGACGTGTCAATTGTTCGATAATTTCGCGTAGTTGCTCCTCATCGAAGGCCGGCGCGTCGTCCGCAGCGATTTCGGGTTCCGCTTTGCCCCGCTGTTTGATCTGGGCGCGGAAGGTTTTGGTGAAGGCATAACGATCGGGAGCAAACTCGCGCAGATCGACCTGGTAACGTCGCATCGCATGCTCGGCCAGATTCTCGATTTTGAGCTGCATCTGCGTCTGGCGGACTTCTTCCTTCCCGCGCGCTTCGTGCAGGTCGCTGAGCGATTTCCGGCGCGCGCGCAGATCGGCTTCCATGTGATTGACTTCCGTCAGGCGCGCGGCGCGCGTATTCGTAATTTCCGCGACGGCGGCTTCCGCGGTGGCAAGGGCCGCGCTCTCTTCCTCGATTGCGCGTTCGGCTTCGGCGCTCTCGGCGTTCTGTTGCTCGCGCCGCGCTTGATAACTGGCGATGTCGGCGTGGCGGGTCGCGATCAATTCGGCCAACTCTGTGTGGCGCGCGGTCATCGGCTGACGCTGGCTGCGCAAGCCTTCATGGCGTTGACGTTCGGTCGCGACGGCGAGCCGCAGCTCATTCAGCTGTTCAGTCAATTCGTCATCGCGCAGGCGGTCGGTTTCGGCTGCCGATTGCAGCGCGGTCTGGCGTTCACGCGCACCGCCAAGAAACGTCCGTTGCTCGGCAGCTTCCTTGTCCAATTGGGCGATCCGCGCGGCGGAAGCACTCAGTTGCTGGTCGAGCGTGTTTCTCTCCCAATCGAGCGCATCATGTTTGCGGCTTGCTTCGTGCCACTCGCGCTCGATCGCTGCGACCTGCTGCGCCGTCGCTGAATGATCGCTTCGCGCGGCCTGGTGCTGCTCTCGAATCTCTTCCAAGCGTTCGGTTGCGGCTTCGAACTGCTGTTGCACTTCCTCACTTTTCGCTCGCAGATTCGCCCGTTCATCAAGCAGCGCGTGGTATTCGGCGGCGAGGGTGGCGATCTGAGCTTTGCGTGCTAGAAGCGAGTTGCTTTCTTCGTTGATCCGTCCGCCATAGATCACGCCCTTGCCGGAGACGACCTCGCCACCCTGGGTGGCAAAGGTCAGATCCGGGAATTCCCGCTTGAGGGCCAGCGCCTGCTCGAGATCGGCGACGAGGACGACATCGCCCAACAAGTGCCTAATGAGAATCTCGATGTTGGCGGATGCGTGGACTTTTTCCGTTGCCCAGGCAAGTGCGCCGCGCGGAAGGTTACGCATGGCGGTCGGCCCACCAGCGCTTAATTCCGGCGCGATGAGCGCGGTGTGACCAAGTTTGCGAGCTGACACGGTGGCAATGATCTCGGTCGCGAGCGCGCTGTTTTGCAGAACAATCGCGTGCAGGTTGCGTCCCAGGGCCGCTTCGATCGCCGGGATGAATTCCTGATCGACCTCGATGAGCGAAGCGAGCGCGCCGTGCAATGCCGGCAGGATGCGCTCCGGTTCATCGAGTCCGTGCAGAACTGCCTGCGAACCCTCAGCCAAACCTTCGCCCTCGGCGTTGAGCTGTTGCAAAATCTCAAGGCGCGATTGCCGTTCCGCGAGCGCGCGGTCGCTCCCGATCAGCGACGCTTCGGCTTCGCGCAGCTTTTGTTGGTGCCTGTGGAGATCCTCTTCCGCGACTGGAATCTGCGCGGCCAAATCCTGGAGCGCTTCTTGTTCCCGGTCGGCGGTGACGCGAATTGCCGCAAGTTGCTCCACGACACGGTCGCGCGCGGCGGCAGTTTCATCTAATGCCGCCGCCAGCTCCGCAAGGCGTGGCTCGGTCGCGGACCGGCGCGTTACCGTTTCGGAAATTTCGGTCTCCAGATCAGCCAGCCGGTTCTCGGCCTTCGAGATCGACAGCTCAAGCGTCTGCAGTTCGCGTTCGCGTTCTTCTCGCGACTGGCGCGCTTCCGCCGCGCGCGTTGTTAACGCGGTAAGTTCGGTCTGTTTGGCGGCCAGCAGTCTTTCCGTTTCAGCGAGGAGCAGATCGGCGTCGTGAATTTCCGTTTCCTGCTGCGCACGTTTGTCCTCCGCCGTCGCCACATCGGCTTCGTAACGTTCGATCAACGCCGTCAACTCCTGCGAGCGCTCGCGATTGAATTCGATCCGGTTGCGATGCGACGCGATCTGGTTTTGCAGCCGTTGCACTTCGCTGCGCGCTTCGTTGATCCGGGAGTCGACTTCTTCCAGTTGGCGGCGCTGTACTACGACCCGGTTTTCGTGTTCCTCAATCTCACCTTTGGCCGTGCCTTGCTGCTCCTCGAAGTGCAGCGTGGCCGCGCGCGACCGTTCCAGCTCCGCCTCGAGCGCGTCGAGTTGCGCACGCGAATGATGCGTATCGAGCACCTGCAAATCCGCCAGCAACGCCTGGTAGCGACGAGCCTTTCCGGCCTGGCGCTGGAGCGAACCGATCTGGCGTTTCACCTCTTTGATGATGTCGCCGAGCCGGAGCAGGTTTGCCTCCGTCGCCTCAAGCTTGCGCAGCGCTTCGCGCTTTTGCGATTTGTATTTGGTTATCCCGGCAGCTTCTTCGAAAACCGCGCGCCGATCTTCGGGGCGTGAGCTGAGGATCTGGTCGATCCGGCCCTGTTCCATCATTGAATAGGCGACTCGGCCAACGCCGGTGTCGGCAAAGAGGCTTTGAATGTCCTTTAGCCGGCAGACGGTTTTGTTGAGCGAATATTCCGAAAGACCATCGCGATAAACACGCCGCGTCACGCGCACGTCGTGCCAATCGACGCCGAGTTCGGTCGCGCAGTCAGTAAACGTTAGAGAAACTTCCGCGTAGCCGACCGGCTTTCGCGAATCGGTGCCATTAAAAATAATATCGGCCATTTCGGCGCCGCGGAGCGCCTTGGCGGACTGCTCGCCCAGAACCCACCGAACAGCGTCGAGCACGTTTGATTTTCCGCAGCCGTTAGGGCCAGCGATCGCCGTCACGCCCTCGTGGAAATTGAAGACGGTTTTGTCAGCAAAGGATTTGAACCCGAAGAGTTCGAGCGATTGGAGATGCATGCGGTAGGAAGGCTACGAGCTGCATACAACTCGCTCCAGCCGGTGACAAGCAAAATAAACGCTATTTGCAGGGGCGGCCGCCGCCGCGCGGCACAAGATGTGGTAGGCCGGCGCCGCTACCGTTTGCGCTGTCCGAGTGCTCGCTGGATCAGAAAGAGGAGCGACGCTATCGCCAGCACGACGGCGGTGACCGCCAGCTCCTGACGCGTCGCCTGGGCGAGAATCCAAAGGCTAAGGCCGATTCCCAGGACCGGAAAGATCCATGCTCCCGGGAAATGGAACGGCCGGTCCGCCGCAGGCGCGTCCCGCCGCATTAGCTGGAGCGCCGCGCCACAGGAGAGAAAATAGAGCATCAGGACGGCAACATTCGAAAGGATGGCCAGATGCTGAAAAGTCGAGAAGAGAGAGAGGACACCCGCGACCGAACAATAGACCAGGATCGCGATGTCCGGCGTGTGGAAACCCGGATGAACATGCGCGAACGCCTTGGGCAGGAAACGATCGCGCCCAAAAGCGAAGAGAACGCGTGGCGAACTGAGAACGTCACTGACAAGGAACCCAAACGCGGAAATGCTTGCGCCGGTTAGCATCAATTTGCGACCGGATTCACCCAGAAAACGCGAGGCCGCCTCTGCCAGGGGCGCGGTGGGAAACTTCCCGAGACTGTTTCCCATGATGCCCTGCGCGACCAACTGGATGAGAAGATAAAGCACGGTCGTGACGAACAGGGCAAGGTAGATGGCGCGCGGGACGGTGCGCGCGGGATCCTTCACTTCGCCGCTTGGCATCAGGGCGGTTTCGATTCCGACGAAGGCGAAAAGAAGAAGGAGCACGCCGCGGCCGAGAGAAGGAGCGCCCGGCCAGGCGATCGTCAAGGCGTCCGCTCGCCTAACGAAAAAGACCCCGAGACCGACAAAGATAAAAAGCGGGACCAACTTTGCGATGGTCACAATCCAGACTGCGCGGGCGCCGGATTCAATGCCCCGGATGTTAATGAACGCAAGTAGCCCGAAGACGAACAGGACAACGAGAAAATGCATCGCGCCGAAGGCGAAAATAGGCGCCAGCGCGCCGATCGTGTCGGCGACGAGCGCTACAATTCCGGAGGAAGCGAGGATCGCGGTGAGAAAATAAAGCACGCCGGCGATAAACCCGACGTAGCGGCCGAAGGCGGTCTCGACGTAGGCATAAAGCCCGCCGGTCAAGGAGACGCGACTCCCGGCCAGCGCGAAGGAGGTGACAAAAACCATCATGGCTAACGCGCAGGCGAGAAAAACGAGCGGCGCTCCTGCGCCTGTTTGCTCGGCGACCAGGGCTGGCAGGGCAAAAATGCCGGCGCCCACGGTCGAATTCACGATATTCGCGGCCAGGCTCGGGACGCCGAGCGCGCGGATCAATTGCCTTTCAACGGCGGACTGGTTCATGCGCCGCAGGCTGTGGGAACCGCGCCCCTCTGGCAACTCGTTAGTTGTCGCCACGCGAAGCTGTTCTACTCTTCGGCATGCGCGATTCTTATCTTCAAGACTTTTACACTTTCCTGCGATTTCCGAGCATCTCGACCGACGACGCCTACAAGATCAATCTGGCGGAGTGCGCGCATTGGCTGGTCGAAAAACTGAACGGGATCGGCCTTGATGCGCAGCTCAGTTCCACGCCCGGTCATCCGATCGTTTGGGCGAAAAATAAACATCAACCGGGGCGCAGGACTGTGATGCTTTACGGACATTACGACGTGCAGCCGCCAGACCCGCTCGAGCTATGGGATTCGCCGCCGTTCGAGCCGGTTTTGAAAAACGGTTACGTCTATGCACGCGGCGCGACCGATAACAAAGGGCAGATCCTGGCACACATTCTCGGCATCCAGGAAATGCTGGCCGAGCACGGCGACCTGCCGGTTAACCTGCATCTCATCGTCGAGGGGGAAGAAGAGATCGGGAGCGGCAGCTTGCCTGGATTCTTGAAGGAGAACCGCGGGTCGTTAGGCTGCGATGTTGCGGTCGTCTCCGATACCGGGATGATTGCGCGCGGCGTGCCGACGCTGAGTTACGGCTTGCGCGGAGTGACGGCCTGTGAAGTAAAAGTGACGGGCTCAAAAATGGATTTGCACTCGGGCGTATTTGGCGGCGCGGTGGCAAATTCCATTACCGCGCTCGCACGCTTGCTCGCGACCTTGCACAACGAAAACGGCCACGTCGCGGTGGAAGGTTTTTATGACGACGTCAAGCCGCTGGAAGATTGGGAACGCGAAGCCTGGCGCAAGTTGCCGGTCAACGCGGACAAGGAAATTCTCGGCGAGACCGGTGTCCCGACGCTCTTCGGCGAGAAAGGTTTCAGCACCCTGGAGCGCCTCTGGGCGCGGCCAACGGCGGAGATCAATGGCATCGGCGGCGGCTATCAGGGGAAGGGGACCAAGACGGTGATCGCAAGTCACGCCATGGCGAAGCTGACCTTTCGTCTCGTGCCCAACCAGGACGGGGACAAGATCCTCAAGCAAGTACGGAAACATCTGGAAAAGAATCTCCCACCGGGCGTGACGATGGAGATCGTCGATGGGCACAGCGGTCCCTGGTACCTAACCGATCCCCATTCGAGTTTTGGCCAGGCCGCGCAGCGCGCCTTGAGGGAGGCGTTCCAGAAGGAAGTCGCGCTCATCCGCGAAGGCGGGAGCATTCCGATCGTTTCGCAATTTCGCGACATTTTGGGAGTGGAAACGCTCCTGCTGGGACTGGCCTTGTCCGATTGCCGGGCGCATTCGCCTAACGAAAATTTCCCGCTCGAAAACCTGGAAGCCGGGATCAAGATGAACAAGGCGATCCTGCAGGAAGTGGGCGCAGGCCAGTAGGAGGGCGGATTAATTCTAGGATGCTGTCATGTCGCCTGACTGGATGGTTGGCGGCCGGCCTGATCGGCGTCGCTCTTTATCCGGCCGCCGCCCTGGTTCGTGGAGAAGAGCCGTCCTTAGGCGAAAAGATTCAGAAGTTTTTCGCGACGCCGACGCCAACTCCAAGCCGTCGGCGGCCCAAGCGCACGAAAGGCACGCCAACGCATCCGCCGAGCCCGAGCGTTTCACCGAAGGCGAAAGCCAGGGCGAAACACAAGTCCTCGCCATCACCCACCGAGACCCCGACGTCGTCTCCCGAAGCAACGCCTTCGCCGACCCCGACCTCGGAGAAGAAAGTGGCGACCGTTTCACCGAGCGAAATCCAAGATTACAACAAGAACCCGGCGCCGGTGAGTAAGCTCCTGGATGACGCGCTCGAGCTGACAAAACGTGGTCTCGGTTATACCTATGGCTCGGCCGATCCCGAGCGCGGTGGGATGGATTGTTCTGGCTTCATCTACTACGTCCTGCGCGAGAACGGGGTGGAAGATGTGCCACGGGATGCGAGCGAGCAATACGTCTGGGTGCGCAAGGCGGGGAACTTTCGCGCGGTCCTGAGCCGAAACATCGATTCCTTCGAGCTCGACGAACTCAAACCGGGCGACCTGCTTTTCTGGGCCGGCACCTACAATATCGAGCGTGATCCGCCGGTTACCCACACCATGATTTATCTCGGGAAAGAGAAGAAAACGGGCAAGCCGATCATGGTGGGCGCGAGCGACGGGCGCACTTACGAGGGAGAGAAGCAATTCGGCGTGAGCGTTTTTGATTTCAAGACCGCACCCGCCAGCGCGGGCGGCTCGGCCGAGCGCCGCCCGCAATTTGTCGGCTACGGAAAGATTCCCGGATTGGGCGGGGAAAAACCCTAGCTATTGGGCAATGTCGGCGATGGGGAAGCGGTCGCTACGGGCGGATCGTTAGGCACACCCACCGGGCCCGGGTGCGCGTGCCGGTAATGCTGCGTTACCAGGCCGAGCGCGAGCGCCAGCACAACAAAAGCAATCGTGCGCTGCTCCTGCCGCGTGAGAACAAACATCCCGAGCTTGGAACGGAGACTCATCCGGCGTAGGGCACCGGATCTGGAAGACCCGCCTCGCGAAAGCCTTTCAGCCGGAGCTGGCAGGAATCGCAAACGCCACACGCCGTCCCGTCGGCCGTTGGATTGTAGCAACTGTGGGTGAGTGAATAATCCACGCCTAACGAAATGCCACGCTGGATAATTTCGGCTTTGCTCATGGCAAGGAGCGGTGCGTGAATCGTAAAACGATCTCCCTCGACCCCCGCTTTCGTCCCTAGGTTCGCAAGTTCTTGAAAGGCTTGGATGAACTCAGCTCGGCAATCGGGATAGCCGCTGTAATCGATCGCGTTCGCGCCGATGAAGATGTCGCGCGCCTCGATCACCTCGGCCCAGGCCAGCGCATAGGAGAGAAAAATCGTGTTGCGCGCCGGCACGTAGGTGACCGGTATCGCGCGCGCCATCTCCGCTTCAGAGCGGTGGGTGGGGACCTCCAAATCAGCGGTCAACGCTGACCCACCGAAGACGCGCAGATCGATTTGCGCAATCCGATGCTCGTACGCGGCCAACGAACGCGCGACCTTCTCGGCCGCCGCAATCTCGCGCTCGTGGCGCTGGCCGTAACGAAAGGAAAGAGCGAAGGCTTCGAAACCTTGCGCGCGGCTGATGGCAAGGACGGTGGCGGAATCGAGGCCGCCGCTCAGGAGGACAACCGCGCGCCTCATCGCGGGGAGCGCTCGGGCGCGTCTGGGTGGGTTGCGCTGATCGTCAGGCTGATTCCGCCGCGAGAGGCGAACTCGGCGTGCACAATCATCTTGTGCGGGGCGCAGGCCCGGACGAGATCGTCGAGGATGTGGTTGGTGACCTCTTCGTTAAAGGCCCGCTCGTTGCGATAGGATGCGAGGTAAAACTTGAGCGACTTGGTTTCGAGGCAACGTTTCCCCGGCAGGTAGTCGATCGTGATTTGCGCAAAGTCGGCCTGGCCGGTGATCGGGCAAAGCGACGTAAAATCGGCGGACTCAAATCGGACCCAATAGGGCCGGCGGGCCGGGTTCGGAAAGGTTTCGAGAATGTCCGCCGACGGAGCAGCGGGGAGGCGCGTTTCGCTGTGGCCGAGCAGTCGAAGGCTTTTTGCTTTTTTTGCCATGGTTCGTCAGCGCGGGTTTCGCGCCGATGGATTCAGGAGAGCGCGTTTGCGGTCGCCCAAAGCGTGATAATTCCAGTAATCGATTTTTAAACTGCGCTTCAGTTGCAGGTGGCTGCCATCGGCTGCGTCCCACTTGCGCAGGAGATACGGAAAATTTCGGTCGAGCATAAAGCGATCACTTCCGGCAGCATGCTGCACCGTGACGTAGATCGCGTGCTCACCCGACTCGTAATGCACCTGCGCAGGTTTCCAGACCAGGTCGTCTTTTTTCGAGTTGATGACACTGGGTGCGAGCTGGATCTCGAAATCGCCGCTCGGTTTTGTGAAATCGATCGTCCGCACCCGGAACGGGAGTTCGTCGTAAAAGAATCCATTAGGGGGGAGCCCCACTTTCTCCCGGCCCTCGGCCATTCCGTCCCAGTAAGTGTGCCATTGGTAGGTGAAGATCTCTCCGCCCCGCCGCGCTTCTTTGTAGGTGTTCCCGCAACTGTCGTTGCTCGTTAGAGAAAACTTGGCCAGCCGCCCGTTATCGGCTCGCCAGAAGTTGGAGTGCATCTGTTGATAAAGGTAGAGACCGGTCGGGATGTGCAAAATCTGGTTCATCTTTAGCACTTCGATGATTCCGGGGCGCTGCCAGTTATCGGGCTTGACGAATTGCTTCAGGTCGAACGGTTCGCGGACGAGAATGTGGAGTACTTCGGTTTGCCGCGGCTGACCGTAGCGCATGATCTGGGCGTCGTAGATATCGAACTCAGCCTTGCCGTCGTTCCAATAGTTGGCGTTCTGGACGAAGGCGGGAGCGAACTGCCCGGGCGCAGGCAGCGCCCCGACGAAACTAAGCGCAAGAAACGCGAGTAGTGGTTTCCGCATGGCCAGGTTCAGTTTAGCGGTCGATTGCGAAAGGAACAATCCTTCCGTAAGATCGCGGGCCCATGGGAGAGAAATCTGACGCTGAACGTCGAGAGTCCACGGGTCGTGCAGCCGACACGGCCGCCTCTGCACCTGCCGGTCTGGAGCAGACAGGGGTGATCGATTTTTTTGCGCACGACACGAAAAGTGATGAAGTGCTCCTGGTAATGTTTGAGCCTCGACTCTGGGATGATTCGGAGTCGCAGCTCTTCCAACTGCAAGAGAAGTTCAACGCTTACGTTTCGTTTTTGCTCGATGGCGAACTGGCCGAAACGCATCCCGAGTTCGCCGGCAAAAATGCACGGATCGAATTGCATTGCGCGGCGGTGCCGCAAGGTCGCGCGCTCGATCTGCTCAGCGCGATCCACGATCAGCTCGCGCTGCAGGAAATCCGCATGGAAGTAATTGTGCAGGAAAGCGGTTGCGGCGGCGGATGCAACTGCGCGCACAATCACTAAAAAGCGATCTTAGAACTTCAGGAACGTCTCGACCGGAGTGGGTGCGAGCTTTTTGCGGCCGTGGAGAAATTCGAGCTCGATGAGAAACTGCGCTTCGAGCAATTCGCCGCCGACTTTCTGAATAAGCGCCGCCGCCGCAGCCGAGGTGCCACCGGTCGCAAGCAAATCATCGATCAGCACGATTTTCTCTCCGGGCGCGATGCTGTCGACATGCATTTCCATTTCGGCGTCCCCGTATTCGAGCGAATAGGACGCGGTTTCAGTTTTGAACGGGAGCTTGCCCTTCTTGCGAATCGGGACGAAACCGACGCCGAGCGCGTAGGCTACCGCGGACCCAAAAAGAAATCCGCGCGCGTCGATTCCGACCACCTTGTCGATCGGCAAGGTTCGGCAGCGCGCGAGAAAAACATCGATCGATTCGCGGAAGAGCTGTGAGTCGACCAGGATCGGAGTGATGTCCTTGAAAACGATGCCGTGTTTCGGAAAATTGGGAACGTCGCGGACGCCAGCGCGGAGACGATCAATCGAGTCTGCAACCATGGCGGCAGGCTAGCGGGTCGGGCCAAAAGGTCAACGAATGCCGGGAGCGATCAGTTCAATGAACGCTACTGACCGGCAAGAGACGCCCTATTTGCGCCGCACGGCCTTGGTTGGGGAAATTTTTCTTTTGGGCGGGCGGGGCTTTTGAATCACCAAGGTCCGGGTTGGTTGGTCTTTCTTAGCCAGCGCGGTGCCGGTTTCGCTCGTTGCCGTAATACGGACGCTCACCCTCGCGTCCGCCGGATCTTTCTTTCCAGCCTGATGGCGAGCCCAATCGGCGAGAGCCCGAGCCCGCAGGCGGGCGTAGGCCTTGGTGAGCGCGCGCTCCAGGCCCTTTAATTCTTCTCGCGATGGCTGCTTTGGGCCCGCCTTGCGCGAGGGAGTCTTCATTCGGCTCCAAAAAGCAGGAAGCGGGCCCACCCTGCGCCCGCGATGGAAGGAAGATTGCCAACGCCCCCGGTGCCTCTTACCATTTCCCCACGATGGACCGTGAGCTGCTGATCGTTTCCACGCTCTGCTTTTTCCTCGCCATGGTGCGCACGACTCTCTCGGTGCGGGCGCGCAACTATCAGTCGGCCGGCTTCAATTTTTTCGCAATCGCGCTCGGCTTTGTTTTTCAAACCGCGTTCCTCTCCGTGCGCGGCCACGCCATCGGGCGCTGCCCGCTGACCAATCTCTTCGAGGTCTTCATCTTTCTTGCCTGGTCGGTTTCGCTCATTTACCTGCTCATCGGCCCGGCCTATCGGCTTTCGCTGATGGGCGCTTTTACCGCGCCTCTCGTTTTCGGTCTGCAAATCATGGCGCTGCTCGCGCCGATCGATCGCCCCCATCCGACGGCTCCTTCGCCTTCGCCGTGGCTCGAATTGCACGCCTCGGTCTCGCTCATTGCCTACGGTGCCTTTGCGCTCGCCTGTGTCGCGGGGCTGATGTATCTCGGGCAGGAGCGCCAACTGAAACGCCGCCAGATCAATTCAATGTTCTATCACTTTCCGCCGCTGACTGATCTTTTCGCGGCCATCACGCGATTGCTCTGGCTTGGCTTTATCCTGCTCACGGTTGGCATTGTGACCGGTTTCTTAACCGGCCAGCCGCTGCCCTACGTCAAGATCGCGTGGTCGTTAGGCGTATGGATTTTCTACGCCGCGATTCTTTTCGCGCGCCATCTGGGAACAACCGCGCCGCGTCTCATCGCCACGCTCTGTGTTGTGGCTTTCAGCGCCGCACTCACCCTGCTCTGGGGAATCACCTTCCTCTCGCAGAACCACTCGCTCTGATGGACCTTTTTTGCGTAGGCATCAGCCACCACACTGCGGATGTGCAAACGCGCGAACGTTTCGCCGGACACGCGGCGATCGATCGCGTTCTGCGCGAAGAAGCAGGTTGCGCGGAGGCACTGCTTCTCACCACCTGCAATCGGGTGGAAGTTTATGCCGCCGCGGAGCCAGCTATTTCGACCGAACGGATCGCGCACTGTCTCCTGGCCAATGGCATGCAACCGCTGGAAGAGGAAGTGGACGTCTTTTATCGCTACGAAGCCCTCCGCTGCGTGCAGCACCTTTTCCGCGTCGCCTCGGGGCTTGATTCGATGGTGATCGGTGAAACCGAAATCCTTGGCCAGGCGAAAAAGGCTTATGCCGCGGCCCGCGAATCCGGCTCGGCGGGCCCTTACCTGCATCGGCTTTTCCAACGCGCCTTTCGCGTCGCGAAGCAGGTCCGGACTCATACCGGCATTACGCGCGGCGCGGTTTCAGTCGGCTCGGTCGCAGTCGATCTGGCCGAGCAAATTTTCGGACACTTCGAGACGCGCAAGGTGTTGTTACTCGGTGCGGGTGAAGCAAGCGAGCGGACCGCCCGTGCGCTCTTGAAACGTGGTGTGAACGACATCCGGGTGACGAATCGTTCGCCGGAGCGCGCCGAAGCGCTCGCGGCCCTGATCTGCGGTTGTGCGATACCGATGGAGGATTGGGAAATCCATTGCCGCGAGGTCGACATCATTATTTCATCGACGGCTGCGCCGAGTCCGATTGTGACGAGGGAGAATCTGGAACCGCTCCTGAAACACCGCCTGGATCGGCCACTTTTCATCATCGATATCGCGGTGCCTCGGGACGTCGCGCCGGACGTGAACGAAATGGAGGGCGTGTTTCTTTACGACATCGATTCTCTGCAATCGATCGCGCAGCAATCGCTCGCGTTGCGCCGGGAACAGATCGCCGCTGGTGAAGATATTATCGCGGAGCATGTGAACGATTTCAGCGGCTGGTTCGTGGCCGCCCGGGAGGGAATGATTCGTGGGCCTTCCTTGCGCACCTCCGAAAGCTGAGTGGGCGCCCCGCACCGGATCATTCTTGGGTCGCGCGGGAGCGAGCTGGCTCGCGCGCAGGCACGCCTGGTCGAAGAGGCGCTGCGCGCCGCCTGGCCGGAGCTGGAAGTGGTGCTTGAAATTATCCGGACGAGCGGCGACGAGAGTGCCAATGGGGGAGCAATCCTTGATCGTAGGGCGGGACGAAAGGGGATGTTCACACGCGAAATTGAAAAAGAGCTTCTCGTTAGGCGAATCGACGTCGCGGTGCATAGCGCGAAAGACCTGCCGAGCGAGCGCTCGAAAGATCTGGAGGTGCGCGCCACGCTACCGCGGGCCAGGACGGAAGATCTTCTGATCACGAAGGAGGGCGCCGGCCTGACGACGCTCCCGGCCGGTGCAACCATTGGCACGGGCAGCGTTCGACGGCGGCGCCAGCTCGCCTGGCAGCGGCCCGACCTGAAAATCGCCGATCTCCGCGGCAATGTGCCGACCCGCCTGCGCAAGTTGCGCGAACACGAAGATTGGAGCGGGATTATCCTGGCCCGAGCCGGTCTGGAGCGGCTCGGACTCCCGCTGGAAGGGGAGATTCTTTCACCCGACGATTTTCTCCCGGCTGGGGGGCAGGGTGTGATTGCGCTCCAAGTGCGGCGTGATGATGAACATGCACAGCAGTTGGTCGACGCGGTGGACGATCGGGCAACGCATCTTTGTCTGCGCGCGGAGCGGGAATTTCTGCGCCTACTGAATGGCGATTGCGATTCGCCGGTCGGCGTGCAGGGGAGAATCGAAGGCGAAAACCTGAGCTTGCGCGCCCAAATATTTGAAACGGATCGAGTCGAGCCGCGCGCGGGAGCGATCACCGGTTCCGGCGATCATCCGGAAACAGTTGCAGCCAAATTGATGAAACAACTCTATGGCGGATAAGAAACAGACTGGCCGTTGTTACCTGGTGGGCGCGGGACCGGGTGATCTCGGGTTGGTTACCCTGCGAGCGAAGGAACTCATCGGGCAGGCCGAGGTGTTGGTTTATGATTACCTCTGCAACCCCGAGATGTTGCGGTGGGCGCCGGAGACGGCGGAGATCATTTATGCCGGGAAAAAAGCCGGCGCCCATACCCTGAAGCAGGATGAGATCAATGCGCTCCTGATCGAGAAAGCACGTGAAGGAAAGCAAGTCGTCAGGCTGAAGGGCGGCGACCCATTTTTGTTCGGCCGTGGGGGCGAAGAGGCGCAGGCGCTGGCCGCGGCCTCGGTCCCGTTCGAGGTGGTCCCGGGAGTCACTTCCGCCATCGCGGCGCCGGCCTATGCTGGCATTCCGGTGACGCATCGCGGCCTGACCTCGCACGTCACCTTTTTCACCGGGCACGAAGACCCGGAGAAAGCCGAGGGCTCGATCAATTTCGCCGCGCTGGCACAATTGGGCGGCACCCAGGTGATGCTGATGGGCGTGGAACGAATCGAGGCGATCGCGCAGCAGATGATGGCGCACGGTGTTCGGCGCGATCTGCCCGTCGCGCTGGTGCGCTGGGGAACGACTGGACGGCAGGAGACCGTGCGAGGCACTTTGGGAAACATCGCGCAGCAGGTCGCTGCCAAAAATTTTTCGCCCCCGGCCGTGGCGATTTTCGGCGAAGTGGTGTCGTTAGGCGAAGAACTCGCGTGGCACGAGGGGCGACCGCTCTCCGGTCGGCGGATCGTTGTCACGCGCACTCGCAAACAAGCCGGCGCCCTGAGCGAACAGTTGCGCCAGCTTGGCGCCGAGGTCATCGAGTTGCCGACCATCCGGATTGAGCCGCCGAGCGATCTGCGCGCTTTCGCCGAACTGGTGCAGGACGCGCACGCCTACGATTGGATCGTCTTCACAAGTCTGAATGGAGTGAGCGCATTCTTCGAGATGTTTTACAGGCTTTACGACGACGCGCGTGATCTCGGCGGCGCACGGATCGCTGCGATCGGCCCGGCCACAGCACAGCGGGTGCGCGATTTCCATCTGAAAGTCGATTTGCAGCCGGCGGAGTTTGTGGCCGAGGCGGTGGTGCGTGAATTCAAGAAGCAGGGCGACATCGAAAATCTCCGTATCCTGATTGCACGCGCGGAGGAGGCCCGAGACCTGCTCCCGAAGGAACTCGGAGCCCTGGGCGCCATTGTCGATGTTGCCTTCGCCTATCGAACGGTCGCGGAAACGACCGATCGAACGGAGGCGAGATCGCGGCTGGTGGCCGAAGGCGCGGACATGATCACTTTTACGAGCTCTTCCACGGTCGAAAATTTTCTCGCTCTCGGCTTGCCGTGGCCGCAAGGCATGCAAGTGGCGAGCATTGGCCCGATCACCTCCCAGACTGCGCGCGATCGTGGGCTGACGGTCGGAGTCGAAGCGTCGCGCCACGATATTCCCGGATTAGTCGAGGCGATCTGCCGGTTTTATCGCCGTCGCTGAATTGAGCATGAGCGAGGTCACAGAGGTCGAATCGGATTTCGCGGCGGCCATGCAAACGCTGAGTGCACAGGCTGTGCCTACGCTGGTCGTGGAGCAGGACGATGCTCTGCCCGCCTCCGGCATTTCCGCGTTGATCAACGCCGTTCATTCGCTCGGTCAGCGACTGGAGTCGTTCGAGGAAACGGTCTTGCGCCGGCTTGAACCGATCCATTTCGAAAAAATGGAGAAAGAGATCTCGGCTATCCACGAGACCGAGCGGGTCAATCAAAAGCTCTTCGATACCATGCATGCGGAGATGATCAGCTATCGCGATAATTTCGTTCGCGAATCACTCCAGAAGCCGTTCATCCGCGATCTCCTGGTGTTATTCGACAACCTGAGCGGCATTGCGGCGCAATTCGAGCAGACTGCAGCGGGCGAAGAGAGCCGGCCGGGCGATGCGCGGGCCCGCGAGAATCTCAATAACACGCTGCACTTTCTCTTCGAGATTCTGCACCGCCTCGAGGTAAACGAAATCGAGCCGACGGAAAAAGCCGATCGCAACTTGCATCGGGTGGTCGGTGTCGAGCCGACGGATTGCGCGGAGGAAGACGGACGCATCGTGAAGCGTGTCAAACGCGGTTTTACCTGGCACGATCGGATCCTGCGACCGGAAGAAGTGGTCGCGAAACGAATTCGTTAGGCAAGCCGGTCGCCGGGTCGCCCGAGCGGGAAAATATTCCCCGGAATTAAGACTTCCGGGCATGAAAACTGCATTGAGAGCAACGCAATTCGGATAAGGGAATCGAAGAAGTCTCCAACACCACATGAGCAATCGAAAAGCAGTCGGAATTGATCTTGGCACTACATTTTCCGCCGTCGCCCACATCGACGCCTATGGCAAACCGCAAATCATTCCAAACACTGAGAGTGAGCGCATCACGCCTTCCGTGGTTTTGTTCGATGGCAGCCATGCGATCGTCGGCACGATTGCGAAGAACAACGCCGTCGCCGAGCCGGAAAAAATCGTCGATTTCGTGAAGCGCGAGATTGGCAAACCAAAGGAACAATTTTACCGCGAGTTCAACAACACGAGGTATTCGGCGGAAGAGCTCTCGGCTCTCATTCTGAAAAAACTCAAGTCGGATGCGGAAAAATATCTGAGGGTTCCGGTGACTGATGCCGTTATCACCGTGCCGGCATACTTCAACGACGCTGAACGCACTGCGACGATTACGGCTGGACGCCTCGCCGGTCTGAATGTCCTGCAAATTATCAACGAACCAACGGCCGCGGCCCTTGCCTACGGACTCGACAAGCTCGACGAAAACCAGACGGTTTTTGTCTTTGACCTTGGTGGCGGGACCTTCGACGTCACGGTCATGCGCATCAATGCGCACCGTCTCGAGATGGTGGCGACGAACGGCGATCATCGTCTTGGCGGCAAGGATTGGGACGACGTGCTCGTCAATCACGTCGCGGAAGAATTCGATCGCGCACATGGTGAGAATCCGCTCCTCGACCTGCAAAGTTACCAGAGCCTGCAAAGCAGCGCCCTGGCCGCCAAAATCCAGCTCTCGAGCCGCGAGCGGACCACGCTTGTGCACAGCTACAACGGCAAGAGCATCAAGGTTGAGTTGACCCGCGCGGATTTCGAAAAAATGACGAAGCACCTCGTCGAAAAATGCAAGGCGATCTGCGAGATCGTGATGCGCGAGGCGCAAATGAACTGGTCGCAGGTGAACAAGATTCTACTCGTCGGCGGTATGACGCGCATGCCGATGGTGCGGGCGATGATTAGCGAACTTTCTTCGGCGTCGCTGGCCGAGGATGTGAACCCAGACGAAGCCGTCGCGGTTGGCGCGGCCATTCAAGCAGTCTTGTCTCTCCTTACTGAAGAAGAAGCGACCGGCGAAAAAATGCTCCCGCCTGAGACTCGACAGCAATTTTCTTCACGCGATGGCGGTCTCATCCAGGTGCGCAACATCACTTCCCACACTCTCGGTGTCGTGCTTTGGGACGAGACGCAACTCGAGGAATACGTCTTTCCGATGATCAAAAAAATGACGGCGATGCCGGCGGTGGTGAGGAATTCCTTCGGTACCGCGACGGCCAACATGCAGCGCGCGATCGTGCGCGTCGTGGAGGGAGAGAGCACACTTCCTGGGGAATGCACGCCACTTGGGATTTGCGATGTCGAGCTGCCGCCGTTCCTGCCCAAGGGTTCGCCGGTCGAGTTGACCTACGAATACAATGCCAACCAGGTGCTGGAGGTCCAGGTCGACGCGTGTGGCAATCGCGCCTCGGTTTCGATCGAACGCAAGACCGGTCTTACCGCGGACGAATTGGATCGGGCGACGATGGCCTTGGGACAATTGAGCGTCGTCTAAGATGCTCCAGCCGGCGGTTAGTTTTCCGGTTCCGTTGCCGGATGACCCGCGTAAGTGGGACGGTTGGAACCGCTACAATTCCCCCAATCTCTACGAGCGACTCTGCCTCGATCCGCAAACAAATCCGACTGACGAACTGATCGAGGAGCATTTCCGTCAACTTCTCCTTTGGTGGCAGAAAAAGCTGCCGCTGAAAAATCAGCCCAGCAACCCACTCGCCCAGCTCTTGCGCTCCGGGCTCGAGGAATCGTCGCGTTTTCTCACCGAGGCGCGCTTTGACCTGCTCGATCCCAAGCGTCGGCAGAAAATCGACCAGGAGCTGGCCGCTCAGGCGCGGGAGCAGGCTCTCGCCGAGTTCAGGAAGTATGTTGTCTTCGCGCTGAACGACAAAACGCTCTCGTCCCAGGAAGAACAGACGCTGCTCGACTTTGGTCAGCAACAGGGCCTAACGAAGGAGGCGATGCTGGAACTGATCGAGACTGAATTATGCGAGTGTGGCGGAGTCCGCGTAACGAGAGCGCCATCTGAGCCCGACGGGGAGAAAACGACGCCGGCCCTTAATCCGAGTGAAGACTTCATGCGCATGTTACGACTGAGCGGCCTCGACAACGATGCGATGACCGACGACCAGCGCGACGCTTTCATTAATATGGCGGAAAATCTCGGGATCGATCCGGGCGAAGCCGAGGATATGGTCGACCTTTATCTGGAGGAAATCGAGGGAAAGGCAGTGCCCGCTGCGTCAACCCCAGTTACCGTAGTATCCCAGAAGGCGCCCATTAGCTCCGCGAACGGCGTGCCGCCCGCTTCTGCAGACGCCGTGCCTATAGCTACACCAAAAATTGACTCGACCGCGGAACGGGCAAAATACCCAAATTTCGTCAGCGCCATCGGCACGGAAATGATGCTGGTGCCATCTGGCGTCTTCCGCATGGGAAGCGACGCGGACGATGCCGCACCTAACGAGCGACCAATCACACAGGTCACCCTCGGCTGCTATTATCTTTCACGCCATCCGATTACGAACGCGCAATTCGAGGCATTTGATCCGAGCCACGCGAATAAGCGGGCGCCGGGTGCGGGCGATCAATACCCGGTGGTCTACGTCAGCAGCCTCGAGGCAGCGAAATTCTGCCAATGGCTGAGCGCCCGCGAGCGGCGGCGCTACCGGCTGCCGACCGAAGCCGAGTGGGAATACGCTGCACGCGGTTCCGATGGCCGCAAATACCCGTGGGGCGACCAGGAAGGTCGTAACGACCTGGCCAATTTCGCTGACCGCAACACCATCTTCGCCTGGAGCGACCCCGAGATTGACGATGGGTTCGCAGAAAGCTCGCCCGTTGGGTCATTTCCGAATGGGAGGAGTCCCTTCGGAATGGAAGACATGGCGGGAAACGTTTGGGAATGGTGCTCTGACTTCGTCGAGCCATACCGCGGAAGGCCGAAGAGCAACCCGCGGGGCCCGACTGCGGGATCAAAACGGATTTATCGCGGCGGGAGTTGGAAATCGCGCTTCCACAGTCTGCGGGCGACGACGCGCGGGTCGAATGTCCCGGCTTTTTCGTGCAACGACCTCGGCTTCCGGATCGTTTGCGAGTGCGAGTGAAGAAGGCGTCAAACGGATAAGTCGCCAAAACGGCTGAGAGCGCCGCTTTAACAGCTTTGGCGATTCAACCTTTTCCCTACGAGGGATTAAAACGAAACTTGGCGCGGCCGCGTTTGGCGTTGGCTTTCGCCTTGCGACGGGTCTTTTGTGAAGGTGTTTCGAAAGCGCGCAACCGGCGCACCTCCTCCAAAATTCCTTCCGCGTCCAGCTTGTTCTTGAGACGTTTCAAGGCCCGGTCGACCGGCTCACCTTTACGAACGATCACTTCTGGCATGCGATTATCTCTCCTGATCCTTTGAATTTAGAAAACTTCCCCGCTAAATAGCGAGCGATCCTAAGGCCCGCTGCCCCCGCGGTCAACTTCCGGTTTAGGAGGCCGATGAAGGGGTCGTGACGGCGGTTTTTTGCCTCACTTCGCGGCGCAAACTGCTGGCGCTGCCACCGCGTGCCCGCGTCCACCACAGCACGATCGGCGACGCGATGAAGACCGACGAATAGGTTCCAACCACCACGCCAATGATGATCGCGAGCGAAAAGTCGCGCAGCACGACCCCGCCGATTAAGAACAGACATAAAATCGGGATCAACGTTGTGCCGCTGGTCAGAATCGTGCGGCTCAGGGTTTGGTTGACGCTTTCGTTCATGATTTGCTCGATCGAGCCCTTGCGGCCGCTCGCCAAACCCTCGCGAATTCGGTCGTAAACAACAATCGTGTCGTTTATCGAATAACCAGCGATGGTGAGGACAGCGCCCACCATGGTCAGTGTCAGCTCGCGCCCGAGAAGTGCGAACATGCCGATCGTGATGAGCACGTCGTGCAAAAGAGCGACGATGGCGCCGACCGCGAACGAGAGTTCAAACCGGAAAGTCACGTAGATCAGAATGCCAAGAATCCCCAGACCAAGCGCGATGAGCGAGCTGCGCGCCAGCTCCCCGCCGACCAACGCGCCGACACGGTCCGATCCCTGCACCTTGAATCCGACGTCCGGCAGGCTTTTAAGGATCTGGCTTTCGACTTTGTCGCTCGTATTCAGCGCGCTGCGAATCGTGATGTAGTTCTTGTCTCCCTGCGGCGATTGTTGAATCGAGGCATCGGCCAGCCCGATTGGCTTGAGCGCATCGCGCACTCTGGCCACGTCGACCTTGTGCGGCGCACTCAGCGTTACGAGATCGCCGCCGCGAAAGTCCACCCCAAAATTGTTCGCACCGCGGATGTAGAACGCCGTCGCCCCGGCGAGAATCAACGCGAGCGAACAAGCCCCCGCGATCGCGCCTTTGCCGAGGAAGTTATAATGCTTGGTCGTGATGATCTGAAGCATCGAGATGCGTTTGAGGTGACCGCTGTCTACCAGCCACTCGAGGGCGTTGCGGCCGACAATGAGCGCAGTGAAAAGAGAGGCCAGGATGCCAAGCATCAGGACGATCGCAAACCCCTTCACCGGGCCGCTGGCATTAAGAAACAGGATCGCTGCCGTGATGAGCGTGGTGATGTTGGCGTCGAAAATCGAGCTGAACGCCTTGTCGTAGGCCGCGGGCAAGGCGGTGCGGAGCGATTTGCCGCTTGCCATTTCTTCGCGCAACCGCTCGTAGATCAGCACGCTCGCATCTACCGCCATGCCGATTGTGAGGATAATACCGGCGATCCCCGGCAAAGTGAGAACGACGCCGCCCGGGATCAACTGAAATGCACCGAAAAGCAGGATCAGGTTCACGATCAATGCGAGGTCGACGATCAGCCCCGCGAACTTGTAGTAGATCACGACGCCGATCAGAGTGATGCCGAGACCGAGTAAACCCGCGAGAATGCTCGCGCGAATCGAATCCATGCCGAGCGTTGGCGAGACGCTGCGCTCCTCTTCGATGCTGACCGGGATCTGCAGCGGATTCTCCAACACGCTGGCCAATCCGCGCGCTTCCTGTTCCGTGAACCGCCCCGTAATGATGGCGTCGCCGCCGTATATTGCGGTCCGGATTACCGGCGCCGACTGGATCACGCCGTCGAGGACGATCGCAAAACGATGGCCGACATTGGCCTCGGTAATCTGCCCAAATTTTTTCGCCCCTTCCGAATCGAAGCGCATCTGCACCGTCCAGCCTTCGTTGCCGTAATAAGCGGCCGATTCCTTCACCCGATCACCGCCGAGATCGGCCTTCTTTTTGACGAGCAGACGTTCCACCGTGGGTGGCTGTCCCTCGGCTCCCTGCATCTTGTAGGTCTCGATTCGGTATTCTGGAGGAATCACCTCTTTCCCAGCATCGATCGCGCGGAGCCGTTCGCCGTTATCGGGATAAACCAGACGAAACTCCAGCTTGGCCACGCGCGAGAGCTGTTGCCGCGCCTCGATAATCTTTCCCGGATCAAGTCCGGGGATTTGCACCAGGATGCGGTCCTTTCCGACCGGGCTGATGACGGGCTCACCGCTCCCAAAGTAGTCGACCCGTTTGCGAATCACTTCGACCGCTTGATCGAGCATTCCCTTCGTTAGGTTGTGCTCGTCGCCCTTTAGGCGAATGAGGAATGAGGTGCCGCCTTTGATGTCGAGGCCGAGTCGTATTTTTTTCTGGAGCGGCCAGACGCTCCACAGGCTGAAGATGACCAGCAAGGTAACGAGCGCCAGGGCGAGGAGCCGCTTGCGCAGCCCGAGGTCGGTCGCGAAATACCAGCCGAAGAGAACGAGCAGGCCGAGGCCAAGGAAAAACTCAACGATGGAATTCATCTTCTTTTAGCCCTTGGCTGTATCCGATTTTGCGACTGAGGCGACGGCAGATTTTTCCATTTCCAGTTTCACGTTGTCCGCCACCTTGACCGTCACGGTCGTGTCTTTAACGTTTGTGATCATCCCGTGAATGCCGGCTGCGGTCACGACTCGGTCGCCCGTCTTGAGGGAGGCGATGAGCCGCTGTTGCTCCTTCTGCCGCTTCGTCTGCGGGCGAATCATCACGTAATAAAGGATGACAAACATCGCCGCCATCCAGACCATGGTCGTGATGCCGCCGAGCGAATTGCCTGACGGCGCGGCGGCGGTTTGGGCTTGAGCGAGAAAGATAATAAACATGTTCAAAATGGCTGGGCGCGACGGCACAGACGCGTCAAAGCGCGGTTGGCCTGACTGAGCGGCACTCCATTGAGCATAGTTGCGCCCGAAATGCAAGGCTCGCAAGCATCCGTACCGCGCGCAATTTTACATGAAGAACGAGGATGTTAAGTTCTCGTAGGCGCGTGGCACCTTGCGCAGCGCCTTACCTGATGAATCAAAATCCACCATTTCCCACACCGGAAGAATTGCAGACCAAGCTCTCTGAGTTCATGAAATCGAACTTCGGGGACAAGGTTTCCTTCGCAACCTTCGCGCAGCCTGATCGGGCCGAGGCCGGCGACGAAGAGAAACCGGTCAAACAATCCGGCGACCATTTCGTCTTCGATTTCCTGCCCCGCGATATTAAGGCGCACCTCGATCGGTTCGTAATCAAGCAGGATGAAGCCAAGAAGGTCCTTTCGATCGCGGTCTGCGATCACTACAACCATGTGAATTACGTTCGCCAGCTGGAGGACGAAGATGCGGTTCGCGCCGAGCAGACCGAATATGCAAAGCAAAACGTCATCCTCGTCGGGCCGACCGGGGTCGGAAAAACCTACCTCATCAAACACATCGCGGATCTGATCAAGGTGCCGTTCGTCAAGGCAGACGCGACCAAGTTTAGCGAGACGGGCTACGTCGGCGGCGATGTCGAGGATCTTGTCAGGGAACTCGTTCAGAAGGCGGATGGTGACGTGGCGCTCGCCCAATTCGGCATCATCTATATCGACGAAGTGGACAAGCTCGCTTCCGCTTCCAACCTCGTTGGTCGCGATGTTAGCGGACGTGGCGTGCAGACGACCCTCCTCAAGTTAATGGAAGAAACTGAGGTGCCGCTGCGGAGCGCGAACGATCTCCAAGGCCAGCTCCAGGCCGCTTTTGAATTTCAAAGGCGCGGCAAGGCCAAACGCGAAACCATCAGCACGCGTCACATTCTCTTTGTTGTGAGCGGCGCCTTCGAACGTTTGAAGACGCAGGTCTCACGCCGCCTCGCGCAGGGGCAAATCGGCTTTCAATCTGAGCCAATCAAGGTGCTGGATAACGACGTCTTCAAACACGTCACGACTGGCGACTTTGTCGAGTACGGTTTCGAGCCGGAATTCATCGGCCGGCTGCCGGTGCGCGTCGTCTGCGAAGAACTCAACGCCGACGATCTTTACAAAATCATGAAGTATTCCGAGGGCAGCATCCTCCGGCAATATGAACGCGCTTTCCGCGCTTACGGCATCGAGGTCAGTTTCGAAGACGAAGCGCTCCTCCTCATTGCAAATGCTGCCGCGCTCGAGAAAACAGGGGCGCGCGGCCTGCTGACCGTCTTCGAAAAGCTATTCCGCGACTACAAGTACTACCTCGCGGGTTCTGGGCTCAGCCAGTTGCGCGTGACGGAAGAGCTGGTGCGCGAACCGCAACGCGTCCTCGAACGCCTCATGGCCGAAGGTCAGCAACACGAAAAAGAGACGCTTCGGCAGCAGGCTGTGATCTTCGCCGATCGATTCTCGGGCGAGCACGGAGTCGAAATGCGGTTCGACGATTCCGCTCTCAATCGGCTGGTCGAGCGCGCCGAAGCGGAGCGGATGAAAATGGGCGATCTTTGCGCGCATCTCTTCAAGGATTTTCAATTCGGCCTTAGTCTGATCAAAAAGAACACGGGCAACAACAGGTTCGTGCTCGGCAGCGCGGCGGTCGACGCCCCGGATAAATTCCTCAGCGAACTGGTGCTGCAATCCTATGGACCGGGTGGTGATCGCCCGGGAGAATGAAGCGCGCGCTCCTCGGCACTCTTTGGATAGGCGTGGTCGCTAGCGGCGTGGCGATTGCGCTGCAAATGAGCGGCCTGCTGGCTCGGTCCGCGGCTTTGCCTGGCAAGACCATTGGTCTGGTGCCTAACGATCACGTTGCATTCGGGAATTATCTCGTCGTCATCGCGCTCGGGTTCGCCGTGGCCTGGTCGATCTTGGAGGTGACAAACGCATTCCAGCGCGCCGGAATTTTTGTCCTGGTTATCGCGGAACTAATCGGTGCCGCCTGGCTGCTGCAATTCGTCGGTGCTTCTTTTTCGCCGCTGCCTTCGATCGTCGCTGTCGTCGTCGCAGGCGCGCTGGCCATTGCGGTCACGGCCACGCGTTCCGAGCGCCAGCGCCGGGCGACGGCGCGGCTTTTTGGCGGACGGCTGGCCCAACCCGCGCATGATCGTCTTGCGCAAAGTGCAGCGCTGGATTTGTCGCAACCAATCGCGCGCGAAGCCAGTTTCGTCTTCTGTGAGATCGCCAATGAAGCCGACCTGATCGACGAGCTTTCGCCCCCGGCCGGCGCCCAGTTGAGGCGCGAATTCATTGATATTGCGTCGAAGAGCTTTTTGGCGTCGGGCGGCTACCTGCATGCGGCTGATGGTGAGGGCATTCGCGTTCTTTTCGGATTTCCCCTGCAAAGTGAGCGGCATGCCCTGGAGGCATCCCGGGCGGCGCTCGCCTTTCGCGACGGCTTCCGCGCCGCGGCTGCCGCCAAACCAGATTCGTTAGGCAAGATCGATTTGCGAACCGGGATTAGTTCTGGTGTGTTGGTGGCGACGCTGCGGGACGATGTGCCCGGCAGAGAGATCGTGATCGCAGGCGAACCGCTCGAAGTGGCGCGACGCCTGGCCCGTGCCAATCAAATTTACGGCTCTGAAATTCTCCTCGGTCCGCGCGCCTTCGCGGCCGCCGGCAAGGAGATTTTGGCGCGCCCGATGGATTTCCTGCACAGTGCCCAGGCCCACGAACGGCTTGAAATTTACGAACTGCTCACCCTCGCGGAAAGGGCGACCCCCGACGAAATTGCCCGCCGTGATCGCTTTTGGAATGCGGTCGTTTACTTCCGCGCGCAGCGCTGGAAGGAAGCCTTCGACGAATTCAACCGTGTGCGGGGCGAGGGCAATTCGCCGGATCGCCCGGTGCAGTGGTATCTGCGCCGTCTCGAACCGCTTTTCCTGAAGACGGCGACTGAGCCGGCACCGCTCGCTCCGCTCCCGTGAAACGCACCGAGTATCCCGCGGCGATCCGCGACCTGATCGCGCAACTGCGCCAGATGCCGGGAGTCGGTCCGCGCTCGGCCGAGCGCATCGCGCTCTGGATCGTGCAGGCGCGCAATGAGCAGCCGGAGGGAATCGCGGACGCGATCACACACACACGCGCGGCGATCCGGCCCTGTATGCAGTGCGGTTTTTTTGCCACGGCTGATCTTTGCGAAGTCTGCGGTGATGAGTCGCGCGCCCGGGAACTACTCTGTGTCGTCGAGCAGCCGACCGACATTCTGCCATTGGAAAGAACGAGCGCGTTTCGCGGTCGGTATCACTCGCTGGGCGGTCGCATCTCCCCTCTCGACCGCGTTGCCCCGGAGGATTTGCGCATTGCCAGCCTGATCGAGCGGGTGGAAAAGGAAACGCCTGACGAAATCATTCTGGCTCTCGCGGCCGATGTGGAAGGGGAAGCGACGACTAATTATCTCGTCGAAATTCTGAAAAAGTATCCAGTTAACCTGACGCGTATCGCGCACGGTCTGCCTGCCGGCGGCGGTTTGGAATCCGCCGACGAACTGACGCTCTCCCGCGCTCTCTCCGGTCGAACAAAATTGTGAGCCCCGGCGTCGGACTCCGGGCGCGCTGCCCGAAGCAGGTTAGCTCCGCACTTGGCCGGTGCCGCGGATAACGTATTTGTAGGTCGTTAGCTCTTCCAGACCCATTGGACCGCGGGCGTGTAGTTTGTCGGTGCTGATTCCGATCTCCGCGCCGAAGCCAAATTCGCCGCCATCGGTGAAGCGGGTGGAAACGTTCCAATAGACGGTCGCTGAATCGACCTCGCGAAGGAATCGCTCCGCCGTCGATTCGTTCCGAGTCACGATGCAATCGCTGTGATGCGAACCAAAGCGATCGACGTGGGCGATGGCGTCGCCGACCGAATCGACCGTCCGCAAGGCGAGAATGAGATCGAGGAATTCCGTCGACCAATCGTCTTGGCTGGCTGGCCGCAACGGGTGGTAATTGAGCGTGGAAAGTGGGGCGTAGGCCGATTCGTCGGCTCGCAGCTCAACTTTCTTTTCTGCCAGGCGCGGAGCGAGGGTGGCCAGGAACTGCGGCATGACTTTGCGATGCACGAGGACGGTTTCGATCGCGTTGCACACCCCCGGGCGTTGCGTCTTGGCATTAAACACAATCTCCGTTGCCATCTCCAGATCGGCTTCCTCGTCCACGTAGACGGTGCAGATTCCGTCCGAGTGCTTGATCACCGGCATGCGCGCGGCGCTCACCACAGCCTCGATTAAAGCCTTCCCGCCGCGCGGAACGATGAGGTCGATATAGCGATCCATCTCCGCCATCCGGCGGACGGCTTCTCGATCTGTCTGCGGGACGAGCAGAACGCTGTCGTTAGGCAATCCTGTCTTTTGTCCGCCGGCCTGAAGGGCGGCCGCGATTGCCAGGTTGGAACGAATCGCTTCTGAGCCGCCGCGCAGGATGGTAGCGTTTCCGGTTTTGATGCAAAGCACGGCGGCGTCGCTCGTCACATTCGGACGCGACTCGTAGATAATCCCGACGACTCCGATCGGGACGCGCACCTTGGAAATCAGAAGGCCTTTCGGCGTGGTCCATTCCCGAATGCTTTGGCCAACGGGATCAGGCAGGGCGGCGACCTGGTGGATGCCGTCGGCCATCGCTTCGACACGTGCCGGGTTCAAGGTAAGGCGCTCCAGCATCGCACCCGAAAGTCCACTGCTTCGGGCCCGGATCAGATCCTCGTTATTGGCGGCGAGAATGCTCTCGCGGCAGGTCATAATCTCATCCGCCATCGAGAGGAGCGCTTCGTTTTTTTGCTCGGAACTTAGCTGCGCCAGAGCGCGTGAAGCGCGACGCGCCCGGCGGCCGAGGTCAAGGATTTGAGCCTTTAAGTCCACGCAATTTAGCTTCGTCCTTCTGTGCGACGGGCGCGAGTCAAAATCCGGTGAAGGAACAACCACAGACTCGCCTAACGAGTGCTGGTCAGGCCGGGGTTGCGGCGGCGGGCGAGGAAGCGGGTGCCGGCTTTTTCGCCTGCCACCACGGCGCCAATCAGGTCGGGCCGCCGGCCGTTGATAATGATGGTGGTGATCCCGGCGTCGACCGCCATCTTGACTGCTTCGAGCTTGGAAATCATCCCACCGACACCGAATCGGCCCTTGCTTCCGTTGGCCAGTTTTTTTACGCGATCAATGTCGCGCACCACTGGGATCACGTTCCCGTTGGCGTCGAGCAGTCCCTCAACCTGGGTGAGGATGATGAGCAGATCGGCGTCGGCCAGCATCGCGACCTCGGCCGAGAGCCGATCGTTGTCGCCAAAGCTCAACTCTTCCGTGGCGACGGAATCGTTTTCGTTGATGATCGGCAGGACATTACCGGCGGCGAGGAGGCGCTCGAGCGTGTTGCACGCGTTGGCACGACGGATGTAGCTATCGAGATCGCTGTGGGTGAGGAGAAGCTGCGCGACGTTTAGCTTGTAGCGACCAAAGGCGGTTTCGTAGGCACGCATCAGTTTGGATTGGCCAATGGCGGCGCTGGCCTGAGCGGTAGCGAGATCAGTCGGGCGCTCGGCCAGGGAAAGCACACTGCTTCCCGCTGCGACCGCGCCGCTCGTCACCGTGACACATTCGTGCCCATGATGTATGAGCGCCGCCATTTCGGCGCTGAGACGCGCGAATTGTTTCAGGTCGAGCCCGGGCGCATTCGTACGGGTAAGCGTGCCCGAACCGAACTTGAGCACGATTCGTCGAACCTTATTTCTCAGGTCTTTGCGTTTGGGCATGTTTTGGGCAGCGGTTCTATCGAGTGCGTCGGTAAAATTCCAGTGGAAAAGGGAAGCGAGCAGAGCTTATGCCGCTTCTTGGCTGGTGAGCAGACCGTTGCCGGGGATGGCCCCGGGGCTTGCTTCCTACGCTTTGAAGGATTCTTGCAGATTGTTCTTCCATAACCGCTATCTATTGTTGTATTCTTCGAACTTCTAAATGGTTTCGCTCTTCGCTTGGTTCGATACGTCGGTCTGCCTGGGTTGAGCAGTCGATGGGTTCACTCTGACTTTTTTCCATGTCTATCACGCCAGTTCGCAAACATTATCTCTGGATCTGGTTCCTCTGGCTCGCCGCCTTCTATTCGGTCTGGGCCTGGCTGGTTTTTTGCAAAGGACAATGGCCGGTGGCAAAGGCGCACTGGCCCATGGCGCTCTCAATGGCGCTGGGCAGTTACGTCGCGGGCTCGACCCCGATGGGCGGGGGTTCGGTTGGATTTCCGGTGCTTGTCCTTTTTTTTAAAATGCCGGCCAGCCTTGGGCGTGATTTCAGTTTTGCGGTGCAATCGATCGGCATGGTCAGCGCCTCCATTTTCATCATCGCGCGGCGACAACCGCTCGCGTGGTCGATGCTAAAGGGCTCCATCGTTGGAGCCGTCATCGGCACACCGTTAGGGATTTTTTTCGTCGCTCCCTTTGTTTCGGAGTTGTGGATCAAGCTCATCTTCGCTGTCATCTGGGCCAGCTTCGGGGTGCTTCATCTTTATCGCCTCAATGAGATTTCGTCGCACGATGGGATGACCGAGTTCGATGAGCGCTGGGATTTTCGTGTGGGCCTGCTTATCGGTGTGTTTTCGGCGGCCACCGTGGTGGCGGTTACAGGAGTCGGGATCGACATGGTGCTTTATGCTGCGCTGGTCCTGCTTTGTCGGGCGGATTTGAAGATCGCAATTCCGACCTCGGTGGTCATCATGGGCTTCAACTCAGCCTTTGGGATTTTGGTGAAGCATTTCTCGACCGGTTTGCAGCCTGACGTTTACGAAAACTGGCTGGCGGCGGCTCCAATCGTGGCTCTCGGCGCCCCGCTCGGGGTTTACGTGGTGACCCTCGTGGGGCGCAAGCCGACCCTGATGTTCGTTGCGGTCCTCTGCGTCGGCCAATTCATCTGGACCTGCAGCATGGAGCGCAGGGAACTGGGAGTGATCGGCTTGATCGCCGCGCTCGCCGCGGTGGGACTTTGCCTCCTTGGCTTTGAAAAGCTGCGCGCCTGGGGCGCAGTCCTGGTCGGTGAAGCAAAGGCGAAAAACCTCGGGCGGGCTGCTGCCGTCGCCAAGACGGAAGAGCCGCTCGAGCTCGCGTTTCCGGTTGGAGTGGACAGCAGAATGGACTAGGCGGAGGCGTTTTTCGAAGTTGGTTATTCCGCCGCGGCCGACGCGTTAATTACGCATTCGCGCCTGCAGGGGGGCGGTTGGAGCAGGGCGCTCATTATCGAGCCTAACGAATTCGCGCTGTTTTGCACAGCCGTTGCAAAATCGCATTTCACGAGGGCAGACTGGCGCGGAGATGTCGCGCAGCTCTGCAATGGTTTGCCTCTAAATAATCCGATCGCAGAAAACGACCGTAGTACTTCTCAATCCGAGAGCCGAGCGTCGTTCGGCAAAAGTGCGTTCCCTGTATTCACCACACAACATTTGATTACATGATTATCCGTTCGCGACTTTTTTTTGGACTCGACTCAAAGACCGGCTAGCATGGCGGAATCTCTGGGGCTGCGGGACGCGCTGATCGGTATGGCGAGCGACGCGAAAGCGGCAGGGGTACCGCGCATTCCATCACGCACTGAAACTACCAAATGAAGCAACACCTGTGGACCTTGTACTTGCTCGCCGCTTTGCTGGTGGCGTTTGTGTCAACGGCGACGAGAGCTGATGACGCAATTGTTATCGACGACGTTGATCCAGACGCGAGAATCACCTATGTGACGTTGATATGGGCTCCCAATTCGGAGAGCAATATCGCGGGTTACAATGTCTATTACGGCCGCATTTCCGGTCACTATACGCGCTTGGAAACGGTTACCGAGCCGACAGCGACAATCGGGGTGCAAGGCAGCAGGACGGTTTACTTCGCCGTCACCGCCTACAACACCGACGGCTTGGAGAGCGAGCTCTCCGAAGAAGTTCATTGGCCGTGACGCCAAAGCCTCCAAGCCCAACAGGGACGAGCGCCAGTTCGACTCATGCCATTGTTTAATGCTGCTACTCCCCCCTTTTTCCCTTCTCTCGGTAGCATTTTAATGTGAGGCAATTCGCGCAGATGACGAGATTTGAGAATTCCCTTGAGGAGCGGCCTGCGCTAGTTTCGCCCGAAACCACCTCTGCAATTTCTCCTTTTCGGGCCTATAGCTCAGCGGTTAGAGCAGGGGACTCATAATCCCTTGGTCCCAGGTTCGAATCCTGGTGGGCCCAACGAAATTTTCGATTTGCGACTTTCGAATGCCGACCTCGTCAAGCGCGTCTTGCGCTGGCTCTGGACGAATCGGGCAGTTCGCTCTAGTGGCTCGTGCCAGCGACCGTCGATTCGTCGGGACAACCGCCTGGTGTCCGGCAGTTCGGACGAAGGTCTGCCGGGCATCGCGCCGAGCGCGCGTTTTTTCTCGCCACCTCATCGGACCAAGCGGAGGCGACAATGCCGCGGCAAGAGGTGCGATGGGGTTCTGGTCTGCGATCTACTGGGTGCGAGATTCGCGTCAAAAAATCTCATTTTTGAACGCTCGCCGTTGACATCGACGGCTCCGGCTCCTAATGATGCTTGGTGTTAAAGAGGTTTATCCCGCAAAAATTCGCGCCACAGGAAGGCAACTCTTCACCCGGCCCGAGTTATGCTGAGGAGCATTTACCTTCTTCTCACCGAGAGGAAACACACAAAACACCAACCATTAGCGAGCAGCAAAAATATATGGCCGAAAATCCAGGTAAGGACATTCTTTCGAAGGATGTTGAGATCAAGGGAAGCATCAAATTTCAAAAGGAACTGATGATTGATGGGAAAGTCGAAGGGGAGATCAATTCCGACGGCGTCCTGACGATTGGCGAGAATGCCGACATCCGTGGCGAGATCAAGACCAAGTCGATCACGGTTTACGGGAAGGTCCACGGCAATATCACGGTGGGTGAGCGCTGCGAATTGAAGTCGCGCTGTACTTTGCAAGGCGATCTGAAAGCTGCGCGCCTCGTGATTGAGGAAGGGGCCACCTTCATCGGTAAATCCGAAGTCAACAGCGGCAAAGCGAGTGCCACCGTTTCCAGCAACGCCCGGGGTCCCGAGGCCTCGCGCAATGATGAGTCTCCCGCCCCGCCGAAAGTGACCTTCGCGGGTCGTTCCTAACGAGCAAACGCTCGGCAAGTCTGTGGCCAAGTCGCCTGCCAAGCTCAGTGTGGAGTGTCCGCACTGCGGCTTTAAACAGATGGAGTATGCCGCAGCCAGGAACACGCTCTGCCGTCAATGCGGCAAGCATTTTGTCATTGGCGCCGACCAGCCAGCTTTCAAAGCGGGCGAAACGGCTGCCGCACAGTCGTTACTCCGTCGCTTCGAAGCGATCTGGAAGCGATCGCGCGTTACCTCGGTCGCGTGTTTTGATTGCGGTGCGACCCAGGAACTGAATTCCGCCGCCAGTTCAACGATTTGCCCATCGTGCAGCGTGCACATGGATCTGCGCGACTATAAGATCAACACCGCTTTCAGTCGCGCGATTCGCACCCATGGTTCCGTCTACGTCGCTTCTTCGGGAGACCTGAGCAGCAGTAGCGTCATTTGCCGTTCCGCGGTCATCGAAGGCAAACTGCGTGGTAGCCTGCAATGCATCGAAAAGGTGGAATTTCGTTCCCGGGCCAAGGTGCCGTCCAAGGTGTGGGGCAAATTGTCGGCGCCCTTGGTCTTGATCGGGAAAAAGGCGGATGTGCAATTTCTCCGTGAGATCCAAGTCGGCTCGATTGAAATTCGCGGACGGATGCTCGGAGAGATTGCGGCGGAGACGGTCGTGACGATCCGGAGCAGCGGATCGCTCGAGGGCAATGTCACCGCGCGTTCGATCAACGTGGAAAAAGGCGGGATGTTCACTGGGCAACTTGCAATTGGCAAGAAAGGCTATGAGCAAGCCGAATTGCTGTCCGACATCGAACCGAAAAAACCGAAGGCGGCGAAAAAACTTCGCCCGCCGCCGCACCCGTTCGGTTTGCCGGAGACTTCCTAGCCTCCAGCTCGATGCGAAGACTCTGTCCGCGGAGTCCCTACGAGCGGCTCGGGGGCTACGTTCATCTGCCGCGTTTGATCGACAAAGCCCGGCTGCATCGCAAGGGGTTGCTCGACGGCTACAATTACAAGACTGTCGGCTTCGACAAACATCTCCTCGCTTTTCTAAAAATTGATCCCGATGCTTTTGAGAAAGCGACCCACGACTTCGACGATGACGCAGGAATCCTCGAGTGGGTTCGACAACACGGCGCGCAGCATTTGCCAGAAGAGATCGAACAATGGAACCGGGCCATGATTTCGCGCTATCCCGATACCGCGGTGAAGAAGGCTCGTTTCCTCCATTTTCTAAAGGAAGCCGGCGGCGAAGGCCGCAAAGACATCCAGAGTTACTTCGACCTCATCGAGTTCGACGAAGGCCGGCTGAAATAATGTGGGAGGGGCCTTTGTGCCCCGATGAGCAAACGTGCCGTGACGGATTCGGGGCACAAAGGCCGCTCCCACGTTGGGTGCTACTTCACGAACTTTGCGAAGATTTGGTTTGCTTCCTCAAGCGTTTCCCTGCTTCCGATGTCGTACCACGTCCCTTTGATTTGAAATGTCTGCACCGGCTGACGCGTGTAGAGCCATTGAATGAAACGCCCCGGTTGATCCGGATTATTTCCCGCCGCGATGTAGGTGTTGAAGAGCCCGAGGGTTGCCGGTGAGAAATAGTAAAGGGCAATTCCGGTCAGAGTCGTCTTCGGGTTGGCCGGCTTCTCCTCGAAGTGCGTAATGATTCCATCCGTGTCAGTCGTGATCGCGGAATATTTTTTCATCGCTTCGAGATCGCCCACATCATACGTCGCGAGGGTTGCGACCGATCCTTTCGCGTGCGCGGCAAAGTCCGTCAGCGGCTCGCTAAACAAATTGTCACCTCCCACTACGATGAGCGGTTCGCTGGTCAACTTCTCTCGCTCGAGGACCAGATGAATGTCTCCAATTGCACCGAGCTTGTCCCGATCGCTCCGCGAAGAATCATTCACGATCTTGAATTTTACCTTTGGCTGCGACTTGGCGTAATTTTCCGCCCATTTTTCGAAGTCCCTCGCAAACTTGTCGTTCGTCACGACATAGACGCTGCCGATCTCCGGAACCGGCGCCAGATTGTCGAGCACCCACTCGATCATCGGTTTTCCCGCCACTTCGAGGAGCGGTTTTGCCTTGTTGAGGGTCAATGGATAAAGCCGGGTCGCGTAGCCGGCCGCGAGGATGAGGACGTTCATAAGAAAAATGGAGCCCGAAGCTAGAGTGCATCGCGCGATTCTGCAAAACCGCGCAGAGATCAGCGTCGTTAGGCCGGCGCGACCGTCGCGACCAGCAATTGTTCCTGCAACTCTTCCACGCGGCTGTTCTCGCTGATCTTCCCGCGCGTCGTCGCGTCTGTGACGTAGAAAGTATCGATCGCGGCACCCTTGTCTGTGCTGATACGTGAAAGGGTGATGTAAACGTTATTCCGCCCGAGACACGAGACGAGATCGTAGAGCAGGCCGAGCCGGTCGGGGGTCTCGACCTGGATAAGAGTGCAGGTGGGGTGGCTCTTGTTTTCGATGCTGATGCGAGTCGGGAAATCAATCCCCGGGCCGCGCCGGGTGCTTCGGCGACGCACCTCTGCGAGGAGTGGCGCGAAATCGAAGCGCTCGTCCTTCAAGGCGAGACGCAGATTCGATTCCACTGTCGCGATTTCAGGTTCACTCGTCACCGGTCCCAGCTTCTCGTTCCGCACCCGGAAAACATCGAGCGCGAGATTGTCGCCACGGATAAAAATGTCCGCACTCAAGATATTGAGCGAGGCGACGGCAAACGCGCCGGCGATGCTGGCCAGAAGATGTTGCCGATCCCAGGTGACGATCGAGACTGTGCTGTGCCCTTGCTCCGGCAGCGCTTCCCAGCTCAAGGCGGGCGCGAAAGCCGGCTCGTTGGCCAGATAAATATTGCGCCAGAAAGTGCGAAAAAGTTCGAGGTGCGCGCCAATTTTTTCGGACCGAAAAGCGTGGAAATAATTATCCGGCATGTAATCGAAATGCGCTTCGATCTCGTCTGCGAAATCGGGCGAGAGTCTGGCCGCCACTGCGAGGTGGAGTCGCTCTCGTTCCATTTTCCCCTGCGCAACGAAGCCTTCCTGGTCCCGCAGATAACGAGAGGTCGCGCGATAGAGACTCCAGACGAGCGACTCCTTCCAATCCGACCAGGCGTCGGTCGTGCCCTGTCCATCGGCCAGGGTAAGAAGCATGAGCGCGTCGAGGTTCGACTGCGACTTCACGATGTTGGCGAACTCGATCACCGTCGCGGGATCATCGACGTTTCGCTGCTGCGCCATGCTGGAGAGCGTGACGTGATGATCGACCAGCAGGACAAGCGAACGGCGTTGCTCGGGTGCGAGTTGCAGGCGCGCCGCCACGCCTTGCGCAAAAAGCGCGCTGGCCTCCGAGTGGGGTCGCGCGCCGACGCCCTTGCCCGTGTCGTGTAGAAGAAGGGCCAGATAAAGAACGTAGGAATCGGAAATCGCTTCGAACAGTTCGCGGTAGGGCTGCAATTTTGGATCCTGCGTCTTGCGGAGCTCGTCCAGTTTGTCGATGCAAACGAGCGTGTGTTCGTCCGCGGTATAACGGTGGAAATATTCGTGCTGCACGAGGCAGGTCAGTTGACCGAACTCCGGCAGGTAGCGTCCGAGAAAATCCACTTCGTGCATCAGGCGCAGGATGCGTCCGACCTTGCCCTTGCGCCTGAGGATGCGCGCGAAAATTTCCCGAGGCGCCTTGGCATAACGAAACTCGCGCGTCACGAAACGCAACCGGCGTCCGAGCGCGTCCGTTAGTTCCGCGCTCAACTCCAGCTTGCGTTCCTGCGCGTGCTCAAATGCCTTCATCATCTGCTCCGGCTCTCGGACAAAGAGTTGCGGGTCGGTGACATGCAGTTGTCCGGCGCGGCTGAAGAAACTCTCGAAGTGCTCTGCCCGCGCCCTCCGGCGCGGGAGCAATGGGAAAAAGAGCCGGCGCGTTGTCGTGGCTGCGCCGGTCGCAAACCGTTCGGTCAACCGCTCCGTGATCCGGAAAATATTGCGCGTGTGCTCGTAGTAGTCCTTCATGAACGCTTCGTTTCGGGCAATGGGCGTCTTCTGCTCGTAACCGAGTTCGCGCGCGACCTCCGGTTGCAGGCTGAGATGCAGCACGTCGGTTGAGCGCTCGTTGGTGTAATGGAGTTGCGTGCGCACGCGGAGAAGAAAATCGTAGGCGGCATCGATCTGTCGGCGGCCCTCCGCACTCAGCCAGTCCTTCCCCACCAGATGCGTCGTGGTGAGTGCGCCTTCCTTGAAATACGTGATCCAGAGGAGGTTTTGGTAATCGCGCAGTCCGCCACAACCTCGCTTCACGTTCGGCTCCTGCAGGTAAACGTTGTTGCCGAATTTTTTGTGGCGCTGTGCCTGGTCTTCCATGCGGGCCGCGATGTATTCGCGTTCGTACCCCTGCACACAGTGCCGGCGAAATTGCGCGCGGAAGCGTTGGAAAAGTTCCGCATCGCCTGCCAGATGTCGCGCTTCCAGCATCGCGGTCTTGGTCAACATCTCGCCGTTGGCTTGCGCCACGGCTTCGCGCACCGAACGAGTCGAGTGTCCGACCTTGAACCCGACGTCCCAGAGAAAATAGAGAACCTGTTCGACCGTATGCGCGAGCGAATCGGGCACTTCCTTCCCGGTATGCGGATGAAGAAACATCACGTCGACATCGCTCCCCGGATTGAGCTCCCCGCGTCCGTAGCCGCCAAGCGCGACCAGGCTCACCGGAATAATTTTCTTTCCGTTGCGCGCCTGCGCCGCCGTACTCGCCGCCGCGAACACATGCCGCAGGACAATATCGATGAGCGAGGCGCGGCCGGCGCACACTTCGCGGCCGCCCCCCCCGGCCTTGTGTCGCAAACGCAGGCGGTGATTTTCGATCTTAAGAAACTTCTGGTAGAGCGGGAGCAGGTGCGGCGGATCAGCCTCGTGCGTGGAGGCGAATTCGCGTTGCGCGTGTTCGAGAACTTTATCCTGATGACCAGACATTGCTTGGTGGAGTGGTGGAGTAATGAAGTGGCGGGCTAACTTCCGCCCCGTTCCCCATTACTCCAACACTCCCATTTCCCAACCTCCCCTCACAACTGAATGTCGTAACGCTTCATTTTGTTATAGAGCGTCGGGCGCTGGATGCCGAGCAAGGCGGCCGCTTTCTTCTTGTTGCCATGACATTGCGCGAGCGCGTCGAGGATCGCGCTCCGCTCCATATCATGCAGGTTGCGCACGGCACCGCGCGTCGAGCTGGTCGCACGCTCCGTCTTTTGCAGCGCAACCGGCAGACGCACTTCAGCCGGCAATTCCTTTACCGTGACCTGGTCCTGGCGCGCGAGGACAACCGCGTATTCCATCGCATTCTGAAGCTCGCGCACGTTCCCCGGCCAGTCGTATTCGAGCAATTTTTGGAATGCTTCCGGTGCAATCGACGGTTCGGATTTCCCGAGCTGCCGCGCGAATCTTTTCACGAACGAAGCGACAAGTGGCGGGATGTCTTCCTTTCGTTCACGCAACGGCGGCAATTCAATCTGGAAAGTGTTGAGCCGGTAATAAAGATCGGAGCGCAGCCGGTTCTCGGCCAGCGCCTGGTGGACCGGGCGATTGGTCGCCGCCACAACACGGAAATCCGCTTTCAATGTCTGTGTGCTGCCTAACGGGCGAAATTCGCGTTCCTGCAGGACGCGCAGAAATCGTGTCTGCAATTCCGCTGGCATATCGGAAATCTCGTCCAGGAAAAGCGTGCTCCCTTCCGCCGCTGCGATCATACCGCGGAAATCGTTCGTCGCGCCGGTGAAGGCACCTTTCACGTAGCCGAACAACTCGCCCTCGATCATCGCCTGCGGGAAGGCCGCGCAATTCAACTTTACCATTGGCTTGTCTCCGCGCCGGCTCCGGGTGTGAATCACGTTTGCGATGATTTCCTTGCCGACGCCACTCTCTCCCGTGAGGAGGACGTTGGCCTCCGATGGGGCCATCGCCGTGATCAGCTCATCGATCTCCTGCATCACCTTGCTCTGAAAGACCGGCGCCAGCCGCGTCTCCGCCGCGGCCAGGCGCTTCTTTAATTGCTGGGTCGTCTCGCGCAGCTCGAACGTCTCGCGGAGGAGCGATCGTTTCTCGAGCGCCTTTTCCACCAGACTGAGCAGCTCTTCCGGCGCATACGGTTTGCTAATGAAATGGTAGGCGCCGCGCTTGATTGATTCGATCGCGTTGTTGAGCGAGTCGTGGGCCGAGAGGATGATGACCTGCGTCTCTGGATGATCGCTCTTAATTTGGCCGAGCATCTGCAGGCCATCGGCATCGGGCAGTTGCAGGTCGAGCAGGACGAGCGCAGGCATTTTGCTGTCGAGCAAACGCTTCCCGGCGGTCGCATTGTTCGCCACCTCTACCGCATAGCCACGCCGGCCTAACAACGCCTCGAGCGTCATCAGAATCGGACGTTCGTCGTCGATGATAAGAATGCGTTGGCTCTCGGCAGTCATCGGAGGCTCCTGCGGCAGTGGGCGAGCCGCGCCGGCTCAGGGCGCAAGACGGGGCAGGCTAACGGTCGTGACGAGAGCCGAAGCAGCCGGATCGAACTGCGCGCGAAGCGTGCCATGGTGCTCTTCGAAAATACTGCGCGCTCGGAAGAGGCCAAGACCATAATGCCCGTGCCGGATTTGTTCGAAGGGGCGCATGCCCCAGTTTTCCGTCGCCCCATCGAACTTCATCTTTGGTTCGCGCAGGACGAACTCGACCACGTCCCCGTCGCCTCGCACCGCGAAAATAATCGCGCCCTCGGCCCGGCTGTGAGTGAAAGCGTTTCTGAACAGTTCGACAAAGGCTTCGAGTAGGAGTTGCGGATCGATCGCGAACGACTCCGCACCTAACGAAATCTGCCACTCGATTGCGGCCGCCTCCTCCGCCTGCTCGCGCTCCAGTTTTGCCCGCAGATCCTCCACCAGCTCCCGGGCCTGGTAAGGCAGCGTCGTCAACCGAACCTTCGCAAGTCGATCGCAAAGTCTTTGCAGATCGGCTTCCAACTGCCCGGTCATCTCGCGCAGTCGCTGAATTTCCTCCTTTGGTTCCGGCTCATCTACGAGGTCGCTCAGAAGTGCGCACTGCAGCTCGATCGCGTTCAGATGATTGCGCAGATCGTGATCAAGCTGGTTGACGAATCGGGTCATCGCCGACCAGTGAATATTTGGTTCCGCTTGTGGCATGGAGAAGCGCGAACGTTACCGTTCGCGAGCGGAGCGAATCTAGGTGCGAGAGCGCTGTCCGCTACTGGATCCGCGAAAATTCTTCGCAGACATCCATCAGATCATGGTTCGACCTGAGGGCATCGGCAATAAATTGTGGCCCGAAGGCTGAGCCGTCGGCACCGATCAGCAGGACATGCTCCAAGGGCCACCCGCTCGGCGCCGCGACCCGTTCGACATGGAGCCGTCGGAAGCAAACTTGAGAATCCGCTCCTTGGTTTCCTCGACGTCGGCGTGCAGTTCGTCGTTAGGCGCGAGAGCTGCATCGCGCAGCCAGTAGTGTCGGCACCGTCCGGTTCTCGTCTGGATTGGCGATCCCGCCCGCTTCCCCCTCCCACATTGCCACCGACAACGTCCTGGCAGGCGGAACGCCCGCTCTACAATCTGCGTCTACATGTGCTCGATCACATTGTCGCCGAAAGCCGAGCACTTGATCTCGGTCGCGCCGTCCATCTGCCGGGCGAAATCATACGTTACGCGCTTGCTCGCGATCGCGCCGTTCAAGCCCTTCACGATCAGATCGGCCGCTTCTGGCCATCCCATGTAACGGAACATCATCTCGCCAGACAGAATCACCGAGCCGGGATTTACCTTGTCCAAGTTCGCATATTTTGGTGCGGTGCCGTGGGTCGCTTCGAAAACGGCGTGGCCCGTGATGTAGTTGATGTTTCCGCCGGGCGCGATGCCGATCCCGCCCACCTGCGCAGCGAGCGCGTCGCTCAGGTAGTCGCCGTTCAAGTTCAGCGTCGCGATCACGTCGAAGTCCTCCGGCCGAGTCAGCACCTGTTGGAGTGTGATGTCGGCGATCGCATCCTTGATCACAATCCCGGCGCCCGGTTTGCCTTCCGGGATTTTGCACCATGGCCCGCCGTCAAGTTCCTCCGCGCCGAAGAACTGTTTCGCCACCGCGTAGCCCCAGTCCCGAAACGCGCCCTCCGTGAACTTCATGATGTTGCCCTTGTGCACGAGGGTGACGCTCTTGCGCTTGTTTTGAATCGCGTAGCTGATCGCACTGTGAACCAGGCGGACGGTGCCGGAATAGCTCACCGGCTTGATTCCGATACCGACCCGCACGTCGGTTGGAAAATCCTTTGCGCCAACTGCCTGCCAGAATTCTTTCGCTTTCGCCTCTGTGCCAAAGCGAATCTTCGCGAATGCCTTGGGGAAGTCCTTTTCCAGAAAATCGAGAATTTTCTTCGCTTCCGGCGTGCCGCCGGCCCACTCAATCCCGGCATAAATGTCCTCCGTGTTTTCGCGGAAGATCACCATGTCGACTTTCTCCGGACGCTTCACGGGGGAGGGGACTCCCTTGAAATACTGCACCGGGCGCAGACAAACGTAGAGATCGAGCATCTGCCGCAGGGCCACGTTGAGCGAACTGATCCCGCCGCCGACCGGCGTCGTGAGTGGGCCCTTGATCCCGACGAGATATTCGCGGAAGGCCATGACCGTGTCGTCCGGGAGCCAGTCATCGAATTTGTCCTTCGCCGCCTGACCCGCGAAGACCTCGAACCAGGAAATCTTCTTCTTTCCGCCGTAAGCCTTTTCAACCGCGGCATCCATGACCCGCTCACTCGCCGCCCAGATATCAGGCCCGGTGCCATCGCCGCGGATGAAGGGGATCACCGGATGATTCGGCACGGTCAATTTGTCGGTCCGAGTGATCTTGTCACCGGCGGGCGGAGTAAGGTCTTTGTAAGGCATGGGCAGCAGTGTAGCGGCGGGCGTGTCGCCCGCAAGACCGGCAAATGAATCCGTAACGGAGCAGGGACGAGGCAGGGCTTTCAAGCAGGAAGGTAGCGGTTGAATGGAATTCCAGAAACCGCCGGCATCGCTGCTTCCGTTCCAGCTAAAGCCGCCGTATTCAGCCTGCCCTTGTCGCAGTGCGTCCCTTGTTCGCCATGAAGTAGAGCACCGGCACGGCCATCCGGCTGATGAGCAGCGACGCGATTTCGCCGGCCATGAGCGCGATCGCCAGCCCTTTGAAAATCGGGTCGGCCAGAATGACGCTCGCGCCTACGACGACAGCGAGAGCGGTCAGCAGCATTGGGCGGAAACGGACGGCGCCGGCATCGACCACCGCCTCGGCCAGCGGCATGCCTTCGGCGAGACGCCGCTCGATGAAATCGACCAGGATGATCGAGTTGCGCACCACGATTCCGGCGCCTGCCATGAAGCCGATCATCGAGGTAGCGGAAAAGAATGCGCCGAGCAATCCGTGCGCGGGCAGGATGCCGACGAGCGAGAAGGGGATCGCGGCCATCACCACGATCGGTGTGATAAAGCTGCGGAACCAACCGACCATCAAGACGTAGATCAGCACGAGCACGACGGCGAAGGCGGAGCCGAGGTCGCGGAAGACTTCGATCGTAATTTGCCATTCGCCGTCCCATTTCAACGCGGGTTTGGCTTCGGTGAAAGGCTGAACGGCGTTGTAGATTTGCACCGGCGTGCCGTCGCCGCCGAACTCGCGCGTGTCGAGCTTCGCCAGCGCCTTGTTCATTTTCAGGATCGCGTAAACGGGACTTTCGATGACGCCGGCGACGTCGCCGATCACGTAGGTCACCGGCATCAGGTTTTTGTGATAGATGCTTTTCTCCGTCGTGGTCTGCTCAATGTGAACCAGTTCGCGCAGCGGGATGAGCGGCGCCGTGCCGGTGGCGCCAGGCTCGGGCAAGGCGTTCGCATCGCCAGACCGGACTCGTAAGGCGAGCAATTCATCCGGCGTGGTGCGGGCGGAACGCGGCAGCTCGAGCATGATGTTGACGTCTTCCTTCTCGCGCGGGAGATGGAGGAGATCGACTGACTCCCCACCGACCGCAATGCGCAATGTCTCCGAGATCGTCTCGGCGCTGATGCCGTGGAGTGCGGCCTTTTCCTTGTCGATGACGAAGCGCGCTTTCGGCTGGTCGGCTTCGACATACCAATCGACATCGACCACGCCCGGCGTGCTCTTGAAAATATCCCGAACCTTGCGGGCGAGGGCGTGTCGATCCTGCTCGTTAGGGCCGTAAACCTCGGCCACAAGCGTTTGCAACACGGGCGGGCCGGGTGGCACCTCCGCGACGGCGACGCGTGCATCGTATTTCGCCGCGATCGCCGCGATGCGCGGACGGACGCGTTTGGCGATGTCATGGCTTTGCGCGCTGCGGTCGCCTTTGGGCAGGAGATTCACCTGGATGTCCGCGACATTCGCGCCCTGGCGGAGGAAGTAGTGCCTGACGAGTCCGTTAAAATTGTATGGCGCGGAGACGCCGACGTAGATCTGGTAATCGGTCACTTCCGGCTCCGTGCGGACACCGGCGGCGATTTCGCGTGCGGCCTGCGCGGTCCGTTCGAGCGAGCTGCCTTCGGGCATGTTCAGGATGACCTGGAACTCGCTCTTGTTGTCGAAGGGCAGCATTTTCACCTTCACCCAGCCGAGCGCGACGAGTGCCATCGCGAGCAGGAGCAACGCGCTGATCGAGCCGAGAAAAATCCAACGCCAGCGCGGTTGAGCGATCATCGGTCCCATCAGTCGCCGATAGATTCGGGTGAAGAAATCCTCCTCGTGCGCGAAGTGGCTGTGCGTGCCGGCGGGCGCGGTGCCCTCGGTCAACCGCGAATACTTTTTCCCCCAGCGCAAGATCCGGATCGAAGCCCACGGCGTGACAATGAAGGCGATCGCGAGCGACCAGCCCATCGCCGCGCTCGCGCCAATCGGGATCGGCCGCATATACGGTCCCATCAATCCGCCGACGAACGCCATTGGCAGGACGGCGGCGATGACAGCAAAGGTTGCGAGGATCGTTGGGTTGCCAACTTCGCTGACCGCTTCCACCGCGATCGTGGCCCAGTTGCGGCCCTTGTTTTGTCGCAAATGAAAATGACGGACGATGTTTTCCACCACCACGATCGCGTCATCGACCAGGATGCCGATGGAGAAGATGAGCGCGAAGAGCGTGATGCGGTTGAGGGTGAAGCCGAGCAAATAAAAAACGAGCAGAGTGAGCGCGAGCGTGGCCGGGATGGCGAGCGCAACAATCATCGATTCGCGCCACCCAAGCGTGAGCCAGATGAGAAGCGACACCCCGATGACGGCGAGGCCCATGTGAAAGAGGAGCTCGTTCGATTTTTCCGCCGCCGTTTCGCCATAGTTCCGCGTGATCGAGACTTCGACGTCGCGCGGAATAAGCGTGCCCTTGAGCGTCTCAATCTTGCGCAGCACGTCGTGCGTGACGGAGATCGCATTCGCGCCTGGACGCTTCGCAATGCTGAGGGTGACGGCCGGTTCTTCGTTCGGCGCGGAGGCGCGCGCTGCGCCGTGGCCAAAGAAGGTGTAGTTCGATGGCTCTTCTGCTCCGTCCACGATTTTGGCGACCTCGTGCAGGTAGACGGGTCGACCCCCGAAAACGCCCACAACCACGTTCCCTACGTCTTGGGCGCTGGTCAGAAACGCGCCGGTTTCGATCACGAACTCCTGATTGTTAGTCGTTAGGCCACCGGAGCGATACTGCCGGTTGGCCTGTTGCAGCATCGGCACGAGGCCGGCCGCGCTCAGATTACGCGAGGCGAGCCGCACCGGATCGAGCAGCACACGCACCTGCCGTCGTGAGCCGCCGATGATCGTTGTCTCCGCAACGAGCGGGACTGCTTTAACGGCGTCGTCCACTTCCGCGACCAACCGGCGGAGTGTGAGATGATCGTAGCGTGTGCTGTGAAACGTGAGCGCGAGAATCGGCACATCATCGATCGACTTCAGTTTGACCAGCGGCTCACCGACGCCGTGCGGGATGCGATCGTAATTGGAGCGCAGCTTTTCCGTCAGTCTGACGATACACTCGTCAGGATTCGACCCGACCTTGAACCGCACGATGACGAGGCTCTGACTGTCTCGCGAAGTCGAGTAGATGTACTCCACGCCCGGGATCTCCCAGAGCAGCTTTTCCATCGGCCGCGTTGCGCGTTCCTCGACTTCCTTTGCGCTGAAGCCAGCCATGTTCACCATCACATCGACCATTGGCACCTTGATCTGCGGCTCTTCTTCGCGCGGGAGCAGGATGATCGCCCCGATCCCGAGCAGGATGGATGCGATAATGATGAGCGGCGTGAGTTTCGCGTCGATGAAGGCGCGCGCGATCCGCCCGGCGACACCGAGGGTGGAACATCGTTCGCTCGCGTTGCTCATCGTGCGGAAAGCCCGAAGAGCAGACCCATCGCGCCGCCGTAAAGCGCGCCGCGCCACCAGGTCGATGTGAGCGGGCAGGTCCCTGAGGTGCACTGGCCGAAATAGCCAAGTGCCGAGCCAAGCGCGGCACCGATCAGGACGGCGATGAGAATGCGGGTCGCGCTCATGATTTGATCGTTACTGGCTGCCCGTCGTGCAGATCCGTTGCACCTTGGACGACAACGCTCTCGCCGGGATCAAGGCCGGCCAGGATTTCAACTTTGCCGTTCGCGTGCTCGCCCGTCCGGACGATGCGGAGTTGCGCGTGATTTTGCACCACCACAAAAACCGTCTCCATTTGCCCGCGCATCACGACCGCCGCCGCTGGGACGCGGATCGATTTGGTCTCGCCGGTCGGGACCCAGACTCGACCGAACTGGCCGCTGCGCACTCCTTCCGCAGTCGGCAGATCGAGCTTAACAAGAAAGGTGCGGCTGGCGGCGTCGGCCACCGGCGCCACTTCGACGACCGTGCCCTCGATCTTTGCCGCACCCTCGGCCACCTGCACCGGAAGTTTGGCGCCAAGTTTGACGTGGCCGATGAGTGCCTCCGGCACGTCGGCCTCGAAGCGCAGCGCACTGGGGTCTTCCATTTCGACGATCGATTTGCCGGGCGCAGCGAGGTCGCCCACATCGGCCAGTTTACGGGTCACGATTCCATCGAAGGGCGCGACGACCCTGGTGTAGCCGAGCATCGTTTCCATCTCGCGCGCGGCGCCTTCGGCGACACTGGCCCGCGCCTGCACGGCGTCGAAATCAGCCTGCGTGGTGATTTTCTTGTCGAGCAACTCGCGACCGCGGGCCAGATCACGTGTCGCCTGCTGACGGAGGGCGAGCGCCTGATCGAGCTTGGCTTGGATCTCGCGTGGATCGAGCTGCGCGATCAGATCGCCGGCCTTGACCATTTGGCCCGGGGCGACCAGAAGCGCCTCGATCCGCGCGCTTACTTTTGCTTCAATCGCAGCGCGAAGTTTTGCCCGCACTGTGCCGACAACTTCCTCGCTCGACGGACGCTCCTTGTTTTCTACCACGACGGTGCGAACCGCGACCGGCGGGAGCGACTCCGGCTCGGCCTCCTTTTTCGAATGACACGCGACCAGCGCGAGCGCGGCCACGAGTGTGAGGAGCGAACGCAATAACTTCATCGACGCCTATTGTGGCGCGGCGCCGCACTCTTCGCCAGCCTGGCCGATGCCCAGCTTGATCAGAATTCTCTCGAGCGGGCAGAACCCGGTAAAGGCAGTCTGAAAAAGGTTGAGTCCAACGAAGGCGGAGAGAAGCAGCCAGAGATGGTTTACCCAATGACCAAGGGCGAGCCCGGTAAGGACGAGGGTGCCCGCGACGAGATAGATGATTCGTTGTCTTTTCATAGGTGTTGAGTGCGCGGCCAGGATCCCGCCGCCGGGTTTGTAGTGCAGCTATTCATGAGGTTTGCTTTGTGGCAATCCTCCTTGATCCAAGTTGGTCATGCTTTGCATCGATTGTCCAAAACTCACCGTTTGTTGCGAAGCCAATTCGATCGCGCCGCCGCGAGATGGAGCTCGATAGATGGTGGCAAGCCAGGCACCGCTCGTTCTCGTTACCGGAGCAACCGGCTACATTGGCGGTCGGCTTGTCCCGCGGCTGCTCGAAGCGGGTTTTCGCATCCGCTGCCTGGTGCGCGATGCGTCGCGTTTGCAGGGCCGGGCGTGGCGCAGTGAGATCGAATTGATCGAGGGCGACGTGCTGCGGCCGTATTCGCTCGTCGACGCAACACGCGGAGCGGCGGTCGCCTATTACCTTGTGCACAGTCTCGGGTCAGGGTCCGATTTTTCGCAGCGCGATCTGCAGGCGGCACGCAATTTCGGCGCCGCAGCGAAGAACGGGGGCGTCGAAAGGATCATCTACCTGGGTGGGTTGGGCGATCCCGCGACTGAACTTTCCGCTCATTTACGTTCGCGACACCACACCGGCGATGCGCTGCGCGAGAGCGGTCTACCGGTGACTGAGTTTCGCGCCGGCGTGATCGTCGGCTCCGGCAGCTTGTCCTTTGAAATGATCCGCTATCTGACGGAGCGCGTTCCCGTGATGATCTGTCCGCGCTGGGTTTACACGCGTATCCAACCGATCGCCGTCCGCAATGTGCTCGATTATCTGGTGGCGGCGATGCGCGTTCCGGCGAGCGCTGGACAAATCCTCGAGATCGGCGGCGCCGACGTCATCACCTACGGCGAGATGCTGACCTTCTATGCCGAAGTGCGCGGGCTGCAGCGCTGGCTCGTGCCGGTGCCAGTGTTGACCCCGAAGCTTTCCTCTTACTGGGTTCACTTCGTCACCCCGATCCCGGCGGAAATCGCACGGCCACTTATTGCTGGTCTGCGCAACGAAATTATCGTCCGCGACGATCGCGCGCGCCACCTTTTCCCTGACGTCCAACTGCTCGACTACCGGACGGCAGTGAAGATCGCGCTCGACAAACTCGACGCGCACGCTGTCGAGAGCGCTTGGAGCGATGCCCTTTCCACCAGTCAGCGAGGCGCCCCGCCCGTCACCCTTACCATGCACGAAGGTATGATCATTGAGCAGCGGCAGGTGACCGTCGACGCACCGGCCGCCGCCGTTTTTCGAACCTTCACCGGCCTCGGGGGTGCACGTGGTTGGCTCTATATGAACTGGGCGTGGCGAGTCCGCGGTGTCATTGACCGGCTTTGCGGCGGAGTAGGCTTACGGCGCGGTCGGCGCGATGCCGATAATATTCGGGTCGGCGAGGCGCTCGATTTCTGGCGCGTCGAAGCGATCGAGCCGGGGCGTCTGCTCCGGCTGCGGGCCGAGATGAAAGTGCCGGGGAAAGCCTGGCTGCAGTTTGAAGTCAAGGAGCAGGGAGGCGATCCACGTCCGCTTCTGGCCCAGACCGCGTTCTTTGCGCCGAAAGGACTTCTCGGGCTTGCCTACTGGTATCTCCTTTACCCAATTCACCGGATGATCTTTGGCGGTATGATCCGGCGCCTGGCTGAGCGCGCCAAAACCATCGCGGTCCGACCGGAGGGCGAATCAGAAATGTGGGAGGGGCCTTAGCGCCCCGATGCGATGTGGCGGCGCGAGGTTCTTCGGGCACGAAGGCCCGTCAACCTTAGCCGAGCCGATAAACGATGCGGGCCTTGTCCACGTCGTAGGGCGACATCTGCAATTTCACTCGGTCGCCTGTCGTCAGGCGGATGAAACGCTTTCTCATTTTGCCCGAGATATGGGCGAGCACGACGTGCTCATTGGAGAGTTGCACACGGAACATGGTGCCGGCCAGGACGGCCATCACCTTGCCCTCGATCTCGATCGCTTTCCTTGGGTCTACAGCCATTGGGTTGGAGATTGATACGCAAAGCCGGCGCCCGTGATGGACGCCGGCTTGCAGAATCAAAAGCGATTCGCTTACCGGCGGTCGCCAGCGAATTGCCGCGGGCGTTCTTCGCGCGCACGCGCTTCGTTCACGGTCAGCGCACGGCCGGACACTTCCTTGCCGTTGAGCGCCGCGATGGCGGCATTAGCGCCGGTCGCATCGGTGAAGGTCACGAAGCCAAAGCCGCGGGAGCGGCCGGTCTCGCGATCATTGAGAATGGCGACGTCAGTGACGGTGCCGTGTTGCGCGAAGAGATCGCGCAGATCGTTTTCAGTAGTCTCAAAAGAGAGATTTCCTACGTATAGTTTCATTTGTGATTTTTGGAGCAATACCTGCGAGCTACAGAGCCGTTCCCGGGAATCGGGTTTCAAATCACCAATGAGGAAACTCACCTGACGATCTACCGCACTACGAACAGAACAGAACTAATCCAAGAGCCGCCACCTTCGTCGGCTTTTGGGAATAAGCAAGGGCAAGTAAAGAAGCAGGAAGGCGTGTTGGTTTTGCGCCATGGCCAATGGTGTCAGCACCAGAGCCACGCAGGTCACTGCGAATAATCGCAGCATTTTCGTGGTATTTCTGCTTTTTGGATTGGATCTGTCAAAGCTCCCGGAGGGACTAAATGCACGCGGGGCTTAGAGCCCGAGGCTAGTCTGATGTGCCGAGGGAGTAAGGGAAACGCTACCACGAGGAAGAAGCTTTCCGTCAGGAAGGACTCGTTCCTGTGAATCGTCGAAATCCGTCCACCGAGGAGATTCAGCCGATAGCCGCTAAACGAGTCCCGCTTTTTTCAGCGTTGCGTAGGCGCCGTTTTTGTTGATCGTTTTCAGACCGCGCGCGGTCACTTTGACCCGCACGAATTTCTTCAACTCGGCGACCCAGATGCGTTGTTCACGCAGGTTCGGATTGAAGGTGCGCGGCACGTTCTTGGTTACGTGACGGCCGACGCCGCCCTTCTTCTTCGCCATGCCGCGACGGTGAATGACGCTGCCGCGCGTCGGTTTCGATCCTGTGATGCTGCAAACTTTTGACATAAGCCGGGCTTGAGAGGGGCGTAAGCTGCCGTCGGTCGCCGGAGCGGTCAAGCGATTCCTGCGTCCGCGAAATCGTTCGGAGCTCGCTCGCAAACTCCGAATGCTTTGGAGTTGAACGCTCACCTCGAACCGTGGTCAAATACGCTTCTGGGTAAATCCAACCGCGCGGGCGCCTTCCGTGAACTCCAAAAATAATAATAAACTGCGGCTCGGAATTATCGGCGCGGGCGAGGTGGTGCGCTTGCGTCACATGCCAGCGTTGCGGCGCAATCCGGACGTCGAGATCATCGCGGTCTGTAACGCCACCTACGAAAGCGCGGACAAATTCTGCCGCGAAAACGCGCCGCACGCGACGCCTATGCAGAATTGGGCGGAATTGCTCGGCATGCCCGAGCTCGACATCATCTGGATCGGCACGCCGCCCTATATGCATTCGGCCGTGACAGTCTCGGCGCTCGAAGCGGGGAAGCATGTTTTTTGTCAGGCCCGGATGGCAATGGACCTGGCTGAAGCGGAGGAAATGCTCGCGGCCTCCCGCCGTTATCCCGAGTTGGTGACGATGCTTTGTCCGCCGCCGCATGGGATGCGGGGCGACCTGCTCGTGCAAAAATTGCTCGCGGAGGAGGTGCTCGGCCGGCCCCACCATTTGCGGCTCCAGAGTTTGAACAGCGGGTTTCTTGATCCCGACGCGCCGGCGCATTGGCGACAGCGGGTCGAGATCAGCGGGCTCAATACGTTGACGCTCGGGATCTACGCGGAAGTCTTGCAGAGTTGGTTCGGCGAGATCACGGGCGTTTTCGCGCGCGGGAAAATCATTCAACCGATGCGCCAGGGATACGAGGTAATGATTCCCGACCTGCTGACCGTCCTCTGCACGTTTGCCAACGGGATGGAGGGGGTGCTCGAATTCAGCGCGATCGATGCGCAGGCGCCAGCGGACCGGCTGGAGGTCTATGGGGACCTTGGAACGCTGACCTACGATTTCGGTTCGGACGTGGTGCACGCAGGCCGGATCGGTGATCGCGCCCTGCACGTCGCCGAAGTGACACCTGACCTGGAGACAAACTGGCATGTAGAAGATGATTTCATCGCGGCAGTGAAATCCCGCGGCCGGATCAATCCGCATCCGGATTTCGAAGATGGAGTGCGCTATATGCGGGTGGTGCAGGCGGTGGCTGACTCCCGCAACTGCAATGAGTGGGTTGCGATCGAGGCGACGGCCTGACGACGATTCGCTGAGGGAGCAGGATTGCTACAACATCGCGCCCCGCATGATGAGGAGCGCGATGCTGAAATAGATCACCAGCCCGGTGACATCAACCAGGGTAGCGACAAACGGTGCGGAAGAGGTGGCTGGGTCGGCACCGAGTCGACGCAAGACAAACGGCAGCATCGAGCCCGCGAGTGAACCCCAGAGCACCACGCCGACGAGAGCCGCACCGACCGTCATCGCGACGAGCGGCCAGCGCGGTCCGTAAAGCTCGCGATGAAAATATTTCTCCCCAAGAATCGACCAGACCGCGACCCGCACCCCGCCGATCACGCCGAGGATCAGGCCTAACGACAAGCCGGTCTGCAATTCCCGGCTCGCCACCCGCCACCAGTCGCGCAGCGTTACTTCGCCCAGGGCCATGGCGCGGATAATCAAGGTCGATGCCTGCGAACCCGAGTTACCGCCGCTTGAAATAATGAGCGGGAGGAAAAGCGCCAGCACCACGGCTTTGGCTATTTCATCCTGGTAGTTGGCCATGGCGGTCGCGGTCAACATTTCGCCGAGGAACAGGATGACGAGCCAGCCAGCTCGCTTCCGGACCATTTTCCACAGCGGGATCCGCATATAGGGCTCATCCAGCGCCTCCATGCCACCGAATTTCTGGATGTCCTCGGTCGCTTCTTCTTCCGCAACATCGAGCATGTCGTCGATCGTCACCAACCCAACGAGGACGCCGTTGGAATCGACTACCGGCAGAGCCGTCCGGTCGTATTTGCGGAAAACGTTGACCGCTTCTTCCTGCGAATCGGTCACATTGAGCGCGATGAAATTTTCATCCATTAAGTCGCTGACTTTGGTCTCGAGCGGTTTGATGAGGAACTCGCGAATCCGAATGTCGTCGACCAGTTTCCCGCGATCATCGACCACGTAAATGACGTTGATCGTCTCGGAATCCTGGCCGTGTTCGCGTACGTAGTCGAGCACCTCGCGCACGGTCCAACCGGCGTCGACCGCGACCAGGTCGGGCGTCATCAAACGCCCAACGCTGCCTTCCGGATAACCGAGCAGCGCCTGTGCGACGCGGCGTTCCTCGGGGGTGAGGAGGCGGATGAGTTGACGTGCCGCGGCGCTCGGGAGTTCCTCGAGGAGCGCGGTGCGATCGTCCGGCGACATCTCGTTCAGGATCGAGACAACCTGCTCGTGGGCCATGCCGCGAAGCAGTTTCTGCTGCGCGTCTACATCGACGTCGAGATACTCGAAGACATCTGCCGCCAGCACGTGCGGCAGAATGCGGAAGATAATGACCTGCTCGTCCTCCGGCAGATCGAGAATGATCTCAGCCACATCGGCCGGCGGCATCTCGGAAAAGAGCTCGCGCAACGCGGCGAAATTCCGCGCGTCGATCAAGCTCTGGATTTCGGGCAATAGAATCCTGCCGACCATGATTTGGTTGAAGAGTTGAGACGTTGAAGCGCCCTGAGGCCAAGCGCTGTTTAGCCTAACCGTTTCAACGCTTCAACGCTTTAACCGGTCAAACGCTTCATCCCCATTTTCCATCCTGCTTGGATTTTCTGCGAAACCGGTCAAACTAATCCGGATGAGTTCTTCTTCTGCGGCGCCTTTGATCCGGCGCGAAGTCGGTGACGATGGCGTGTGTGTGCTGATTTTCGATCGGCCGGACTCAGGGGCGAACATCTTCGATGCCGTCGCGCTGCGCGATCTGGATGCACAGCTCGATTTCATTGAGAAAGAGGCGGGCCTCAAGGGAGTGATCGTGACTTCTGCAAAGAAGTCGATCTTCATTGCCGGCGCCGACCTGCAAACGCTGCTCCGTCAGGCGCAGAGAGGCGAGATGCGCGCCTTCATTGCCGAGGGTCAGCGGATTTTCAACCGGCTCGCTGCGCTTAAGATTCCAACCGTGGCGGCGATTCACGGCGCCTGTGCCGGCGGCGGTTACGAGATCACACTCGCTTGCGATTATCGCATTGCATCTGATGCGCCCGCGACCCGGATCGGACTACCGGAAACCACGCTTGGGCTTGTGCCTGCCTGGGGCGGAGCGACGCGGCTGCCGCGCTTGATTGGTCCGGAGAAAGCCGCCGAAGTCATTCTCAAGGGGAAACTTCATTCCGCGCAAGAAGCCTTGCAGCTCGGGCTGGTCGATGAAGTGGTTCCGCAGGAAAAATTGCTCGAAGCGGCGCGCAAGAAATTGCACTCGCCGAAGCGAGTCCCGGCGGAGGGACATGCTTCGGCACGTCCAGCTTCGCCCATCGAAGCGCCGCGTTCCCAAAACCCTGCGCCCGCCCGCGCAGCCGAAATCATCAACCACAGCCTGACGAGTTCGATCGAAGAATCGCTCGCCCGCGAGCTCGACGCGATCGTCGAACTGGGCGAAACGGAATCGACCCGCAACCTGATTCGCAATTTCTTCCTCGCCGACAAATACAAGAAGAGCCCATCGAAGACCGCACCAGGCGAGAAAGTCGTGCATGCCGCCGTCATCGGCGCGGGCGTGATGGGCTCGGGCATCGCGCAGTGGCTCAGCTCGCGTGGTGTGACCGTAATCCTGCGCGACGTCAGCGTCGAATTGCTCGATCGCGGTCTGGCCCGGATCGAAAAAACCTACGGGGAAGCGGTCAAGCGCGGCCTGATCAGTGAAGAGAAAGCGAAGGAAGGCCGCTCGCGCATTGTGGCGTCGTCAAATCCCGGCCCGATGCGGGAAGTGCAGATCGTGATCGAAGCCGCTTCCGAAAAACTCGAAATCAAGCGGGCGATCTTTCACGATATCGATGCAAAGATTGATGACACTGACATCCTCGCGACCAACACTTCCGCGCTTTCGATCAGCGATCTCGCTGCCCAGACGAAACATCCGGGCCGCGTCATCGGACTCCATTTTTTCAATCCGGTCAGCCGGATGAAACTGATCGAAGTCGTGATCGGGAAGCAGACTTCCGACGAGACGAAAGAACGCGCGATCTTCTTCGCCCGGCAGATCGGCAAGGTGCCGGTGGTGGTGAAGGACAGTCCCGGGTTTCTGGTCAATCGCGTTCTCTTTCCGTATCTGCTCGACGCGGCGGAGCTTTTCGAGCAGGGCGTTGATGCGAAAAAGATCGACGATGCGCTGGTGGAGTGGGGGATGCCGATGGGGCCGCTGCGTTTGATCGACGAGATCGGAGTCGATATCACGGTCGACATCGCGGCCACGCTCGAGAAAGCGTTCGGCGCGCGGGCCCGCACCCCGGCGATCCTGGCGAAGATGCAGGAGGCGAAAATGCTGGGGCGCAAGACCGGGAGCGGCTTTTACAAATACGAAGGCAAAATGCAATCGCCTAACGAGGCGATCGAAGCCTGGCGCCACTCCGCAAATCCTCCACAATTGAGCGCGGGCGATCTTGCGCTCCGGCTGGTCTACCTGATGGTGAATGAAGCCGCGCGTTGCCTTGAAGAGCAGGTCGTCGCGTCGCCGGAGGACGCGGACTACGGCATGATCCTCGGGACCGGTTTTGCCCCGTTGCGTGGCGGGCCGCTTCGTTTTGCCGACCATTTCGGCAGCGCGGAAATGGCCCGCGCGGGCGAGCGGCACGGTGGCAAATTTGAGCCCTGCAATTTGCTCCGGCAGCACGCGGAGAAGGGCACGAAGTTTTATGAAGACACCGCTCGAAGCGCCTGAGAAGAAAAACGCCGAAAACACCACCGCCAGGACTACCAAGGCCGAGACACAGTCCGTCATTGACACCTCCAAGATGTCGGCGGGCAAGGCTGCCGCTCTCGACCTCGCCGAAAGCTCGCGCGATCCGCTCGATGAGAGGGGTAGTTTTGCGAGTAATCTGTTCATCGGACGTTACGATTTCGACCGCATTTTTCCCTATCCGGCGCAGAGCGCGGAGGACCGGGCCAAGGGCGATCCGTTCCTGAACGAGCTGCGCGAATATCTCAAGACGAACGTCGACGCCGACGAGATCGACCGCACTGGCGAGATCCCGCAGAAGAATATCGACGACCTTTTTGCGATGGGCGCCTTTGGCGTGAAGATCCCGACCGAGTACGGCGGCCTGGGACTGTCTCAAATGAACTACGGGCGGGCTGCGATGTTGCTCGGCAGTTGGGACGCAAACCTCACTGCGCTGGTCTCGGCGCATCAATCGATCGGCGTTCCGCAACCGCTTCTTTTGTTCGGCACCGAGGAGCAAAAGAAAAAGTATCTGCCGCGCGTTGCGCGAAAAGAAATCTCCGCATTCGCCTTAACGGAGACGAACGCCGGCTCGGACCCGGCGAACATGAGCCTGCGGGCTGATCCAACTGAGGACAGTTCGGCTTTCATCCTCAACGGCGAAAAACTCTGGTGCACAAACCTGATCAAGGCCGGCGTGCTCGTGGTGATGGCGAAGACGCCGCCGAAGATGGTGAAAGGGCGGGAACGCAAACAGATCACGGCGTTCATTGTCGACGTCGAAACGCCGGGTCTGGAGATCACTTATCGCTGCCACTTCATGGGGCTGCGCGCGCTTTACAACGGGATCGTCAAGTTCACCAACGTACGCGTTCCGCGCGAGAACATGATCGCGAAGGAAGGTCAGGGGTTGAAGGTTGCCCTGACGACCTTGAACACCGGGCGGCTGACCATTCCGGCGGCCTGTGTCGGTTTGTCGAAGCGGATGCTCGAAATCTGCCGAAAATGGGCGAGCGAGCGCGTGCAATGGGGAGTGCCGATCGGGCAGCATTATGCGATCGCGGGCAAGGTTGCGGAGATGGCAGGCAATGTTTTTGCAATGGAGGCGATGACGTTCCTGACCAGCGCGCTGGTCGATCGCAAGGCGGGCGATCTGCGGATCGAAACTGCAATGTGCAAAATGTGGGCGACGGAAGCGACATGGCGTATCGCCGATGAAGCGATGCAGGTGCGGGGAGGCCGCGGCTACGAAACCGCGCAATCACTCCAGGGCCGCGGGGAGGAAGGCATTCCGATCGAGCGTTTCCTGCGCGATTGCCGCATCAACATGATCTTTGAGGGATCGAGCGAGATCATGCGCCTCTTCATCGCACGCGAAGCGCTCGATCCGCATCTCAAAGTGGGTGGCGCGATTTTCAACACCCAACTGCCGACCTCGGAGCGGGCGAAAGCCGTTCTCAAATCGGGAAAATTCTACGCCAGCTGGTATCCGAAACAATGGACGGGCGGAAGCGCCGGCGACCTCGAGAAATTGCATGCTGAACTGCGCCCGCACGTGCGCTACGCGGCCGGAGCGAGCAAGCGACTGGCGCGCGGTTTGTTCCACGCCATGACGCGCTTCGGTCCGAAGCTCGATCGCGAACAGTTGCTCCTCGCGCGATTTGTCGGAATCGCAACCGAGCTGTTTGCAATGAGCGCGACCTGCGCCTTCGCCCAGTACAAGATCGAGAGCGGCGAGCCGGTGGCAGAGATCTTGTCTGTCGCGACCTATTTCTGTCGCTCGGCAAAAATGCGGATCGATACGCATTTCGCCGGGACGTCGCAGAATGCCGATCGCGCCGGTTACGATCTGACCCAGGAACTGCTCGCCGGGAAGCACGCCGATCTGCGCAAGGGGATTGTATCATAGCCGTCTTCGCTGTGAGTCGGACAGGCGTCTCGCCTGCCCGTGCACGTGATTCGGACTGGAAGCCCGCGCTACTCGACAGGCACGATGCCTGTGTTACCATCAGCGGATGAGTATGCCATCCATGCTCACCGAAGCGACCCGCACTTCTGCCCGCGGTCGCATCAGTGCGAGCGAAAAATCCAAAACCGAATCGAAATCCAAGGTCCTAGAGCAAATTGCTGACCACGTCTTGCTCGACGGATTTCGCATCGTCATCGACCTCGAGAAGAGCAAGGGCTCCTATCTTTACGACGCGGCGCACGACCGGCGCTTGATCGATCTCTACGGCTTTTTCGGTTCCAATCCGGTCGGCTTCAATCATCCGCATTTCGACAAGCCGGAAGTGAAGGCCGATCTGCTCCGCGCGGCGAAGGTCAAAATCGCAAACTCCGATGTCTACTCGGAAGGTTACGCGAAATTCCTCGACACTTTCTGGCGCGTCGTTGGTCTGCCGCCGCTCCAGCGGATGCTTTTGATCGACGGCGGCGCCCTCGCGGTCGAGAACACGCTCAAGGCCGCGATGGATTGGAAGGTGCGCAAGAATATGGCGGCCGGCCTCGGCGAACGCGGGACTGAAATCCTCCATTTCCGCCATGCCTTCCACGGCCGGAGCGGCTACACCATGAGCCTGACGAACACCGATCCGGTCAAGACGGATCTCTTCGCCAAGTTCAAATGGCCGCGCGTCTCGACTCCCTTTATTGACTTCTCGTTAGGCGAGCCGGAGCGGACTCGCGACGTGATCGCCCGCGAAAAGAAATCCGAAGAGGAAATCATGTGGTTCGTGAGGGAAAAAGGCGTCGATATTGCCGCGATCATCATTGAGCCGATCCAGGGCGAAGGCGGCGACAATCATTTCCGGGGCGAATGGCTGCAAACTCTGCGCCGGATCTGCGACGAGAACGAGATGCTCCTCATTTTTGATGAAGTGCAGTGCGGAATGTGCGCCACCGGTCGCAACTGGTGTTGCGAGCATTTCGGGGTGGTGCCGGACCTGGTCGCCTTTGGCAAGAAAGCGCAGGTCTGCGGCGTCATGGCCGGCCCGCGCCTCGACGAGGTGAAGGAGAACTGCTTCCGCGTTCCGAGCCGGATCAACTCGACCTGGGGCGGCAACTTCACCGACATGGTGCGCTCGACGCATTTTCTCCAAATCATCGAGGAGGAAAACCTGGTCGAGAATGCGCGCGTCGTCGGCGAATATTTCCTCAATCGCCTGCTCGAACTGCAAAAGGAGAATCCGATTGTAACGGCGGTGCGCGGTCGCGGTCTGTTCCTCGCCTTCGATCTGCCGGATCGGACGACCCGCAATGAAGTCTGGAAAGGGCTCTTTGATGGCGGCGTCCTCGCCTTGAAATCCGGTGAGCGTGCCATCCGGTTCCGGCCGGCGCTCGATATCACGAAGGAAGTGGTCGACGAAGCGATCGAGCTGATTCGCGCGCAGATGAAACGGTAGCGCAAGCTTCCAGCTTGCAGATTACCAACCGCGCAGGCTACAAGCTCGCGCACCCTAAGTATGCATAACGTCCTCAAAAATCTTGGCCTCGACGACGAAAATCCCGGCGCGTTCTCCGGCGAATGGCACGGCACGGGCGCCGTCCATGAAAAGATCTCGCCGGTCGACGGCAAGTTGTTAGGCAGGTTTCGCACCGCCTCGGCGGACGATTACGAAAAAGTGATGAGCCGTGCGACGGAAGCTTTCGAGAAGTGGCGCGTCACGCCCGGCCCGGTGCGCGGCGAAACCGTCCGCCAGCTCGGCAACGCCCTGCGCGAGCAGAAGGAAGATCTCGGCAAACTCGTCTCGCTCGAGTCGGGCAAGATTCTCGCCGAGGGCAAAGGCGAAGTGCAGGAGATGATCGACATCTGCGATTTCGCGGTTGGCCAGTCGCGCATGCTTTATGGCCTGACGATTCAATCCGAGCGCCCGAACCATCGCCTCATGGAGCAGTGGCATCCGTTAGGCGTGATTGGCGTCATCTCGGCTTTCAATTTTCCGGTCGCGGTCTGGTCGTGGAACGCGGCCCTGGCCGCGGTCTGCGGCGACGCCACCGTTTGGAAGCCGTCGGAGAAGACTCCGCTCACCGCCATCGCCGTGATCAAAATCGCGGAGCGCGTTTGTCGCGCGACCGGCGCCGACCCGGCGATTTTCACTCTCTTGATTGGCGACCGCAAAGCCGTCGGCGAACCGCTCGCGGCTGATCGGCGCATTCCGCTCGTCTCCGCCACCGGCTCGACGGCGATGGGAATCGCGGTCGCGAAATCGGTGCACGGCCGGCTCGGACGGAGCATCCTCGAGCTGGGCGGCAACAACGCGCTCGTCGTTTGCCCGAGCGCCGATCTCGAGATGGCGGCGCAATCCATTTTCTTCGGCGCCGTCGGGACGGCGGGCCAGCGTTGCACTTCCACCCGGCGCGTCATCGCGCACGAGTCGATTGCCGACAAATTGCGCGAGAAACTTTTGGCCGCCTACAAATCGGTCCCGATCGGAAATCCGCTCGACGAAAAAACTCTGATGGGTCCGTTGATCGATCGCCAGGCGGTCGACACCGTCCTCGATGCGATCAAGAAACTGAAGGCCGAAGGCGGCGAAGTCCTTTACGGCGGCGAACGTCTCGACGGCGACAAATACGAAGGCGGCTGTTACATGACGCCCTGCCTCGCAAACGCGAAACCGGATTACAAGATCGTCCACGACGAAACCTTCGGGCCGCTCCTTTATCTCCTGACCTACCGCGATTTTGACGAAGCGATCGCGATCAATAACAGCGTCCCGCAGGGTCTGACCTCCGCGATTTTCACGAACGACGTGCGCGAGGCGGAAAAATTCCTCAGTCCCGCCGGGAGCGATTGCGGCATCACCAACGTCAACACCGGCACGAGCGGCGCGGAAATCGGCGGCGCCTTTGGAGGCGAGAAAGAAACCGGCGGCGGACGCGAGAGCGGGAGCGATTCTTGGAAGATGTACATGCGGCGGACGACGAACACGATCAACTACTCGACCGAGTTGCCGCTGGCCCAGGGGATTCGCTTCGGGGGTCCTGAAGAAGGCAGCTCGACCGCCTAACGAACCGGCCTGGTCAGGCGGAACGGAGCGCTCATGGCATCTCAGAATCGACAGCTCCGAGTGATCTTCGCACTGCCCGTTTGTCTCATGTGGCTGGCGTCGGGGGAGTGCCATTCGGTTTTGGCCGCCCCGGAACACGAGCACCCTGTCCCGGAAAAGCTTGGTATCGTGAAGTTCCCCATCTCGTGCTCTGGGGATGCGCAGCAAGAGTTTGAGCGGGCAGTAGCGCTTTTACATTCGTTTGCCTATTCGGCGGCGGAGAAAGCGTTTCGCGATTTGATCGCCAAGGACCCCAATTGTGCCATGGCCCACTGGGGCGTGGCCATGGCCCACTTCCATCAGCTTTGGGAGCCATATGTCGCGCCAGGGGAGGTGGCGGGTGGCAAGCTCGAGATCGATCAAGCAAGACGTCTCGGCGGCTCAGAACGGGAACGAGGATTTATTGATGCACTGGAAATAATTTATACGGACGCCGATTCGGTCCCCTACCGCGAGCGAGCAAGTTCTTACACACTGGCCATGGGCAAGCTGGCCGGACACAATCCCGAGGACGTCGAGTGCCAGGTCTTTTATGCCCTGGCCCTGATCGCGACCGCTTCGCCCACCGACAAAACTCATACGAACGAAAAGAAAGCTGCCGCCCTGCTCGAGCCGTTATTCCGAAAGTATCCGGAGCATCCGGGCATTCCGCACTATTTGATTCACGCGTGCGATAATTCCGAGATGGCAAGTCGCGGTTTGGCGGCCGCCCGGGCTTATTCGAAGATTGCGCCGTCGGCTCCGCACGCGTTGCACATGCCTTCGCACATTTACACGCGCTTGGGGATGTGGAAGGAGTCCATTGCTTCAAACCTCGCCGCGAGAAAAGCTGCCTATGTTCAGGGCGACATCGGCGAGGAATTGCACGCCATGGATTATCTCACCTACGCCTACCTGCAACTCGGTCGCGATGCCGAAGCCGGGCGGGTTCTTGAGGATTTGCACGGGATGTCGAATCTGCACGCGAGCGAGTTTAAGGTCGGATATGCGGCGAGCGCGATGCCAGTGCGCTATGCGATTGAGCGTCGGCAATGGGCGGAGGCTGCACGGCTTGAGCCGATCGCCGGCACCCAGCCGCAAGTTTTCGCGGTCACGGCATGGGCTCGTGCAGTCGGGCTGGCGCGTAGCGGAGAGCCTGTGGCAGCAGTGCGCGCTCTCGACCAATTGCAGACCGCGTATGAGAAGCTGCGCAAAGCTGGTGATGACTACTGGGCAACGCAGGTTCAGGTGCAGTCGAAAGAGGCGCTGGCATGGATCAGGCGCGCCGAAGGCAAAAACGATGAGGCGCTCAAACTGATGCCCGCCGCCGCCGACGAAGAAGACGCGATCGAAAAACGTCCCGTCACACCCGGAGCGATCGTTCCGGCGCGCGAACAGCTTGGCGATCTGCTCTTGGAATCAAATCGCGGGCCGGCCGCGCTGGAGGAATTTGCACGTAGCCTAACAATGACTCCGCAGCGCCGGGGAGCACTGATGGGCCAGGCTCGTGCCCGCGAAATGGCTGGCGGTGAAAGGCATTAGTTCAATCATTAAATTGCAATGGCCATTCTGATCGACGAAACGAAGCGCGTGTTCCCGAGGAGCAGACGCGCGAAAAACCGACGCGCCGGATCGATTCGGTCAAGCACGGCTACGACGGACCGGCTCCGCAGAAAGTGAAAGAATGAAAAAAGCCCCTAACGACGAAAAAATCCTGACCAAACACCCGTCAGGCAAACGCGGGGTGAACATCAGCCAGGAAAAATACGACGCGGTGAAGAAGGCGATTGTGGTCGCGCTGCGGAAGAAGCAACTCACGCACACCGAACTTTCCGAACAGGTGAATCAAAGCCTGGCGAATAGATTCGAGGGCAAGATCAATTGGTATAACGAAACCGTGAAACTCGACTTGGAGGCGCGCAAGATGATCGAGCGTACTTCCACCAAGCCGCCCAAATATCGTCTTAAAAAAGCATAACGAACATGAGCACAACCCAACCCGGCAAAGCTGGCCGCGAACGTGCAGCTGGCATCGTTGCGCTTTTGCGATCAATGAGTTCATGCCAAGTTGCAGAGTCGATGACGCACGATCGACCTTCGCCACAAAATGCCTTTATAGGATGGGGATTTGAGCGTAAAATCGCAAACCGATCGACCGACATTAATTTTTTTTGCACTGGAGCCCGAACAATGACACAGCCACAACCCTACGTCCCTACCGCACGCGAGCAGAAGTTTCTCGAGAGCGTCGAAGAAGGCCGCTATGAGCGGGAAATTATCAGTGGGCTCAGCCCCTTCTTCCACGAGAAGGCGCCGGAGGACATGCTCAGCTTCTACTCCAAGGACGAGGTAACTCGCCTGAAAGCGCTCAAGGGCACCGAGCGTGACGTTGAAAACCGGATGCCCGTGAAGATCACGCGCCATTACTACGACCTGGCCAGGACCAGCGCCGCGATTCAGCGCATCGTCAAGGCCGACCCCGCCGAGACGATGGATCTGGCGGGCTCGGAGGATCCCGGCAACCAGATGGACTACAGCCCCGTCGAGGGCCTGCTGCACAAATACGAGATGGGACTCATGTATGTCATCTCGACCTGCTCGGCCCATTGCCGCTTCTGCTATCGCGAAGAATTGATCGCCCGCAAGCAGATCAAGCGAAAGGATGGCACCATCGCGAAGAAGGGTCTCGCGTTGATCCCCGAGATCATCCCCTACATCAAGCAGCACAACGCGGCCGTGGCGAAGAACGGCGGCATCCACCCCGAAAGCGGACGCGAGAAGCTGCGCGAGATCCTGATGTCGGGTGGCGACCCGATGGTGATGAACAATTCCAAGATCGCGGCCTGGCTCGGCGCGCTGGCCGAAGCCGGCATCGAGTCGATCCGCATCGGCACCAAGGAGATGGCGTTCTATCCCCAGCGCTTCGACCGCACCTTCCTCTCGATGCTCGATCGATTCCACGAGACCTACCCGCAGGTCGGCCTGCACATGATGCTGCACTTCGAGCACCCCGACGAGTTCCTCGCCAAGGATGCGGAAGGAAACTACGTCGAGGACGCGCAGGGGTTCAAACAGTGGGTCCCCGCGACGGGCGAAGGGATGCGGGGCCTGGTCTCGCGCGGCTGGCTCACGGTGGAGAACCAGGCGCCAATCATAAAGGGCATCAACGATGACCCGGACGCCCTCCGCATTCTGCAGCGCGAGTTCTTGCGAGCCGGGGGTCATAACCACTACTTCTTCTGCGGGCGCGACATCATCGCCTACAAGCAGTTCAATGTTCCGATCGAGACCGCGTGGAACATTCTCAATGAGTCGCAAAAGGGGTTGTCAGGCGTCGAGACCCACGCGCGCCTTTCCATCACGCATTACAAAGGCAAGACCGAAGTGGCGGCGGTCACCAACGAGGGAATACCGGGACTCGCGGGCAGCGAGAATGGCGTCTTGATCTTCAAGATTCTTCGCAACGCCGGCAGCGCTCCCGACCGCGGCAAGGTCTGTATCGTCGGCCGCAACCCCGAGGCGCTCTGGTTCGACGACTACGAGGACCGCGTTCTGTTCGACGAGGCCGGCTTGTACGACTACGCGCGGGTGGCGGCTCCCGGACAGGCGCCGGTTCGCGCCACTGCGCTGCAAGCCGTGGCGGCGGATCGCGCCTCTCTTCTGGTAGGCGCCGAATGATCGACAAGCGGGTCGCGAGCGCGGCCGAGGCTGTCTCGGACATTTTCGACGGCGCCACCATCATGTTCGGCGGTTTCGGCGAAGCGGGCAGTCCAATCGAGCTCATCCACGCGCTGATCGACCAGGGCGCCACGAATCTGACGATGATCAGCAACAACTGCGGCAGCGGCCAGGTCGGCCTCGCGGCGCTGCTCAAGGCGGGCCGCGTTTCCAAGGTCATCTGTTCGTTTCCGCGCACCGCCAACTCGACCGTCTTCCCCGAGCTCTACCGAAGCGGGCGCACGAAATTGGAATTGGTTCCTCAGGGAACGCTCGCGGAGCGCATCCGCGCCGGCGGAGCAGGAATCCCGGCGTTCTACACGCCGTCCGCGGTGGGAACGCCACTGGCGGAAGGCAAGGAATGCCGGGAATTCGGCGGCAGAAAGTATCTGCTTGAGCACGGCCTCCGCGCGGACTTCTCGCTCATCAAGGGGCGGGTCGCCGACACCCACGGCAACATCCTCTACAACAAGACGGCGCGAAACTTCGGCCCGGTGATGGCGATGGCGGCCAAGGTCACGATCGTCCAGGTCGCCGAGGTCGTCGAGGCGGGCAAGCTGGACCCCGAGTCGATCGTCACGCCCGGCATCTTCGTGGATCGCGTCGTCGCCATCGCCAACCCGGCCCACGAATCGGAACTCGTCGAGGCAGGAGC
>CAWAIY010000031.1:0-36774 GCA_963782205.1 uncultured Verrucomicrobiae bacterium | reverse complement strand
CAAAAAGCGTTTGAAAGCGCATCAGAGGAAGGATTGTCGGGTCCGCCGCCGACCGGGTCAAGGCTGCCCCCTCAGCCCGAAGTGCCGGGGCTTGATCCGGAATCGAAGGGCCCGGCCTTGCCGCCGCTAATGACTTCTACTTCGGCACCGCGCAGGTCGCGTCTGAAGGTTCTATTTCAAGACCGCCTGATGAAACTCGTACCAATCATCCAGATTGTTGAGGTTCACCGCATCTTTCGGCGCGGCGGAATCGTCGGGAATGCCATTCGCGCTCAGGACGTTTTTGCGTGTCTCATCGTCGTGGTTATAACCGCGCACCGCGGCGTTGTGCTTCTCGATCGCCTCTTTGTTCAGTGACTTGGCGTTCTTCTTCACCCAGGCTTCGAATTGCGGATAAGTCGGCTTTTCTTGTTTGATGTAATTCCTGACCGCATCCTCCCCGAGCCCGAGTGCGGCACAGGTCATCGCGTCATAGCCGTGCCCGATTCCGGGATAGCCGGCGGCCAGTTTGCCCTGTTCTTCGAGGGAAACTTTGAGCCAGAGACGCGGCAGATGCAGAACGCCAAGTGGACCGGCGATGCCGGAACTGATCATTGGAACATAAGTGTCGCTCATCGTTTTATCCTTTCTCTTTGGTTGAGCCCCATCGAAACGAACAGTGCTCGACGCGGGCGATTCGTTTCCAGACTACGGAGATGCTGAATCCGGACAACAAATTTCCACACCGGGAAGTCGCCATCGGCGTGTATTTGCGGCTTTGAATTTGCTCGTCCCCGGCACAGGATGCAGCCAGTGGATCCCAGTTTCGCGGAGGAGGAGAGTTGGTCTATCGAAGACGAGAAATTCGATTAGATCTACCCGGAAAAGATTCGCAAACTCTCGCCGCTCCAATGGACCCCGGTCCGGGTCGCGGCGGAAGCGGTGAAGTTCCTCGTTGCCGGCCCAGGCACTCGCGTTTTGGATATCGGCTGCGGACCGGGAAAGTTCTGTCTGGTCGCGGCTACTCCCACGGATGGCCACTTTGCCGGCGTCGAGCAACGCGCCGACCTCGCGGCCGCCGCCCGCGCTGCAGCGAACGTGCTCGGCCTAACGAATATTGAGATAATGCATGGCAATGTCACCGACATCGCCTTTGCCGACTATGACGCGTTCTATCTCTTCAATCCATTTGAGGAGAACTGGCTTACGGACACAAGATCGATTCCGCGGTTCCGCTTTCTCCGATGTTGTTCAAGAAGTATAACACCCATGTTGCCGCTCAGCTCGGTCAGCGACCGATTGGCACCCGGGTTGTCACATATGCCGGTTACACCGATGAAATCCCGTCATGCTATGACTGCGAATCCACCCTCTTTCGCGACGAGCTAAAGTTCTGGGTCAAGAAGCGAGATTACAATCCCGATCTCGAACGGCTCGGGCTCCACATCTCACGGAGCTATCGAGGGCCCACCGGCTGGGCGGCGCCTCGGAGGGGCCGCGTTATTCCGCATAACGACGAGACGTGAAGAGATCTGACCAGTTATGGGGCTCGATGGCCGTGCCCAAAACACAGATCGCGGAGCTTGAAAGGGCAACACTCCTGAAAGCAACGCGGCGGCTCATTCCTTTCCTGTTCCTGCTTTACATCGTTGCGTGCCCAGGCGTACCAATTAGCGTGCGCCACTCACGGTCATCCGGCAGCGCCAGATCCACGTGAAATTAGGGTGGAGGCGGGACAACCGTCAGGGTCAGATCATTGCCGTCGCCGCCTTCGTAGTTTACTAAGAAGGTGTTGCTACCAACGGTAAATATTGAGCCATCGGCGAGGTTACTAAAGGTGCCCGCAATGGGTGTTCCAGCCCTATTGTCAATTACAGTGAAAACTGCCCCAGTCGAAAGTACGCCGTTGCCAAATTCCGAAAAAGAAAAAATCGCGCCACTGATGATGATCACCCCATGAGTCACAACTCTAGTGGCAATGCCTGTGTTACTATTCAACCCGAAGTTGTAGGTAGCGTCGGAATTGAGAGTCAGCGCGCTCTGGATGTTGAGGGTGCGAGGCCGGGGCCCGCTTTGCCCGGGAGAGAGAACTGCGCCGTGACCACTTCCTGTTCCCACAGTGACGGCCCCGGAGATGGTACCCCCGCCCCGGAGTGTGCCTCTGTTGACCTGCACCGCGCCGCTGCCCGTGCCCGAACCGCTCCTGTTATTAACGACAAGACTGCCACGGGCAATGGTGGTGCCTCCGGTGTAGGTGTTCGCGCCCGAGAGTATCAGCGTGCCGGTGCCAGTTTTAGTGAGCGAACCGTCATCCTGGATCACCCCGGAAAACGTCGTGCTCAGGTTGTTGCTGCCCACGGTCAGGTTGTTGGCTCCCAGAAACACATGCCCGCTGCCTTCGAGCGAACCTGTCGTAACTCCGGGACTGTTATGGCCGCTCATGTCGAGTGTCCCCGAGAGAATGATCCGTGCCTGTCCACCGAGGCTATCGTCTAAGAAATACAGGTAAGCGTCTAATCCGCCGTTCGAGCCGGCTCCAATGGTTATGGTCGAATTAGCGGCCGTAGAATTGACCGTGAAGGAGAGCTGGCCGCCGCCGGTTTGCGTCCCCGTTCCACCTTCCATGGTAAAGACCGACTCAGCCGCGGTCGCCTCGGTGTAAAATAAAACGGCTCCTCCGTAGTCTATTGTGAAAAAGCCCGGTTCGGTTGCGCCGTAACAGGTAAAGGTGGCGTGATCCGCGCTCGCAGTTCCATAGAACTGCGTGTAACCGGGATCAAAATTACCAGTTTCGCCAGGATAATTGAAGAACGCCGCGTTCACCGCCGTGCTGGCGTCGCGGAAGATCGCATGCCCGCCAGTCCCGAAACCGCTGTAGTTGAAGAAGGTCGCGTTGGCCGCGGTGGCATTATTGCTGAATTCGGTTGTTCCCAGCGCTGGAGACTCGAACTCCGCCCCGTAATTGGAGTATGTAGCGTCCCCCGCACTTGCCTGATTGATAAAGGAAATCATGGCATCAATACCAAAACCGGCTGGCTGACGTTCGCAATCGGTATGCCCTGATCGCGGCCACGCAACGGCAGCGCTTGCCGGTGGGGTTGGGGTTGGGGGTGGCGTTGGAGTCCCGTTCTGCCGCAACGGGTGGGCCACGAAGTTTTGCGTTGCCCCGGAATTATTGATTACTCCTGCGCCGCTGATCGTGAGAGTGCGCTTTAGATCGGTGATCGTGTAGGAACTGGCGCCAGCAGAAAAAACAATGCTGGACACTTCGTCATCCGCCTCCAGGGAGATGCCGGTCCCGTTGGAAGTCGCGAAGGTCGCGACATCGCTCGGGCCGTTAGGCACGGTCATGGGTGTCCAGTTAGCAGCGGTGTTCCAATCGCCGTTCGTCGGGTTAAGGTTCCAAGTCGCGCTGTCAGCCTGACTGGCCTGAATGCCGAACAGCAAAACAAGCGCCGGCGCAAGCCCGGCCGTGAATGTGGCTTTAATGATACGCGATAGCGCACTCGATTCGAATGTCGTTGTTTGGTTTTTCATAGACAGTCTCCTTTCACCTGGGGGTTTTCCTGCGACTACAGGTCTGAAAGAGGGGTGGAGGCCCCAGGGTAAACGTCCGCGCCAGATCCAGATCTATTTCTTGATGGCGGATGGTGACGGAATGGGCGTTTTTTTGTCAATCTCGAAATTCGCCCGGTCGATGGGTTTGTTTGCTCTTCCAACGAGGCTCAGGGCTGGCGGGAGACAAGATTCCGGAGCCCGTTCGCAAGCCTCCGATAGCGCTGAGGCGTTATGGCAGAGGAAACCGCGGGAATTACGATTCACCGATCTGCGGGCTCCTACCCCTAAAAATTTGGTCAACGCTTCCCGCTCGAACGAGCACGACCAGGCAGTGCGTGAAGGGCCCTAAGCCGCGCCCCTGTCGCGTCCCAAGTCATTCGCCTCAAGTTCAGCTGATTTCCGTCGCAGCCCAGAATCTGCGGAAAGCGCGCGGCCAGCTGCGGTCTTCTACGCTGTGGCGAGCAGCGGCGCTCATCTCCCTGCGTAACGGTTCGTCTTCGACAAGGCGACGGATGGCGGCGGTGAAATCTCCGATGTCACGCGCCCTGGTGATGAGGCCGGTAACTCCGTCGCTTACCAACTCCTGCGGGCCGCCGACATTGGAGACGACGACAGGCAGACCTGCCGACTGCGCTTCGATGATCACGTTACCGAAGGTGTCGGTCGTGCTCGGGAAGACGAAGATATCGGACGAGGCGTAAGCCCGAGCGAGATCAGTGCCGGACAGGTAGCCCGTATAGCAGGCTTCGGGCATCATCTCGGCCAGCGTCGCCGAGTAGGGTCCGTGGCCGACGATCGAGAGCTGCACGGGCACGTTTTCCTGACGCAGGTTGCGAAAAGCTTGGACAAGGATATCGAGATCCTTCTCCTTCGAAACGCGCCCAACGAACAAAAGACGCACCCCGGCGCCGTCGCTCCCGAATTGTTTCCAGAAATCGGGCTCGCTCCGGGCGGGGTTGAAAAGCGCGGTGTCAAGTCCGCGCGGAAGGATCTTGAGTTTCGCGGAGTCGATCCCGCGGTCGATCCAGCTTTGGCGGTATTGCTCGGAATTAACGAAGATAGTGTCGAGCTGGCCGTAGAACCACTGCATGTATTTCCAGGCGAGGCTCTCGAGGAAGCCGTCCTCGGTCAGGATGCGGATGTATTGCGGGAAATCGGTGTGATAGATGCCGCTTGTCTCAAGGTTGAGCATCTTGCCGGCAAGGAGAGCGGTCAGGCCGATCGGTCCGGGCGTGCTGATGATGATCTCGGAAAAGTTTTCGCGCTGGATATAATCAAGCATCTGGAGGATGGGCGGGAAGCTGAGCTTTTGCAGTTGGTACTCGGGCAGCTCGAATTCGCCGATCGGTTTGAAATTCCTGATCGGCAGGCCGTCAAGGGTGAGCTCGTTGCGCGAGGTGACGACGACCAGTTCTTCGCCCGCATCGCGCGCTTCGGCAGCCATTTTGCGGATGGTGGTGGAAACGCCGTTGACGTCTTCGAGGGTGTCGGTGAACCAGGCGCGCTTTTTGTTTTGCAGCTCGGGTGGGATCGCCCCCGTGAAATCGCGGCAGATTTCGCGCAGCCAGCGACGCGAAGGCGCCTGGCTGTGAAAGGCGTAAATGTAAGGCGCGAGCACGACCACGATAGGCGCGATGCTGGCCAACGCCTGGATGCTCTCGATCACATTGCCGGCGTTGAGTTGCTGCATGAACTTTTCGAAGAAGCGAAAGGCGAGCTGCTCGCAGGCGGCGTTGGCCATGATGAAGGTGCGCCGTTCGGGCTCGGCGACGTCGGCGACTTCGCGGGCCAGTTGGGCTTTGACTTCCGGTTGCGCGAAGTAACCGGAAAGTTCGCGCCAAAGTGAAATGTTGGCGGGCTTGGCCAGTTCGAAGATCTTGCCGGAAAGAACGCCCTGCGCGACGAACCCGGCCTTTTCTCCGAGCGTGAATTCGGTCGGGTCGAGCCCTTCCATGAAACGCGAGAACATCTTTTCCACAAGGCCTGCACTCGGCCCGAGCTTTTCCGTGAAACGATCCTGGATGAAGCGCGAGAGGGTGTTGTAGAAACCGTGCGAGAGAGCGAGCGGCGTCCCGCCCGCGCCGTGCGGAAGGCAGCGGCCAGCGCGGATGTGGTCGAGGAATTCGCCAGGCGTCTTGGCCAGCGGCGTTTCTGTGCAGGCCGATCCGACAAAGATGCCGCCGTGATCATCGGAGCCGCCGACGAGGATTTTTTCCCAGGGCTCGGCATGAGTCGGCGCAAGATGGTGACGCTCCGCGAAGGTGTCGATCTTTTCCGGCGTGAGATGCGCGAGGATGTGTCGCGTCAAATCGCTCAGGAGCGCATCGCGCAGACCATTGATGCCTTCGAAGTGCTGGAAGAGCAGAATGAGCCGCTCGAGATGCGACGTGCTCAGCTTGCCGTTGATGCTGTAGAGCGGGTGCGCCACGGCGTGCGCGATCGACTCCTGCTGCAGGAAAGCTTGCAGCTCAAAAATGTTATCCCGCAGCCGGACGATCTCGTCGTGTTGGGCCTCTGAAAGCCCCCAGACGAGCAGGTGAATCTTGCAGGGATCCTGCGGAAAATAGGTCGTCACCTGCTCGCTGATGAAAGTATCGGGCAGAGATGAAATGGCGCGACAACCCTCGATCGTGTCGTGATCGGTGATGGTGACGAAGTCCATCCCGGTAGCCTTGGCTCGCTCATACAACTCTGCGGGATCGGAGTAGCTGTCGGGAAAATCGAACCGGCGAAAGATCCAGTCCTCCGACCGATCGCTGAACCGGGAATGTAGATGAAGATCGCAGCGACTCACTGGATTGCTGATTGGTGACTGTTGATGGCTGATTTCTCATCCAGCCAGGTTTCGTAGGTCATGGGATGACGATCACGCAATGCCTTGTCGATCAGCCCGCTGATTTGCTCCCAAATCGCGCGGTAAGCGATATCAGGCGGATGGATGCTGAGGCGGAGTAGTGGATTGCTCGTTTGGTGGCGAAAAAGCAATCGATTCCACGCCCGGCTCATGGCCCGCCGCCAGCCGCTGCGCGTGCTGTAGACGAGCGATTGCGAGGTAAAGGTTCGGCCGCCGGCAATATCGTGCACCGCCCGAAGGGTCGTGGTGTAGTCGATGCAGGCATCAATCACGGCACGCTCGGCTTCCGCGCCCAGCAGCCAGGCCGGCGCGATGAATCCGTGCGGCCGAAAGCCATGCGCTTCAAAATCATACCGGGCTTCGCGGATGAGGTGAAGGGCATCAGAATAGCTGACATCGAAGAATTCTCCTTCGTCCGCCGTCAGGATGCGCGTGAGGATTTTCGCACGCACGCTTTCATTCGGCTGCCGCGCGCGCTCATGAAAAAAACCGTGGATCACGATCTCATGGCCGATCGTTTCCATTTCGTGAAGCCAGGAACAAAAACCAGGATCGGCCAACGATCGACCTCGCCGGTGATAATCGGGCACCACCAGAAGCGAACAGGCGCCGATCTGATGTCGCTTCAAGTCCGCCAGGATTTTCTCCAGTTTCTCCCGGGTCGACGGAGCGACATCGTGAATTGAAACAACCAGAGCGCGCTGCACGCCGTTAGCGTCGGCCGAACGAAAAAGCGGACAAGCCGAAACTGTGCTCTCGCGTCGCTCCAGTTGTCATCCTGAGCCGCGTAGGCAGCGAAGGACCTCCCCGGCGCAGAGCCGCGATTCTAACTTAGGTGTCGGCGGCGCTCGGTAGATTGCGAGGTCCCTCGGCGCGCTGCGCCGCCTCGGGGTAACAAGCCTTTGCCAGGGGCACGACCCGCCGCGCCGATCGCTACAACCGGCAGATCAATTCAAACTCGGCTTTGCCTAACGGCTGGACGGAAAGGCGCGAATTCCGCAGCAGCACGATCTCGCGCAATTTCGGTTCCGCCTTGATTTGCTCGAGCGTAACCGGTTTGCGCAGCGCCTTCACCGGTTTCAACTCGACCGCGCTCCAGTCGCCTTCCTTTGCGGTCGGATCGGGAAACGCTTCGTGCGTGACCTGCGCGATGCCGACCACCGCTTTGTCGCTCACGCTATGATAAAACAAAACGGCGTCGCCTTTGCGCATCGCGCGCAGATTATTGCGCGCCTGAAAATTCCGCACGCCGGTCCACTTCGTCCCGCCTTCGCGCACAAAATCGCTCCACGAGTAGGCTTCCGGTTCCTGTTTCACGAGCCAGTATTGTTTCACAGCCGCTTGATAACACAGCTCGGCTCCCGGCGATACTCTGGTGGAGCGAGACTCCGTCGAGCTGGAGCGTGGGTTGCGCTGGAACCAGGTCAGCCGAGCGGCTCGACGGAATCTCGCCCCACCAGTCGAGAAATCGCGTTGCAAAACCAAACCTTCGCCATGGTCATGAAAGACGCCTTCGATATCATGCGAACATGAATGCCTTCTTTAGGGCCACCGCTGTGGCCGTCTCTTTGGTTGTCATTAGTGCCGCGGCTGCCGCTGACTATCCCGCGCCTAACGAAAACGATTTCATCGTGCGCGACTTCAAGTTTACTTCCGGGGAGACGATGCCGGAGCTGCGGCTCCATTATCGTACGCTCGGCAAGCCGGTGAAGGACCCGCAAGGGGCAACCCAAAACGCCGTCCTCATCATGCACGGCACGACTGGGAGCGGCGCGCAATTCATCCGGCCGGAGTTTGCCGGTGAACTCTTTGGGCCGGGTCAACCGCTCGACGCGACGAAGTTTTTCATCGTTTTGCCGGACGACATCGGCCACGGCAAATCGAGCAAACCGAGTGACGGGAGGCATGCCAAATTCCCGAACTACGGTTACCGCGACATGGTCGAGGCCGAGTACCGTTTGCTCACGGAGGGCCTCGGAATTAATCACGCCCGCCTTATCATGGGCACATCGATGGGCGGCATGCATACCTGGCTCTGGGGCGAGATCCACCCTGAGTTCATGGATGCGCTCATGCCGCTGGCCTGTTTGCCGACGCAGATTTCCGGCCGTAACCGCGTCTGGCGCCGCATCATCATCGACGCGATCCGCAACGATCCGGCCTGGGACAGCGGCGATTATAAAACGCAGCCGCCAAGTCTGCGCACGGCAGCAGAGATGCTTTGGTTCATGAGCAGCAATCCCGTGTTACGCCAGAAGGAGGCGCCCACCCTGGCGAAAACCGACGAGGTCCTGGACAAGTTCGTCAACGGCTACGTCAAGACCGCGGATGCAAACGACGTCCTCTACGCCGTCGCGGCCTCGCACGATTACGATCCCGCGCCGAACCTGGAAAAGATCCGCGCGCCGCTGCTCGCGATCAATTCCGCCGACGACCTGATTAATCCGCCGGAGCTCGGAATTCTCGAGCGCGAGATCAAGCGCGTGCCGAAAGGGCGAGCCTTCATCATTCCCTTCAGCGACAAGACGCGCGGCCACGGCAGCCATACGGTCGCGGCTCTTTGGAAGGATCAACTGGTCGAATTGCTGGAGCGCTCGGAACAGTGAGAGGGAGGCATACCGGATAACCAGGCCTCGCCGTCGGTTACATTACGGCATGCGGCCGCATGTCGATGGACGGGCAGAAGCTCGTCCCTCCGCGAGTGCGAAGCGGGCAAGGTTTTTGCCCCTGGCGCAGGCGTGCGGTAATGTTCGACAACTCTCGGGACCTGCTTCAAAATCCGCCTCATGCCGCGCCTGCCGTTCATCACATTCGAAGGGTCGGAAGGTTGTGGGAAATCGACCCAGGTGCGCCTGCTGGCCGAGCGACTGACGAACGCCGGCGTACCCTTGCTCGTCACACGCGAGCCAGGCGGGACGCCGATCGGCGAAAAAATTCGGCACCTCCTCCAGTTCGACCCCGAGAGTGTGGCCATGACTCCGGAAACCGAACTGCTTCTCTTCGAAGCCAGTCGCAGCCAGCTCGTCCGGGAAGTGATCCAACCCGCGCTCGATCGCGGTACGGTCGTCCTGTCCGATCGCTTCGCCGATTCCACCACTGTTTACCAGGGCGTTGCGCGTCGCCTGAACCAGGAAATGCTCGGCCACCTGAACACCTTCGCGGTTGGCAACTGCTGGCCTGATCTCACCTTTCTCCTCAACATCGACGCCGAAACCGCGCGCGTCCGCATGATGCGCCGGGTGCGACCGGCCGCCGGGATCGATCGGATGGAACAGGAGCCGCTGAGTTTCTACGAGTCAGTCGGCGCGGCCTATCGCGAACTGGCGGCGCGCGAGCCTTACCGGATCCAGACGATCGATGCGACGCGGTCGATCAACGAGATCGAGCACGAAATCTGGGATGTAATTACGATGCGTTTCGGTCAGCTCGCGCAACTGATTCCGCCGCGCGAACGCAGCCTGCGATCCTGATCCGTGGCTTTCACTCCGCAGGTCGCGCTCGATTATCTTCGCGGCGCGCAGCAACGTCGCCGCCTCGCCCACGCCTACCTTATCACGGGTGCGCCCGGCAGCGGCAAACGCACGCTGGCGGCCGACCTGACCCACCTCGTTAACGGCGCGCCGGCGCCGGAGATTTTTGCCGGGAACGCGCCGGATGTTTACCTGGCAGCGCCGGAATCGAAATCGCGCCGCATTGTGATCGAGCAGATCCGCAACCTGGAACACGCCCTGCAAATGCGGGCGAGCGATGGGCGGCGCAAAGTAGCGATCATTTCCGAAGCGGATCGGATGCAGGCGCAGGCCGCGAACGCTTTCCTGAAGACGCTGGAGGAGCCTCCTAACAATTCACTCCTGCTCCTTCTCAGCTCCATCCCGGAATTGCTGCCCGACACGATTCTTTCGCGTTGCATTGAGATATCGCTCGCCGCGCCTAACGACACGACACTCTCGGTCGAGCAAGCGGAATTGGTCGAGTTGCTCAACAGCCTTGCCGTCGGCGGCATCGAAGTGCACGAAGCGTATCGAATGGTGCAGGGCTGCCAGGGCCTGCTCGGGCAAATGCGGCAGGCGATCCAGGACGAAAATGCCGCCGCCTTGAAGCGGGAAGAGGCGCGCTATAAGCAGACGACGGACGGGGAGTGGCTCGAAACCAGGGAGGACCATTACAAGGCCCTGACGGAAAGCGTTTACCTGCATCAGCGGAGCGAGTTGATCGAAACGCTCTTCCGCTGGTGGGGCGACGTCCTGCGCGCCAGCACCGGTGTCGCCACGCGCGAGCTGCCGGAGGCGCGCGCCAGCACGGAGGCGATCGCCGCTCGCCTAAGGACTCCGGATATTCTCCGCCGCATCCGGCGACTGGAGGAATTGCGCGATCATCTTGATCGCAACATTCAGGAAGCGCTCGCGCTCGAAGTTGCCTTCCTCAATATCTTTCGCTTCTGAACATGGCCACGCAAGCCTCCAGACTGCTGCCTAACGAATCGCGCAGGCGGAAAGCTCGCGCTACCATTCAAGAATGAAATCCCGTCGCACGCTTCGGGTCGGTTTGATCGGCTACGGTTTCATGGGCCGGGCGCACTCCAATGCCTGGCGCCAGGCGCCGCGCTTTTTTGATCTTCCCGCCAATGTGCGCATGAGCACGCTTTGCGGGCGCAAGGCGCGCGCAGTGAAAAAAGCCGCGGTCACGCTCGGATGGGAAAAGAGCGTCACCGATTGGCGCCTCTTGGTGAACGATCCGGAGATCGACGTCATCGACATCAGCACGCCTAACGATTCGCATGCCGAGATTGCGATCGCCGCCGCTGCCGCCGGCAAGGCGATCCTGTGCGAGAAACCGCTCGCGCGTGATGTGGGCGAAGCGGAACGCATGGTCGGAGCGGTAAGGAAAGCGCGCGTCGTCAACATGGTTTGCCACAACTACCGGCGTGTGCCGGCGCTCGCCCTCGCCCGGGAGATGATCAGACACGGTGAACTCGGCGGCCGGCTCTATCACTATCGCGCGCGTTATGCCCAGGATTGGATCGCGGACCCCCAGTTTCCTCTCGTCTGGCGTCTGCGCGCGAAGGCGGCGGGTTCGGGTTCGTTAGGCGACATCGGGTCGCACATCATCGACCTCGCCCGTTATCTGGTGGGTGAAGTCCGCGAAGTTTGCGCAATGACCGAGACGTTCGTGAAGCAGCGGCCTCTGCCGGGCCAGCGTAGCCGCCGTGGCAAGGTAACCGTGGATGATGCGGTTTCAGTCCTTGGTCGCTTCCGAAACGGCGCGCTCGCCACTCTGGAAGCGACGCGCTTTGCACCTGGGCGCAAGAACGGCCTGACGATTGAGATTAACGGCAGCGGCGGCTCGCTCGTTTTCGATCTCGAACAAATGAATCGGCTCCAATTTTATCGGGCCGACGACCCGACCGGACGACGCGGCTTTCGTGAGATCCTCGTCACGGAAAGAGTACATCCCTATATCGAGCACTGGTGGCCGCCGGGGCATCTGATCGGCTACGAGCACAGCTTCGTGCACACGATTGCAGATTTCGTCAGGGCGGTCGTGGCCCGGAAAAGCGCGGCCCCAAACTTCGCCGATGGCCTCGCCAACCAGCGCGTGCTCGAGGCGATCGAGCACAGCGCGCGGCGTCGCGCCTGGGTCCGGCTCTGATCTTCGGGGAGCGCACGCGACCTCGCGTGCCCCGTTCGGCGACTCGCCGAATGGCCGAAGGTTCGAGGGAAGGAGCCTGCTTCCCAACTAGGCCATACCCCCTTCACGGTTTGCCTAACGAGCTCGCGCCGAGTCGCCGCGAACGGCCTGCGAGTCGCGTGCGCCTCCCGAAGTTTCGCTTCGTGGCCGGAAATTCAACATCAGCGGCAAACCGAGGAACGGCTGCGCCTCTCGGATCTGCGCTTCGAGATAACGCTCGTAGGTGTCACCTAACAATTGCGGGTCGTTGACGAAAAGCACGAATTCCGGGGTGGCGAGCGTCTGCTCCTCGCTCCGCGGCTGGGTGGCGTAAAAAAGTTTGAGCCGCTGATTGCTCACCATCGGGGGCGGGTTGGCGGCGAAAGCGTCGCGCAGGAGACGATTCAGCACGCCGGTCCCAATCCGCGCATCGGCGCCGCGCCGAATCTTGCGAATGGCGCTGAACAAACGATCGACGTTTTCGCCCGTGAGCGCCGAAGCGACGAGGATGGGCGCATAGGGAAGAAAGAAAAGTCGCTCGCGCGTTTCATTGAGCAGTCGGGCCAGCGCCTCCTTCGCGCCGCGCTCCGGTTTCACGAGGTCCCATTTGTTAACGACGATGAGCGAAGGTTTGTGCGCCTTCTGCATGAGCGCGGCAATCTTCTTGTCCTGCGCCGTGACTCCGCTCGTGGCGTCGACGACGAGCACGCACAGGTCAGCTCGTCGGATGGTGCGTTCGGAACGCATGACGCTGAAGACTTCGACCGAGCTGGAATGTTTGCCCCGCGGGCGGATACCCGCGGTGTCGATGAAGACAAAGGCATTCGACCCGCGGCGGTAGGCGATGTCGACCGCGTCCCGCGTGGTACCGGGAAGACTGCTCACGATCGCGCGCCGATCGCTCAGGACGGCATTGATGAGCGACGATTTGCCAACGTTAGGCCGACCCACGATCGCGAGCGAGAGGGCAGGACTGCCGATTTCCGATTTCTCATCTTTGATTTCTGATTGCGGCATGCACCGCTCGATCGTTTCGACTAACGAACCGATGCCGAGCCCGTGTGCAGCGCTGATACTGACAGCATCCGGGAATCCGAGTCGGGTAAATTCTGCGGCGAGATCTTCGTGCTTTGGATGATCGATCTTGTTGACGACGAGGATGACAGGACGCTGGGAGCGGCGGAGGAGACGCGCCAGTTCCTGGTCGATCGGAGTGAGACCCTGTTGCGCATCGACGGTGAAGAGAATGACGTCGGCCTCGCGCATGGCCGCGTCCGCCGCACTCCGCACTTCCTGGAGCAGTTCCGTTTCGCCGTGGCCGCCGATTCCACCTGTGTCCCAGACGGTGAACGGTTCCGCGCCGCGCCGGCTGAGGGCGGAGATGCGATCGCGCGTGATGCCCGGTTGGTCGTGCACGATGGCGATGTTGCGTCCGACGAGACGGTTGAAGAGGGCGGACTTGCCCACGTTTGGCCGCCCGACAATCGCGATCTGGCGGCTGCTTCGAGGTTCCATTGCCTAACGACCCGTCTGCCCTCCCCCGGCGTTGGACTGGCCGTGCGCGCCAAGCTGACGAAAACCGTCCGCCACGTAGATGATGCCGGAGACCAGAGTGAAGAAGCCCGCGGCCGCGACGATGTAGATGAGCGGTATGAACATGATCTGCAACATGACCCAGGCAATCGCCGTCATCTGGAGAAAGGTGGCGACCTTCCCCGTCCACGCCGGACGCACCGTGACCTTGCCGTTGAGAAGATGCAGGACCGCGCTGCCGATCAGGATCACAGCGTCGCGGCTGATCACGAGCACCGGAAACCAGAGTGGAAACTGTCCGTACTGCGGATCGACGTCGCTCCAGTTACTGATGCTGAGGGTAATGATGCCGCTGAGGAGAAGGCCCTTGTCAGCGATCGGGTCGAGAATCACGCCGAGCGCGCTTTTCTGGTTGTAGCGGCGCGCGATATAGCCATCGAGCCCGTCGCTCGCCGCCGCGACGAGGAAGATGACGATCGCCGCGTAGCGCTGCCACTCAATCGGCTGCCCCGCCTTGATGCTTTCCCCGTAATAGATCGCCATCAGGACGAAGGCCGGAATCATCAGGATGCGGATGAGGGTGATCTTGTTGGCAGTCGTCATATCAGCCTCAGCAATATGCTCACGCCTCGGCGGAAAAGAAAAGCGCAACAGATCCCGCGGTCCGACCGAGGCGCGCCACCGGAACTTTCGAATTGACAGACGGAAGTGAGGCTGGAGGGACGACCGCTGGTTTCATCCACATTTCCGAGCTATGGACGCGGCGGCACCCCTCGCACCTTTCGTTAGGCAAAGAGCGCTTCGAGTTCGGCCTGATGGTCCCGAACCAACTGCTCGTAGCCGGTGCGGCTGTGATCGCCCACATCCGGGTTGAAGTGGGTCGTGATTTGGAAGAAGTCGGTAAAACTCTCAAAGGTACGGGCGAGGAAGTTGCTCCATTCGCGACTCTCGAGCCGTGGCGAGCGCCGTTGCTGTCGAAATGAATCATCTGGCCGAGGTCGGCGTAATTCCATCCACGAAACGGCACGCGCGGGACGAGGTCCTCCCGGTTGATGAAACGAAAGGTCTTGCCTTCGAGGAGACGATCATAAGCTCCGCAGAAATTATGCAAACCGATCCGTGGCTGCCCAAAGGTATAGACGCCGCCAACCGGGCGAATGATGCCGCCCGGCAGCATGGAGAAAACTCCGCCGGCGAGCGCGGCCAGTGCACCGCCGAGGCTGTGACCGGTAATCCAGAGAGTTTTTTGCGGCGTGGTGGAAAGACCCTGCAGATTGGCCACCGCGGTCGCGACCGGTGGGAGGACGCGGTTCATGGCGAGCGTAATTTTTTCCCAGGAATGGCGGAGGGCAAAGGCGAAGCCGGCATGCACTTCACCGATATCGGGTGCTCCGGAAAAAAACCAGGCAAAGCGGCCGGGCGTCGAATGGAGATCGGTCATCCAGTTCTTGAGATTCTTGGTGCCACAAAAAGCGATCGCAGCGAAGTCGTCGCACCCGACGATGAGGGCGGAGGTGTTCTCCAGCGGCTGCTCAATCTCGACCCACTCAAAATCGGTGAAGCCAATCTGCTCGGCGAGCCGGCGGGCATCCGCTTCCGTCCCGTAGGCGGCGTTGCAGAGCCGGGCAAGAAGAAGCGCGTTTTTGGCGCTGAATTTTGTCGCGTTGTGGTCGAAGTTTTGCATCGGTTGTTTCCTCGTTAGGTATGACTGTTGCGGAGCCGGAAATCGCGAGCCCCGTACGAGCGGATCGACGGGAGAGACGACTTCGAGCGCCATTGTTTTAGTCCTTTGGGGTTCCCTCAGGCAAGACTTGTCGGCATACCGCCACGTCCAAAACTGGTTGCCGCGGCGCCACGGCCCCGCGTAAGCTTGCGACTCGCGACGCCGATGTGGCGAAATGGCAGACGCAACGGACTTAAAATCCGTTTGAGTGAAAACTCAGTGTGGGTTCGAGTCCCGCCATCGGCACCCTTTTTGAAAGCGGTTCTAAGAGGGATAATTGTTAGACTGCGCGGTCGGGCGGTTGCGAAGGTGAGTGATCAACTCGAAGCGACCAAATCTGCGGCACAAAGGGTCGCCGAAAATCAGTAACGCTACCTTTCGACGATGACACAGTTTGAAATTTCTTGACAATCAACGCTCTTCCAGATCGAATCGCAGCTCGTGGACGCTTATTTCCGAAGAGGAAGTTGGATGAACACGAAGGTAATCGCTCTTTCTGCCATGGCCCTTAGCCTGGCTGGCTGTTCCAAGGCCGTCGTCACAATGCCGGCAGCGCTGGAAAGGACGACCGCGCAACAACCGCTGCGCGCAGCGCCGGTCGCCACCATTCAAGCCCCGGTGCAGTCCCAAACAGATCGCATCGTGGAGATCGACCGGATGTTGAGTGCACCGCTGACAGGAACACCCGCAGATGCCGATCGGCGGAGTGCCCTGCGGGCGGAGCGCAATGCTCTCATGGCTTTAGGAAACTACTCGGTGCAGACCGATCAAGCCGCTCAACAAGCAACGGGCAATCAGAGCGGGCAACCAAGTAACGAGCCAGTTTCCCAGGATGTTGTCGATTACGCTCCGCCTCCACCGTCGAACAGCCAAATCGTGGTCGCGGTTGATTCCCAGGGTCGATCAGGAAATCTACCGTTCTTGGAAGGCATGACTCCGAGCGAACGCCTCCATTACTTTCAAGCGCTCTATCTTCAAAACAGCCAGAATATCAACATCACTCGAAATAGCAGCTTCATTCGAAGACGTTTTCGCCGCGGCTTCTAAGCGCCGGCCGGTATCACAGAAGGCGAGCGACCAGCTTCGGGGGACAAACCGGAGACGAGCATCGTCGCCGGCAATCGCAATCGTCTTCATGGCGGCTGGAACTTTCGCCGTCGCCGCTCTCTTCGTGTTTGGCTAATCAGTACTGCATGCGAAGGCGAATAATCGAGCCCGCGATAAGCGCGCCGCGCCTCTTCTGTCTGCGGGGATCTCCAGTTTGGCAAATCGCTTGTTGCACTGAAATTGCTTTCGTCCATCGCCAGCAGGCCCCTTTCGCCGGCGACGAGCACTCTTGCACTCCCGATGAGTTCTGGCGCGTTGACGGTAGTGATCTTTTCGTTTTGACCATCTGGTTATTTTCCAATTATCCCGGATGGTGACGGCTGCGGTTGGTTGCGGGGTCGCCAGGCCAGGTCAAGGCTCATCACATAGGTGATGATGCGGCAAGCATCAGCAGCACGCCGACCCAGAAACGCCAGTCGGTGTGCGCCCGTTTCCAGTAAGGGACATGCTGATGGTGAGGCCCCTTGTGTTCCGAGCCGTGATTGTGACTGTGTTTATTCATAGATTGGCTGCTTTCTTCAATGTGATTGGGCCGTTTGCTGCTTCATTCTCCCCACTTCCAGTTTCTGACTTTCGACCATTAGCTCCTCGTCCGTCCGAATCGCGCGCTGCAAAACCCTGTCGGTTTCCGCCGAATTAATCCGATTCGTTCGTAGCTGCGTTTGTCACCGAGCTCAAAACCGAGAAATACCAGACCATCGCAAATCCGAGCGGGAATCCGTCTACGATGATCTGCGCGGGCCCGGATCGACCACCAATCAGGCACAGGAAACGGCCCGAAAAACCACAAAACAAAGGAATCGAAAAAAACTGACAAAAATGCTTGACACCCGTCTGCGCTCCTGAAAAAACGAGTACAAGAGAATCAGAAAATATTAAAAACTAAGAGGACAATCCAAGATGAATAAACCACCTGTTACCATCAGGACGTATCTGTTTCGGGGTGCGTTTCTGCTCAGTCTGCTTTGTGTGATCGTGATCCCCCTCGCGTTGGGGCAACGACAGATTAACAAGGGGCCTTCGGCGCCGGACGTCTGCCCGGTGCCTTGGCAACTCGTTGCAAATATGCCGTTGGACCTGTACGGGGCTGCGGGCGCTTCCGACGGCACCTACTCGTACCATGCCGGCGGCTACTCCTTTACCACAGGCACCACTGTGAACAGCCTCTACCGCTACGATCCGGTTGCCAACTCGTGGTCTACACTGGCGCCCATGTCTGACTCGCTCACTTCATTGGCATCCGCGGTTTACTACCCGACGACCAACAAGATTTACGTGTTCGGCGGTGAAGATGCCGCCAGCGGCGTGAATACCAACGCCACCAGGATCTATGATATCGCCTCCAACACATGGAGCGCGGGAACGCCCATGCCGGACGTGCGCAGTTTTATGGGTTCCGGCTACGACAGCGCCAACGGCAAGATCTATTTGGTTAGCGGCTACAACACCGGAACTGTGGACAGTGCTCAGCCTGATACGTGGGAATTCGACCCTGCGGCGAACGGCGGTCTTGGTGGTTTCACCTCTAAGGCGATGTTTCCGCATCCGGCAGGCGGCATGGCCTCGGGCTTTATCAACGGCGTCTTATATGTGGCCGGTGGGCGCGATGCTTCGAACACGGTGATCAACCTGAACTGGGCATACGATCCTGTGGCGAATACCTGGACGGCAAAGGCCAACATGCCGGGCTCGAACAACAATGTTGCCGGCAGCGGCGTTGCACTCGACCACCTCTGGGCTTTCGGAGGCGGCAATCCCTTTGGCCCTGGTGCGCACGGTTCGAGCAAGGCTGCGTTTGCCAGGCCTCTAAACCCGGCAAACATTAAGAACAAGGCTTTAATTCCGGTCACTACCACCAGCACGTACTTGTATGACCCAGCCACCGACACTTGGTCAAGTACATCGAATATGAACGTGCTTCGGTCGTTCCCTTCGGGCGCGGCCATCGGCGCCAAATTGATTGCGGCCGGCGGCTATAACGGCGCGACCACGGTTGCCAGCGCGGAAACACTGGATACGTGCATTCCATCGCCAACGCCGACACCTTGTCCCAATCAGTATATGATAGCCGACGGCACAGATACGATCGTGCCGGGGACGGACGACACCGGGAATCACTGCGACGACTGCGATACTTCGGTTTCGCTGCCGTTCCCCTTTATGTTGTATGGTCAGACCTACAACTCGGTGAACGTTGATTCCAACGGGCGTCTCGACTTCGTGGTTCCGAATGAACCGGGCGGCTATTTAACAAGCTGCCTGCCAGCACCGCCTAATATCGGGCCGTATGATTACACTATCTTCCCCCTCTGGCACGATCTGCGCACCGATATAGGCCTGAGCGGCTGCTCGACCTGGACAAACGGCTGCGGCGTCTTCACCTCAGTTTCCGGCACCGCGCCAAACCGTATCTTCAATATCGAGTGGCACGCGGTGGAATTTGCCAACAACGCAAACACGGCAAATTTTGAGGTGCGCTTGTATGAAAACTCGGGTGCGACCAATGAACAGTTCGATGTCGTCTACGGTGCGAGCCCTAATATTACTGGGTTGGATACTGGCGGTGTCCAAGGAGATTCAGACAATGGGTTCTATACCGAGGACTTCTGCAATGTCGCGCCACCGCAGAACGTCTCGCGCACTTACACCATAGAAGGCTGCGGAACACCGACACCAACACCAACCGCGACGCCAACGGTGACGCCAACACCGACGGTGACGCCGACACCGACGCCGGGACAGATTGTGCTCACGGGTCGATCGCGCAGGACGAATTCGGGGCTGATGGTGCGTCTGAGCTGGACAGGGGCGACCTCGGCCCAGGTCGACATCTACCGCAATGGAGCGCCGCTGGCGCGGGTGGGGAACAGCGGGACCTATATAGACACGCTCACGACCTTCGGGTTCTACACCTACAAGGTATGTGAAAAGAACACGATGAACTGTTCGAACGAAGTGACGAAGAGGTTCGGCGGCCAGTAGGGAATCCAAAGCAGGCAACTTGAATCAAGGCGGCGTCGCGCGAGCGGCGCCGCCTTTGCTTTGCCGCCGGCACCGTGCAACGCTTCGCTGGCTAGAGGTAAGCGCCGCCTCGCTCTACGGAGGCGTTAGCAATCTCAATCCTGAACAAAAGGCAATGCAACCATGAAAAACAAAGCGAAGCGTCTGATCACTCCTTCTCTGGCAATACGCTTGCCAACCTTTGCTGCGTCCCAGGTAATCATCGCGGTATAGACGCGGTCGGTCGGGAATGCGCATCTCGGATGGCTGCGATGCCTCCACCCGGTCGCGAGCCGCTCATAACGCGTTGAATTGCCCAGTCACCTGGGAAACCCCATATTGCGCGGAAATGATGTCGGACATATGGACCGGACGGACGAAAAAGGCTATTCCATGACGCCGGTAGGAAGAATGCGCCGACTCGGGATTAGAGAAGCAGATCTCGAAGAAACCTTTGCCCGATCGAGCGGGCCGGGCGGTCAGCACGTAAACAAAGTCTCTACTGCCGTGACATTGAAGCATCTCCCGAGTGGAACGGCAGTCACTGTGCAAGACTCGCGTTCCCAGGCACGCAACCGCGCCCTCGCGCTGGAGCGTTTGCTCGACACACTGGAGCGACGAGAGGAAGAGGCTCGGCGACGAAAGCGGGCAAAAGTGGCGCTGGAGCGGAGACGGAATTCGCCGCGGCCGCCACGCTTGAAGAAGAAGATTCTCGAGAGCAAACGCAAGCGCTCGCTCCTCAAGAAACTTCGCGCAAGGGCGATCGATTAAGCGCATCGTCCGCCTGTGACGAAGAAGGTACGCATAGGAATTATCGGCGCTGGCTGGCCGGGGCAGCAACATGCCCGCGCGGTCCGGGCCGCGCCAAACGCCGTTCTTCACGCGTTGGCCGAGCGTGACGAGGAGCGAACAGCAGAGTTCAGCCAGGCTTACAGACCGTCAAAGACTTACCCAGACTACGCCGACTTGTTAGGCGATCCGAAGGTCGACGCGGTGGTCAATTGCCTGCCGAACCACCTGCATTTCCCGGTAACGCTCGCCGCTCTCCGCGCCGGCAAACATGTTCTCTGCGAAAAACCGCCAACCTTGAACGGGGCCGAGATGCGCGTCCTCCATGAGGAAGCGGAAAAACAGGGCCTCGTTTATTTCTTCGGCCGCCAATTTCGCTTCACCCCGGCGATGCATCTGGCACGCGAACTCGTCAACCGCGGAGAGTTGGGAAAAATATACTTCGCGGAAGCCATCTGGGTGCGCTCGCGCGGCATCCCATCAGGTCTTGGCGGATGGTTTACGGAAAAAAAGCGTTCCGGCGGCGGCGCGCTGATCGACATCGGCATTCATGCGCTCGATTCGGCCTGGTATTTGATGGGAACGCCGCGGCCGATCTCAGTCACGGCGTCGGTCTTCCAAAACTTCAAGCATCTCGTGCAAACTCCCATCTTCGATGTGGAAGACGCAGCTTTTGCTTTCATCCGGTTCAAGAACGACGCCGTCGTGCAACTGAAAACCTCCTGGGCCGGCAACCTCACCGACGAGATTCCGCAGGGTCTTTGTTTCGGGCGCGAACTGAACAACTGCACGGTTTATGGCACGAAAGCCACGGTCCGTTTGAAGCCACTAACGCTCTTCCGAGACGAAGGCGGGAAGCTGGTTGATGAGGCGCTCGAGCCCATTGAGAATGAGGACCCCTTCGAGCTACAGATGCAAAACTTCGTCGATGCCATCGCCGGCCAGGCGGCGCCGATGAATGACGCGCAGCAGGCGGTCTATCTCATGGAAATGCTCGACGCAATTTATCTGTCGAGCAGCACCGGCCGCGAGGTGCCGATCGCCCGGGCCTGAAAAGTTGCTCGCTGCGCCATCGCGGGCGTAACTTCCACTGAATTGGATGACAGCATCGAATCCGTTTATGAAAAAACTTGTTCTCTTAACCCCGCTTGTTGCGGCCCTCGCTTTGGTTCTCTGCTCCTGCGCGAGCAGCACGAAAAAAACGGCGACCGATGAACCCGCACCGATACGTCCTCCGAACGTAGTGGAACAAACACCAACGACGACGAGCACGACGGTGACTCGGCAAAGCGCGGGCGGCCACTAACACGGGAGCTGAACTTTGGAAGAGGGCAGCGCGCCGCTCCCTTTTGCCGTTATCCAAAGACCACGGAGGCGGCAGCGTCCGCCGTTACACCTCGACCCCTTCCGTTTCCTGACTAACGACCGGCGCGATCGCCTGCAGTTTCTCCGATCCGCGCAGGTCCATGAGTTTTACTCCCATCGTGTTGCGGCCGACGGCGCGGATTTCAGAAACACGCGTGCGCACCATCTGACCCTTGGTCGTGATGAGCATCAATTCGTCTTTCTCCGTCACGGTGAGCGCACCAACTACCCGACCCGTCTTGTCGCCGGTCTTCATCGTGATGATGCCTTTTCCGCCACGCTTCTGGGTTCGGTAGTTGTCGAACGCCGTCCGTTTCCCGATGCCATTCTCGCCCGCGACAAGGAGCATGGCGTCATTGTTCACGAGGGCGATGCCCACGACATGATCACCTTTCTCCGGGCGAATGCCCCAGACTCCAACCGTATTCCGCCCTTGGTCGCGCAACTGTTCCTCGTGAAAGCGCAGGCTCATTCCCTCCGCTGTGATAAGCACGATCTCGTTGTCGCCGTTCGTCAGGACGGCGTCGATGAGGCAATCATCTTCCTCGATCTGGATCGCGATGATGCCGCCTTTGCGGACGTTGCTGTAATCGGAAAGGTTCGACTTCTTCACGATACCGCTGCGAGTCGCGAAAACGATGTGCAGCTTCTCGTCCCAGGTTTCGTCAACCGCGTTCGGTCCGGTTCCGCTCCGCTTCGACTGGATGCGAATGGTCGCGGCGATTTTTTCCCCGGCACGCAGTTCGAGCAGGTTCGCGATGGAGCGGCCTTTTGAAGCCCGGCCCATCTCAGGAATCTCATAGACCTTCTCGACATAGCAGCGTCCGGAAGCGGTGAAGAACATCAGGTAATCGTGCGTCGTGGCGGTGAAGAGATGCTCAATGAAATCGCCTTCGTCCTCCTGTGTCGCGCCTTCGCGCGTGGTCATTCCGATCACGCCTTTTCCGCCGCGACGTTGCGCACGAAAAGCGCTCACCGCTGTGCGCTTGATGAAGCCGCCGTGGGTGATGCTGATGATGGTGCCTTCGTTGGCAATGAGATCCTCCATGTTGATCTCGCCTTCGTCGGGCACGAGCTGGGTCAGGCGTGGCCCGGCATACTTCTGCTGGATCTCACGCAGCTCTTTTTTGATGATCTGGAAAACGCGGATCTCCTTCGCGAGGATGTCGCGCAGATCCTTGATCGTCTCGATCAGCTCCTTGTATTCGTTCACGATCTTCTCGCGCTCGAGCCCGGTCAGTTGATAAAGACGCAGATCGAGAATCTGGTTCGCCTGATGCTCACTGAAGGCATAGCGGCCTTCAGTCAGACGCCCTTCATCCCGAATCAGGACGCCGATCTGTTCGACCTGCCGGCGGGTAAATTCGAAGGCGAGTAGCTTGACGCGCGCTTCCTCGCGATTGGCCGAGCCGCGAATGATGCGGATAAACTCATCCAGGTTCGCGAGCGCGATGAGATAACCCTCCAGGGTTTCGGCCCGCTCCTCCGCCTTGCGCAATTCATAGCGGGTCCGGCGAAGGACGACTTCGCGCCGATGCTCGATGAACGCCTGGTTTGCTTCCTTGAGTGAGAGCAGCTTCGGCTTGCCGTGATCGATCGCCAGCATGTTGACCGCGAAGGACGATTCCATCGCAGTGTGCTTGTAGAGATTGTTGATCACAACCTTGGGCAACGCGTCCCGCTTGAGTTCGATCACGACGCGGGTGTTTTCGTCCGACTCGTCGCGAATCGCCGTGATGTCGCTCAGCACCTTCTCGTTCACGAGAGACGCGATCCGCTCAACCAGCGTCGCGCGGTTTACGTTGTAGGGAATTTCCGTGATGACGATCTGCTCGCGATTGCCTTTGAGCTCTTCGACGCCGGCCTTGCCGCGCACCTTCATGCTGCCGCGCCCGGACTCGATGTATTGCTTCACTCCGGCGATCCCGCAGATCGCGCAACCGGTGGGGAAATCCGGTCCTTTCACGTGCTTCATCAAGCCCTCAATCGTGATGTCGGGATCGTCAATCTGAGCGCAGATCCCTTCGATCACTTCGCCGAGATTGTGCGGCGGGATATTCGTCGCCATGCCCACCGCAATGCCAGTACCACCGTTGACGAGCAGGTTGGGGAAGGCAGCCGGGAAAACCGTGGGTTCCGTGCGTGTCTCGTCGTAGTTAGGCACGAAATCCACCGTCTCCTTGTCCATGTCGGTCATAAGCGCGGCCCCGAGATGGGTCATGCGCGCCTCGGTGTAGCGCATCGCGGCCGGCGGATCGCCTTCGACCGAACCGAAGTTGCCCTGTCCGTCGACCAGCGTCTCGCGCATCGCCCATGGTTGGGCCATGTGAACGAGCGTCGGGTAGATCACCGCCTCGCCGTGCGGGTGATAGTTACCGCTCGTGTCGCCGCAGATCTTGGCGCATTTGCGGTGCTGCCGGTTGGGGAAAAGCGAGAGGTCGTGCATCGCGTAGAGAATGCGGCGCTGCGACGGCTTTAACCCATCGCGCGCATCGGGCAGCGCGCGCGAGATGATGACCGACATCGAGTAATCGAGGAACGACCTCGAGACTTCCTCGGCCACATTGATCGGTTCGACTTTTTCGTTGGCGTTATACATGGATCAGGAAACGGCGAGTTCGTTAGGTGCGCTCAGGCTCAGGAATCGCTCCTCCCACTCGCGCGAAAGCGCATCCGTTTGCCGGACGGTGACCGGCTGGAGATATGACCGGCGCGGAGCACGAATTTTCAGGAATTTTAGCACGGCCGCGATGCTCCCGGCGTAATTCTCCGACAGATCTTCGTATTCAATGCAGAACGGTTGCAGGCCGAGGCGCACAAAGAATCGGCTCCAGATCATTTCCTCGCGGCGCGCGTCTTCGAGGCAGCTCGCAATCAACTCGGCATCGAATCGGGGTTCGCCCGAGGCAGCGTTGCCCTCCTGGATTTTCCAGAGACCGGTCTGGGCTGCTCTCGCTCTTGAAACGGCCTGCCGCACTTTGTTGCGTCTGACGATCTGGATAAACCGCAGTCGGGGGAAAGCATTGCCCAGCATCTCGAGATCCTGTGATTCGCTCTCGCCGCCAAAAGCCCGTGTCGCGCGCAGGCGTTCGAGAAATTCCAGGAGATACCAGCCCATCAATTTGAAGCCGAAGACGTCGTTCGAGGTCGCCGTTGCCGGAATAATCCCGCGCACATAGCCGGCGAAATCGCTCGGATCGAGTCCGCACTGAGCGGCATATTCGCGCTCGTATTTCGGCAGGAAAAACTGCTTGGGCCGGCCGGCTCGCCGCGTCTCACGTAAACCGTCGGTAAGCAGATTGCTGCCCGAACGCGCCACGGCGCAAACGACATAGCAACGCCGCGAGTACCGCAGCTTATGAAACAGGCCGCCCATCACCGGCAGAAAAATCCGAAATCCGAATCTCGAATTCCGAAACAATTTCCAAACTCGAATGACGAAAAAGGAGCACCCGGGCTCGTTAGCCTTTGCCAATTCCTCATTGCTTCGGATTTCGTCATTCGGATTTCGGATTTTCCCTTAGACATCCAGGTTGCGCACGTTGAGCGCATTATCCTCGATGTACTGACGCCGCGGCTCGACGACGTCGCCCATCAGCTTGGAAAACATTTGGTCGGCTTCGACGGCGTTGTCATCGTTCAGGTCCACCTTCAGCAGCTTGCGTTTCTCCGGGTCCATCGTGGTATTGAATAATTCCTTGGCGTTCATTTCACCGAGACCTTTGAAGCGCTTGATCTGCACTCCACGTCGCCCGATCTCCATGATCTTCTCCAGAATCTCCGGGATGGAAAAAAGCGGGTGCGACGTTGCACGCTCTCCTTCGCCTTCGATCAACTCAAAGATCGGATGATCCGCGGCCGCATAGTGATCCACCTTTAGGCCTTTGCGGGCCAGTTCGGTGATCAGCTTCTGGATCGTTGTCGCTTCATGCAGCTCGACCAATTTTCCGCGTCGCCGGTTGCCATTCGTTTTCGGGGCCGCACTCGTGAGCGGAAGCAGCTCCTGCCCCATCTCCTCGTCGAAAAGATTCAGATCGAGATTGTCCTCGTGAAACTTCCGCACCGCGCGTTCGTCGTGGAAATAATGGACCGATTCCTCGTTGCCATCGCGCACCTTCACGAGGTAGGTCGGCAGCTTGTCGCCTTTTGCGTCGCGATGATTGAGGAAATCTTCAAAATCGCCGCCGTGCCGCCGGACCGACTCGCTCAGCTTGGCCAGTTTCTCCAGCTGTTCGAGGATATCTTTCAGCTGGGCAGTCGTCAGCTCCTTGCTGTCGGCGAGGTTTTTCAGCCGCACATCCTCTGCGCCTAACGAGATCAAAATCTTGTTCAACTGCACGTCGTCATCGACGTACTCCTCACGCTTCTTGCGCTTGATCTGGTAGAGCGGCGGCTGGGCGATGAAGATCTTGCCCGCCCGTACCAGCTCGGTCATTTGCCGGTAGAAGAACGTCAGCAACAGCACGCGTATGTGCGAGCCGTCCACGTCGGCATCCGTCATAATGATGATCCGCCCGTAGCGCAGTTTGCTAATGTCGAAGGTCCCCTCCTCTTTCGTGGTCGCTTCTTCTTTCGGCTTGCCGATGCCGGTACCGATCGCGGTGATCATCGACTGGATCTCCGTATTCTTGAGCGCCTGGTCGAGGCGTGCTTTCTCGACGTTGATCAGCTTGCCGCGGATCGGCAGAATTGCCTGGTAACGCCGGTCGCGCCCCTGTTTCGCTGAACCGCCGGCGGAATCGCCCTCCACGATATAGAGCTCGGTTAACTCCGGATCGCGCTCTGAACAGTCGGCCAGTTTCCCGGGCAAACCACCGCCGGTGAGCGCGCCTTTGCGGATCGTTTCTCGTGCCTTTCGTGCGGCCTCGCGGGCGCGCGCGGCCGTCAGCACCTTGTCGAAGATCTTTTTCGCCACCGGCGGGTTCTGGTCGAAATAGGTCATTAACCCATCGTAGACGACCGAGTTGACGACGCCGTCGATCTCGGTGTTCACCAGCTTCACTTTGGTCTGCGATTCAAAGCGCGGATTGGGCAGCTTGATGCTCAGCACGCAGATCAATCCTTCGCGCACATCGTCGCCGGAGATCGATGGATCCTTCTCCTTCACCAGGTTGTTGCTCCGCGCATATTGATTGATTGCTTTCGTCAGGGCGGTACGGAAGCCGGTCAGGTGTGTGCCGCCATCCGGGTTTGGAATTGAGTTCGCAAAGGGCAGGATCTGATCGTTGTAGCCGTCGTTGTACTGGAGCACGACATCAACGAATACTTCGTCGCGCTGCCGCGAGATCACGACCGGCTTGGGATGAATGACGTTCTTGTTTTCGCCCAGCTGCTTAACGAACTCCTCGATTCCGTGCTTGTAAAAGAACGTCTCCTTTTTCGGCGGGTCCGCCCGCTCATCGGTCAGCGTGATTTCGAGACCGGGGTTGAGAAATGCCAGTTCGCGCAGCCGGCTGGCCAGTCGCTCAAACTTAAACTCTGTCGTAATCGTGAAGATCGTCGGATCAGGCAGGAAGGTGATCAGCGTGCCAGTGATCTTCTTGTTCTTCAGCTCGCCGATGACGCTCAGCTTTTCTGTCGTCTTCCCGCGCTCGAAGGCCATGTGATACACCTTCGCGTCGCGCGACACTTCCACCTTGAACCAGTCCGAGAGCGCATTGACGCACTTCGCGCCGACGCCATGCAGGCCGCCGGAATATTTGTAGGCGCCCTGACCAAACTTGCCGCCCGCGTGCAGATTCGTCAGCACGAGCTCAACGGCCGGCATCTTGAACTTCGGATGCATGTCGACCGGGATGCCGCGCCCGTTGTCGCGCACCGAGACCGAGCCATCGACATGGATCGCCACATCGATCCGGCTGCAGTAGCCGGCTAGATGTTCGTCGATCGAATTGTCGAGCACCTCGAAAACGCAATGGTGCAACCCGCGCTCATCCGGGTCGCCAATATACATGCCAGGACGCTTCCGGACCGCTTCGAGACCCTCGAGTTTATCGATTTGCGCGGCGTTGTATTTTTGGTTTTCGGAGATGGCCGCGGGCCGATCGGAGGAGGCGATAGAAACGGCGGTTTCGTCTTTGGCTTGGAGCATAAAAAGTGCGGCTGGGCCGCAGCCTTGAACCATAGGCGAAAAGCGAGCTCCAGACAACTAATTATCTGGGGTCAACCAAGCCCTTGCAGCCCCTAGATTTAGCGGACGGTCGACCTCCAGAGCCCCGAATGTTGTGGTCGCCACCCTTTCCTCTGGCGGTCTCGGCTTTCAATTCTGCAAGCCGACCTTCCGAGCCGACTCAACCAAGGCACAGCAACCTCGGAAGGGAAAAGTTTCTCGTGCTCGTCTTCCTCAAATGAGGACTAACGAATTGCAAAAAATCTTCCTTTTTGTCTCTTCCTTTGACATCATTTCCCTACGCCCAAATGAACTGCATGCCTGCAACTTCAACACTCACGCAGCCCATCACCGTGCAACTACGCCCTTTTCGCCGTCTTCGCCTTTGGCAACTCATTCCGCTCCTATTTCTTCTTGCCATTCCCGCCTCGCATGCCGGGTTTGTCGAAACCTTCGACAACGGCAGCAACGACGGCGACTGGCATCTTACGACCGCTCCACCCGCAACCGAGCCCGACGGCGGACACCCGGGCCCTTACCTGCGTGCCTCGGCCGACGCAGCCGTCCCCACCTGGTATGTCCCCATTGACACATTCCCCACCCATTTCCTCGGTGACTTCGCCTTCAAAAGGCTCGGCACCTTCACCGTCGACATCAACATTTTTAGCGGCATCGCAGTTCCGGACCGCAACATCACTCTCGACTTTAACACGACCCTTGGAACCGGTGATTTCAGCCAAGGTGTCGATGCCTATTACGTCGGCGTCGACATCTCCAGGCTGCCGGTTGGCTGGCACACCTACGAGTTTCCGGTCGACGCCGCCTCGCTTACCATCCCGGCCGGCTGGGTCGTGACCAAGGGCAATGGCAGACCTGGCACCGACGCCGACTGGCGGGCTCTTATGCACGACGTCGAAACCGTCGGCGTCGAGCTGGGCACACCGGGCTATGCCTATCCCTCTTGGCTCTGGGATCTCGGGATTGATAACCCGCGAGTTACGCGGTTAGAGCGCTAGCCATGGACTGGCCAGCCCAGCTGGCGAGAGCGAATGAGTCAACAATACCATGCCTAGGCAAGGCGTACGACTTTATGAATCTTATGAACACTGAACATGAAAAGCAGCTACGGTCGCCGCGCGTTATTCACATTTCATGGGGTCGCGTGGAAGTCGAGGGCGTCGGCACGGATCGTGATTACGAGCTCTACCCCGGCGGTGGACGCGCATGGGATTGGACAGAGACGGGCATGCATCATGTGCCAGGCATTCAGCCCGCTGATGTCCAAGAGTTACTCGACCATGGGAGCAAGGTCATCGTCCTTACTCGGGGAATGGAACTGGCCCTTCAGACTTGCCCGGAAACGTTGCAGATGCTGCGCGACAGGGGCATCCCGTATTATGTCGAGGAAACGAAGGCTGCTGTGGAGCACTACAATCGATTAGCGCAAAGCGAGGCTGTTGGCGGGTTGTTTCATTCGACTTGCTGATTGAGGAAGCAGGTACGAGGTATGTCCGGCGCCACAATGAACCCTCACGCTCCCCGGGCGGGTTGACCAAACAGGAAAACTCAAACACCATCCCGGAAGGCTTATCCAATCCACATTATGCGAAGAATATTTATCGCACTCACCATCGCCACCCTAACCGCGGGGCCAGCCGCGACCGCGACTGAAGAGACAGACGTGATGGTGCCCGTGCATTAGTTCATTGACAGCTTCAACAAGAACGACACCAGGACGGCTATCGCCGCCTGTGCCGATCAAACCTCCATCATCGACGAATTTCCGCCTCACGAATGGCACGGCGCGGGCGCCTGCTCGAATTGGGCGAAAGCTTACGACGCCGATGCGAAGAAGCGTGGAATCACTGACGGGATCGTTACCCTGCACGAGCCCCGTCACATCGACATCGCGGGAGATCGTGCCTATGTCGTCGTTCCGGCCGATTACACCTTCAAGAAAAAACGGGAAGGTAATAAAGGAGACTGGTTCGATATTTACGTCTGCCTTGCAGAAAGCCCGGCGGCAGTGGTATACACGCGACCGCAAACGTTAGGTCGTTTGTTGCCTAACGACGCCAAGGATTCGCGCTTTATTCCACGCTGGCGACTGTCGGATGGTCATCCTGGCGGTAAATAACTCCACCCTTCATCACGAAATCGACGTGCGTAAACTGCGCGGGATCAGCGAGGGGAGCGCCGGCTGTTGCCACAAGGTCGGCAAAGCGCCCGGGTTGAACTGAGCCGACACGGTCCGAGGCACCAAGGAGATCGGCCGCATTGCGCGTCGCGGCGAAGAGCGCCTTCATCGGCGTCAGGCCGCCGGCAATCATGAGACCGAATTCCATCGTGTGATCGCCCTCGCCGAGATCGGTCCCATAAGCGATTTTTACTCCTGATTTCACGGCCAGCGGAAAGTTCTTTTTGGGGAGAAGATCGTTGGCGAGTTCCTTGGGCGCGGTGCCCGGGGTCAGGAGTTCCGGGTGATCGCGGGCTGCGAGATAATAAACCTCATAGACCGTCAGAGTGGGCACGAGGTAGGTGCCGTGCTCTTTCATCAGCGCGAAGGTTTGCGCGGTGGCAAACGAACCATGCTCGACCGAATCGACTCCGGCGCGGACGGCAGCCTCGATCGCACTCGCCGGATAAATGTGGGCGGCGACCTTTAGGTCGAGAGAATGAGCCGTCTCAACCGCAACGCGCATTTCGTCGTCAGTCATGAGTTGCTGACGCGGATTGTCACCCGTGGACGCAATGCCGCCGGACGGCATGATCTTGATCAGGTCAGCTCCGCGTTGGCGGTGTTCGCGAACGCGCAGGCGCGCTTCGTCCGGCGTGTTGACGATGCCGTTTGACCAGCCCGGGTGGGACAGCGCAGCGTCGAGCCCATTACGCGGATCGTTGTGCCCGGCGGTCGGCCCCAGCGGTTCCAGCGAAACCCAGAGTCGGGGGCCGGCGATCTTGCCTGCGTTGATGGCATCACGCACCGCGACGGTGTCATCACCGCCGCCTACGTCGCGAGCGCCGGTGAAACCCTGCTGTAACATGGCCCGCACGAAGACGGCGCCGTCGAAAGCTCGATCCAGAGCAGAATGCGTGAGCCAGTCTTCGGTGGCGTTGACGCGGCTGGGCAACTTGGATGCGATGTGGACGTGGCAGTCGATAAAGCCCGGCATCACGGTCTGACCGGAAAGATCGATAATCTCCGAGCCGGTCGGCGTGACGAAGCCGGGCTCAACCGCACTGATGCGGTCGTCATGGACGAGAATGGAAACCTTGTGGCGGGGCGTATCGCTCACGCCATCGAACAAGGTGCCGGCGTGGATGACCTTGTCGCGAGCGAAGGCGGATGTCGCGAGCAACGCAAGAATCAGGGCAGTACCCGCGGCGCGTTTCATCAGGATAAATGTGTCAGCACCCGACTGGATTCTTCACGGCCGAAGGGTAGCTGGCCGAATTCCAGACGGTCAACTGCAAAGGGATAGGTGGCTACGAATTCGCGCTCGCTTGGATTACTCATCGGAGGCGGCAACTGGTACGAAAGCGTTGCTGGTCAGCGGCGCGAAATTCTGTTAGGTAGCGGGCCATGCCTCCTGCCGCCGAGTTCCAGCACACGCTTGCCAAAGCCGCTTTGTTGAGCGGCACTTCACTTCATACTGGCGCCAGGGTGTCGCTGAAAATTCAACCCGCAGCGGTCGATTCAGGAATCAAGTTCAAGCGCAAAGATCTGCAGGACGAACCGACAGTCGACGCCACGATTGCCAATGTGAAAACGGTCGAGCGCGCCACGACGATCGGGGAAGGCTCGATGCGGGTACACACTGTCGAGCATGTCCTCTCCGCGCTCGCCGCCCTCGAGGTCGACAACGCGGTCGTCGAGATGGACGCCAACGAACCGCCGATCGGTGATGGCAGTGCGCTCGCTTATGTGGAGGCGATCCGGAAAGCTGGACTGGTAGCGCAGGAAGCGCCGCGCCTGTTTTTTCATGTGCGCGAGCCGATCTCGGTCGAGACAAAAAACGGCTCGCTGCTCGTGATTCTGCCGGACGACGAGTTTCGCATCTCCTGCACGCAGGCTGGACCAGAAGGTCGCTTCACCCAATTTCTCTCCACCGCGATCACGCCCGCGATCTACGAGCGCGAAATCGCGCCCGCCCGCACCTTTGTTTACTACGAAGATGTCAAGCCATTGATGGATAAGAACCTGATCAAAGGCGGCAGCCTGGAAAATGCGATCGTCGTGAGGGGGGAATCGGTCCTGAGCAAGGAACCGCTTCGCTTTCCCGACGAATTCGTCAGGCACAAAATCCTCGACATTATCGGCGACCTCGCGCTCCTCGGCCGTGCCATCCGTGGACATATCATTGCGGTGAAGCCGGGCCATGGCGCCAACACCGATCTCGCGCGCGCCCTGGCCAGGGCGCACGAGCGGACGGTGGCGATGTTTCCGCAGCGCAATTTCCCGGCCGGCGAAGGCGGGCTCGATATCAACGAGGTGATGAGCATCCTGCCGCATCGGTATCCGTTCCTGATGGTTGATCGCATTGTTTCTTTCGAGGGCGAAACGAAGTGCACCGGGATCAAATCGGTCACGATCAACGAACCATTTTTCCAAGGGCATTTCCCGGGGCATCCGGTCATGCCCGGCGTGCTGCAGGTGGAGGCAATGGCGCAGGTGGCGAGCGTTCTCATGATGCGCATCAGCAAGAGCGCGAGCCGGGTCGGCTATTTCATGAGCGCAGACGGGGTAAAATTTCGCAAGCCGGTGTTCCCCGGCGATACGCTCTTCATTCACGCGGAGCTGACGAAGTCGCGTGGCAATCGGCTGGCCAAGGCAATGTGCCGTTGCGTCGTGAATGACGCGGTCGTTTCCGAAGGCGAGCTGATGTTCACCTTTCTCGATAAATGAGCGAGGTGACGGTCCATCCGACCGCAATCGTCGACCCCTCGGCCAAACTCGGCGCGGGTACGATCGTCGGACCATATTGCGTCGTTGCGGCCGGGGTTTCGTTAGGCGAAAATTGCTGGCTCCAGCATCATGCCACGCTCTGCGGCCCGCTCAACGCCGGTGGTGGGAACAGGTTCTACGCCTATTGCTCGATCGGGCAGCAAACGCAGGACCTAAAATATCGCGGCGAACCGACCTACCTCGAGATCGGGGACGACAATACCTTTCGCGAGTTTGTCACGATCAACCGCAGCACCTCGGAGAGCGGCAAAACGCGCGTCGGCAGCCGCGGGAACTTTCTCGCCTACTCCCACATTGGGCACGATTGCGCGGTGGGCGACGCGGTCGTTTTCTCGAACAACGGGACGCTCGCGGGTCATGTGCAGGTGGGCGATCATGCCGTCATCGGCGGCCTGACGGCGGTCCATCAATTCTGCCGCATCGGGCGTTTCGCGATCACCGGCGGCTGCTCCAAAATCGTTCAAGACGTTCCGCCCTTCATGATCGCCGATGGCAATCCCGCGGAAATACGCGGCATCAACCAGGTCGGAATGGAACGAGCGGGCTTTCCGCCAGAAAAGATCAAACCGATCAAGGAAGCTTTCCGGCTTATTTACCGCGGCAAGATGAACACTGCGCAGGCGGTGGCGGCGTTGCGCGAGAATCTGGGCCAGAGCGCCGAAGTGCAGTCGATCGTGCAGTTCATCGAAGAAAGCGAACGCGGCATCATTCGTTAGGGGAAAAGCTCGACGGCATTTCAGTTGCCCCCGGCACCCGCATGTTCACCTCTGCGGTTTCCCTCCGGCCCGCCGATCAGGCCGCGAGGAGCGGTGTGGCGCTCGGCACGACCGTGCCGTTGAACTTGGGATAGAGAAACCTCGCCACCGGTCCGTTCCTCTTTGCCGGAGCCGCCGCGCGGGACAATCCCGCTTCCCGTAGACGGCGGAGTGCCTCGCCGAGCAGAGCGGTGCCAAGGCCGCGGTTGCGATATTCCATCTGAACGCAGGGACCTGGCGCGAGATGATCCTCGGCGGCAGGTTCAGGATCCAAAATAGTCGCCCCAATGATCCGCGCACCGTGACGCAGCACGACGCAAATGCTGCCTTTCTCCGGATTGAAGGCGCGTTCCAGCCAGCCCTCGATCATCGCGTCGATCTCGTGAATCGCGTCGCCCCAAGAAGTGTCAAGGGCGAAGCAACGAGCGATAACGGCGCGCAACTCCTTTTCCTCAGAAAGATCGACCACGGCCAAATGATAATGCTCCGGCAGCGCCGGAGCGGTCGCGGGAAGCTTGGCCAAATCCCAGGTGAAACGAACCCATTGAACGAGCTTCATGTGTGCGGACGGCAAAATTACCACGCGAAATGATGCGCCCGCAACCGGCGTTTCCCGAAAAATCGCAGCGCCGTTTTTGAGCGCCGTTCGATCAAACCCTTCTAGCGCGCTTGCGTGGCCTTCACCCCGTCGTGGAAGGCCAGGTAAAGTTCGGAATGCTGCGCCACACCACGGCGCAAGACCGGCTTGAAATTGGGGAGATCGCTGACGTTAACGATTTGATCCACGCTCTGGATGAACGCCGTCATCGCGTCGTTCGTCGCGCTGCGATGGCTGATGAGGACAACGAAGTTCTCCCGCCGGAGGGAGCCCGAGCGCTTCATCATCTCGCGCAGGATTGGGTTCTCTTGCGCGCTCCCACCCTTAAAGTTCTCGTAAACTACGACGACATGATAACTGTAGGTCGCGAGCTTGAGCAGCACGTCCTCCTCGAAAAGGCCAAGGTGCACCGTGTAACCGAGATCCGTCAGTTGGGATACGATCATTTTCTGGCAGGTCTGATCATCCACGCAGACCAGCGCGGTCTTGTCGCCGTGGTCGAAGTCTGATTCGGTGTTCATGGTTTTGGCCTAACGAGAAACATCGACGGGCAGATCGAGCCGCAGCCCAGTGGAAGTTTCGCTGTTGATGCCGCGCGATTTCTGGATCAGATCTATTCCTCGCGTGATCCGGCCCTTCTTGGTGGAAAAGAGGCGGGCGGTTTCTTCCGTGATTTCGCCACTTTCGTAGGCTTGGAGAACTGACTGGTCGAAGGTTTTCCAACCAAAAGGTGCGCTTGCTTCGATGATTTCGTAGAAGTTGCGCGAATCGTTTTCGCCCAGCGCGATCGTTTCGCGCGTCCGTAGATTATTGCCCATGACTTCCGTCAGGAGATACCGGCCGCCGGAGATTTTGGGCGCAAGGCGCTGACTCACGACGTAGCGGACGCTGTCGGCGAGACGGAGTCGCAGTTGCTGTTCTTCACCTAGGGAAAAGAGACCGAGGATGCGGTTAATCGACTGGCCGACGTCGATCGTGTGCAGAGTGCTGAGTACGAGGTGACCGGTTTCCGCCGCCATGAGAGCGACTTCTACGGTGGCGCGATCGCGCATTTCACCTACGAAAATAATCTTGGGCGCCTGACGGAGCGCGGCCCGCAAGCCAATGGGATAGCTTTCGAAATCGCCGCCGAGCTCCCGCTGGTTGAACGTGGCGAGGCCGGGCCCGTGGATAAACTCGATCGGATCCTCCAGCGTGACCACGTGCACGGACTGTTTCTCGTTTACCTCATTCAGAAGCGCGGCCATGGTCGTTGTCTTGCCGCTGCCAGTCGCGCCTGTGACAAGCACGAGTCCGGACTTCTCCAGCACGATTTCCTTGAAGATCGGCGGCAGACCGAGGGTGGCGAGTGAGGGAATATCCGCCTGCAGTTTTCGCATTACGATCGCGAAATTTCCCCGCTGCCGAAAGATGTTGACCCGAAAACGGGCCGTGTCATTGAGCGAATAACTGCAATCACAAGACCCGTCCACCAGGTAGTCGCGGATCAGGCGACGGTTCCCCTGCATCAGGGTGAGAGCCAGCTGTTCGGTTTGGTAGGGAGTCAGACACTCGATCGGGGGATCGACCGCGACCGGTTTGAGCTCCCCGAAATCCTCCACCTGAAGCGGATGACCGACAGTGAAATTGAGGTCGGAGATGCCGGCGTAGGTTTGCAACATCGCGGACAGGATCCGGTCGAGTTCAGGTGTTCTCATCTGGCGCGCTTGCTATTCTTCCCATTCATCCGGTGGCGGAGTTTTGAGGAAGGGACGGAATTTCTTCTTGTCGATTGCCTTGTCATAGGCTTCCTCGGGCGAGATGCGCATCTGCCGCAGGTGTTCCATGACCGCGTCGTCGAGCGGCTGGTTGCCCTTCTTTTTCCCGACCTGAATCATGCCCGGAACCTGGTGCGTCTTGGCTTCCCGGATGAGATTCGCGATCGCCGTGTCGACGACGAGAATTTCGAGGGCGGCGAGACGCCCCGGTTTGTCGATGCGCTTGAAAAGATTTTGCGCGACAACTCCCTTAAGTGATTCCGCAAGCGTTGTCCGAATTTGGTTTTGCTGATCAGTCGGAAAGACATCGATCACCCGATCGACCGCCTTGGCAGCGCTGGAAGTATGCAGCGTTCCAAAGACAAGGTGACCGGTAGCAGCGGCGGTCAGAGCCAGTTCGATCGTCTCGAGATCGCGCATTTCGCCGACGAGCAGGATGTCGGGATCTTCGCGCAAGGCGCCACGCAGGGCGGAGGCAAACGAGCGTGTGTGGACCCCCACTTCGCGATGCTGCACAAGGCAGTTTTGACTGCGATGCACAAATTCAATCGGATCCTCGACCGTGATGATGTGATCATGCCTTTGCAGATTCGCGTAATCCATCATCGCCGCCAATGTAGTCGACTTGCCAGAACCGGTCGGACCAGTGACGAGGATGAGGCCTTTTTTTAAAAGGGGAAACTTCTTCAAAACCGCGGGAAGGCCCAGCTCTTCAACCGTCAGAATCTTGGACGGGATCAGGCGAAAGACGGCGGAGATGCCGTATTTCTGCTGGAAAAAATTGGCGCGGTAACGAGCGACTCCTGGCACTTCATAGCCGAAATCGACATCGGAAGTTTCCTCGAAGGTTTTGATTTTTACCTCAGGGGCGATCTCATAGACCATCGCCTTGAGTTCGTCATTTTGGAGCGGCGGATAATCGACCCGGACCAGATCGCCATTGATACGGAGCATGGGCGGGTTGTTGGTCGCGAGATGGAGATCCGAGGCCTTTTCCTCTGCCATCAGTTTAAA
>CAWAIY010000030.1:0-68388 GCA_963782205.1 uncultured Verrucomicrobiae bacterium | reverse complement strand
TTCGCCGGTTCGATGTGCACCAGAACATCAGCGATGCGCGGGTTGGTTTGCCTGATCATGTTCTTTACTTCATGCGCCAGGTCGTGACCGGCCCGCACCGAGATCCGCTCGTCAACGCCGACGTGGAGATCAACGTAAAACTCCAGACCCATTTTCCGCACCAGGCATTTGTCTATCTCGAGCACGCCCGGGACCGCGGCTGCCGCCGCGCGCACTCGCTCGACAATTTCGCCCCGCGGCGCGGTGTCCAGCACCTCACGCAAAGCCGGATAGAACAAACGCCAGCCGTTGGCCGCGATCAGCAGGCAGGCAAAAAGCGCCGCCCATGCGTCGGCGCTCTGCCAGTGCGGGCCACCGACGAGCGCGATCGAGATGCCGATGAAAGCCGCGATCGAAGTCAGTGCATCAGTCCGATGATGCCACGCATCGGTTTGCAGCGCCGTGCTCTCGGCATCCCGGCCCAACCGGTTCACGATCCGGAAGAGAAACTCTTTCACCACCACGACCACGATGAGCACGCCGAGCGTGAAAGGCTCCGGCGCATGGTGCGGTCGAAAAATCTCATGCACGCTCCGGACCGCGATGACAAGAGCGGCGGCCAGCACGCCTAACGACACAAGGATGGCTGCAACCGGCTCGGCTTTGCCATGACCATAGGGATGGGTTTCGTCGGGAGGGCGGGCGGCAAATTTCAACCCGCCCCAAATCACGGCCGAGCCCCCGATATCGAGGGCCGATTCGATCCCGTCCGCGATCAGGACGTAGGAATGACCCAGCGCGCCCGCCACGATCTTGGTCGTGGCGAGAACGACATTCGTGACCATCCCAACGAGGGCGACACGCGCGCCCGATTGGAGATTGCCCGCAGAAGTGTTCGCGCTAGGATGCGAGGCCATCAGATGAGCGAGAGTATTAAAGCCATTGTCTACCAGGCGCACGGAAAACCGGAGGAGGTTTTGCATCTCGAGGAAAAGCCGCGCCCCCGGCCCGCGCCGGATCAGGCGCTCGTTAGGCTAATCGCCGCGCCGATCAATCCCGCGGACCTGAATCAGATCGAGGGCAAATATCCGGTGCGCTTCCCGTTGCCTGCGACGCCGGGATTTGAAGGCGCCGGAGTGATCGAGGAAGTCGGCCCAGAGGTGAAGAATCAGGCCATCGGCCAAATCGTGATCCTGCCGCACGATGTCGGCACCTGGTGCGAAGCAGTCGCCGTCAAAGCCGACAAGCTCACCGTCGTGCCTGATGGCATCAAGCCGGAGCAGGCAGCGATGCTCAAGATCAACCCGATCACTGCCTGGCGGATGCTGCACGATTTTGTCGAGTTGCACCCGGGAGACTGGATCATTCAGAACGCGGCCAACTCCGCCGCGGGTCGCGCCGCGATTGCCATTTGTCGCGATCTCAAATTTCGGACCGTGAACGTCGTTCGGCGTCCGGAATTGATCGAGGAGTTGCGCGCCGAAGGCGGCGATGTCGTCTTGCTCGACAACGATGAATTGCGCGAGGCGGTCGCACAGGCGACGGATGGCGCGCCCATCCGCCTGGCCTTGAACGCGGTCGGCGGAGAAAGCGCCCTGCGCCTGGCGAAGATCGTCGCGCCGGAAGCGACCATCGTCACTTTTGGCGCGATGAGCCTCCAGCCGCTCCGCATCCCTAACGGATTGCTGATTTTCAAAAACCTCCACTTCACGGGTTTCTGGGTAAACAAATGGTACGAACAAGCCACCGCCGCCGAGCGCGCCGAAACCTTTGCGCGAATTTTCGATCTCGCGCAACGCGGCCGGCTCGAGACGAAAATTGAACGCACCTATCCGCTGACCGATTTCCGCGAAGCCATCGGCCGTGCCGGCCAGGGCCAGCGCGCCGGCAAAGTCACTTTCCGAATGTAGAGAATGTGGGAGCCCCGCTTTGCGCCGCGAGGGCCAGCATCAATTTCACGCAGCGCACACTCGATGGGGGCGCACAGACCCCTTCCACCTTCCGGACAAAAGTTGCCGATCTGTCACCGGAGGCGTTCTGTAAGGCATGAAACTTCGTGCTCTTGCTCTTTGGCTGCTGCTCGGTTCGTTAGGCACCGGAACCGGTTTCGCACAGAAGTGGGCGCAGGCTCAGCTCAACAAATCGCCGCGACACCACGAATGGATTGAGCTGCAGCACGATGGGCGCACCGTGAAAGCGTTCGTCGCTTTCCCCGAAGTAAAGAAAAAGGCGCCCGTCGTTCTCGTCATCCATGAGATTTTTGGCCTGACGGACTGGGCCAAGAACCTCGCCGACCAACTGGCCGCCGCCGGTTACATCGCGATCGCGCCCGATCTCCTCACCGAGCCGGGGAAGGACACGCAGAGTTATTCCGACAACGAAGCCGCGATCAAGGCGGTCTCCGCCTTGCAGACTCCGCAGATTTTTGCCGACCTCGACGCCGCGGCCGATTACGCGATGAAGCTGCCGGCCTGCAACGGCACGATCGCGGTCACCGGCTTTTGCTGGGGCGGCGGTCAGTCATTCGGTTACGCGAATCACAACCCGCATCTGAAAGCCGCCTATGTTTTTTACGGGACCGGACCTGATACCGCGGCCGGAGCGGAGAAGATCGCGTGTCCGGTCTACGGTTTCTACGGCGAAGACGACGCGCGCGTCGATGCCACCATTCCCAAGACGAAGGAGATCATGCAGGCCGCGGGCAAAACCTACGAGCCCGTGGTCTATCCCGGGGCGGGTCACGGCTTCATGCGCGCCGGAGAAGCACCCGATGCCTCCGACGCCAACCGTAAGGCGCACGACGCCGCCTGGGAGAGGTGGAAATCGTTGCTGGAAAAACTGTAGGGCGGGCATTTTGCCCGCCAACCCCTCGCACGCGCCATTGGATTCAGGCGGCCAAAATGGCCGCCCTACAGCCGCTACAGCCGCGGCTTGAAAAGCGCCGCGTCGAGGATCGACCAAAGGTGCACGAGCCACCCGAGGAGAACGAACCAGAGCAGAGCCGCGAGGACGAACTGGACAATCGCGATCAGCAATCGCCCCTGGAGCAGTTGCCCGAGACCGGGAATGAAGAAACTGCACAACGCCGCGATCACATTGCCCGTGGAACCTTGTCCGCCCATAAAAACACTTTCTCTGCGGAAAAGTGATACGCAACCGCGCGGCGCGCAGAAAAAGCGCGCCCGTGAGGATTCGAACCTCAAACCTTCTGATCCGTAGTCAGATGCTCTATCCAGTTGAGCTACGGGCGCAAAATCTGATTTTTACCTATGAAAGATCATGGCAAAATTCCAGTCTTATTCCGGCGGCCGGGAGGGGCTTTATTATATTCGTTTCGAACCGCCGTCAAACCGCCGGAATAGGCTCGTCGTTGGCTGCTCCGTGCCATCCGCCACGACCGCAGCACGAAAGATCGGGCTGTCCTTTAAGGATCGGTTCAACGATCGGCTTCAGCCCCGGTGAAAAGGTTTGCCCTGCGGTGCCGGTGAAATACAAACGAACAGAATCTAAAGGCATGAAATTCGCATCGATCATCCCGGCATCGCCTTCTCTTGTTTCTCGGTGGGTTTGCCTCACCCGGCATTGGGCAGGAATCTCGCTGGGGATCGCCGGAGGAGGAGACGGTGAAGTTTATCATTGCGTCTGAATAGTCTCGCGGCCGCGGTACGCGAAGCGTAGGTCGAGTTTGCTGGAGCGGTTTGACATGTGCTCGATTAGACGAGTGATTCGCGACCAGACGACAGTGAGCAATCGATGGATTGCGGAGCGAGTCGTGAGCTCGGGGCATATCAGCCGGATGAGTCGCTATTGCAGCGGTCAGGTAATTCGACCCGGACCGGAGGTTTGACGGAACGAATTCTGAGCGACAAACATGGTACGATGCACAGATCCACCCCTATCCCGCCTCCTGCGGCAAAAAGCCAGTCAATGTAGCAATCTGACTTCCGCGTACGTGAGACCTTCTGGAAGCCATGACTGTGCGAATTCCTTCGCGACAGCGGGATAGGCGGGCGCGTCGAGCGCGCCCGCCTCGAATGTTATGATCCGCCGTGCTTCTTTTTCTTGTGGTTGTTCTCCTCCGCGGTCCGCCGCTCGTGATGTGATGCTTCACGTTGACGATGCGATGCTACACGCTCCTGGTACGGGGTCGTGCGTCGATGATGTGACGCTACGTGCTCATGCCGCGTAGCCGCGCGCGCGTGGTGTGACGCCACGCGCTCATGGTGCGGCGTCGCCTGCTCGTGGTGCAACGCTACGCGCTCATGGTGTGGGGTCGCGTGCTTATTATGACGAGTCGCATGGGATGTGTTTGCTACTCTGCGCGACTGATTGTGCCGCGCCTGGCTCTCCCCGCGCGCATGTGACGAAGCAACGTGTTCGCTCCCGGGCCGAGCGTGCGATCGGTTCGCTGTCCGGTTGGTAGCGTTCGCTGAGTTCTGGTTGCCAGCCCGCCTGGCCCCGGGTTGATTCTGCCGGGTTGCCGTTCTCTCAGCCGCCCGGGTCCGGTGTTTGCTCTCAAAGTCCCTTACGGAAGCAGCTTTCGGCTGGCCTTTGTTATTCTCCGCGTGCAGGGCCGGATCATTCTTTGCCGCCGCGACGCGCGACCGCTGTGCGGCAGTAGGTCCGCGATGCGGCCCCCTGGCTGCTGCGAGTTGCTTCCGGGTCGGCTTCGCCTTTACGCCTCCGGGGCCGTTAAAGCTGGGTCGATTCCCGCGGGCGTTACGCACAACTTCGCGGTTGACGTAAGTATGCGTGACCAACTTTGGGTTCACGCGAGTCACGGCAGTGTTATATGCGAAGGTATTGCCGTCCCATCGGCCACCGTAGTAACCGGTTCCGTAATAGCCATACCCATAGTTAATCCCACCGTAGTACCCAACCGATGGTCCCCAATATCCATCATGAAAGTAATAACGGCCGCTGTTGAAGGCCCAATAGCCTGGAGTCCAGTAATAACCGACCGCCGGTGCGAGCACCCAGATGCCCGGCACCCAGTAGTAACCGAAATCGCCCCAGGCCCAATATCCCGGCGTCCAGATATAACCCGGCCCCGGGCAGAGCGGTTGCTGATAATAGGGAATCGCCGGTGGAGCTATCCCGACCGAAATCGCAACGTACCCCGATGACGAGGCCAGCGGCAGCCCGAGGAAGAGCAACGCCGCCAGCACGAAGGCTGGAAGTTTAAGTTTTGTTTTCATAGTTGTGTTATGTGTTTGAAACGAGGCGCAATTCCCCCTAATCCCTTGATGCTCAAGCACCGAATGCTTTCGCCGGGGGCACTTGGCTACTATAACAATCGCATCTACGGCCGGCGGTGCGTCCCTTCGCGGCCCATTTTTTTCGAGAGCTAGGAGCACCGAGCAGGTTGCTCCATTCCCGGCGATGCCGGTCTTGTTTGGATTCCCAAAGAAAGGACGAAGGTTGAAGGGTGAAGTTGCTCAAGGCGGGGCTTTCGATCTCCGCGTCGAAGCTGGGGTTGGACGCGGTCAACGGCCCCGGTCGCCGGCGGTGAGCCGCGCAAGAAAAGGCTTGCCGGCGATGCCGGTGAAATACAAACCTGCTAAAGCCATGAAATTCGCATCAATCATTACAGCGTCTCTTCTCTTGTTTCTCGGTGGGTTTGCCTCACCGGGCGTTGCGCAGGAATCTCGCTGGGGATCGCCGGAAGAGGAGACGGTGAAGTTCATCATTGCGGCTGAGGCGAAGTGGGCCAACTCGGCCTGTAGCCCGCAGCCGGACCTCAAGGATGTGATTGCGGACGCCTTCCAGGGGACGTCGCCGAGTGGACGGCGCTACGGCAAGAAGGAAGCGATCGCGACAGACACCAAGTCGCTCGAGCGCGACTGCCAACTGGGCGAGGTAAAGGTGAGATTCTTCGGCGACTCCATCGCGCTGGCATATGGAGCGGAGAGCGCGGTCTCCAAGGGTAAGGATGGCAAGGAGGCAAAGCATTGCCTGATCTGGACCGATACCTGGCTCAGACGCGCCGGGAAATGGCAGATCGTGGCCGCGCAGGATACGAACATCCCTTGTAAGCCTTAGGCGGTCGCGCTAACTCTTGGAAGTGAGGTGACGAGGTCGCGTCCTTGAAGCTTGAAGGAAAGAGCTTCATCTGGTCGGCGTCACGCCCTTGCGTCCTGCACGATTTGGTCGAGCCTGTAGCCGTCGATGTCGGTCTTGACCTGGATCCAAATCGGTAGGTGGTCTGACATTTGGAAGGTGAATTTCGTCCGGCTGTAGTTCTTGCCGGGGAAGAGTTCCTCGATACCGGCGTCGTTGATGTAGAAGTCGAGCGCGCCGCCTTTGTTGGTAAAATTCTCGGGCATGGTGGCGCGGTGCAGGATCTGATCGTAGCGCGCGCTGAAGCCGAGGTTGGAGCCGCCGATGGCCCGGTCGCCGACGGTAAGCTTGACGAGGGGCTGCGGGATTTTGAGTCCGTGACCAAGCAGGATATCGAAGATCGGGTCGGTGATCTTCGGGGTGTTGAAGTCGCCCATGACGAGGAGGTCGTGGTCCTCGGCGAATTTGTTCTTGAACCGGGTATCGATCCACTCGGAGAGAAGCTCGAGCTCGGCCATGCGGGCCTCGATGCTGTCGCCCCAGCGGATATGGGTGGCGATGTTAATGAAGTCGAAGTTGCCGGCGCGAAAGGCGCACATGTATGGCGCGCGCCAGAAGGATTTGGTAGCGAGATATTCCTTGGCGGCTTTCGCGCGCGGGGCGTCGACCTCGGCGGCGAGGCCGTTGTGGATCACGGCCCGGCGATCGAAGAGGAAGGCGATGCGTTCCCTGTTGCCCCCGGCGTCGTCGATCCAATCGGAAAAGACGACTCGCCATGCCGGCCCGAGATAGCACAGAACGCGGCCGAGGTCGGTAAGGTCGGCGCGCAACTCGACCAGCGCAATCAAGTCGAACTGCCCAAGGATCTCGGCGATGTAATGAATCGCCGGCTCGGTCCGGTGAACGCGGCCGAACTCCCGGATGTTCCAGGCAGCGACGTTGATCGATTCGTCCAGCTTCGAGGGCGGGATTTTGGCGGCCTCGATCCGCTTGCGCAAGGCAAGGAGACCGGCTGCGATCTCAGGAGTGACGTCGCCGTGATGCATAACCGGGTGGCGTTGGAGGTTTCAGAAAACCGCCGTAACGAATTGTGCGGCAAACGGCCGGGATTTTCAAAAGCGAAAATGCTAACAAGGGAAAAGTAGCGCGACCGTCCGTGGCAACCTAATCATTCCCGCGTGCCGGCCCCTCCATGAAAGCGAGCCTTGAAGAATGCCTCATTTCCAGGCGTTATCGGTCCACGGGAAAGATGCACGGCCAGTCGCGGATGCCATGCTTGAGTTCCCAGACTCGCAACGCGGCCATCAGCAGGCGACGAGTTCGCATGATCGTTCCCAGCGGCAGGGCGTAGTCCCCTGATGATGGCGCCGGCACGGCGGGAAACCCCGCTGTCTCCCGGCGCTTCCCTCCCCTCGTCGTCGGCTTCAATCGGCTCGGCGACATGTGTCCCCGGTCTCTGCGTTTGCGATTATTGGACACGCTTGATTGTGGATGGTTTGAGCGCGTGGTCTTGCCTGCCGCCGGTCTCGCCGACGTCGACTGCAACGGTCCGGGCGTCGGACGAGCCCGGCCGCGAGAGAAAGATTGCGCCGATTACTCCAAGAACGATCAGGCGAGGAAAATGTTTCATGGCCATTGACCCGACTGAGACGAGCCTGAGGCAGTTCCCTCATTGTCGCCACGATTGAAGCGTAACGGCATTGTTACGTTGACCGCATCGCGTCGTCCGAGCGTGGAACGCCACCTCAACTAATGCGATGGGTCGAGTCTGCGTCGCTAACCTGCTGGCGCGCACGATCGCCGCGTTCGTCGCTGCTTGTGCCCTGCGTCGTGCGCAACGCTCGGACGTACTCCGCTCTCTCCCGGTTTAGACTTACACGAGCGTAACAGGTTGGTTACGATTGTCCCCTTGCGAACCTAAAGGATGCAGCGCTTGCTTGAGTTATGAGTTCAACCAATCTGCATCCTATTTCGCACATTCCAAAGGCCGCGCTGGATATGATCTCACCGTGCTGCGTCGCGATGAAATTCGTGCGGCACTTCGGACTTGTTATGCTTGCGACCTTCTTCGTTCTTTCGAACCACACCGTCACTGCCGCGCCGGGAGCTCTCGATTCCAGTTTCGGCAGGGGCGGCCGTGTGACAAGTGACTTCCAGGGGAGCAATGATTTTGCCTTTGCGGTCGCGCTCCAGCCAGACGGAAAAATTGTCACCGCCGGGATCCGCTTCGTCGGTATAGCCGCGGAAGGCGGCGACTTTCTGATCACAAGATACAACCCAGATGGCACACTCGATAGGAGATTTGGTCAACGCGGCCACGTGATTACCGACTTTGGCCTGACGGAACTCGCGGCCGCGATTGCCGTTCAACCCGATGGAAAGATCATAGCCGCCGGCGGGACCTACGATATCTTTCCATTCCTCGGCGGCCAATTCGCCCTTGCCCGTTACAATTCCAACGGGTCACTCGATCCGACCTTCGGTATCGGCGGCCTGGTCAGGACGACATTCAACAGCGAAGGCTGTTTCGCCTCCGCCATCGTCCTGCAAGCCGATGGCAAGATCATCGTCGCCGGAACCAAATATATCCACGTCACGAGCGATCAATCCTCCGATACCGACTTCGGGCTCGCACGGTATAACTCCGATGGGTCGCTTGATTCGACCTTTGGTGTCGGGGGCGAGGTCGCAACAGATTTTAACGGGGGCAACGACGACGCGCTCTCGGTTCTTCTCCAGCCGGATGGCAGGATCGTCGCGGTTGGCGACGCTACAAGCATAGCTAACTTCTACGACTTCGCCCTCACGCGCTATCTGCCCGACGGAACGATTGACACAACTTTTGGAAACCTGGGAAAAGTGGAGAGTGACTTCGGAGCAGCCAATCTCGACCAGGCGCGTTCCGCCGTTTTGCAGTCGGACGGCAAGATTGTAGCAGCTGGGACGACCGTCACGCGCAACGGTCTGGACCAACTGTTCGCCGTGGTCCGCTATAACTCAGACGGAAGCCAGGATGCCGCGTTCGGGAACGGCGGCCTGGCCACAGTCGACTTCGGAAGCTTTCTTCAGAGCGCGCGCAGTGTTCTGATCCAGTCGGACGGGAAACTCATCGCCGTCGGCTATCCCGACACCGAATCATCCGACTCCGATTTTCTGACCGCACGACTTAATACGGACGGCACGCTTGATTCGAGCTTCGGGGTGGGCGGAAAAGTCCGTACGTCCTTCGGGAACTTGAACGGGGGAGCTAACGCCGCCGTTCTGCAGCCGGATGGCAAAATCGTTGCAGTCGGATTCAATGCGACTCCAACGCGAAGAGGGGTCGATCTTGCCATGGCTCGCTATCTCGGGAACTGAGCCAAAGTGCCTGAGTACGGCTCGAGTAACATACCGGGGCGAATCAAGGAGCCCGTCCGATAGCTCGCGGCCCGGATCAAAAACGCACCGTAAATTGCGCCGCAAAGGTTCCGTTCACCTTGTCCGAGACGAAATCGCCATGCGCCAGACTATATTGCAGTTTTAGCTGTGTGTGAGCGGTGAAACGATAGCCGACGGCGGCGTCAATTCGCGAGACATCGTGGCCGTGCGCGATCGGCTGCCCCATCGGATCAGTGCCTGAATCAAAGAACTCCTGGTTCCAGCGCAGAGCCCCGAAAAGCTGGGGCGTGAATTTGTATTTCATCTCCACGTAGTAGGCAAAGACGTCGGCGTTGCCGAGCTCGGGAATTTGGAAGCGCGATTCAAACGCCTCCGCCCAAAGCTGCAAGTGACCGCGCGCGTAGCTCACCTCCTGCCCGAGGAGATATTGCCGGTATTCGCCAAAGTCTGTGCCGTTGGGCAGCGGATAAGCATTGGGCCGAAGGTAGCTGCCCTCGCCCGCTGAAATGCCAAAGTGCCAGGCCTCGTTCGGGTCAAGCGCCAGTTTTGCATCAACCGCGGGGCGACTAAAGTTGTAGTCATACCAGGATTCCGGACGGGAGGCCAGAGGGGCATTCTTGACTTCGGCGGCGTACTCCAAAATCCCGATGTGCCCGGTCACGGAAGCACCAATGGCATAAACCGGTCCCCAGATTATGGGCAGAAACTCGTATTTGTAGGAGCCGGGCACCGCCCGAAAACTCTCCGCCGTCACCGGAACGTACATGTCCGAGACGAGGGTCGGATTTTCATAAGGCAATGGGGCGTTGATCAGCGGATTCTCCCAGGAAAGGTGGCGCTCGACCCAGCTCCCAACGACGGTGGCAAATTTTCCAACCTGGAGATTGAAGCGGCCATCGCTCCACGGCGTGAGACGCACGGCGTATTCGTCCAGTCGCCATTCCACGCCGAGGTCGCTTGGATCGAAGCCGGTATCGATCCGCGTTTGAGCAAAGACATAAATTGCGCGCCCCGCTCGGGCATCGAGGAAAAGGCTCAGTCGCGGAGCAAAAAGATCATGACCGCTCGCGCGGATCAGACCCGGGGGAGGCTGCGGGTATTGATAGTATTCGAGATCAAGCAAACCGCTGACCCGCGCCCGGATCTGATCGTGCAAAAAGGAATTCGTCAGGGCATCATCCACCAGGTCAAGAAAATCGTCCGCGGCCAGCGCCCGGCTCGCGACCATGAGCAGGCAGACACAGACAAACGTCTTCATTTGCTTTTACCCGGCAACGGAGCCGGCCGGCGTTGCTTTCAAGAAGAGCACACTGAACTCCGTCCATTCCGCGTCAGAACGCACAAGGCGCAGTTCACCGCCATGCAATCGCGCGAGCTCACGGGCGAGGTTAAGTCCCAGGCCGTGTCCCGCCACATCTTGGCTCCCGCTTGCGCGATGGAAGCGCTCGAAAATGTATGGCTGCGCCTCGAGCGGAATTCCGCGTCCGGTATTCGCGACCCGCAATTCCACTTCCCCGTTTGCGACCCGTCCATGAATCCGGATCGTCCCGTGGCGCCGATTATATTTCCGCGCATTGTCGAGCAGGTTTTGCACGATCTGCGCAGTGAATTTGGTTTCACCGGCGATGAGCAACTGGGCCGGGAGATCCTTTTCGACGCGCAGATCGGCCGCTTCCGGGATGGCGTCGAGATCATCGATCCATTCCTCGACCAGATGCGTCAGGTCCACGCTGTGCAGAGTCAGCCGCAACCTGCCGGCATCCATGCGCGAAAGGAGAAGGAGATCTTCGACCACGCTCGTCAGGCGATAGGTCTGGTGAATGAGCGACGAAATTTCCTCGTAAACTTCCTGCGGAAAGCCATCGCGCGCGAGCAACGAATCGAGCCCCGCGCGCAGGACTGTGATCGGACTTTTCAGTTGATGAGAAGCGTCGGCTGAAAAACGCGCCGATCGCTGCAATTCTTCCGCCGTATCGTGCAGTTTCAATTCTGCGCGCTGGCGCTGCGCAAGGTTTTCTTCTGACGCGACCGCCAGCTCTTCGACCGGCTGGGAGAGCCGGCGCGAGACAACATGGCTGACCAAAAAACCGCCGAGCAAGAGCAGGCCGCCCGCACCGAGAATTTGCGAGCGCAAGTGTCGCTCGCGCACGAGCAACTCGGTCAGTGGATAAACGCAAACCTCGTAGGCCGGAGGGTAGTTGGATTGCGGGTTCAGCCGTTTGAAAAAAAGCAAATGCGGAACGCCATTGATTTTCGCGCGCAAGCTGTGTTCTCTGTCGGCCGGTTCCGCCAGATCGCGTTGCACCTCGCGCGCAACCTGTTCCTCCGCCGCGCGATCAAATGTCGGCAAATGCAATTGCCCATTCACGAGTATGCCGTTCTTCATTCCGGTGGCCGTATTCCGCGCCGTTGTTTCGAGCGGCTTGAAGCCGAGGACGAGCGCGGCGATCACGTCGTTGGTTTCGCTCGAACGGATCGGCACCGCGATTATCTCATCGACCGCCGCACGACCCAGCGGGCCACGCCGCGACAGATAGCCGGTTTCATTGTCTGCGGCACGCCACTCTGCGCGAGCTGCGCTTGTTCGTTAGGCAAAAGCTCGCCCGCATCCCTGGTCGGCGGGACAAGGACCGCGCCTCGGTGATCAAGAAACCGATAGAATCTCGCGTGCAGACTGTCGGCCGAACCGCTCCCCTGGTTCGTTTGGTCCATCAGATCCCGCAATTCCGCCGCAGCACTGGGATAGAGCAGATCGAGCGCGTTATCCTCCAACGCGGCGTGGATGCGCGGGTTGCGGACCAACGCGCTGGACCGATCAGCAACCGCCGCATTGCGCAGATCCTGAAGGCGATGAAGGGAGGCCAGCTCAAGTCTGAAATCGCGCTGCAAATCGGCCTGCGCATCCTCGTCGGCGCGCCGCTGCGTGACGTAAATGCCCAATGATGCCACCACCGCCACCAGGACCATCATGGCAAGAAAGAGCTTGCCGCGGAAGCGGCGGATCCCGGCCGCGCCGGGTGTGGCAGGCTGCTTCATGGCAAGTCCAAGTGCAGGAGGGCGCCGTTCACGAGATCGACCGGGTGCTCCCGCGTGACCTTGCTGCTGATCCAGGCCTTGAGCAGAAAGTGACCCGCCGGGAGGTTCGTCAGGCGATAGTGGCCCTGGGCGTCGCTAATCGTGAAATATGGTGTGTCGAGCACAAGGATGAGAGCCCGCATGTGCTCATGAATATCGCAGCGCACCGTGACCAGGCCCACCCGGTCAAAGATCTGAAAAGGCACAGGTTTCTCGTTCGGAGGATAACGACCGAGGTCGAAACGCTTCGCCGGCGAATAGGAGAAGATGTTGTGATAAGTGTTGTCGAGATTCGGGAACTCGACTTTTGTCCCCCGTTCCACGGGGAGAAGGTTTGGCACAAAGGTCAGATTTTTTTGCGCCATTTGTTTGGTCGGGAGCCCCGTCGGCCGGGCAAACTCGCCTTCCAGGTAAACCACTGCGTGTGGCGGACGGGGCGCCAGCACGCCACCTTCGCTCACAATTTCGTAGCGCTCATTTGCCACCGGCGCGCCGTGCGTTTTCGGCAAATCAACCACGCCTTCCACAGTCGACTGCCCGCGGCAAATGGCGGGGAATTGCAACGTCGACGCGAATAGGATGATGAAAGCGATGCGCATCACCATATCGGTCAGCTTAGCAGGGTCGGTAATCAAAGGAAACGCGCCTTCCATCATTTTTTCGACTCGTCCGGGGCGCCGCACCAGCTCCTTCGTCCACCGATAACTCCAGCAATAAAGGTAACAATCCTGTTACCTTTCATCCAGCGGGTATTCCTGACCTGCTGAATTCCTCGCGAAGAGGCGGCTCTATCACTAAGGCAAACGTGCCACGATTCGGAGATGGATAACTCGAAACGGGAAGGGTAACGCCTTTGTTACCAAGAAGGAATTGCAAGTTATCGCCGGGAATCAAAGATTCGCATCATCCGGCACAAGATTACGAAGTCTTAAACAGCATATAACCATGAAAAGTAACCATTCGCATACAAGTCTAAACGCCGATTCGACAAAGGACACTTTCCCGAGTTTGGACCGGTTTCAGGAAACGCTCGTTCGGCCGCATCCCATGGCCCGGCGATCTTTCCTTCGCAGTCTGGGTCTCGGCGCAGCGCTCTTGACGCCCGCCGTCGGATTAATCGCAGGAGTAAATCGAATGGGCGCCGCCGCCCTGGGCTCGGCGGGTGCCAGCGGAGGCGATATCGATATCCTGCGCTTTTTGGCGGCGGCCGAACTAATCGAGGCCGATTTATGGCAGCAATACACCGAGCTGGCGACGGGAAATGACCCATACAGGGAAGCGATTGAAGCAATCGATGACGACTTCCCACAATATGTCGCCGACAACACCGACGATGAGATGAGCCATGCCGCCTTCCTCAATGCCTACATTTCCTCAGTCGGCGGCCAGCCGGTCAATCTTGACCCTTTTCGCACGCTGCCAAGCAGCCGCGCCACTGGCGCCAGACAGATCGGACGACTAACCAATCTGTTGAATCTGACGGTGGACACGAGCTGGTGGATTCGTTACCGGAGCCGGGCTAATCCAGACTTTGGCACGACCTTTCCGCAATTGATCGAGATTGTGAATCGACCCGCTATCCCATCCCACGATATCCCGATGGGCAAGCAACTCCAGGCGATCGCGAACACCGCGGCCTTTCATTTCGGAACTATTGAGCAGGGCGGATCGAGTCTTTACGATTCGATGTCACTCAATGTCTCAGACCTCACTGTGCTTAGGATCGTCACCGGTATTGGCGGGACCGAAGTGTTTCACTTCGCGATTTGGAATGATGGCGCCGGCAATGTTCCGCCAGTAAGAGTGCCCGGCCTGGTCTTTCCTGATATTGCAACGGTATTTGAAGGCGATCCATTGCGCGAGAAAGACCTCATCATGCCTGAGCCATGCCGCTTCATCGATGCCGGGCTGCCTCGCTGCTCGGTGATTCGGCCTACCTCTCTGGCGCAGGCAGGAGCGCAGTCAGCCGTCGCCGCCCTGACAAACTCCGGTTTGTTCACCGGTCAAAGCCAGGAGTTCTTCAACACCCTAAACGTCCTGGCCCAGGCCGCTGACGCCGCTTCGCGGACCTGTGCCTAGCACTTCGGTATGGCGCGCAGGCCGGGCGCGCCGAAGGGACGGACGGCCCGGCCGTCCGTCCCTACCATCGCGACAGGGGTCAGCCGGCACCCCCAGCGCTCATTGCGAATAAGAATGCTCCTTCCGCGCGTCAACTCACGCCGGCGTTGTTCCCTCGGTTCGCATCGTCTCTCTTCAAACTCTTTCGGAGAACGCTCTCACCTCAATCAGAATTGATCTCTGAACCGATCTCTGCCATTAAGAAAGAGATGCGAGTGCTCGTAATCGAGGACGATGACAAACTTGCCCGCCAGGTTCTCCGCGAGTTGCAGCGCGCCAACCACGAGGCAACTGCGTGCGGCGATGGCGCAGATGGTCTGAAGGCGGCTTTGGAGAATCCACCGGACCTCATCATCCTGGATATTAATCTCCCGGGGCTCGACGGCTTCTCGGTGCTGAAACGGTTACGCGAGGATCATTCAACCGCACGGATTCTCATCCTGACCGCGCATGCCGAGGTTAGTGACCGCGTGAAGGGACTCAAGGCGGGCGCGGATGACTATTTGCCAAAACCCTTTTCGATGAACGAGCTGATGGCACGAATCGAGGCCCTTGGACGTCGCGCGGCAACGCCTTCAGCCATGGACCTGCTGAGAGTGGGAGATCTGCAAATGGATGTGCAGCACCGGCGGGTGACTCGCTCCGCCAAGATGATTGCCCTCTCGCCGCGGGAGTTTGATGTCCTGCAAGTGCTCCTGCAGGAGCCCGGACGCGTTTTTTCCCGAACGGAGCTTTGTGAACGAATCTGGCACCGCCAGCACGAATACGACACGCGCACAGTCGAAATCTTCATCACCCGTCTGCGCAAGAAAGTGGACTCGGGATTTGACACTCCGTTAATCCACACACTGCGCTATGTGGGTTATACCGTTCGGCCGACCTCAGGCTCCCACGAGGAAGAGACGTCCTAGCCCTGCTACTCTTTCGCTTTTCCTATTGTGCGGGCGTGAGGAGAAAGGCGTGCAGCTCGCCCTGGATCGTGCCATAGCCCGCGATTTCTCCTGAGTCATTAATGCCAGCGCCTTCCTGGAGAATCCATCCCGTCCCGGCCGGGATCATGTTGTTCAAGTCCTGCATTTTTCGTCCGTTGATGGAGATAAATGCGTGGTAGGCGCCACTGCGGATTGTCGAAAGTCCAACGACGTTCCCGCTGTTATTGATCGCCGAGCCATAGGAGTTCGATCCGCCAAGCGCGCCCAGGTCTGCCATTCTGCCGTGTGCGTAGCGAAAGGCGTGGGCTGCCCGATTGTTCCTTGTGTATGCCTGCCCCGTAATCTGGTTTCGGTCGTTGATGGCGTAGGCGATGCTCCACGAGCCGCCCAGCGTTCCAAGCGCGGTCATCGTGCCATTTTGATAGACAAAACCAAGAAAGTCTCCCCCATTGTTATAGGAATAGCCTACAATGACGCCTTGATTGTTAATTCCGTAGGCCGTGCTCGTTGCACCACCCAGTGTTCCCAGATCCATCATCTGGCCATCGCTGTAAAGGAATGCGTGTTGCAGCAAGGCGATGTTGGCTGATACGCCTACCACCTGCCCAAAATCATTGAGGCCATAGGCCGCGCTGTAATCGGCGCCAAGCGTTCCAAGATTCATCATTTGCCCGCCGGTATAGAGAAACGCGCGATAGGACCCGCTCGCAAGCGTGGAGTAGCCGGCCACTTGTCCCGCAGTGTTGATGCTGCGGGCCTGCCCGTATTCCCCACCCAGCGTGCCGAGTGAAATCAGTTGGCCGGCGCTATAGAGAAACGCGGGATCAGTGACGGAAGTTGACGAAGCGCTCGATTGGCCCGCCACCTGCCCGCTCGCGTTAATGCAGAAGGCCTGACTATAGTTGCCACGACTGTTTGCACCCAGCGTGCCCAAGTCCGTGACCAAGTAGGTTTGGGCCGTCGCAGTCGCCGCCGTCAGGATCAGAGCCAGGACGCCGGCCGCGAACTGCCAAAAGCGATTCTTTCTTCCAAAGGACCCAGGCTTTGTCCGCGAATTTGCTTCGGGGCCAGGAATTGCGATGCACCTTGGATTCTCCCGGTGGAAGAAGACCGGACGACCCAGCTGAGTGCCGGCCGATAAACCAGTCCCCATGAGAACTTCCGAAAACATGGATGTCATATGATTTGCCCTTTCCTATCGATCTCTCATGCAACCCGAGATTCGAGTTCAAACGAAATCTATCGCACTTCCGGGGCAGAAAAAAACTCCGTCGCTCAGGAATTCCGTAACAAAATAGTTACGCGGTATGGCCTGCCGCTTTGCACAATTCGCCACTTTGCGGCGTTCAGCGGCTTTGAAGCGTCAAAAAATAACCCGCTTCTCCCTCACCCACTCGCTCGTTGATTCATTGACAGCCAAGGCTTCATACATCGTCCTGTGACAAGATGAGAACCGAGTAAGGCCCGATGCCGACATTGGCCTGGAACGACATCCCATCGCGCGAGCCGTTGCCCGTCCATGTGTCGTAGCCTAACTGATTCCCAAAGTCATCGCTATAGCCCTGCCAGTCACTGTTGAAACGGACCCGCCATCCACCCGCGCGTGGAAAGCCCAGCGCATAGCTCTCATATCCCCGGTTGCCAAAGTTTGCCACGATCATCACATCGTCGCCTGCCCCGCCATTCTCCCAGCGATGAAATGCAATCAGCTTATCGGTGTTATTGATATGATGGACGTTGAGGTGCTGGCCGCGCAGACCGCGGGTCTGGTTAAACCAATTGCGGCGCAGGTGAATCAGGTCCCGATAGAGAGCATTGATCCCCTTGTAGGTCTCGAGCTTCGACCAGTCCAACGGCTCCGAGTCGCGGAAGTATTGGTCCTCGAGGAATTCCTGACCCTGAAAGATCATCGGGATACCCGGGGCGGTAAAGACGAGCGCCGCAGCAAGCGTGGAACGCTTGCGTGAAAACCAGCTCCCGGCATTGCCCGGCCAAATCTCCTCCGGCACCCGCGCGTGACCATTTGCCACCTCATCATGGGATTCGGTGTAGATGACCCGCTGGAGGGCATCGTCATTGTAGCGACGTTCCAGCGCGTCGCGCACCGCATAGAGATCCCGATCCGCGTCGTTCTGCGCGATGGCGGCGTCCCGAATTGGATGGACAAACCCGGAGTCCCATTGCGAGCCGAAGCCTGCACCGCCGGCATCAACCTCTTTGGTGATCCACTCGTTATTCTGCAAATCCTCCGCGATCGTGATCTTCCACGGCTGAGTGGAACGGATTTCATCGTGCATCCATTGCAGAAGGCTCCAGCCGTCTGGAAGGTCGCGTCCATCCACCATTCGAATGTTACTCACTGAATCGAAGCGCAGCCCATCGATTCGGTATTTGTTCAACCAAAAGAGCGCGTTATCGCGGAGATACTGCCGCACTTCGGGCCGCCCGTAATCCGGTCGCGTATCGCCCCAATCCGTGTGCGAGCGATCATTACTATAGAAATAGATGCCGCCATTGTGATCCGGGTCGCTCCAGCCATCGAAGCGCCAGAGATCGAGATCGCCAGGCCCAAAGTGGTTGTAAACCACATCCATGATAATCGCGACGCCGAACGCATGCGCAGCTTTGACAAACCGGTGCAAACCCTGCGGGCCGCCGAGCGAAGATTCCACCGCAAAGGGGTCGGAAGGGTTGTAACCCCACGAGAAGCTCATCGGAAACTCCAGCACTGGCATAATCTCGATCGCGTTAATGCCGAGATCGCGCAGGTAGCTCAGCTTCGGGATGATTTCATCGAACGTCCCCGGCCCCGGCTCGTTTGCGTCGTTGAAACTGCCGACGTGCATCTCATAAATCACCAATTCATTCCGAGGCGGCATGACGAAGTCCTCCCCGGTCCAGTCGAAGTTCGGATCGTGAATGATGGCGTTGCCGGACGAGTTCACGACCTCGCTCGCATAGGGGTTCTTGTGCCAGAGCACCTGCGTGCCGTTATGGATCACAAACTGGTATTCATCCCCGATGGCCGCTCCCGGCACTTCCACCGACCAGTAGCCGTTGCCCTCGCTGGCAAAGGGGTTCGCCGGGGCGTTCCACTGGTTGAAGGCTCCGGCGGCGAACACGCTCGAGGCAAACGGCGCCCAGACCCGGAACGCCACCCCGCCCGGGAAAAGGATGGTGCCCATGCCAGGACGAGCAGACGGCGATGGCGACGCCGGGACCGTTGGAATAATGGCGGGCATGATCAAATATTCGAGTCAGCGACTGCGCGCTTCAAATCCACCGCAATCCAAACGAGCTTTTCAAGCCTGATTATGTTTTCCTTCCATTGATGCGAGGATGAACATAACAGAGATTCTTTAGCAAATGGAGCCGCCAAATTCCCAATCAAGCCCGCCGGCCAAATACGTCGCGCTGAACGATTCGCTCTACGACTACATTGTGCACCACCGTTCGCGTGTCGTCGATCCACTCCTCGATGCGCTCCGGCGCGAGACCGAGTCGTTAGGCGACGCCGCCCGCATGCTCATCAGCCCGGAGCAAGGCGACTTTCTCACCCTTCTGACAAAACTGCTCGGGGTGCGGGCAGCTGTCGAGGTAGGCACCTTTACCGGCTATAGTTCCATTTGCATCGCGCGCGGACTGCTTGAGCAGGGTCGCCTCTTCTGTTTCGACACCAGCGCGGAATGGACCGCGATCGCCCAGCGCTACTGGGCGAAAGAAGGACTCGCGAATCGCATCCAGCTCACCCTGGGAGATGCCAAACAGGAGTTACCGACTTGGGAACCACCCGAGCCGCTTGATCTCGCGTTTATCGACGCCGACAAACCCGGTTACGACACCTACTTTGAGATCCTTCTGCCAAAGATGAAACCAAACGGCCTGTTTATTTTCGACAACATGGTCTGGGGCGGTCGAGTCATTGAGCAGGGTCTGACTGATCCCGACGGACTCGCGCTCGATCGCTTGAACGGGAAGCTGGCGCACGACTCGCGCGTCGAATCCGTCCTGCTCCCTGTCGCTGACGGGCTCCACTTTGCCCGCAAGCGGCGCGCGAGCGTGGCAGGCTCCTGACTCGTATCTGCCAAACCGGGGAATCGGGGCGCTAAGGCCCCTCCCACGTTGTTCTACATTGAAGCGCGGCTGCTCGCCTGTTGCCAGATGGGCAGCCGCTTTGACTTCCTAACTCACATCCCCCGCCCTACTGCTTATTGTAGTAGGCTTTGTCACTCTCTTTCTTCCCGCTCGCGTCTGTCATTGTGGTGGTGACTGTGCGCGATTTGCCGTCTTTCGACACGGTGATCGTGCCGGTCATGACCACCTTGCCATTTTTCATGGCCGTGAGGTCGTTGGTGTGGTCGTTTACCATCTTATAGGCGATCATGTCGACGCCCGGGTTTCCTTTCACCTTGTAGGCTTTGCCATCGAACTTGCCCATCCAGGTCCAGTGGACGGCTTTTCCATCCTTATCCATCCCGTCGACAGTCAGATCGATCATGTCACCTTTGGCCGCTGTGTAAGTGACGGTGGTGTTCTTGGTCGCGCCGGGTGTAAACTTCGATTTCGCTTCGTTGAGCTTCCAGGTGCCCATCTGTGCACTGGCAGCGAAGGTTGCCGCGGCCGCTGTGAACCACAGCGCTGCAGCCACTAGCATGGAACGATTTGTTTTCATGGGCGCGATTCCGAGCAGGTTTCCCGTTAGGCGTCAATAGAAATAAACGTGGAAGGCGAAGTGTGCCCGCACTCCTTGAATCAGGAACGGAGAAAAGAAGGATATCGCCGAGGGCAGGCGCATCGCCCCCACCGGCCGACAATTCAGCTTTTACTGCCCGTTTCCCGGGTGATTCTTCTTCTTTTTGCCGGGCTCCTCGCCCTTGGCGGGAGCGCGTCCGCGCTGCGCGGACGTTGGTTGTTTGGGCTTCGCTGTCTGTGGCCGGCGCTGTGCTATCTGTGGATGTTGCGCCTTGTGCGGAGTGGTCGCCTTTTTGTTGGTCGGGGCTTGGTTTTTTGCCAGAGATGTCTTATGGGCATTCGCATTCGGCTTCGTGCCCTCCTTGTTCCGAGCGGCGGTCGTCTTCTGGCGCGAAGAATTAGTTGCCTGGGCGGTTCCGCCCTTCGCTTTCTCAGCACCAGCATGCTTCCCAGCGCCGGCTTGCTTCTCTGCGCCAGCTTGCTTTCCGGCACGCGCCTCTTTCTTGGTTGCAGCAGCGCCTCCGGCGGCCGCGGTCGCCTGCTTTCCATGTTGGCGTTCGAACGTCTGGACCGCGTCGGGTTTCGGCTTTCCGTGATTGTTTGCCGCATGCAAGGCCGGATCTTTCTTCGCTGCCTCGACGCGGGAGCGCTGGGTCTGGGTTGGCGGGATGTGCTTCGCCTTGGCCGCGGCTTGTTCCTGTGCGGTGGCCCTGGCCTGCGCGCCACCCGGGCCGTTATAGCCAGCGCGGCTGCCGGCGTTGGTCACGACCTTGTTGTTGACATAGGTGTTGTGCACCACGGTGGTGTTCACCCGGGTCACGGCCGTGTTATAGCGGAAGGTATTGCCGGACCATTCGCCCCCATAATAGCCGCTTCCTCCGTAGCCGTAGCCGTAGTTAATCCCGCCGTAAAACCCAACCGTTGGCCCCCAGTATCCCTGGTTGAAATAATAACTGCCGCCACGGTAGCCCCAGTAGCCGGGCGTCCAGAGAAATCCGATGCGCGGCGGAGCGACCCAGACTCCCGGGACCCAGTAGTAACCGAAATCGGCGTAGGCCCAGTAGCCGGGCGTCCAAATATAGCCCGGGGCTGGACACAACGGCTGTTCGTAGACCGGGATCGCGGGTGGAGCGATCGCAACCGAAATGCCGACTTGGGCGGAGGAAGATGCCAGCGGCAGCCCGGTGAAGAGCAGAGCCGCGAGGGCGATGGTGGTAACTTTTGTATTCATTTTAAGGTGCAACATGGATTGGAGAAGAGAGACGCGCCGGCGCCACGAAGTATTCAAACAAACTAGCCCAATGCTTTATCGCGCAGGCCTTTCATCAATATGATATCGCATCAGCCGGGAAAGCGAGCTTATTTATTTGCAGACAGATCCTTAAGTCGGCGAAGCGGCGATATCTCAGGAAGCTTCCGGGACAGGGCCGCTCCGGAGGGACATGCGCCGTCCTCTCCCTGGGAAAGCTTGAAGTGTCCGACCACCCGGGCATACTTGCGCCTGTGAGCCGGCCCGGCAGAGAACACGGAAGGTCGTTCCTCAACCTCTTCTTCGAAGTCGGGCTTATCGCGGTTGGCGTTTTTCTCGGCCTCCTGGCCAACAACTGGCACGAAAATCGCGAACATCATTGCGCAGGCTGAGGCGGCCCTGCGTAATTTTGCCGAAGAAATGGAAGCGAATTACCAGGCCACGCAAAGCAACCGCCAATATCACGAAACTCTCGGGCGCGAGCTGCATGACTTCCTTACGAGCAAAGAGCCGGCGACCGACGAGCGATATAATAAGACCGTCCACTTCGAAGGCATGCGGCCGGAGACCTTCGAGCATACCGCGTGGGATCTCGCGTTGGCCACCCGGGCTTTGTCCTATCTCAAGCCGGATCTGGCTTTCGATATCTCCAAGGTCTACACCAAACAAAACGCGTTTCAGAAGCTGGAAGACAGCTTCCTCACTTCCGCCTTTACGCCCTCCGGTCTCTCGAGCGACAACTTCAAAGGCCTGGCCACAGCGATGGAAATCTACCTCATCGACGTCAACCAGCTGGAGCCAGCCCTGGTGAGTCGCTACGAAAAGGTCATCCCAGAAATAAAACGCGCCCGCTCCGACGACGCTTCACCGACTACATCCGGACCGTCACCTCGATAGCGCCGCCTGCTCTGGAGCGACGCGCACCGTCCCGTCCACGCAGGAAATAGTAAGGACGAAACAGGGCGCGTTTAGTATTTCCCGGAGATGACACAAGACCAATCCCACCTTCGGGAATGAGTCCGACAAAATCGGACATCAGCCTTTTCAGTTAAGTTCCTCTTGCACTGGTGGTTGTGCTGAAATGCGGGTCCCGGCACGTGTTATGCAATCGCATCCCAATGAACCGATAAGATGCAACATCAACTCATGGAGGAATTATGATAACGAAAAAGCTAATCATCAGTATTGCCTGCTGCGCATTGCTTGCGCCGCTGGCCTTTGGAAAAGGTTCGCAAACGGCAGCCATGGAACAGGGAGTCACTGTCACGGGAACAAACCCGGTCATAACGGTTGAAGGAGGCGAGGCGGCAAGCTATCAGCCTGCCAAGACTCTCGTCGTTCACAACGAGGGTCCGGGCCATTACGTTCTCAACGGTCGCGGCCACGTGTTCAACAGCAAGGGGGAAAGGGTGCAAAGCGCAATCAGGCCCGGCACCCACGTGCATGTCTACTTCGCCAACAGCGGAGGTGTGCGGACAATAGATCACGTTGTGGTGGACTAAGACTGCAGCCTGCGATACAGCCAATAGATGCCGCAGGTCCGCTGAGGCCTGCGGCTTTTTGGTCCGTACGCACACGCGCGGTCGGGAGATTCTGGCTGCGCGACATTTGAGGCCGCTCCCCGCGGCAAAGTCAATCCGAATCCCGACCTGAAGCCGTCCCGGTTCAATCTCCGGCCGTGGCGGAATCGACACTTCCACACTTTGGATTTGACGTTGGAGCGTCATATCTGTTAACTAAGAACACCGAAATCACTTTCCCCCGGGTGGGGAAAAATGATGGACGGAGTCGACAAATCCCGTTTCGGTAACCTGAACTCAAATCCGATGTACGGGGGCCGAATCACGATCGAGCATAGACCGACCCTCAGTCAGTACATTGGAATCGGGGTTGTGATCCTTCTTAGCGCTGGGGCGATCTACCTTTTCATTCTGGAGGAAAAAGAGAGAAGAGAGACCCTGGGTTTCGATCCGAACCGACCCATACCGACCGACGCCGTTTTGCAAGAGCGGTTAACGCGGGAGCAATACAACGTCGTGCGACGCAACGGGAGTGAGATGCCGTTCCAGAACGCGTATTGGAAAACCGAGCGCGCCGGGATTTACGTCGACATCATCGACGGCCAGCCGCTCTTCACATCGCTCGACAAATACGATAGCGGCCTCGGCATTCCCGCTTTCAGCAAACCGATCTCGTACGACCTTGTAGTCGAGAAACCCGATAACTCCGAAGGGATGCAGCGGATCGAGGTGCGCGCGAAACGGACCGACGCCCATCTGGGTCATCTTTTCGCCGACCCGAAATCGCCTACTGGCCGACGCTACTCCATCGCATCCGCCGCGCTCCGTTTCATCCCAAAAGAGGAGATGAAGGATCAGGGCTACGAAGCGTACCTTCCGCTCCTGAATAAGAAGTAGTCGAATTTTGGGCCGCGGCGCCAAGATTCCTCCCATGCGCGCCAGACGAAACGCCCTTGCAGCTGTTCTGCCAGCTCGCGCCCACCGTGGAAAAGTGACCACCATCGTTTCGCACAATTCTTGCTAAAGGAGTCGTGTGCCCATGCACGCCAAGACCTGCAGCGAGGATCTGTTTGAGAGTTTTGACAATGGACTCGCGCTGCTCCACCGGGCCCTGAGCCGCGGGCCGGAGGCCCTCAACCCGCTGGAAAAGGAAGGAGCCATCCGCCGTTTCGAATATTGTCTGGAACTGGCCTGGAAAGTCGCCAAAGAGTACCTCGAAGACTCGGGATTACGCATCGCTCCGGTAACACCACGCGAAGTAATCAGGCAGGCTGCCGCCGCCGGCGTCCTGGCCGACAGTCAGGTTTGGATCGAGATGCTCGACCACCGCACCCTCCTCGCCTATACCTGCGACGGCGTCGTCCAGGCCGAAGTGATCGACGCCCTGGTCGCGCGATATTTCCCGGCGATGGAAGGGTTGCGCGAGTTCCTCGCTGCGCAGGGCGGCACACAGGTAGAATCTCTAAGGAAAGCAGAAAAGCAGGAAGTGTTGTAATCGGGGGCCGCGATCCCGGCCTCTTTCTGGAGATCGCGCCCTCGCGATCACGAACTTTGGCCCAACTCACCAACTCGGACGCTGGATCAATCGCCGGTCCAAAACTCGAAAATTGAAAGGATCGACCCTGTTCCCGACTTCCGCCGGTGAGCGCACGCCCAACTCGCGACCGACCGCCCTAGAGAAGCTGAAACGCCGACAACTGAAATTTGAAAGCGGCGGACGGAGGAAGTCGCAAAGGTAAAACCCAGAAATGGAGGATCCTCGCCGTTGTCCGAGGGCACGGTTCGTGGACGCGGGAAGAGGGCTCTTTTATGCGAAACGAAAAAGTTGTGCTATGCTTCAGCAGATTAAAAGAAGGGAGAAGTTCTATGAGACTTTGGAAATCTTTGATCGGGACAGTGGCGGTAGCGACCTTGCTCGCTTTCGCCTCTCCGGCCAGTGCGCAATGGCATGGTCACCGAGGGGGCTGGCACGGCCGTCCGGGATGGGGTTGGCATGGATATGGATACCGATATGGATATCCGGGTTGGCGATGGGGCGGGACTCGCGTAGCCTTCGCTGTTGGGGTCCCATTCTGGGGATGGGGCTATCCGTATGCGCCTTATGGCTACGGCTATTATCCCTATGCCTATGCGCCGGTTTATGCACCGCAGGTCTATCAGGGACGTGTGGTCACACGCCAGCAGCCGGTCGACGCGAAGGACGTTCAGAGCGGGGGCGAGTAGGGCGGAAAGACGGAGGTCAGGGATCGGACGTCGGAAGAATTGCGCGACCCTGTCAGGGAGCAACTTGATAGGCCCGTAGCTCGCCCGCGGCCAAATAGAGCATCCCGCCCGAAACGACCGGGATGGTGTTCGTGCACGGGCCGAAACAGCCATCGTTGTTCGTGACCGACCAAAGCAGCGTGCCGTCGGTCTCTTTGTAGGCATTCCATTGCCCGCTGTAGGTCGATGCGTAGACAATCCCATTGGCCACGGATGGTCCCCACGGGCCACGCGCCGAGGCCATCCAGATAACCGCTCCGGTATTCTCGTCGAGCGCGGTTAGGTTGGACAGAGTGCTCTCGACGAAGACCAGCCCGTCGGCGACCGCCGGGGAGCCGGTGTCGGCGCTCCCGTAAACTGGGACCGACCAGAGGAGCGAGCCAGTGGCCTGGTCTCGGGCCACGACGTTCGGGTAGTGTCCGAAGAAGAGCTTCCCATCGGCTGCGGCCAGTGTCCCGACGGCAAAATCGTCCACGGTCCACAACTGGGTGCCATCGGTCGTGTCGTACGCTGCAAGTGTATCATCTGTGCGGAACTGAAAGACGCGTCCGTTGCTTACGACGGGGGATTGATCGTAAACGCAGCAGCCGCCCGTGGTCGACCAGAGCACGGCGCCGGTTCGCGTATCGAGGGCGTAGAGCGTGCCTTCGAAGGCGGCTGCGTAAAGGATGTGCCCGACGACCGTGGTTGGTGCCCGGAGATCGGTGACGACGGAAGAGGTCCAGACGACTTTCCCGGTCCGGGCATTGAAGGCGGTGAGCGAGGCGTATATGGCGCTGGCGAAGATAAGGCCGTCGGCATAGGTAGCGGAATCGACGTAGAAGATCCCTCGCCTTTTGCTCGTCCAGACTACGGCGCCGGTGAGGGCGTCGAAGGCGTGCATCCGGCCGTCGCCGCCACCTATGAAAACGCGGCCGCCAGCGACGATGGGAGTGGCATAGATCGTGCCGACGAGCGAAGCGCTCCAGGCGAGCTGAAGGCTGCCAACATTCGATGGATTGATCGTGCGCTCGGAAGTGTTGTGCACGGTGTGTCCGGCATCGAACTCGCCCTGGACCCAATCGCCCCGGCGGATGGCCGCGTTTGTATCTGCTGCGGTGGCGAGGGGGCTGAAAGCCGTTGTGCCGATGGCGTACAGGCTTGAAAGAAGAAGACCTAAGGAAGATGTCTGCAACATACAAGCAAGATATCGATAGCACGCAGCTACCGGTGGCCGGTGAGGCTGAGACCTGCGTCCATGAGAGTCAAGACAATTCGGCGGGGAGAGGGGGCGATAACTGGTGTTGGCACAAAAGCTGAACTGCTGCCGCCGGAAGTGGAAAAACGGGAAGACCCTACTCGAAGAGGGCTCGCTGAAAAATCGAGGACTTTTCGGAGGTGGGGATTTCGCGCTATTAGTTCTGCGGCAACCGATCCATCAATGAAAGAAACAGCGAAGCGCTTTCCTTGGAGGCCCGGCCGGTGGGCGGGAGAGTTACTCCTCGTCTTCGTCGGGGTGTACGCAGCTTTCTGGCTGAATAATTATCAGGAACATCGGCAGGAGGCGCAACATCGCGATCGGATCCTGGCCATGCTCCAGGATCAATTGCTCAAGGGGATCGAGAGCGGAAAGATCAATGGCGCCAGGCAGGAGCGGGAGGAGGCCGATTTTAACCGTGCGCTCAAGGCGGGCGAAATGCCGCGGCTGCATCCGTTTGTTTTCACGACCGATTACAATCCCGGCGACATCAGCGCTCTCCTCCAATCGGGCGGAGTGGCGTTGCTCGACGTGCAGACGCTGCTGGCTCTGCGTGAATTCGAATCGGTCGTTCGCTGGGGTCTGAGCCGCCTCGAGCGCTACCAGAAATTAAGCGATGCGCTGATCGTGCCGAATCTCGGCCAGGATATTTCTTTCTTCTATGATCCCGCCACCAGACAACTGCGAGAGCCCTACGAGATTTATCCCCAGGCGCTGGCGGCACAGGTGAAATTCGCGCACGACGTGGAGCAGGCAAAGATCAAGTTGGTTAAGCAAATCCAGCTCGAACGGAAGAGGTAGGAGGCCAGAGGCGGCTGAGAGGAGCAAGCGTTCAACTAAAGAGTGAGAGCACAGGGCGCTGTTCGCAGCTCAGTAGTTGAAGCCCTGAAGCTGGGTCACGCCTTCGTCGGGGCCGTCGATGAAGCCGGTGCGGTTGCCCGACTTGATGGCGATGCGGGCGGGGACGACGTTGAAGGCGTTGAAGAAAATAAAGCCGTTGAGTGATTCGATCAGGTTGCCCGCAGTGTCGTAAACGTGAATGCTGCTCCCGCTGGATCACGTGCTGGAGTGTTCCTGGGCGAACAGGACGAGCTTATTCACCGGTTGTTACGGAAAGCTAAATGGCGCCGTTGGGGACCGAGCGCCATAAACGAAGCCCGAAGGGCAGGCAAGCGGGCTGTGAGCGTATCAATGGGAGCGAAGCGGACATAGGGAAAGCCAGGGCGGAACGACAGAGACCGGAGAATGGCCTGCGAAGCTCGGCCCCACAGGCGTCATTGAAAGCCGAACGATCGACGATCGATGGCGGGACGGTCGCCGGGCTGAAAGCGGCTCGCTCAGTTGCCCGGCATCGGGTCCAACGAACCGAATCCATCGAAGGTCTCGATGTCAACGTGGTTGGGGCCGGCGGTTTCGTCGACCCAGATCGGCGATCCCTGAGCCATCTGGGCGCTCTGCTGCGGCTGAAGGTTGGTCCGCACTCCCTCCAGGGCCTGCTTGTAGGCGTCGAATTGGGCCTCGTTGCCGACGTAGATCTGGTCTTTCTTCGCCGAGGGATAGACGTAATACAATTTCCCTTGGTATTTGACGGCTGAAACCCTGTTCGGCGCCAACTGGTTGACTCGCGCCTGCTGCTTCGCGTTGGTAACGGCTCTTGCCCTAAAACCAGCTTCCGTCAGAAGCATTTCTTTCTGTGATTTGGCAATCTCAGCATTGTTTTCTGCGAGCGTACCGCAGCCCGAGATCAAGGACCCGAGGGCCACTGCAGTGAGCACGTTTACCAACGTCCATCGGAGTATTCGTTTCATAATAGGGTCGTTTCGAGCGAGCATGATGCGCCGGGTTGGTGGCGTTTGCAATCATTGAAGCCGCGGAAGGCCAAAGGGCTCGCCTTGATGTCGTTCAGTCTCTTCTGACTCACTGCGCTAGTCCTTCTGCCATGAGCGAGAGCGGGGCGATCAGTTGGCGAGCTGATACACCTCCACCAACGCCAGGCCCGTGGTGTTGTTCGCTCCACGGACGATGGCGGTGTAGGCGGCCGGCGCGAGCGTGGAAAGAATGGCCGACTCCGCGTCCAGGGTGGGCGCGAGACCCGTGGCTTCGATTTGCGCCTCCTGAGTGCTCTTCCAGCCATCGTTGTAAGCCAGGCTATTCCCATCCGCGTCATACAATTCGACGGTTGGATTGGCCAGGGTACCGCTGAGCGGCAAGGACGGCCCCAGGGCACGGACAACCAGGTTCGCAGGGTCGCTCCCCAATACGATAAACCCGCCAATGAGCACATTGTCATCTGTTTGCACAAGCCCGCGGGTCGAGATGTTTGCCATCTTTGAGGCAGCGGCGGTATTCAGGTCGTAAACCTCCACCAGGGCGAGACCCGTCGTGTTATTTACGCCGCTCACTATGGCCGTGTAAGCCGCCGGTTCCAGGGTCATAACTATGGCTGACTCGTTGTCATTAGACGGCGGGATTCCGGTGGCAATGATGGCCGCCGCCTGAGTGCTGCTGCGCCAGTTGTCATTGGAGGCAATCACAGCGCCGGTGGAATCGTGCAGTTCAAGGTAAGGATTGGCAAGCGCCCCACTTATGGGAAGCGAGGGACCAATGGCCCGGACGATGACTTCTTTCGACTGCGTGCCGTCAATAATAAAGCCGCCGATCAGAACGTTATCGCCTGTACCCACAAAGCCGCGGGTGGAAATGTTTCCCAAAAGCGTAGAGGCAGGCGGCGGGGTGGAAACAAGGTCATAACCGATCACGTCCAGATTGACACCCTCCGGTGAGGTCGCGGAAACATCGAAGGACTGATCGGGACAGCCGAAGGCATTCTGCACATAAGGATGTGATTGCGGGCAGGTATCACTCAACCAGTCCCCATAATCACCAGACGCCTGCTGGTTGAAACCGATGATATAGGTAGCCCCGCCGTCGATCGAAAAGTAACGCGTGCCATGAGCAGAATAGTTGCGGATGCCGTGAGCGGACCAACTGAACAAATCCTGGGGCATAAGGTCGGTCACGGGCGGGGAATTGCCCAAGTGAGAACCAAAGCCGAGCACCTCATCGGTCTCGTGCTCAGTGGAACGTTGAGCGTCGTAGTTGCCGGTGAGAGTAGGCCGGGTGAACTGAAAAGGAACCTGAGAGTTGAGAGTCACGATGCCGTCATACGGTCCCCCCGTGCCCACCCTGCCGTTGGAGAAAACGGCAGGCGGGGTATTGAGCCCGAGCGCGCGGCCGTTCGCGCCCGAAGGCGTGACGTTGGTCGTGAGCGCCGACGCTGGAAGGCTGACGTTGGCTGTATTATCGTTGCTGGTCCTGGCATCGGCCACCAGGGTGGAGGTGAAATTGCCCCAGGGGATCGAGTAGACAGCATAGTCGCTTTCCGAGACGGTGCCGGAATCGAGCGTTCTGCCGCCGGGATCGGTCGCCGCGAAACGGTAGCGTATCTCCACGGTAATCGGGTCGCTCAAGAGCGATTGAAAGATCGCGATCGTCCGGGTAATCATCGCCTCAATCGCCGCCGCATTGGGATTACTGGTGATGGAAGTGTCGAAGGTCGGGTTTATCACCAGCCCCGTTCCAGTTGTCGTTGTGGCCGTCAGCACCGACGAAGTGCCACCAGTCCCAGACAAACCGTAGGCGTGAACTCGGTAGTAATAGGTCGTCCCGGCTTCCAAATGGCCGACAATGCGACTTGTCACATTGCCAACATCGAGGCTCTGATAGCCGCTCGCCTGAGTGTCAAAGGATGGGCTGGTTGAAACTTCCAACCGATAACCGATAGCTCCCTCGATCGGCGCCCAGTTCGCCAGGAAGCTGCTGCGAGTCGGAGCCATCGCGACCCCTGGGGCGGGGACGGAGCGCGGGCCAGTTCCTTCCGCCGCCGTTTGCGGGACGACCGCACCCGTGGTTTCGTCGATTGAACTCGCCCTTGCGATATGCCGTGCGGCCCGGGGCTGGAATATGCTTGGCGCCCCGGAAGCCGCACTTTCTCTGGAGGACTGCGCGAGACCAGATATTGCCGGCAAGAAGGCGAGCGCGAGGGCAAACGCGGCAATCTTGAGGGCGTTTCGCACGTTGCAGGACAGCTCGCGGAACCGCGCCATCGCATCGCGGCCAGATCCCGGGAGAACATCGTTACTATGAAACTTTCGCAAGGAACGGAAAAGAGCGGGGTATTAATCCGGCTGGTCGAGAATTTCAGCAAGCGGAATTTGAAGGAAACCAAACGCCTCATGCGTAGCCCACGAGGGCAAGAGATTACAAATTGGAGTCATTTGCATGAATGTGCTAGGTTCTGCGAAGAATCGTCTCGCCCGCGAATCGCCAATAGAGTATTTCCCGGGGATCAATCAAGCTGACGCTGCGGGCGACGTTCCTCGCGGCCAAAAAAATGACCAATTGAGATGCCGACGAAGGAAGCAACCAAGAAGAAACCAACCATAAAACTACGGGATTTGACGCCGAAAAAGGATGCTCAGGGCGGTCGTTCTGGCTTCTTCCAAAAGCCGTCTCTTCCAATTCCTCCGCCGGGCTTTTTTGCGAATTCAGAGCACGGAATATCTGACAAGAATCGCTAGGGCGTACTGAACCAAAACTGAGCGGACCGGTTCTTATCCAGTTTCCGGCGTGCCCATCGTCCGGGATGCTTGGGGTCGCAGTCTTCCAGGAAAGCCCCGGTATTTACTTCGCCGCTGCTTGTGCCGTCCGTGAATCCGGCGAAGGCGGCGTGCCGATGTCTTCCGGTAGTTGATTCACGATCTCCTCGTTCAAGCGGAGGTCCTCGATCAGGAAGCGGATGCGTTCAGCGTGAGTGACTATTCTTTCACGGAAACTCTTATTGGCCTCCAGCGAAACCGCCTTGCCAAAGGCCAGACCGACAACGCGCTCGCCACGGTTGATTCGCGCCGTAACCTCGTAGTTGAAGGGACTCCAGCCACGCGTCCGCTCATGGAAATTCTGGAACTTACGCTGTGTGGCGCCGAAGCGCTCGAGGCGACATTCGAAGCCGTCCGGTTTCTGCAATGGCCGCCACCAGACATGCCAGCGTCCATCGCGCATGGAACAGCGGACGCCCCAGGCCGGATGCTCGATCCGCGTCTCCGCATCTTCCTCCAGGCGCAGTGGCTCGCCGTGGAGAATCGAGCAGTCCACCAGGTAACGCGCTTCGCCGAGGCTCACCCGCACGCTCCCGTGATTGGGTGGCAGATCTGGCGCGACGAGCATTGTCCCAACCCCGCGCGCGACCTCGAACCCCAGCGAGGCGAGCAAGGCATGAAACGCACTTGCGCCCGCCCAGCAGGTGCCGCCCGTGCCATGCTTGAGCCATGCTTCAAGAAAATCCTCCGCCGTGCTACCCGGCAGCGGGCCCGAGCTCCCCGCACGCACGTGGATTAGCTTGCGAACATTGTCGAACGGCACGCGCTGACACCATGCCGCATAGATGGCGCGCAGATTTTCAAAAAGCGGCTCGGGCACCTCGGCAAAGCCAAGCCCTCCGAGCACCCGCTCCAGCAATTGCGGCGGCAGCTTACCCGGCCCGTCGGAACCATCGGTAGAAATGGATTGGTCCATGCGAACTCCTAATAGCGTCAGGCAGCCCAGCGGCAAGTTGTCGCAATGCGCTTCGTTCTGAGTTGGCGAGCCAGGATGCGGCGCCGCCGATTGGCAATTCAGTGCGGGAGGGCAAAGACCACCGTCTCGTTCGCAGCGCGATGGCTCGACCAAAAGTTCTGACCGTCGAAAGCGAGGGAGCGTGCGGCAAATGTCAACGTCGCCAGGTCGGTGACCACTGGCGTTTCCGGGACCAAATCGATCCGCGCGATCCGCCACTCTTCAGCCTTGTTCGGAACATCCTTGTTCTCTCGCCCGCGCAAGACGTAGAGCGCTCCGTGGGCAAAAGTGTGTCCGCAGATTTCCGCGCCGACGTCGATCGTGCGCGAGATGTTTCCGGACACGTCGACCCGATGGATCTGACCTTTGTACCACTGGCTCAGGTAAAGATGTTCGCCATCGAAGCTGAGATAGGAGCCGGTGAAGTCGGGACAGGCAAACAACTTCCTGAAGCCGTCGGCTGCGGTGTAGCGATAGACGTAGCGATCGTCATTTAAGCCCTTGCCGATCGTGAACCGCCAACCGTCGTTTGTCAGCACCGCCGCCCAGACGACTCCGGGCGGATCGAATTCCTCGACGATTTTCGATCCGTCCATGTCGACCCGGTAAAGCGTGCCAAGATCGCGCGAACTCAACCAAAGCTGCTTGCCGTCCCAGGCCAGCGCCTGCGGCGTCACGCACGGCGAAGCCAGTCGTCGTTCTTCAATGATTTGCTCCATGTGCTACAAACTTGGATCATCCACAGATTTCGCAGATTTGCACAGATGGAAAGCGACGGGGCTCCAATGACAAAAAGGCGGTGCCAATCCGGGGATAACCTTCTGTCGTTTTGATCGTCGAGCCTCAACTGGGCAACGCGAAGAGGTCGCGGTGGACGGCGTCGGCTCCTTCACTCACCCAGGTAGGGCAGAAATTCTTCGCGCACGATCTTTCCGTCCTTGACGGTGTAGACGCCGACCTCCGACAACTGCATTCGTTTCTTTGAACTCTTGTCGGTCACATCCATCTCATAGCGCACCACAAAGCGATCATGCGCCACGAACGGGCCGTGCACCTTCACGCTATGCGTTTCCATCGCGTCCAGCCACCAATCAACTTTGCCCCGGACCCCATCGATACCTCGCGTTTCGGGCGATCCGCTCTCGTCCGGCCTGGCTTCGATGCTGACAATGTCCTTCGCATACAGGCTTTCCACCGCTTCTTTCCACGCTTGTTTGCGCGTTAGCTCCACCACTTTTTTTGCCACTTCTTCCGTATTCATTTTTCTCCTTGTCTCAGATCAACGATTACCTGCTGAACAATTTCTCCAATCTCTCGAGAACGCTCTCCCAACCCTCGATATGGCGATCACGCGATTGTTCACTGGGCAGTTGGACGTGCGTCAAACGCAGCTCAGTCCCACCTTCGGCATCGTCGAGTTCCACCGTGACGATGCTGGTCCGATTTTTCCATACTTCATCGTCATCCCATTGCCAGGTGAAGACGATTTTCCTTCCGGGCTGTAACTCACGGTATTCTCCGCGCACAGTCATCTTTTCGCCTTCGGCATTGGTAATGTCCCAGCGATACTTGCCGCCGACCCGAACGTCGGCGACCAGATCGTGGGTTTGGACGTTCTCGGGGCCGAACCATTGTTTCAATTGCGCGGGGTCGACCCAGGCCGCATAAACACGATCGCGTGGTGCCTTGATAAACCGTTTGACCTCGAGAGAGAGTTCGTCTGCTCTTGTAGTCTTCATATTGTCAATTCTCACTTAGACTGGTCTTGATCGTTCCAACCTAGGCGGCGTATTCGTCGTGGCGGCGAACCCAATCCATGGTCGATTCAGGATTTTCGTCCCGACCCTTTGGCACGAGATCGAGCAGGTTGTAAGTACCAATCAAGCTGTCGAGCCCACGTGCGTAAGTGGAATAGGTGTGAAAGATGTTTCCGCTTTCGTCCTTGTAAAACACGCTCAGACCCGGCAGTTCGTCCATCATGAACTCTCCCATTTGGTAGTTGTAGTAGGTCTTGTTCGCTTTCTCTGCATCCGGGGTGAAGGAGACGTGGTAATCAAAATTGAAATCGCTCCCATGCGCTGAAACCCACTTGAAGTGCCAGCTCATTCGCTTTTGGTAGGGCTTGATCTCGGAGAGAGGCGCGCGTGAGACGACCACAAAGGTAACGTCGCGATACGGCAGATGCCGGTTGGCCCCGTCAAAGTGATCGGCCAGAAAGGAGCAGCTCTTGCAGCCCTCCTCCCATCCCGGGCCGAGCATGAAATGGTAAACGATCAATTGACTGCGTCCGGCGAAGAGTTCGGCGAGCGTCTCGTTGCCATCCGGTCCCTCAAACACATACTTCTTCTCGATCCTGACCCAGGGCAGTGCGCGGCGATGCTTGCTAATTTCATCGCGCAGCCGCGTGAATTCCTTTTCGCGGACCAGCAAATCCTTCCTGGCCACCAGCCATTCAGCTTCCGACACGATGAGCGGGTTGTTTATCTGGTTCTCTTCGAATTTTGGTTCCATCTCTTGCAGTCTCATTCTGATCTCCTTCCGTTTCGTTTTGTCGCTTCAATCTGAAAATCCTGGTCAACGCGAATACGCCGAGCCCGCCGCTCGAGGCGGAGCCGCCCGCCATCAGCGCCATGTTTACGATGCATACGGGACACATGGGTCAGTTGGTTCCCTGCCCGTGTGCTTGTTTGGTTGTCTCTTCCAGGTAGTCGGCAAGTCGATCGAGCGATCCTTCCCAGAATTTGCGATATTCCTCGATCCATCGGGCGGCCTGCTGCATCGGTTTCGCCTGCAATTTCAACTGGTGCACCCGGCCGTAGCGTCGTCGCCGGATCAGGCCCGCACTCTCCAGCACGCGGAGATGCTTCGACACCGCCGGCAGCGACATCGAATGCGGCCGGGCCAGATCGGTCACGCATTGATCGCCACCAGCGAGATGTTGCAGGATGCGTCGCCGGGTCGGATCAGCCAGCGCAGCAAAGGTCCGATCAAGAGTTTTCGCCGAATATTTAACCATCTGGTTAAACATTTAACAGCGATGTTCCGGGATGCAAACAAAAAATTCCGGAAACCGGTCCCCCCGGGAAATCTCACGGCACCGCAAGGGGTCGCAGCGCATTCGGTCCGCTGGATCGATCACTCGAATTCCACGGGCCGTCCATTGAGCCCATCGTCTCGAAGCGCAGCTATGCCACCGCCGTCTCCGTCTCCTCCATCACTTCGGGCGGCTTCGGTTTTCCTAAAGGACCGCTAAGAGCACACCGGCCACTCTCACGGCCGCCCGACGGCGGTTCAGATCCACCTTCCTCAGGCGTTCAGATGGAAATAAAGAATCAGGATCGCGATTACGCCGAAGCCGGCGGCAAAGTTTCCGAGCACAACCGCTTTGTGGTGTTTGAAAATTTCTCCCAGCATGGCGTGCAGGGCGAGATAGAGGAATCCGCCGCCGGCATTGGCCAAAGCCAGCGCCAGCCACACCGGAGATACGCTCTGGAAGACGAACCAGCCGAGCAACCCGCCCAAAATCGTCGTGGACTCTACCGCCGCCACCAACCCGAGCATTTGTTTCCGCCGAAATCCTCCTCCGAGCAGCAATGCGCCCAGGGCCAGACCTTCCGGGAATTTGTGGACGCAGATGGCGAAGGTGACGGACAAATCTACCGCCTTCACTTCTTCATGCCCGGCGGCCAAAGCCAGGCCGTCCACCGTGCAATGAATCGCCAATGCGATCATCATCGCGAGGCCAAATTCGGCCAGCCGATGCGTCGCCGCCTCGTCAAAATGACTGGCGGCACAAGCCGGACAGACATGAAAGACGTAGCGGCTGATCAATGCGAAAAACAGATAGCCCGATCCGACGCCCAGCAAGAATTGCCACCAGCGCAATGCTTGCAGGCATTCCGGAAAAATGCCGCAAACCGCAACGCCGAGCAAAGTTCCGGCGCCGAGGCTGATGAAGGCGCAAAGCTGCTTGTGCGTCCGCGCCAGCAATCCGCTCAAGCCTCCACCCGCCAGGGCGATGACGAATGCGGCAAAGATGCGGATCGCAACCGGAATCATGTTCAAAGCTTCAGAGCTTAGCTACACCACTGCCGTCTCCGTCTCCTCGATGACTTCGGGCGGCTTTGGTTTTCCGTAAAGGACCGCGAGAAGCACGCCAGCCACGACTAACAAAATGCCGAGCACGGTCTGTGCGCTGTAGCGTTCGCCGAAAATCGTGACGCCGAAGATCAAGGCGTAGATCAGGCCGATGTAGTTCAACACCGCCACTCTCGCAATCCGCTCGGACTGGAGGGATTTCGTCAGACAGATCTGGCCGATCTGGGTCAGAACGCCGCACATGAGAAGACAGACCCATTCCCACGGCAACGGCGTTCGCCAGCTGAAGAGAATGAAGACAAGCCCGGCCGCGATGCCCACGAGCTGAAAATGAAGCACCACGACAATCGGCTCTTCGCGCTCGCGCAGCCGGCGTACCAGGTTGTAGGCCATCCCCGAACAGATGGCGGAGGCGATGCCGATGAGCAGATAGAACAGGGAAACCCGCGAATCGAAGCCTTTGATCACGAACACACCCACGAACGCGATCCCGTAGAAAAGCCATTGCCGCACCGGCACCATTTCTTGCAGGACAAAGACGCCGATGAGGGCTGTGAAAATCGGCGACAGATATTGGATCGTGACCGCGGTGGCGAGATGCATGTGCTGAAGGGTGATGAAGAAAGTGAAGAGCGCGAGCGTGCCGAAGGTGCCGCGCGCGATCAGGAGGGTGTGATTGTTGCCCTTCCACTCGAGCCGCCGGCGGGCGACCTCGACGCCGCAGATCAGCCCCGAGACAAGGCAACGGAAAAAGACAATCTCCATTGCCGGGATGCGACCGAGCTGCTTCACGAAGACGTTCATCGTTGCAAAGGCCAGCGTCGCCAGGAGCATGTTCCCCACGCCGTAGCTGAGCAGGCGGGGCCCGGAGCTGGAGGCAGTTTCAGCCGAATGAGGCATGCGGGAAGCTTTTACGCGGGCAGGAACTGAAAACAAGACGGCGATCACGAAAGCGATCGGCCGCCAGACGGGCTGGGATGCAGCCGCGCACAGTCTGACCACCAGATCCAACGTCGGATAACTGGAGACTCGCAAGGAACAGGAATTTGGCTTGTCGAGCGCCAGAAAAATAGCCATTCATGCGAACGCAACCAATGAAGCGGCTGTTCCTTGTTTTTCTTGGCGGCGTGGTCGGATTCGTCGTTGGATACTTCGTCGGCGTGGAAGTGGCATGCGAATGGCTGATTCCCACCAGCAACTTATGCGGTATCTATGGCGTGTTTCTCACCGGACCGATCGGATTTGTAATCGGAATCACCTGTGGCTGGATGATATCGCGTCCAGCGAAGCGCTGAGGCGATGAACAAACAACAGCAGCGGTGGCGATGGATTGCGTTTCTCCTCACCTTTGTCGCGGTCGGCGTTCCCTACTGGCTTATTCCCTACAATACGATCAATCTTCCTGACGCCTTACTGGCACCGGGCCTGTGGATCGCCTTTTTCGCGACGTTAATTCTTCGATCCTATGCGGGAGCGAGGTTTTGGAAGACGACACTGACGATCGCGGCCGCCGTGCCAGCTGCCGTTTTTGCACGGGTCATCGTCGACTGTGCACACGATCCAACTGCGCATAACCTCTGGCCATTCGAAATCATCATCGCCTGTCTGGTTGGCTTCGTTTGCGCACTGGCGGGAGCACTTGCCGGCACTCTCGTCCGCTTTGCCGTGGGCAGGCTAAGCGGCCCATAGGCGGATGTGCTGACGAACACGCTCGACCGGAACGCCCTTGCCTCGCATCAGGTTCAGCGAAGCCTTGTGTTCGGCGTCCGGAGCAAAGGCGCCCTTCTCACCTTCTGATCCTGGACTTCTGGCCTCCGCGTGCCATCAGGCCTCGTATTCCTCGTCGCTGACTTTTTCCATCCACTCAACGACCTTTCCATCGAGCGCTTCCTGAATCGCGATGTGCGTCATCGGCGTCGTCGGCGCGGCGCCATGCCAATGCTTTTCGTTAGGCGGAAACCAGACCACGTCGCCGGGGCGCACTTCCTCAATCGGACCGCCCTCGCGCTGCGCCCGACCGCAACCCGCCGTGATAATCAGCGTCTGCCCTAACGGATGCGTATGCCAGGCTGTCCGAGCGCCCGGCTCAAACGTCACGCTCGCGCCGCGCACCCGCGCCGGAGCGGGCGCTTCGAAGAGCGGATCGATCCGCACCGCGCCCGTAAACCAATCCGCCGGACCCTTGCCGGACGGCTGTGAACCAGATCTTTTAATTTCCATATCTCGCTTCCCCTATTTCGACATTTCAGCATTTCAGCATTTCAGTTTTTGAAAGCCCGGCCGTTCGCTTCGCAAGCTGTTACGGCAGTTTTCAGCTTTTCAAAGCCCTCCCGCGTGAAGAAAATCAAATAATCGGGTATGAAGGGAGGCATGCTTCGCCACCTGGCAGAAATTTTCGGTCCCGCTTTATCATTCGCGGTTTTTCTTCTCCTGGCTGGTTGTGACGATCGTCCCGGCGAATGGTGCATGATCATCTATCCCGATCGAACCGACCGCACCCGGTTTGTTGTCACGCCACGCTTCCAGACGTTCTCCTACTGCCGGGAATCCGCCCTCGAGCGGATGAAGGAACTCGGGATTGAGAAAACCGGCGATTATGAGTGCGGCTTTCGATGTCAACTGGATGGCGACCCCCACAGAATGAATGTCTGCGAGGAAATCCGCAAGTAGCCACGGATTGTTGAATTGGGAGCGAATGAAGGAAAAGGATCGGTTTCCAGCGAAACGAGAACGCGCGCGACGCGCTTTTGCATCGCGTTTGGAAGTCGGGCCAGCTCCTTCTTCGCGTCGCGGCCGAGCTCGACGCGCCAGCTCACACGCGAATCCGCAGATCCTTTAGCACCTCGCGCAGCGGCGTTCGCGGTTGATTCCGCCGCGCTTCGAGCGCCAGAGAATCTGCCAGGTCATCCGCCAAATCTGCGTCCGCGACGAGCTTTTGTAAGACAACCTCCCGTTCCTTTCGCTTCAAAGCCTTGAAGGCCGTGACGAAGATTTCAGCGATTGCCTCGGTCGCGCTCATCTTTTCGTTCTCGCCTCAGACACGTTGCCCGACAACCCGAAATCGAACGCCTTTGTGTTCCGTCATCATTCTGAAACGCGGGAAAGCGCGAGAAAATTCCGCCTTCCTGGATCCTCCTTCATCCCTCTTCCTTTCCCAGCCTGCCCGATCGCCCATCTCGTCGTTCGCCCGCATGGTGAAGATTAGATCGCCGTCCGGTTCGACCAGAGGAACGCAGCATGTTGACTTGCTTGCGATTGAGCTATTCCCCAAGTAGTTCATTCAGGTCGAGCGGCGCAGTCCCCATCGCGAGTTCTCCCTTCGGCGTCCGCGGCCACTCTTCACTCGGACGATCCCAGTAAAGCTCGACGCCGTTTCCATCCGGGTCGCGCAGATAGATGGCCTCGCTTACGCCATGATCGGACGCACCTTCCAGAGGAAGGCGGGCTTGCAACACCCGTCTCAGCGCATCGGCAAGTTCGGCCCGCGTCGGATAAACGATCGCGAGATGATATAGACCGGTAGAACCCGGCGGCGGCGGCGTGCCGCCCGAACTCTCCCAGGTATTCAGCCCGATGTGGTGATGATAACCTCCCGCCGAAAGAAACGCCGCCTGACTGCCGTAACGCTGTGTTAGCTCGAATCCAAGGATGTCACGGTAAAAGTGCAGCGCGCGATCCAGATCGGACACTTTCAGATGCACATGCCCGATCCGGACATCAGGATGAATCTTGTCAGGCATCTGGTATGTATCGCACTTGGACGAGGATTGACACTTAAGCATTTGCCGTAGCGGATCGACAGAACGAACTGGCTTTGAAAGCCCGGCCGTTGCTTCACATCCGTTACGGCGCCTCATCGCCGCCCTTCACTGTAACCGCGGGAAGGTTTATATTCGGGCTGTCCTCACCCACGCCGAATACGACACAGGAGCCTGGAAAGAATGACCGACAACCTCAAAGCCTCACTCGCCCACCGGCCCGAACTTTCGCAGTCGGTCTTCGTCCCGCACACCGAGATGGAATACCGGCGTCTCGTTGCCTTGCTCGATCAGCTCGTGGATGAAGTCGGCAACGACGAATCCCACCCGCTCGCCTCGCTCATGGAAGTCGTCGGCCTGCTCATCGAGAAATACGAGGCCGAGCAGGTGCCGGAGCTGGAGGAATCGAGCGTGGTGCGGGAAGACCCTCCCATTTCTTAATGGAAAGCCCGGCCTGCCTGCTCGCGAACGCATTCGGAGTTGCTTCGCATCCGTCACGGCATCCTTCTTCCTTTTTACTTTCGTCCCGTCCCCATGCAGCCCGGGCCCGATGGCGGAGCCGCGTGGAGCGCAGCGACTTTACGCGGCTCGCGTGATCTTGCGCGGCCTGTCGCGTTCTTGCGAGAAAAGTCTCACCCGTCCACGGGATCGGTCTCTCGGATTGCGATGTTTGCCTGTAGTCTGTAAGCTCTGCATGTGAGCACAGCGGAGCAGATCGAAGAAGCGATTCGCGCCCTGGGGAAGGCTGAACGTGAAAAACTTCTCCAACATCTTCCGCAGCTTTTCCCCGAGCTGGCTGTTGACCCCGAGTGGGAGCGTATTCTACGCGATGACCAGCCACGCCCGAGCTTCACCACGTTGCTCGACGGTTACGAAGCTGATCTTTCCGCGAAGCCAGACGTGTATCCAAAAGTCGCGGAGAGCGATTTTGTTTAAGCGCGCGTGATCTCCCGCGCCGCACCGGAGTTGCTCTCCGGCATCGAGAGCAATGGCTCTGGATTTGGGTCGGCACGCACAAAGACTTCGACCGCCGTTTTCCTCGCTAACCTCGACCGACTTCGGCTCAAATAGTTGCATGAGCCGTGTGGAGCGCAGCGACTCTGCGCGGCTCGCGCGATCGTGGCCGCCGTCGGACGGACTCGCCCCGCCGCGGCGGCCAGGCACTGGAGAGCGCCGGCTGTCGCGTTCTTGCCGGAAAGCAAACCCAGCCGGTCAAGATCCTCGCCCATGCAAACGACCGTGTGCGATGGACTCAGTCCTCAAACGGTGAGTGTAACGCCTCTCTTTCTGCATCGCGTTCGTAGCTTTTCGCCAGCTCTCGAATTGCCGTGGCGAAACGGTGGAACCCATTTTGGTCGAGCGCCTCAGCTTGCGCGCGGTAGCGGGCCGCGAACTCTCGTTCCTCTTTTCCCGCAGTATAACCGTGCACCCCGCGCTGGTTAAAGAGCTCACACGTGAACCCAGAGCGCATTTCCGCCGCATCCTTCGCATTCAACGCATGGGCAACCGCTTCTCGAATCCAGAGTCCATTAGGATCAGCCGGAGCGTAGGGCAGAACCTCCCCGATCTGACTCATTGCAATGCGATAGTGCCCAGACTTCCGCGTTCGGGTTTGAACCTCGTTAAGCCAGCTCGCAAGCGCCGCATCGTCGAACTCGCCATCCGGCTTACTTCCGGGAACTGTCTTCCACGCTCGAAATAGTCGAAAAGCGTTTGTGGCAATCACTGCTTCGGCTTCGGTTGGCTTAATGTCCCGGCTCTCTTCCTTATCGGATCGAAAGACAAGCCCTAGGATATCGCAGAAAAACCCGGGATCATCCGCCATTCTTCTTTCGAGAGTTCGCGGAGCGCCTTCGAACTCATGATCCAGCAACGCTAGATATGACCACTCGATTTGAAAAAGCGCCTCAGGGTTAGTGGCTGGATTCTTTTGCAGCCAAGCAATGATTTCGACAGCCTTGTGTTGATCGAGTCGTTGCTGGTCCCGGAGGCAGGACATGAGACAACGGACAGCCAGGTCAGGCGGAAAATCTTGGCCGTCATGTACGAGTCGAGTTAGGCACTCCAAGGCAGCGTTTGGACGCTCATGCTCTAGGAGCTTTTCGGTCGCTTCAATTAGGTGTGCCTGCGGTCCCCATGGGTTGACCGGAACTTGCTTCCAATACAGCGCTGCTTCGTTTCCAAGCAGCCGTTCAGCCCGCTGCCATGTCTCATGCATGAATGGAAGAAGCGCAAAAAAAGAAGCTTTCTGGTTTGAAGACCATGTCTCGATAGGGATCGCATCAACCCAAGACCAGCTTTTTGCCCAAAATCTTCCCCAAACAAAGCCACGAATGAATGAGCCGGTAGATTCTTCAGACCTATCGAGATATTCGGGCAAGAGCGCCGAATCGACAGAATCGTGATCGAGCCATCCGAAGGCATCTCCGACCACATTGGGGGCGGATGCCCGCTGCGCAAAATCAAGAACGCCAGCCAAGCCTCCCGCTCGAAAGATATCCTCAATCGCTTCCCTCCGACGCTCCTGCAGTCGGCGACGTTGCTCCTCCCAGTCTCCTATCCGCTCATAAAGGGCGGAGTCCCGACCACTAAACAATCGACGGTGGAGCAGAGGTAGGGACTGCGGCGCAAGTGTCTTCCCAACCTCCTCGATTCGGTCAACCCCTTCGGGCGGCAATGCCCACTGTGCGTCGGAAAACTTGCGGTGCTTTGCGACGAGATCGACGAGGGCTTCCCAAAGTGGCTGGCGCTCGTCTTCCGGGAGCCCTGTAACCGCATGAGATTTCAAATGCTCAAGAACGCATATGTGCGCAGGTTGAGGCAGGTCCGGCAAGCGATCAATCAACTGAGCCAGCTTTTTGAGGTCAGTAGCGGCCTGTCCGACGGCTAACTCGGCATAACCGGAGACCTGTTGCCAGTATTCCCGGTTCGTAACGTTTCCCAACCAGGCCGCAGGAATCAAACATCGCCACGCTGGTTTTCGATTGCCGCTTGTAACCCCGTGCATCGTTGGCAGCAACGCCATCAACAATTCCCAGCCAATGGCCCGATGTTCCCGTAAAAGAGCTTCCACCGCAACCTTTCGCTTTGCGACGTCAGCGCACGTTTGCGGGTGCCAAGGAAGAAAGATGTCTTTGAGGGAATTGATTGGGCGATTGGCCCAATTGCCGCCCGGGTCGATTTCTGCAAGTTCCGCCAAGAGCACCGCAACTCGAACCAGATAGTCCGAATGCCATGCCAAGGTTTCGAGGGCCCAAAGAAGACCAGTGATGTGATTCCAACCGATGACTCCTGGCCGCTCTTGAGCGAAGAGCCTATTGAAAACACTCGTGGCGGGATCGATGAGCGCTGCTTCTACCGCATCGAGAAACTCATCCGGGGCAGCCTCGGCCAGCATTGGAAGGTGGCTGTCCAAGCTCGCCCACGTCACCCAATCACCGTCCTTCAACAAGTTTCGAACCATGAGCAAGGCAATCAATTCCGGCTTTTCCTCCGTGCATGAAGTCAACGCCTTTGACCGGCTTCCGAGCAGCGCAAGAGTTTCCGCCATTCCATTTCGCAGTGCGGAAGAATGTTGAAGCACTTTTCCTCGCATGCGTGCCATAGGGCGGTCGTCGGCAGCCAACTCAAATCGTGGGTCACGTTCGCCGAGCACCACGAGCGCTGCTTTTTGAAAACGGTCCAGGTCATCGTTCGTAACCTGCGGCCCTAGCGCTATCCACGCCTCTCCGCGCGAGATAATCTTCCAGTTTTCATTACGTTGCGTTAGGGGAGTGCCCGAGCGAAGCGTCTCCGGGCGGACTAACTCGATCCAATCCTCGTAGGATTTTCCCACGATAATCTCCGCGGCGGCTCTATCACCCGCATTTTCGCCAGACCAGCGTCCCATGAGTCCTGCTTGTGCGAGTAAGCGCGCGCCCGGCTCAATTGCATAGAGGGGCAGCTCTCCCAGGCCCCGAAGATGGCGCTTAAGACTAGCTAGCGACGATGCACCAGCCTCAGCCAGCGCCCTCGAACGTTCCGGTTTGTAGCCTGCCTCAGTTAGTACTCCCTCAAGAAGTGATACCGAGGGACTGCGTAACGGAGTAGAACTACTCCCATCTCCAGGCCACAGCCTCGACGGGATAACAACCGCATGTCCGAGACGCGTAGCGCTAAGATGAAGCTGCTCGCCTGAATCCTCCAAATCAAGATTGGGGTGCGCAATAAGAACGTGAGCCGTCTTTAGATTGATGAACGAAGTCCAAGCTTCAGCCTCCTTCACAAAAAGGCATTTATTGCTGAACGCTCTCCGCTTATCCGGCTCCAGTGATGCGAGAAACGCCGCCACAAAATCTTCAGCATCGAGTTCACTCTCAATCGCCAAAACAGCCTGCCGACTCTGGCCATCGAACAAGCGCGCTAGTTCGCTGCAAGCTTGATCGCGACCAGCGAGGAAGAGTTTCGGCGGTAATGGTGGATCCCCGGAACGAGAAAGCTCCTGAAGATTGTCCCAGTGTTCTCGTGGTGTGGTGAATCCCGCTAAATTCTTTACAATGCCGGTTTTCTTTAGCAGCCATCTGCCTATCGCTGGAAACTCGCGAAGCCAGTCGGCCAATTTAATACCGTCGATGACTTTTATGTCTTTCCACCCGCGGTTTTTCCGACGAGCACGCCACTGGGATTGTTGGGGTTCGTTCCATCCGCCTGAACCGGCTCCACGTGGAGTTACGAAGACGAACGAACCTTCCCTCCGTTCTTGAGCCGGGATACTTTTTGTTCTGGCACTAAAATCCCCGGTGGCCTTTCGTTGAGGGTTTGCGTTGGTCCCTATCTCCCAAAAACTCTTTTTCGAAGGTACGAATTGCTTGAATCCGCTCGCTGTCTCCACAAGCCCGTCCTTGCCGGGATCATTGATCGAGTCTCCGTATGGGATCCGGCACTCGGTGAGATCTGGCACCTCATTTACGAGCATCCAAATGAGTTCTGGAATAACCGCTTCGCTGTCCCGGGTTTCGGCAAAGTTATCCAGGTCATTCGCGGTTAGAATTTGATTGTAATCCATAAGGTGCGCTCCCCGCTATTAAGGAAAATGGTCCGGGTGAATTTTGAAATAAGGAGAAGGGGAAATTGGAAGAGCAAACCCCAACATCATACCATCTAAACATCGCTCCGAAACTCCGTCGGCGTGACGCCGGCAACACGCCGGAAGACTTGCGCGAAGGCGCTCGGGCCGGCGGGAAGCAAAGGAAGAAGGATGATCGTCGTTTATTGCCTGGCGAGAAGACAAACCGCCGACCAGGGACGCCGGGCCTGAAAGCGGGGCGAGGAAATCCTGGCGATGAGACGGAGAAAAAACGGGAGCCGTCTCAGCCTCGCAGCGGCATGGATCGTGGAGTGGACTTCTTCGGGCTTCCAGCCAAACCGGCTGAAGAAATCCGGTCCTTGCTCGGGGGCAAACTTCAACGGAGCGCCGGCCTGGTCGAGCGGCCCGCCCATTTTCTTCGCCAGCATTTGCAAGAGCGCGGGCGAGGCCAGATCGATGATCCAGTGCTGGAAGGCCGCGGGTGCGGCGAGATCTTTGGAAAGCTCCGCGACTTCCTCGTCGGTCAGGTAAATAAGCAGGCCTTCGGCCACAACCAGGACGCGGCTCGCTCGTCGCCCTAACTCCGAAAACAATTCGCGACGCGCGTTTCTCTCGGAAAGGTCCAGCCGAACTCGCTCGAGTTGACAGACCGGTTTCTCATCGCGCAACAGCTCTTCCTTGTGCGCCAGGATTTCGGGCAAATCGACTTCGATCCATTGCAGGGAGCGCGGCAAATCCATCCGGTAAGGACGAGCGTCGAGCCCCGCGGCGAGGTTGACGACCATATCGGTGCCTTGCCGCACCCGGTCATCAATCAGCTGATCAACCAGCCACGTCCGGGCGACGAACGGCCACGAGTGCTTTTCCGCGAACGTCATGGACGCGGCGATTTGCTCTCCCCGTTCCCCGGCCAAACGCCGCGCAAACGGATCGCGAAATACCGCGTCCGGCCGCTCGGTCTCGCGCGCCCGATAGACAGCCACCCAGCGCGCCGTGTCGGAGATGTTGCGAATTTGCGATTCCGGCTGCTTCATCCTGCCCTTCGACAGGATATACCCCAGGCACCCGGCGCCGAACAAGCAAGTCGATCACTTGCGCCAGGTCGGTCTTGCCCGGCCAGGAGTCGGCGAGATGGGTCCAATCGGATGCTTCGAAAAATCGAGCGCGCAGAAATTTTGGCGAAGGAGGCGATGCCACTCTAAACTCGGGGGATGATTTCGTTCCGTTCGTTTCTTGTCCTCTTCTCCCTGGGCCTGGGTGTCGCCGGGGTTCGCGCGGATGAAGGGATGTGGCTCTTCAACAATCCGCCGACCGCATTGTGGAAGCAGAAATATCAGTTCGAGGCGACACCGCAATGGCTCGAACATCTGCAGAAATCGAGCGTTCGCTTTAACTCGGGCGGAAGCGGTTCGTTCATTTCCGCAGACGGCCTTGTCATCACGAATCATCACGTCGGCGCGGATACGTTGCAGAAGTTGAGCAGTGCCGGGCATAATTATCTGCGCAACGGCTTTTACGCGAAGACCCCGGCGGAAGAACAACGCGCGCTCGATCTGGAACTGAATGTTCTCGACTCGATCGAAGACGTGACCGCCCGGGTGAACGCGGCCGTAAAACCGGGGATGAATTCCGATGCCGCACTCGCCGCCCGCCGCGCGATCATCGCGCAGATCGAAAAGGAATCGCAGGACAAGACCGGCCTGCGCAGTGATGTGGTGACGCTTTACCAGGGCGGTTCCTATCAACTTTATCGCTACAAGGTTTATACCGACGTTCGGCTCGTCTTCGCGCCGGAACAGCAGGCGGCGTTTTACGGGGGCGATCCCGATAATTTCGAATACCCGCGCTATGACCTCGATATCTGCATCTTTCGCGTTTACGAAAACGGCAAGCCGGCGAAGATCGAAAACTTTTTGAAGTTCAACCCGGCCGGCGCAAAGAAGGGCGACCTTGTCTTCGTCAGCGGCAGCCCCGGCCGGACCGACCGCGAATTGACGGTCTCCGCCCTGGCGGATCGGCGCGACCGTTTGTTTCCGGAATGGCTCGCCATGTTTTACCGGCGGGAAGTTGCTCTTTCGAGTTTCAGCGCACGCTCGATCGAGAATGCGCGGCGTGCCCGGGACGAACTCTTCGGCGTGCAGAACAGCCGCAAGGCTTTTAACGGTATGCTCGCCGGCCTGCTCGATCCGGCGATTTTTGCCAAGCTGGAGACAAAGGAAACAAAGTTGCGCGACGAACTGAAGACGCGCGCGGCCAAGGGTGATGCGGAAAGCAAAGCGGCGCTCGGCGCCTACGACAGCATCAAGACGGCGGAGGAGGCGATCAAAAAGACTGCGCCGGTTTACGATTACTACGAGAGCGAGCGATACCGGATCGGTCTTTACCGGCAGCCGCGCGGATTTGCCGGCACCCTGTTTAAATACGCGCGTTTTCTGGTGCGCGCGGCCGAGGATCGCAAGAAGCCGAACGGCGAACGGCTGCCTCCCTATCAGGATGGCTCGCGCGAATCGCTCAAACTCGATCTGTTTTCCACCCAACCGATTTATGACGATTTCGAAGAGCTGCTTCTGACCGATTCGTTAACCGATCTGGCGGGCGAGTTTGGGGCGGACGATCCGATGGTGAAAAAAGTTCTGGCCGGCAAATCGCCGAGCGAGCGCGCGGCCGAACTTGTCACGGGGACAAAGCTCAAGGACGTCGCTTTCCGTAAGAAACTCTTTGCCGGCGACAGCGCCGCGATCAAAGCGGCCAATGATCCGATGCTCAACCTCGCCCTTCTGATCGACCCGACCGCGCGGGCCGCGCGCAAAGTTTACGATGCGAATGACGAAGCGCGGCAGCAGGCCTATGCCCAAATCGCCCGGGCGCGTTTCGCGATCGAAGGCACGAGCACCTATCCGGATGCGACCTTCACCCTGCGCCTTTCCTACGGCACCGTGAGCGGCTACGAAGAGAACGGAAAACAGATTCCGGCCTTCACCGATTTCGCCGGTCTTTATCAACGCGCGGCCGAGCATGAGGACAAGCCGCCCTTCAATTTGCCGCAGCGCTGGGTCGATCGCAAAAGTCAGCTCTCGTTAGGCACAAACTTCGATTTCGTCTGCGACGCTGACATCATCGGCGGCAATAGCGGCAGCCCGGTCGTCAATCGGGCCGGCGAATTCGTCGGAATCATTTTCGACGGCAACATCCAATCGCTCGTCCTCGATTACATCTACGACAACAAACAGGCACGCGCCGTTTCTGTCGATTCCGCCGCGATCGACGAAGCGCTGCGCAAAGTTTACGATGCCGGCGCGCTCGCGGACGAAATCGAAAATCAGAAGTAGGGGCAGACCTTTCGGGATCCGCAGACCTTTGTGGTCAAAGCTTACTATCGAAAGTCCTTGGTTAAGTCGCAAGGCGAGAGCGCGGCCACCGCATTTTTGATCTCAGCGAGACTCACGACAGAATCCTGACAGGCGGATCAACCGGCCGTGGCCGTAATCTCTTCGGCGAGTTTTTCGCGCGAACGTTGCGCGGGCCGGTTCGCTATCGCGCCAAACCCTGCGATGGGTGAAGTGTGCCTCTGGAAGATTGCCCAATTTGCGGTTATGCCCTCTCGATCGTCGATCATCGCTGCCGGCATTGTGCTCCCGCCTTGCTCTCGGGATCGCCCCTGCCGCACTTCGATCCGAAAATCCTTCCCTGGTTGATCACGGCCGTGGTGCTGCTGGCTACCTTGGGTTATTTCGTCTTCTTTCGGTAGGAACAGGCCGCCACAGTCGACGCCCGCCGGAGTGACGGGATGTCTTTTAGCGCTCTGCGCTTAATCGGACCTGCCGAGATTCAGGGCTGACTGCGTTGGCTCGCCGAAGACGATCGGACGAAAGGGGCTATCATATCGCGCCGCGCGGCCGTACCTTCCGACATGATGACCATACACTCGGCCGCCACCGGAACCCTCACACCGGCGCAAACATATCGCCGCGCCCATGCCGGCAAACTGATGGTCGTCCAGCCGGCGACAGATCGGCAGCCTGTGGGAGCGGACTTCTTTCATGTGGAGTCGGTCGGCACGCATCCGACTGGCTTGTTCGTCACTGGAAAATTCGCCGGCGGGCGAATTGAATCCATGCGCGTTTCGACTGTGCGGGAAGCGAACCAGGCGGAAATCGCGTCATTGCGCGCGGGGAGCGAGACAGAATCGCCGACCTCTTAAAGCCGGCGGGGAGAGGCCGATTAGACATCAGAAATCCGAGGTCGGCGGTCAGCAGCATTGCCGCTTCGCAGTCGCGTTTCCGAGATGGAACGGGCTCTTATAAAACGCTGAAAACTGAAATCTGCCGTAACGGCTCGCGAAGCGAACGGCCCGGCTTTCAAATGCTCGCTGACGTTCGCGTCGCCCGATCGATTTGATGCCGAGATTATCAACGCTCGCGCAACTAGCCGGAGATTTCCGCTTGCGCCCGCGACGAATTCGAGGCGTGCTTAGAGCAGGAACGATTTGAGTTATGGCCAAGCCTTCTCCAGGGGATCTTCGGAATTTTGCCATCGTGGGTCACGCGTCGTCCGGCAAGACGATGCTGAGCGAGGCGATGCTGGCGTGCGCGGGCGTGATCGGGCGGATGGGCAGCATCGCGCAGGGCACGACCGTTTCGGATTATCACGTGAGCGAAAAGCAGCACCAGATCTCGACCCAGACTTCGCTCCTGCATGGCACCTGGATGGGCAAAAAGCTCAACATCCTCGACACCCCGGGTTATCTCGACTTCATGAGCGAGGCGCTCGCGGCCGTGCACGTGGCGGATTTCGCTCTCGTGGTGGTGCACGCGCAGGAAGGCATCGGCGTGGGCACGGAGCGGGTCTGGAATTGCGCGACGGACTGCGGCATCCCCAAGGTCATCGTGGTCAACGCGGTGGACAAACAGAACGCCCACTTCGACGAAGTGCTGGCCGACGCACGCGCGCACTACGGGCCGAAAGTTTTTCCGTTGAACGTGCCGATCAATCCCGGGCCGGACTTCAACCAGGTGCTCGATGTCTTGCGCAACGAAGTCGTGACCTACGAAACCGATGGGCGCGGGAAGTTTCGCGAAGAGCCGGCGACGGGCGAATGGAAAGAGCGCGTCACCCAACTGCATCGTGAATTGATCGAGCTCATCGCGGAATCGGACGACGCGTTGCTGAACAAATTTTTCGAGCAAGGCTCGCTCTCGGAGGAAGAATTTCGGGCGGACATTCACGCCGCGGTGCAGAAGCAGGCGTTGATCCCGCTCTTCTGCACGTCGGCTACGTCGAATGTCGGCGTTGCGCGCCTGCTCGATTTTATTGCGAAATACGGTTCCTCGCCGCTCGATCACGCGAAGGTCGATGCAGAGGACGCGCGCAGCGGGGCCCAGGTGGAAGTGAAACTCGGCGGCACCGCGCCGGTGCTGCAGGTCTTCAAGACGATGAACGAAGAGCATTTCGGCGAGCTTTCGTTCTTCCGGATTTATTCCGGCCAAATCACGACCGGCGGCGATGCGTTCAACGCGAACCGCGACATCACGGAACGCATCGGGCAGATTTTTCTGCTCAACGGCCACATGCGCGAGGCGGTCTCGCGCCTCGGCGCGGGCGACATTGGCGCGACGGTGAAACTCAAGAACACCCACACCGGCGACACGCTTTGCGCCCCGAATCATCCCGTCAAACTTCCCGTGCCGAAGTATCCGCGCCCGAACATTCACGCCGCGCTGGAACCCAGGGCGAAAGGTGAAGAGGACAAAATGGCCGCGGGCCTCGCCACCTTGCACAACGAAGATCCGGCCTTTGTTTTCCACGCCGATCCCGAGTTGCACCAGACGATCGTTTCCGCGCAGGGCGAACTCCATCTCGAAGTGATCGCGGAGCGTCTGCGGCGGCGGTTCCACCTTCATTTCGACCTGGTCGAGCCGCGGGTGCCGTATCGCGAAACGATTCGTGGCCGCGCCGAGCACCGGTATCGGCACAAGAAGCAAACCGGTGGCGCGGGCCAATTCGCCGAAGTCGAGCTCAAGCTCGCGCCCGCGCCGCGCGACTCCGGGATCGCATTCAGCGAATCCCTTTCCGGTCAGTGCGTGGACCGCGTCTTCGTGCCGTCGGTCGAGCGCGGGATCGAGAACGCGTGCGCGGAAGGAATTCTCGCCGGCTGTCGCGTGGTGGACGTCGCGGCGAATTTTTTCGACGGCAAGATGCACCCGGTGGATTCGAAGGACATCGCCTTCCAGGTCGCGGGCTATTGGGCGTTTAAGGAAGCGTTCCTGAAAGCGCAGCCCTGTTTGCTCGAACCAATCCATTCGGTCGAGGTGCGTATTCCCGAAGATTGCATGGGCAAAGTCGTGGGCGATCTCTCCAGCCGGCGCGGGAGAATTGTCGGCACGGATGTCGATGGACAATTTCAAATCGTCCGGGCCGAGGTTCCCGCGATGGAACTCTACCGTTACGCCAGTATTCTGCGCTCGCTCACTGGCGGACGCGGCGTTCACTCCGAGCAATTCAGCCGCTACGAAGAAATGCCGCGCGAGATCGAGCAGCGCGTGATCGACGAAGCGAAAAAAGCGCGAGCAGGCAACAGCAGCCAATAGCCGCGCAAGGCCGTTAATTTGCCTTTGCACGCACCTCGGCCTGTCGGCAGTTTCTGTTAGCGCCCATGAAAACCCTTCTCTCCTGCCTTGCACTAACGGCGCTTCTGGCCACCCGCGCGCCCGCCGATGACCTGGCTGATCAAACTCCCGCCCAGCTCAAGGAGAACATCGAGAAAAAGCACCCGGCCGATTACTACCTTCTTGCCTCCAGGCTTTTCAAAGACCCAGCCACCAAACAAGAGGCTCTCTTCTGGTTTTATGTCGGGCAAATTCGCTACCGCTACTACCTGGCGGCCAACCCGGATCTGCCGCCTGATGGCGACCCGGCAGTCTTCGCCTCGCTTTCCGAGACCATCGGGCGGCCGATCAATGAGTATGCCGGGGGCAAGCCCGACATTTGGCTGGCGGAAATGAATCACGCGCTCGAATGGGACGCCGCGCACAGCAACGACTTCACTCCCAAGAGCAAATCACCGGAGCGTTATGCCCAGATTCGCGCCGGCCTGGTCGCGCTCCGCGACCATATCGCGAAGATCAAGGACAAGATGCCGGAAATACGACGGCAGAACGGACTCAAGGATCCCTAGAGCCTAACGACTCTGGCGCGCCGGCGCCTCACTTCAGGAGGCGCCGCTGATGGCCTCAGGGTACCGCGGCGACCATCGCCGCGCTCCTTTCCCAAAGGCGCGCCGCCACTTGGGTGTCGTAGCTCAGCGGCGAAGAGGGGACGGCTTTCTCCTTTTTGAAATAGCAGCCGCTGACCGACGCGCAGTCCGGATCGGTCGCCAGCTTGATCAGCGGGCGCGCTCCACGTTCCGCTGAGATCATGAACGGCTGCGCTAACCAAATGAGCAGCCGAATAAAGCCGCGACTCGCACTCCAGATCCCGGTGTTCACGACGCCGGGATGCACGCAATTCACCGTCACCCCGCGGTCGCGGAGCTGGCGGTCCAGCTCGTAAGTAAACAGGACATTCGCCAGCTTCGAGATGCTGTAAGCGAGCAACGGTTTGTAACGCCGCTCGCCCTGCAGGTTGTCGAAGTCGAGAGTCTCCAACGCCCGGTGCGCCTCGGAGGAAACAGTTACGATGCGGGCTGGCGCGCTGGCCACGAGCAGATCCCGCAATTCCTCCGTGAGCAGAAAAGTTGCGAGATGATTGACGGCAAATGTTTGCTCGATTCCGTCCGGAGTGAGCCGTCGTTCCAGGTTCACGGCGCCGGCGTTGTTGAGCAGAACATCGAGCCGCGCGTGTCGGGAACGCACCTCCGCGGCCAGCTCGCGTACCGCGCGCAGCGAGGCGAAATCCGCTTGCAGAAACTCCGCCGTTCCCGCCGCGCCGCCGAATCTCCTCCACCGCCGCCTCCCCTCGCCCGCGATCGCGCCCTGTGAGCAGGACCGTCGCGCCCATGCCCGCGAGTGCCGTCGCGGCCACCCGCCCAATCCCGGAGGTCGCGCCCGTGACAAGACAAACGCGATCACGCAGATTTGCGAAAGTTCTGTCGAAGCGGCGGAATCAGCGCATGACTCCACGACTGGACGCAGGCCCGCGCCAAATGCAAAAGGCCGGCCCCTCCCTACCCCAGGGCCGTCGGCAGTCCAAACCGCTTGCTACTGGCCGAAACGGGCGCTCAAGACTGCGAACTCATGAGCAAGCATTTTCTTCTCGTCGCTTCTCTGCCCGACGCTGCTATTTGCCCAAAGTATGGAACTCACTCAGCAGCTCGGGAAAACAGTGTTGTTTGGCGATATCGCGCTCTCGCCGGATGGCGCGCGCGTCGCCTGGGTGCAATCGACCGCCGCCACCGCCAAACCAAAGCCTCTCTACCTAACGACTGTATCCGGCAATGGCGCGGCAACCCGGTTGTCTCTTCCGGGCGAGAACGGCGAGCGCGTCGATAGCGATCCGGCCTGGGCGCCGGATTCCAAAACGATCGCCTTCTTTTCCACTGCGGGTGAGAAAGACGATCAGCGCCAGCTCTGGACGGCGAATGCCGATGGCTCGAATCCGCAGAAGCTAACGACGCTGCAGGGATACGCCGCGCGGCCGCATTGGTCGGCGAACGGGAAACAGATCGCTTTTCTCTACATTGAAGGCGCGGGCGGCGGCGGGCCGCTGGTCGCGGCGCCGAGCACGACCGGGGTGGTCGATACCGCGATTCATAATCAGCGGATCGCGGTGCTCGACCTCGCGACCAAAAAGGTCCGCCAGGTCTCACCGGCTGATCTGCACATTTACGATTTCGACTGGTCGCCGGACGGAAAGACTTTCGTGGCCAGCGCCGCGCCCGGCCCGGGCAACAACAACTGGTGGATCGCGCAAATCTACACGATCGATCTGGGCAAAGGCAGCGCGACGTCGATCTACAAACCTTCTCTGCAGGTCGCCGTCCCACGCTGGTCGCCGGACGGCAAGTCGGTCGCCTTCATCGAAGGGATCATGAGCGATGAGGGCTTTCACGGGGGCGATCTCTTCACTGTCTCCGCGACCGGCCAGAACCTGACGAATCGGACCCCGAAACGAAAAAGCTCGATCAGCTCGTTCTTCTGGCAGGCGCCGGAGCGCCTTCTCCTGACCGAGTATGTAGGAGGCGGCAGCGCCATTTCGGAACTCAGCCTGGCCGATAACTCCATTCGCACTCTCTGGCAGGCGCCGGAAGGCTTTTATGCTTTCGGCAATTTTCCCAATTTCGCCCTCGCCCGCGACGGCAAGGTCGCGGCGCTCGTCCGGAGCAGCTTCGACACGCCGCCGGAGATTTGGGCCGGACCAATTGGACAATTGCATCAGCTGACCCACGACAACGCCGACTTGAAACCGACCTGGGGCAAAGCGGAGAACCTCGAGTGGACGAACGAAGGAGAAAAGATTCAAGGCTGGTTGCTTCCGCCGGCGAAAGTTGAGCCGAACAGGAAATATCCGCTGGTTGTTCTGATCCATGGCGGACCATCCGGAGTCACCACGCCCGATTGGCCGGCCGGGTTCGGGATGTCACGCGTCATCATCGCCGCCCTCTCCAACCGCGGCTATTACGTTTTCCTGCCCAACCCGCGCGGCAGTTATGGGCAGGGCGAAGATTTCACGCGCGCCAACGTGAAGGATTTCGGCGGTGGCGACCTGCGCGACACGCTCGCCGGGATCGACGCCGCGCTGAAGAAATACCCGATCGATCCCGCCCGCCTCGGTGTCACCGGCTGGAGTTACGGCGGGTTCATGACCATGTGGACAGTCACGCAGACCAATCGTTTCCACGCCGCCGTGGCCGGCGCCGGGATTGCGAACTGGCAGAGTTACTACGGCCAAAACCTGATCGACCAATGGATGATCCCGTTCTTCGGCGCGTCGGTCTATGACGACCCGGCGGTTTACGCGAAGAGTTCGCCCATCCAGTTCGTCAAGCAGGTGAAAACGCCGACGCTGGTCATCGTCGGCGAACACGACGCGGAATGTCCCGCGCCGCAGTCTCAGGAATTCTGGCACGCGCTCAAGACCTTGGGCGTCCCGACGAAGCTCATCGTTTATCCCGGTGAAGGTCACATGTTCGTGAAACCGGAGAACCAGGTCGACCGTCTCGATCAGACCATCGCGTGGTTCGATAAGTATCTGCAGCCTCCCGAAGCGGCAAAATCCCGTTAACTAAGGCGTAACCCGACGAGCGGCGTTCTAGCCGGAGGCCGGCAATGCCAGGTGGTGTTTCGAGATGATCTCTCCTATTTCCTTCGAATGATCGAGCACCAACTGGTAAAGGACCCGGTAGTGATCGTGAGCCCAGAATTCCATGACCTGCCGGGCGCGGAGCTCGCCCATTAACTCCTTGTCGGAGCGCCATTCGAGGAAGTTCACGAGTAGATGAAGATAACCTGATTCCTCGCTCTCGGCGCCATCGGGAAACCCAATTGGGATTTTCGGAAAGAGCGTGCGCAGGTCGTTTTCCGCCGCCTTCGTCTCCTCGTCATGCGCGTCGAGAAACCAGTGGATCTCCTCATGCACAAACGTGGAAAGGAAAAGGTCGTCATCCTTCAAATGCCTTGTATGCAGAGTTAAGACCGGGTCACTATGTGGAATTGCAGTCTCGTCGATCTCGATCAAGCGAGTGAAATACCAGGGAGCCAGCGGATAGGTCTGCACCAGGTGCTCGAGCTGCTCTTTCGTCTGCGCTTCTTTAGCGCTCTTATGCTTGAGTTTAATCTCAAGCGACGGCGGCGCGGCGAAGACCTGGACGGTCAACAGCGCGATGACAATCAAGGCTTTGAAGTGCACGGCCTTTCACTAGCCGAGGTGAGACGCCCCGAAAAGCAATTTCCCGTCTCCGAATCGTCACGTGACTACTGCTGGAAACTGGTCGCGGACGGGCTCGGGCAACGGCTCGTCTCCGCGGTGGTGCCGGTAGCCATCCCACCGCCGCGCAAGGTCCAGCATTCGTTAAGCGTGGAGCAGTAACAGATCTCGACCGCGACACGTTCACGCTGCTTGTTCATCTCAATCCAGAGCGGATTGGACTTGTCGAAGACGAGCGGATTGTTCTCAGGATTGCGAGGGGTAAAGACGATCATCGATTCACCGGCCGAGAGCACGTGGCCGTTCATGTCGCTCTCTGAATAAAGATGCTTCCCCGGCCCAAGCAGTTTCTCGAGCGCCGCAGTCCAGTTGATCACAGGCTGGCCGTCCACCTTCACGACGACACGGCGAATGATCGCGGGGCCCACGCCCTTATTGGCCAGGGTGAAGTGAATGTCGGGATCGTTGCTGCTATCAAATTCGAGGATCGGCCAAACCGCCGCGCGCACCTGCTGGCGTTGCATGTAGGCAGTGTAGCCGGACACAAAAAGCGCGCAGACTCCAACGAACGTCGCGATGACTGCGTCGTATCGGCTGGCGATGCGCGTGGCCTTCTCCTCCGGCACGGAGCCGAGGCTAATATTCTGCCTCGAAGAATGTCAATCAGCGTCGTCGGTTCGGGCTTTTGAAAACGGTATCGGTCGGCGTTTCCTTGAGCAGATTGGCAGATCGAGCGGCCGCGTAAACATCGCCAGTCATTGGAAATCCTGCCTCCATCCGGAAGTTGGCATTGGGGTCGCGCCCTGAATTCCGGGTCGCGAAACTGCTCTCCCTGCGTAAAATTCCTACTCAACCAATTTCTTATGATCGACGCCCATTCCTACGCCGCCTTCGACCCGAAAACACCACTCAAACCCTGGGATTTCCACCGGCGCGAGGTCGGCGATAATGACGTGCAGATTGACATCCTGTTCTGCGGCGTTTGCCATTCCGATCTGCACTACGCGCGCAGCGAATGGGTGCCTGTAACCTATCCGCAGGTCGTCGGGCACGAGATCATCGGCAAGGTCGTGAAGACGGGGAAAAACGTGACCAAACATAAGGTCGGCGATCTCGTCGGGGTAGGCTGCATCGTCGACAGCTGTCGGCATTGCGATAACTGCAACGCCGATCTCGAAAACTACTGCACGGAAGGAATGCAGGGCACCTACATGGGGGTGGAGAAACAAACCGGGCGACCGACCCAGGGTGGCTATTCGACGGTCATCGTGGTGGACGAGCATTACGTCCTGCGCGTCCCGCAGGGTGTGGATCCGGCCCACGCCGCACCCCTCCTTTGCGCCGGGATTACTCTTTACTCGCCGCTTCGCCATTGGCATGCAGGTTCCGACAAAACTGTGGGCATCGTCGGCCTCGGCGGTCTCGGTCACATGGGAGTAAAACTCGCCCACGCCATGGGCGCGAAAGTCATTCTTTTCACCACCTCTCCGGGCAAGATAGCCGACGGCAGGAAACTCGGCGCCGACGATGTCATCATCTCCAAGAACAAAGAGGAGATGGAGCGCTACAACGGCCAGCTCGACCTGATCGTGAACACCGTCTCCGCGGCGCACGACCTCGACCCTTTCATCAGCCTGCTCAAGCGCGACGGCACCATGGTGCTGGTGGGCGCGCCCGCCACACCGCATCCTTCACCGCAGATCTTTAATCTCATCATGCAACGGCGTTCCCTCGCCGGCTCCGGCATCGGCGGAATCAAGGAGACACAGGAGATGCTCGACTTCTGCGCCGAGCGCAACGTCATGCCCGAGATCGAGATGACTTCCATGCAGGACATTAACCAGGCATGGGAACGAGTCGTAAGCGGTGACGTGAAATACCGTTTCGTCATCGACATGGCGACGCTCAAGGCGGAAACCAAGGCGGCTTAGGCAGACACTGATTCCGCGCCGGCTGCCGGTTCCCGCCCTGCAGAGTCCGGGGCGAATCCCGCACGCTAGCTGGCAGCTTTGGCGGTCACGATCCGGCCGCTGCTTCCTTTAGCGCAGCGACGTCGATCTTGGTCATTTTCATCATCGCGCCCATGACCCGTTCGGCCCTGGCTTTGTCGGAATCGCCGAGCAATTCAATGAGCAAACGCGGCTGCACTTGCCACGACAAGCCATATTTGTCTTTCAGCCAGCTGCAGACGCCGGGCTCGCCGCCGTCGGCGGTCAGTTTTTCCCAGTAATAATCGACCTCGGCCTGGGTGTCGCACATCACCACGAACGACACCGCTTCGGTGAACTTGAACTGCGGCCCCGCATTCAGCGCCACAAACTCAACGCCATCGAGCGTAAATTCCACCGTCATGACCGAACCCGGCTCCCGCCCGATTTGCTTCGCCGATTCTTCCGGGTAGCGCGTGATCCTGTTAATCTTCGCGTTTTTGAAAACGGAGGTGTAAAACTTCGCGGCTTCTTCCGCGTTATCGTCAAACCACAAGAATGGTGAAATCTTTTGCATCGGCAGAGGTTAACCCCGTTCCGCCCGCTCATTAGGCGCGCGGCTTTTTGATTCCCTGTACCACAACCGTGTATCTCTTGCCGTCGGCTCGCCTTAGCTGCAGGTGCAGGATGCTTCCCGGCTCCTTGTTCAGGAGGAAGATCAGTCGAATGGCTCGCGTGCCGGGGACGACATTGCCGTCCGCCTCGATGATCTCGTCGCCGGCCCGAATGTGTTGGGCTGAAGCGGGCGAATTCTCCTTCACCTTGTCGATCACCACCGATTTAACGATCGGATTCAATGGGAAGCCGGTGGTTTCCGGTTTGATGTGGAAGCCGTACCACGCCCTGTCGGCCGCACTGGCGGTCGCCAGAGAGGCAGCGAGCAATATTCCAACTGTGATTCCGTGTTTGCGCATCGCGGCCGCTAATGTGGCGCAATTTCGGCCGAATGCCAGACAGCGCCGTCCTTAGGCCGGGGTCAAATCGACCATCGACACTCAGTTCTACGCGCAGAGCGAAAACGCTCCCGCTGTATTCTATCCCGGCTTGATTTCAGGTGCGACGCGGCAAGACCAAATGCCCATCCTCGCGTTGTCGACGAGTGGCGGCGACGAATGCGAGCAGGCGATCAGGAGATGTTTAGCGTCAGAAAAAGCGAGCGGCTTCGCGCCGCACGTTGGTTTCAGTTTCACCGCGACTTTGTCAGGTCGAGGATACGCTGAAAACGAGGATGTTTCCGCAAAAGATCCAAATCGGAATCATGCCGGACCCACCGGGCCCACTCATGTCCGGTTCGCGGTAACGAACGCTCCAGTAACTCCAGCGCCTCTTCGATTTTGCCCATGTGGCTGTAGATACAAGCCACGTTGTATTGCACCAGGATGTCGTCCGGATCGATCGCGAGGGCGCGCACTGTCCAATCGTGCGCCCGTTCGTGGTCGCCGAGAGCGAGGAGACAGTTTGCGCCAAGATAAGCCGGTCGCGGATTATCGGGCTCCAGGGCAAGCTGGCGCTCGGCCCGCGCCAGGCCTTCCCGGGCCGCTCTCTGGCTATCCGCTTCTCTGCCTAACGTCTTGTAGATAGGCACAAGGAGGCAGAGGGTTTGATAGTCGTCGGGTTTGATCTCCGCAGCGCGCTGAAACAGAGTCGCCGCTTTTTCTTCTTCACCTTCAGCGAAGGCGGAGCGGCCATAAAAATAGTTCGCCTCGAAGGAATCCGGATCGAGCGCGAGGGCTTTCTCGAATTCTTCGACCGCTTCCCCATAACGGTCGGCCAGGGCCAGCGCCAGCCCGAGCGAGGCGTGCGCTTCGGACAGTTTGTCGTCCAAATCAATGGCCCTGGCACTCGTCGCGAGGATATTTGCGATCATGACGTCGGCCTTGGTGTGCAACAAAATGAAGGCGTCGCAATTCGCCACCCCGGCATAGGCCCGGGCGTAGAGCGGGTCGAGCTCGACCGCCTTGGCGAACATTCGTCGCGCCAGTTGGTAGTAACCCTTGTAACCACGGAGCAGGAACTGCCGGCCACGCAGGTAATAGGTATAGGCTTCAACGTTCCCGGTCGGCGCCTGCGCGATTCGTTCCTGTTCCTGCGGGAGGAGCTTGACCTTGAGCTGCTCGACAATGGCATGGGTAATTTCGTCCTGAATGGCAAAAATGTCTGTTAGCTCGCGATCGAAGCGGTCGCCCCAGACCTGTCCGCCGTCGCTGCTGCTAACGAGTTGCGCTGTCACGCGCACGCGGGAGCCGGCTTTGCGCACACTTCCTTCAAGAATCGATGTCACACCCAGCTCGCGGCCGATCTGTTGCACCTTTGTCGGGCGTCCCTTGTAGGTAAAGGAACTATGTCGCGCGACGACAAAGAGCCCGGAAACCTTGGATAGGTCGGTGATCAGGTCTTCCGTGATCCCATCGCTGAAATACTCCTGCTCGGGATCGCCGCTCATGTTACTGAAAGGCAGAACGGCGATCGACGGCCGCTCCTTTGCGGCGGGTGCTTTGATCGTTAGTCCGGCTTCGGCCAACGAGACCCGGTAAACGTGAACCGGCCGGGCGATGTTCTTCAGTTCCTGCTCGCCCATGTCCTCGAAGAGAAGGTCGAGACGGTTGCCGACGTGTTCGCGCGCCGAGCGCGAAATGACGATGCCGCCGGGCGGCGCAATGCCTTCCAGGCGGGCGGCGAGATTCACTCCATCGCCGAAAATATCTTCGCCCTCCACGATGACGTCGCCAATGTTCACCCCCATGCGAAATTCGAGCCGCCGCTCCGCCGCCAGCTTCTCGTTTCGCTTTCGCAACTGCCGTTGCATCCCGACCGCGCAGTTCACCGCGCTGACCACGCTGGCAAACTCGACCAGCATCCCGTCGCCCGTAAGTTTAACCGTGCGTCCATCGTGCCGCGCGATGGCGGGATCGATCAGTTCGGTCTTGATCGCGTTAAAGGCGGCCAACGTCCCGACTTCATCGAGCCCCATCAGGCGGCTGTAGCCAACGACGTCGGCCGCAAGGATGGCAGCAAGGCGGCGTTCCATTTCCGCTCAATGAACCCTCTGGCCCGCAAAGCACAATTATTATCGGAGTCCGACGAGCCCGCGCCGATTCCCCAAAAACTCAGGGCAATCGGTCCGTCGATTGAGAAATCATGGAACGCGCAGATCACCTCGCAGACCGGCAGCCCACCGCCACACACAGTCCGAGCGCCATTATTCGGAAAATGTTCGTGATCTCGTTCGTCAATGACTTGCGGACACTCTGTTATCGTCGGGTTGTTTCGTCGATTAATCCCGGCGTACACGAAAATAGGACGGAAACCGCGGCAAGCCTTTGGCAGTTAGTCCGCGAAACCGATAGGTGATGACCGTTCCCACGGGCGGAGGCGATTCCCGGTCAGTGTCGCTCAAGCCACTCCCGATGGAGAATTCCCGGCCATCATCCGTCCGCACCCGGAGCGCCCCAAGCTTGCCCGCGTATTTCCCCTTCCCCGGCTCGCAGGCGATGACAGTCGCTTCCGCATCGTCGTAAGGTTTGACCTTGAGCAAGGTAGCTGAGCGTCCCGCTTCGTAGGCCGACTCCGGCTGACGCAGCGTCAATCCTTCACCGCCCAGCCGGACGATACGATCACGCTCGGCCAGGAGTTGGGTCGCGCCTTGGCAGCGTTGCTGCGCAACAAGCCTGACAAAGCGGTTTCCCTCGGGCAAAGTCACGCGCAAGAATTGCATTCGCTCTTCGAAGGTGCCTTTGGCCTGCGGGGCATCGAAAACCATAAACCGGACACCTTTCCAGCGATTATCCGGCGTCTCTGAACGCACGATGCTGATGGTTTCCTCGAACTTTCCGTGACCAACCCATAACTCTCCGTCCAGCGCAATGTCGCGCGGTAGCTCGGCCAGAAAATAATCCGGGGCGTGAATCAGATTCCCCTGCCGGGTCCATAACTCTCGGCCGTCCCAATAGCCGCGCAGCCCATCATATTTCTCGCTCATCCACCAGCCGGTCGGATCAATCGACGGGTTCCAAACATTCGCAAGCAGAAGGTGCGGAGCCTGGCTCTCCGTCTCCGGACTTGCTGCTGGGAGTTCTTTCTCTTTCGCCGCGAGACTGCCGGCGAGGACGATGCCTGCCGCCAACCCGATAATTACAGCTCTGCATCTGGAGGGAACTTTCATGTCTTGGAGGTTGGGTAATTCGGATGCGCTCTGTCAAGCCTTCCATGGCACCTGCAGGTAAATCGAGAGTGCCACGAGGACCATCGGAAATCGTCTGACAAGAAAAATGCGCTCGACCAGCCAGTCGCACCCGAAATATGAATGCGAAGCCAGAGCGTCGTGGCTCGCCCTGACAGCGTGATCACGCTTCTGGACGAGGTTCGAAGCATTCAGATCGCCGCGTTAGTTTTATGCAAAGAAACCGGAAGACAGTGATCGTGACCGGAGCGTCGCAAGGGATCGGCGCGGGCATCGCCCAGGCGTTTCTCGCGCGCGGCTACGATGTGGTAGCGACCGCGCGAAGCGCGACGAAATCGAACGCGCTTTCAGCTTCCCACCACCTCGCACTGGTCGATGGCGATATCGGCCAATTTGAGACGGCGCGGAAAGTGGCCGAAGCTCGCGCTCGAGAAGTTCGGCTCGATCGATGCCGTCGTCGCGAACGCCGGCATCTTCATCGCAAAGCCGTTCACAGAATATACGGCAGACGACTTTCGCGCGCTGGTTTCGACCAACCTCGCGGGCTTCGTTTACATCACGCAGCTGGCGGTTAAACAGATGCAAACGCAAAGGAGCGGCGGCAGCATCGTGAGCATCTCTGCGGCGCTGGCCGACAATCCAATTGCCGGCGCGCCGGCTTCCGTGGCCATGATGACTAAAGGTGGCCTGAACGCGGTGGTGAGAAGTTTGGCTTTGGAATATGCAAAAGAGCACATTCGATTCAATGCCGTCGCGCCGGGCGTCGTCGACAGCCCGCTGCACGCTGATGCTCCGAAGGACTCGCTGAAAAGCGCTTCGCCGATGGGCTCGGTCACGACGGTAGAAGACATCGCCAGCGCGGTCGTTTATCTGACCGAAGCTCGTCAAATCACAGGGGAGGTGTTGCACGTGGACGGTGGGGCCCACATTGGCAAATGGTAACACCTGAAAATTCCAATCCGACCGGCGCCGAACAGCGTTTGCAGGAACTCGGCCATCAAACTTCCGGTCCCGCCGCAACCGTTTGGCACCTACGCGGAAGCGGTCCAGACAGGTAATCTCCTTTTCCTGACCGGCATGCTTCCCACCGAGGGACGCGCGGCGAAATACGTCGGCCGCATCGGCGCCGAGCTCGATGTCGAAGCCGGACGCAAAGCCGCTCGGCTCGCGGCGCTTAATCTGCTCGCAGTCGCGCGAGAATATTTGGGATCACTCGACAAAGTGACGCGAATCGTCCGGCTCGGCGTGTCGGTCGCGACTTCGGGCGACGTTCGCGACCAGCCGAAAGTCGCTGACGGCGCTTCGGAATTGCTGCAAGACGTGTTCGGAGAAAACAAGAACCCTTGCCGCTCGGTCTATGGCGTGGCCAGCCTTCCGCTTGGCACACCGGTGTTACTGGACGTGATTTTTGAAGTGTCCAACTAAGAAGAGCGATCATGCAGCGAACTGTTGTCTCACAGATTGTGATGCTCGCGTGTTCGTTTGAATTGCTCGCCCTCGCCCACGTCAATGGAAAGGAATCCGCCATGGAATACCCGACTTTTTATCGCACGAAACAGATTGATGGATTGTCGATCTTTTACCGAGAGGCCGGCCCGAAAGACGCGCCGACTCTTCTCTTGCTGCACGGTCTTCCAACTTCTTCGCGGCAATTCGAGCCGCTCTTCGCGCGGCTTTCCGATCGGTTCCACCTCGTCGCGCCCGATTACCCGGGCTTTGGACACAGCGATTGGCCGGACCCGAAGAAATTTGCCTACACGTTCGATCACATCGCCGAGATCATGAATCACTTTACCGAGGCGCTCGGGCTCTCGCGTTACACACTTTACATGCACGATTACGGCGGCCCGGTCGGTTTTCGCATGGCGCTGGCGCACCCGGAGCGCGTCGAGGCACTCATCGTTCAAGACGCGGCTGGGCATAACGAAGGCCTTGGTGCGAATTGGAAGACGCGGCGCGAGTTTTGGAGAGATCGCGCCGCGCACGAGGATGCGCTGCGCACAAATCTGCTTTCGCTGCAGACGACGCGAACCCGGCACGTCGGGAACGATCCAAATGTGGATCGCTATGACCCGGATCTTTGGACCGATGAATATTATTTTCTCAATCAGCCGGGCCAGGCCGAAATCCAAAGCGATCTGTTCTACGACTATCGGACGAACGTTGACGCCTACCCGAAATGGCAGGCCTGGATGCGCGAGAAGCATCCGCGCCTACTGGTGATCTGGGGCAAGTACGATCTCTCTTTCGATTCCGGAGAGCCAGAACGCTACCGCAAGGACGTGCCGAATGCGGAAGTTCACGTCCTCGACGCGGGACATTTCGCGCTCGATACCGAAGCGGACGAAATCGCGGCACTCGTTAGGACATTTATGAAATAGACGCGGCGCCGCCCACGGATTCACGTTCCGGGGTCGCTCGCACAATTGGAGGAAACAATGAAAATACTGATGGTATTAACTTCGCATGACCAACTGGGTAACACCGGCCGCAAAACTGGTTTCTGGTTGGAAGAGTTCGCAGCTCCTTACTTTGTTTTTAGAGACGCCGGCATCGATCTGACCCTGGCCTCTCCGAAAGGCGGCCAGCCACCGCTCGATCCAAAGAGTGATCTGCCGGAAAATCAGACGCCGGCGATGTCGCGTTTTAAAAAGGATTCGAGCGCGCAAAAGGCTCTCGCTAACACGGTAAAGCTTTCGAGCGTGAAGTCGGAAGATTTCGACACCGTATTTTATCCAGGTGGGCACGGCCCGATGTGGGATCTGGCCGAAGACCCCGTTTCCATTGCTCTGCTCGAATCGTTTTATAACTCCGGCAAGCCGATCGCACTGGTCTGCCACTCGCCTGGTGTGCTCCGGCACGTGACCTACCAGGGCGCTCCGCTGGTGAAAGGAAAACACGTGGCCGGTTTCACGAACGGCGAGGAAGAGGAGATGCAACTGACGAAGGTTGTGCCGTTCCTGGTCGAAGATGAACTGCTGCGGCTCGGTGCCATCTTTGAAAAGAAGGCGAACTGGCAGCCGTTTTCCATCACTGATGGCCGGCTCGTTACTGGCCAGAATCCTGCCTCGTCGACCTCGGCAGCTCAGGCGCTTCTGAAACTCATGGCTGACTCGGAATCGGGGTCGTCAATCAGCGGCGTGCAAATCGAGGCGAAGAGCTACGAGATGCCCCCGCGGGACGGGTTCAGCGTGGCACATTTTCTCACCGTCGCCGACGTCGAGCGATCGGCTCGCTACTACGAAAAGGTCTTCGGGGCTCGGATTCTGACCATGGGTGACGGCAACGCGCCTCCATACCTTCAGCTTGCGAATATCTGGATGATTTTGAACGTAGGAGGCGGGCCGACCCCTGACAAGCCGACCGTAAGGCTCAGCGTCCCCGACCCGAATCACATCAACAGCTTTATGAATATCCGTGTCGCGGATATCCAAGCGTGCTACGAACTATGGAAAAGTCGAGGAGCCGAGTTCATCACCGAGCCGATCCCCAAGTACGGCGAGACGCGCTGCTACATCCGCGATCCTGACGGTTACATTATCGAGGTCGGACAGAGCACCGACCTCACCTACGGTTAATGGTTAACGGGAACAATTGGAGAAGATAGACAATGTCACACCATTACTCCGGTCCCAATATAGGATTCCCGCGCGGGGACGCGCGCCTCGACTTGACCGACCTGTATGCCTTTCCCAAGCCGGGAGACCCCGACAAGTCGATCTTCATTATGAACGTTCATCCATCCGTCGGCCTTAATCCGCCGGGACCTACTACGGCCGAGCCCTTCGCGCCCGAGGCCCGGTACGAGCTAAAGATCGATACGGACGGCGATGCCGTTGCCAATATTAGTTACGAGGTGCACTTCTCGTCGTTTGAAAGCGGCGAACAGAGCGCGACGCTGCGAAGGGTTGAGGGCGCGCAGGCGGCGGAAACAGGAGGAGGCGGGAAGGTTATCGTTGAGGGAGTGCCGGTCTCGACAGGACACGAGGCACATGTGACGCAGGCTGGTGACCACCGGTTCTTTGCCGGTTGGCGCAGCGATCCCTTCTTCTTCGACGTCTTGGGCACACTGAACAAATTCCAGTTTACCAGCGGGGATTTCTTCGCAGACAAAGATACCTGCAGCATTGTGCTGGAAGTGCCCGACTCCCTTCTTGGGCCGAAAGAGGTCGGCCTATGGGCTCGCACCTTGATTCCAGCTGACAGCGCCGGGGGAGGCTGGATCCAAGCGGATCGCGGGGCGCGGCCCAACCAAACTCCCTTTCTTGCCGGCGAGCAGAACGACGCCTACCTCGCCGGGCAGCCAGCGGACGATGACCGTTTCGTTCCCATCTTCGCGCACGCCCTGGAACACACGGGCGGGTATTCACCGGAGGAAGCAAAGCGGGTCGCGGGAAAACTGTTGCCGGACGTTTTGCGCTATGACCCGAAACGCCCTGCGTCCTTCCCGGACAACGGACGCGGGCTCAACGACGATGTTTCTGATGTCTTCCTCGCTATTCTCACCAACGGGAAGGTGACGGGAGATAACGTCGGGCCGCACGACAATTTTCTTGATGAGTTTCCTTACCTGGGCCCACCGCACATGATCCGAAGCAAATAACGAAATGAAGAAAGATCGCCGCGGACTTAATCCGGCTTCGAAACCAAGTGGCGATGGGTGTGTCGAATGCCTGGCGTCACCGCAAAGTTGGTGGTTTCATCTCCGTCGATGCGCGATGTGTGGGCATATCGGTTGTTGCGACAGTTCTCCGGGCCAGCATGCGTCCAAGCATGCGGCGGCCACAGGGCATCCGATCATTGCCAGCTTCGAGCCGGGTGAGGATTGGTTCTTCGATTACGAGAAACAGGGGATGGTGGAGGGTGTGGAGCTGCTTCCGCCGCATTCGCATCCGCAGGATCAACCAACACCTGGACCGGCGGGGAGGGTTCCAGCCGATTGGGAATCGATGCTGCACTAGCTGGCGTCGATCAATACAAATGCGATCGCTCAGGAAAGTGGCGGATCAATTACCGGAGAACTCAGTGTGAGATAGGTAACCTTAGAGCACTTCCTTTTCGATGGAGGGACAAGAGATGAATTGGAAACAGTTGGTCCAGTTTGCCCTGCTCGGTAGCAATGATTTGGAGCAATATGCCATCTTCCTGGTGCGCCTTTCGCTCGGGCTGTTCTTCGCCATCTCCGGGGCGAGGAAGTTGTGGGTTGCCGACAGCAGGCAAACTATGTCCGAAACGCTCGTTAGGGCCAAAGTCCCGTTTCCCCACCTGATGACTTATTTCGTGTCGGCTGTCGAGTTCGTTGGCGGATCCTTGGTGGCCGTGGGGTTTCTTTCGAGTCCGGCCTGCGTGGTTTTATTGATCGATATGACTGTGGCCATCCTGACTAGCGCGCTTTCCACCCTGCCTAAACGACTTTCGCCGCTTAGCTGGCTCGACGATTTGCTCTACCTTCCGGAAGTCCTGTACGTGCTCTTCTTTATCTGGCTGATCTGCTCCGGTCCGGGAAAGTTCAGTGGCGATTACTGGCTCGCCAGCAAGCTACTGCGGTGATCGGCACTTCTGGGAGGAGCGTCCGTCGAGATCATCAGCGCGTTGCGATGGGGCGTTACGGACGTATTTCTTCGGACTCGTGTACGGGCAGCTACTGGGCCGCGCTGGGCATGCGACCAAGAGGAACAAATGAGGAGAATATAGAGGCACGATGAGATTGCAATGCTCGCCTACCAATTGTGGGAGGGCAGGGGCCGCCCGCTCGGTTCACTGAAATTGATTGGCACGCGGCGGAAAGTGCTTTGGGCGTGCGGCATTCGCAAGAGCAGTTCTCGCCCCCGGGTGTCCGCTTCGAGGCAGAAGAAGGTGCCTATCGCGAACCCTGAGTTCAGCGTGGTTGTATATGAAGGATTCTAGCCAGACGCTGGACTTCGACGAGGTATGAATGGCCAAATTGCTTTCAGTAAATGTCGAGTCTCACCTCGCTGCCTCGATGTTGCAGGACGAAATCGATGGAACTCTCAGCTTCCGACCAGCTCGCCTTGATCGACGGCGACTTAGGTCAATTTGAGACGCCGCAAAAAGTTGTAGAACTCGCCATCAAGAGGTTCGGCTCGATCGATGCCGTGGTCGCGAACGCCGGCATCTTCTTAGTGAAGCCGTTCATAGAGTACACGGCCGAGGAATTTCGCGCTCTCGTCTCGACCAATCTCGCGGGCTTCGTTTACATCACGCAGCTTGCGCTTTAACAAATGCTGATACAGAAGAGCGAGGGCAGCGTAGTGAGCATCACCGCGGCGCTGTTCGACAATCCAATTGCTCGCGAGACTTCAT